>JAPPMA010000061.1 GCA_028819295.1 bacterium | reverse complement strand
GACCAGGGAGTCGAACACCTTCGGCTGGCAGAGCTATCTCGGCGATCTCTACGGCGCCGACAACGTGCCGCCTACCGCGGCGGCCGCTCGGGCTGAGGATCTGTCAGGTCTCCCCGAAGCCTATGTCTGCGTCGGCGGGGCCGACGGTTTCCGCGACGAGGACATCACCTACGCAATGCGCCTCTACGGCGCCGGCGTTCCCACCGAGCTCCACGTGTATCCCGGAGCACCCCACGGCGTGGCCCTCTTCGCCCATCTTGAGATCGCCCAGCGCTACAACGCCGACCAAGAAGACTGGCTCCGCCGCCAGCTGGCACGGCTCGGCTGAGCATCTGCGGCTTCGCAGGAATGCGAAACCGGTAATACCGGGTTATACTGAGGCTGTGAAAGTCGCAGTTTCCATTCCCGATGCGGTATTCGAAGCCGCCGAGGAGTTGGCCACCCGCCGCAGATGTTCTCGTTCGAATTTGTACGCCGAGGCGTTGGAGCGGCTCTTGGCCGAAGCAGAGGACGATGACGTCACCGCTCGTCTCGACGCCGTGTATGCAGAGGCGACCTCGGGTCTTGATGAAACGCTGAAGCAAGTGCAAGCCGACGCGCTATCAGATCCCTGGTGATTTACCGGGGTGAGATCTACTGGGCAGGTCTACGAGAGCCAACGGGATCAGAACCAGGTCGCCGCCGTCCAGTGCTTGTTGTGTCCAGCGACCGGTTCAACCAGAGCAGGATCGACACTGTTCTAGCAGTGGCCATTGCCTCTAATCTCCGCCTCGCTGCCGCTCCCGGCAACGTCGAGTTGCCTTCAGAAACCACCGGCCTAGACCGCGACTCAGTGGCCAATGTCTCGCAGATCGTGACCATCGACAAGGCCGTGTTGTCTGATTGGGCCGGCCGGGTTGACCCCGCCACCATGCGGTTGATCGACGCAGGCATGGGGCTGGCACTCAACCTGCCCACCTCCAGCCAGTAGGGGGAGTCCGCTTGTGGAAGCGTTCGACTGCCGATGCTCGACGACCTGATGATCTGGAGCAGGGAGTCGAACACCTTCGGCTGGCAGAGCTATCTCGGCGACCTCTACGGCGTCGGCGCCTCCAGATTGGCCTCGCAGGTGCCTTTATCCTGACCGCCGGTGCGCCTATACTGCTTCACCGGCTGAGAGGAGTCACCATGAGAAAATTCATCGTCGCGGCTGTCATTGTGCTGGCAGCTACTGCCGTTGCCGCAGTCACTGTGACCGCGGTAAACGGCTATTTCATAGTCCGCGGAGACGGTCCAGCCACCGTCGAACACCGTGTGTACCGCGGGTCCGGTATCGACACCATTACCGGCGAGCGGCTCTCTCCCGGTGTGTGGCGGGCGACTATCGCCTCTGGCATGACGAGCGGCGCTGAAGGAAAGGGCTTGTTCATTGGAGCGACCATAGAAGACGAGAAAAACCGGCACTGCGCGACGGTGGATTCGGGGTCCGTCACGTTTCTGATCGGACGCGGCATCGGCGCTGACTGCGCCGCGGGGCCTGTGACCATAAAATCGGGCATCGGCGAATGGGTGTTAGTGCTCGAGCGCCTAGCCAAAGGGCGGTAAGCAGCACGCCTCGGTGGCGGGGGCGGACGAAATCATCCATCTCAGCCCTATCGACATAGCGGTCGGCAGCAATCAAAGCCATGTCTTGACCTAGTGGTCGGGCAGACTGTGCGAGTGCTCGTCGTCGACACCCATACCCACGTGATTTCTGATGACTTGGAGAGATATCCGCTCCAGGTGGCCGACTATCCGGGGGTGGAATGGGTACACGAGGCGCCGGTCACCGCCGAGGGGCTGCTGGCCGAGATGGCGGTCGCCAAGGTGGACCGGGCGGTGTTGGTGCAGGCCCTAGGAGGCTACGGCACGGACAACTCCTACGTTGTGGATGCCCGAGCCGCCTATCCCGACTCGTTCAGCGCGGTGGCCATTGTGGACGATCCGGCAGAGCTTGACGCTTTGGCGGCGGCCGGGGTTGGCGGCGTGCGATTCTACGCCATCGGCGGGGGCGGGCCATTACAGGACGAAGCCAACTGGGAAACGGCGCGGCGACTTGGACTTCGGGTCAGCGCTGCCACGGTGCCCGAGCATCTGCCCGCGCTGGGCGAAGCGGTGGCCGGCCATCCTGATGTGATTCTGGCCCTCGACCACTGCGGCTTTGCCCCCGAGTCGATTTGCGACTACGCCCACATGGAGAACTTGTACTTGAAGGTCACCCCCCATGTGCTGGATGCCGGCGAACCGGCGGCCATGCTGGAGCGGCTGGCCGAGCAGTTCGGCCTCGACCGGCTCATGTGGGGCTCGGACTACTCTCAAACCCACGACCGGCCCTATGCGGAGCTGGCCGATCAGGCCCGAGCAGCTTGCGCCGGGCTGTCTCCCAGCGAGCAGGCTCGGTTCCTGGGCGGCACCGCGCTGGCTCTCTGGCCTGAATTGGCTTGAGCCGATTTGAGAGCGGGCCGAGCTGGTCCAATCTCAGCATCTGGCATAAGGGGTCGCTCAGCTCAGTTGAGCCGCTCCACGATCATGGCCATGCCCTGGCCGCCGCCCACGCACATGCTCTCGACGCCGATCGTCTTGTCGGCGTCTTCCAGGCCGTTGAGCAGGGTGCCCATGATGCGGGCGCCGGTCATGCCGAAGGGGTGACCCAGGGCGATGGCGCCGCCGTTCACGTTCAACTTGTCGTAGTCGATACCCAATTCGTCGGCACTGGGTATCACCTGGGCGGCGAAGGCCTCGTTGATCTCCACCAGATCGATGTCGTCGATGGTCATGCCCGCCCGCTCCAGCACCTGGGTGATGGCCGGAATGGGCCCGAGCCCCATGATCTCGGGGTGTACCGCGGCCACCCCTGAGGCCACGATCCGAGCCAGCGGCTTCACGCCCAGCTCGGCGGCTTTGGCGTCGCTCATCACCACCACTGCGGCGGCCCCGTCGTTGAGGGGGCAGGCATTGCCGGCGGTGACGGTGCCGTCGGGGCGGAACACCGGGCTGAGCTGGGACACCTTCTCGATCACCGTGCCGGCTCTGATGCCGTCGTCTCTGGCGACCAGCGTGCCGTCGGCCAGAGGATAGGGGGTGATCTCCCGCTCGAAGAACCCCCGCTCCTGGGCGGCCTCGGCCCGGTTCTGGGACATGACGCCGAACTCGTCTTGGCGCTCGCGGCTCACGTTCCAGGCCTGGGCCACGTTCTCGGCGGTCTGGCCCATGGCGATGTACACGTCGGGCAGCCCCTCGGGGGGCGACCACACCGGGGCGCCCTCCCCGCTGCGCTCGGCGGAGCGGGTCTCGGCCTCGGCGAACTTGTCGTTCTTGCCGCCCTGGTCGGAGACGCCGGAAGCGAAGCGGCTCACGCACTCCACCCCGCCCGACACGAACACGTCGCCCTCACCGGCCCGAACTGCGTGGGCGGCCATTCGTATGGTCTGGAGCGACGAGGAGCAGTAGCGGTTGACGGTCACGCCGGGCACGTCAAGCCCGGCCAGCAGCCCCGAGAGGCGGGCGATGTTGTAGCCGGCCTCGCCCGCAGGCTGGGCGCAGCCCCACATCACGTCCTCGACGTCGGCGCCGTTGATCTGGGGCACCTTGCCGAGCACGTCTTCGATGATGAACGCCGACATATCGTCGGGGCGGACATCGGCCAGCGACCCCTTGACGGCGCGACCGATGGGGGTGCGGGAGGCGGCGACGATGACTGCTTCGGGCATGATTGCTCCTGGTTGTGCTTGTGAACAATTGGGTTTGGGGCCGTGGGGCCCATTGGGTTGAGAGGTTCGGAGTCTAGGAGAGATCGACCCGCTCGGTGTCGGTTCCGCTGCGGAGGTGCCTGCCGGGCCGGGCATCGGTGAACTGCCCGTTGCGCACGATCTCCTCACCGTTGCAGAACACATGGTCGATGCCGTCGGCCTCCCCGTACAGGCGGGGGGCCCCGGCAGGCAGATCGGCGACAACGGTGAGGGGCTTGGCCCCCACGCTGGACTCATCGATCACCACCACATCGCCGTGCCAGCCCTCCTGGAGCTGGCCCCGCTCCTTGAGGCCGTAGAGCCGGGCCTGCACGTCGGTCATCAGGTGGACGGCCTCTTCCATCGAGATCAGGCCCCGCTCCCTCATGCACTGGCCGAGCATGGATGTGGCGTAGTTGGCGGTCATGAACAGATCCAGGTGGGCGCCGGCATCAGAAGCGCCGATCACCGCCCGGCCATCCCGCCAAATCTCCATGCGCGCCTCCCAGTCCTCGTCCGAGGACACCGGCGGCGGGGTGCCGAAGGAGGTCTTCAACTCGTCGGCCACCACGATGTCGCACAGGGCATCGAACGGCTTCTTGCCCTCATCAGCGGCGATCTGGCCCACCGTGCGGCCCCGGTACTGCTCGTTCTCGGGAGCGAAGGTGTCGAAGATGATCTTGGTGGACCAGTCGGCCAGACCCTTGAGGGGTCCGGGCTGCTGGGCCAGCTCATCGAGTCGGTCGCGCCCCGCCTGATCCGACAAGATAGCCATCTTCTCGGCGGGCGGGGCCAGCATGGCGCCCTCCCAATCGGGCAGGGCGTCGAGCACGAAGCCGCCGGCCATGCTGAGGCGGACAGAAAAGGCCATGGGCACGGTGAGGGCCACCACCTTGCCGCCGTGGGCCTTGGCGTGATCGCTGGCCTCCAGCTTGGCGTAGCACTCATCGAGGTTCCCGGCCATCACGGTCATCACGTTCCAGTTGAGCTGGGTCTGCGCCGCCACCGACATGTCGGTCATCAGGTTGACCGCGGCTTCGTCGAACGGTCCGACGCAGGGGATGAGCTCCAGGGAAGTGCCCGGGTACTCCGAGCACACCCGGGCCAGCTCCACCAGCTCCTCCCGGCTGGCGTAGCGGCTGGGCACCATGTTGCCGAAGGGATCGTTGTGGGTTCGGGCGTACGAGGACGAGAACCCCAGGGCGCCGGCCTCCAGGCCGGCCCGGAGCAGATCCTGCATCTGGGCCACCTCCTCGGGGGCAGCCTCCCGCCTCACGCATTCCGGCCCCATCACCACCCGGCGCAGCGCGGAGTGGCCCACCTTGAAGGCGGTGTTGACCGACAGCGTGCCGTCGAAGGCGTCGAAATATTCGGCGGTGGAACGCCAGTTCCACGGCACGCCGACCTGGAGCGACTCCAGCGGCATGCCCTCCACCCGGGCCAGCATGTGCATCAGGTACTCGCCGTCGGCGGGGTCGTCGGTCAGCGGCGCAATCGTGAAACCGCAGTTGCCTCCGATCACGCTGGTCACGCCGTGCAGGGGCGAAGGGCTCAGCGTGGTATCCCAGAACACCTGGGCGTCTAGGTGGGTGTGTACGTCGATGAAGCCGGGGCACACCGCCTTGCCGAGAGCGTCCACGGTGTTGGCCGCCTCGGCGTCGCTCAGATCGCCGATGGCGGCTATCCGGCCTCCTTGCAGTCCCAGATCGGCCCGGCAGCGAGGGGCGCCGGTGCCGTCGACGATGTCTCCGCCCTTGATGATGGTGTCAAACATGGTTCGCCCCTTCGGCGCGCTTTGTGAACAATCTAGGCCATGCCTGGGCTCGTTGGCGAAGAACTGGGTGTTGGGTAAAAGTTCGCCATCGGGAGGTCGGCGGCAGGCAGCGGGCTCGTTGGCGAACAACTGGGTGTTGGGTAAATGGCCCGCCCCAGAGCCCCGATAAGCTCTGAGCCCATGGCAGAGATCCCCCGCATCATCTCCGTGGACGACCATGTGGTGGAGCCGCCCGATCTGTGGACCGAGCGGCTGCCCCGCAAGTATCACGACCGCTGCCCCCGAGTGGAGCGCGACAGGGCCACCTTCCACTTCGAAGGCGGGGTGTTCAGCTACGAGAAGGGCGCGTCCGACGGGGCGTGGGGCGACTGGTGGCTCTACGACGATCTGATCTACCCGTTCCCCAAGCTGTCGGCGGCCATCGGGTTCGAGCCGCTCACCAATACCCCGGTGACGTTCGACGAGATACTGCCGGGGTGCTGGAAGCAAAAGGAGCGCCTGGCCGACATGGACGCCAACCATGTGGACGCGTCGATCTGCTTCCCCAACGTGCTGCCCCGATTCTGCGGCCAGACCTTCCACGAGCGGGAGGACAAGGAACTGGCCCTTCTGTGCGTCAAGGCCTACAACGACTGGATGATCGACGAGTGGTGCGCGGGCGACGGCAGGGGCCGGCTGATCCCGCTCACCATCATCCCGCTGTGGGA
Source organism: bacterium (assembly GCA_028819295.1). Taxonomy (GTDB): domain Bacteria; phylum Actinomycetota; class Acidimicrobiia; order Acidimicrobiales; family Bin134; genus Poriferisocius. The sequence goes on along the minus strand of JAPPMA010000061.1, from coordinate 24,842 downwards.
CGCCCGCCTGGCCGCCGAGGAGATCCACCGCTGCGCCGACAAGGGGAGCTTCGCGGTGGCCTTCTCCGAGAACCCCTACCACTTGGGGCTGCCGTCGATCCACGACCCCAGCGGGTTCTGGGAGCCGTTCTTCGCCGCCTGCGAGGACACCGGGACGGTGGTGAACATGCACATAGGCTCGTCGTCGAAAATGCCGACCACGTCGCCCGACGCGCCGTTCGCGGTCAGCTCCACCATCACCTTCAGCAATGCCATGGGCTCGATGTGCGACTACATCCTGTCGGGGGTGTTCGAGCGGTATCCGGGCCTGCGGGTGGCCTACAGCGAGGGCCAGGTGGGGTGGATGCCCTACGTGATCGAGCGCATGGACAAGCTGTGGAAGGAGCGGATCAACGACGACAACGGTGATTTCGGGGTGAACCTGCCCAACCCGCCGTCGTCCTATATCGCCGGCCATGTGTGGGGCTGCATGTTCGACGACGAGGTGGGACTGCGCAACCGCGATCTGATCGGCATGGACCAGATCACCTTTGAGGTGGACTACCCCCACGCCGATTCCACATTCCCCCACACCAAGGAAGTGGCCACCAGGATCGTGACCCAGGCCGAGCTCACCGAGGAGGAGACCTACAAGCTCCTTCGAGGCAACGCCATCGAGCTGTACGGCTTGGAGAGGTACGGCATTGCCGCCTAGCCCGGCCAGCCGTTCGTGGTAGCGGGTATTCCGGCAAAGGGGGATGGCCATGTCACTGACCGAGTTGGCGCCGTTGAACGTCGACGAGGAGTATCGCCTGCTCATCGGAGGCGAATGGGTTGCCGCCGAGTCTGGCACTTACGAGATTGTTGACCCCAACACCACCCAGGTGATCGGCCACGCCCCTGAGGCGTCGATCTCCCAGGTACACGACGCTGCCGCCGCGGCCAAGGCGGCCTTGCCCGGCTGGCGAGACACCCCGATGGCCGAGCGGTGCGCCATGATCGGCCGCGCCGCCGATCTGCTGGAACAAAAGCTCGGCAGCCTTGTCGGCCTGGTCCAAGGGGAGACGGGGGCCACCATCAACGTGACCGAGTCGATCCAGATCCCCTCCTGCGCCGACCGGTTCCGCCACTATGAGAACCCGGCACACGTGGACGATCCCATCGAGCCGTACCCGGTGGCGGAAAACCCGCTGGGGCCTGGCGGGTTGTCGTGCGCCCATGTGATCCGCCAGCCGGTGGGCGTGGTGGCCTGCATCACCTCCTACAACTTCCCGCTGGTCAACATGTCGGGCAAGATCGCCCCGGCGCTGGCCATGGGCAACACCTTGGTGGTCAAGCCGGCGCCCCAGGATCCGCTGGCGGTGATCAAGATGGGCGAGATCATCGAAGATGCCGGTTTCCCGCCGGGGGTCATCAACATCATCACCGGCTCGGGCGCCGCGGCCGGGGCCGCGCTGGTGGAGTCCCGGGATGTGAACATGATCAGCTTCACCGGCTCCTCCGCGGTGGGGGCCGAGATCATGCAGGCGGGCGGATCAACCATGAAGCGCCTGCTCATGGAACTGGGAGGCAAGGGCGCCTGCGTGTTGACCGACGACTGCAACGTGGACGGCGCGGTCGGGGCCATCGCCTCGGTGTGGGGATTCCACAGCGGCCAGATCTGCACCGCGCCCACTCGGGTGATCGTCCACCGCTCCCGCCATGACGAGCTGGTGGACAAGCTGACCGCGGTGGCCGGGATGCTCAAGGTGGGCGATCCCCTCGACCGGGAGACGATCGTCGGCCCGGTGATCACCGAGCTTCACCGCGACCGGGTGGAGCACTTCATCGCCAGCGGCACAGCCGACGGCGCCACCCTGCAATGCGGCGGAGGGCGTCCCGACCTGCCCGGATATTTTGTGACCCCCACCTTGTTGGTGGACTGCACACCGGACATGCGGGTCGTACAGCATGAGATTTTCGGCCCGGTCGTGGTGGTGCTGGCCCACGACGACGACGACCACGCGGTGGAGCTGGCCAACGACAGCGACTACGGGCTGTTCAGCTACGTGTTCGCGGGCACCACCGCCCGGGCCTTCGAGATCGCCAAGCGGATCGAATCGGGCAACGTCGGCCTCAACTCGATGGCGCCGCACGTCCATGCCCCGTTCGGCGGCTTCAAGATGAGCGGCGTGGGCCGCGACCGGGGCGTCTACGGCCTCCACGCCTACAGCGAGATCCAAGCCCTAAGCTGGATGTCCAGCTAGCCGCTTACAGCCAAAGGCTCTACGCAGTAGGGGCGTACTCTGGCACCACTTCCCTGGCGTAGTAGAGGAGTTCGGCAATCAGCTGATCCTCTGTCAGCAAAGATTTCTCGGCCAGGGTGTGATCAAGTGCAGCGGCCAGTTTGGTGCGATGGCCCCATGTGCGCGGGACAAGCCAATCCTCGAACCGCACAACCGTCAATTCTCTCCGCTCGACTCGACCGAGCTGCTGTAGGATTTCGGCATCGATTGCTTCCACAGGGGCGATCCTACGCGGCTTGGTGGTACCGACCACCGAGAAATTTCCGAAAATGGAAGGAAAACCGGCGGGGGCGCCGGAACGTCGCGTCGAGCCCAATGAGATCAGGGAGCGATTCAACGAGTCGGGTTTGTTCGAGCGGGTTCTGCGAGGCGAACTCGAGACAGTCCTAGAGGACGACCGCTTTGTCCGGGACGAAGTGGGATTGCCCCAAGGAGCACGGAGCCAAATGGTCTGGTATCTCGGTCCTGATGGTCAGAAACTCGTGCTCGTACACCAGTACCTACTACCTGACGGCTCGATTGGCGGTTCGGGGCGTCCAGATCCCAAGCGCATGATCTTGGATGATGAGGTGATCTATTGCTGACAGCCGACCCCAAACTCTCCACCATGCGCAAGCTCACCGAGGCCCTTGGAGGCACCCTCCGCATCCAAGTCTGCGCCGGCGACCGTTCTATTGAACTTGGCACAGACGCCTCTGATGGCGGCCGGCTGACCGGCCGGAGCGGCTGCGGTTGGCAGCCGACGCCTACGGCCTGGACCGGGACGGCCGGAAGGAACTGCTGACCGCAATCGAGGACGCCCTCACTCGCGCCGAAGAGTTCATCTGGCGACGAGTGGAATCGGGCGACCCCAACTTCGTCGAGATGTGGAACAGGACCGATGGTGCTGAGCGCTATCACCGCCGACGCCGTTGGTGGAACGACAACCACCTTCACTTCGCTACTGCCCTCCGCTGAATGCCTATCCCCTGGGCTAGGGCCGCTAGGGTCACCACCCATGCTCAGCGAAGGCACGAAGGCTCCGGAGTTCACTGCGCCTGACCAGGACGGCAATGATCTGTCGCTGGCTGATCTGCGGGGCAACTGGGTGGCGTTCTGGTGGTACCCGAAGGCGTCCACCAAGGGTTGAACCATCCAGGGACGGGGATTCCGTGATCGAATCTCCGAGTTTGAGGCTCTCGGGGCCGTGGTGGTGGGGGCGTCGTTCGACTCTGTTGAGGAGCAAAAGGGATTCGTGGACGGGGAGGGCTTCCCTTTTGCGCTGATTTCCGATCCCGACCGGGCCGTGGGGCGGGCCTACGACGCTGAGCGGGCCGAGGGCGAGCCCTACTACGAGCACGGGCTGCCCCGCCGGATCAGCTACCTGATCTCACCGGACGGCACGGTGGCCAAAGCCTACGACCTGGAGGGCCAAGACCTAGCCCAGCACGCCGCCGAGATCATCGCCGACATCAAGGCGTTGAGCTAGGGGTTGCTCAGAACTCGATGACCCAGCGGCCGCGGGTGCCGCCGGCTTCCAGGCGGGCGTGGGCCTCGGAGGCGTTCTCCATGGGGACGGTGCCGGCCACTCGCAGGGACACTTGGCCGTCTTCGGCCTGCTGGCGCAGGCGGTCTAGCTTTGCCTGCTCTTTGGCATAGTCGAACACCCAGGTCACGTGGAACTGGATGCCCCGCTCGCCGTTGCCCGGCCATCCCCGCACCGAGGCGAAGCCCCCGCCGTCGCACACCGCGGCCACCAGCGGCGCCATCTGCACCGATCCGTCGGCCAGGCCGTCCACACCGTCGGGAGCGTGCTCCCGGATGCGCTCGGCCACGTCGTCGCCCCGGCGCACAATCACGTCGGCGCCGAACGAGGCCACCAGCTCCTCGTCAGCCTCGGACGAATCGGCGATCACCCGCAGTCCGTCGGCTTTGGCCAACTCCACCATGTAACCGCCGTAGCACCCGGCCGCCCCGGTTACTGCCAGGGTCTGGCCAGGCTGAAGGGCGAGTTGGTCGAGGCTCAACCGGGCGGTGAGGCCGTTCATGGGCAGTGTGCTGGCCCCGGCGAACGACGATCCCTCTGGCATCCGGGTCACTGATTTCGCCGGCAGCGCCACGTATTCCGAATAGGCCCCGTGGGACCCACGAGGAAGCACGATGGCCATCACGTGGTCGCCTACTTGCAGGTCGGTGTCGGCATCCTCGCCGATCTGGTCCAGCACCCCGGCCGCGTCCATGCCCGGCACATAGGGCGGCGGCCCGATCTTGGCCTGCTGCTCGGCCCGGGTTCCCGCTCGAACATGGGTATCGGTGGGGCTGACCGCGGCGGCCCCCACCCGGACCCGCACCTGGCCGGGACCGGCCTCCGGGGTGGGCAACTCCACCACCCCCAGAACCTCCGGCCCGCCATACTCCATAACGCCAACTGCTCGCATGGGCCGAGAGGTTATCCGCGTGCCGGCCGGCCGTCTCTGGTCAGCTCGGGGAACGAGATGCCACCACGCCGGCTAAGTCGACGAACGAGCGCAGCGTGTGGCCGCCGTCCACGGTGATGAACTGGCCGGTGGCGAAGCCCGACTCCGGCCCGGCCAGCGGCAGGTTCTCGGATGGGCTGCTCATATCCCGGATACTCCCTCGCGGACGACGGTACACAGCAGTTCGGCATGGCGGTGGGCCAAGTCGTCGGGCATGCCGGCGATGCTGGCCCAGCAGTAGGCCTCCACCATGGGGATGCCCTCGGACAGGCGGCGCAAGTGCTCGATGGCCTCATCGGGGGTCAGCACCTCCAGCGGGGAGATGACCCCCATCGTGCTGCGCCGCTCCCGGAGCTTCCCCACCGTGAGCAGGCTGGGCGTCTTGCCGGTTCCCGACGCCCCCGCGGCCCGGTAGGTGTTGAGCTGCCAGGCCAGGTGGGGGAGGATGCGCTCAAAGGCCTCCTCGGGGTCGTCGGCCACCACCATGCTCACCATCCCGGCCATCCGGGCCACGCTCGGATCATGGCCCCCTTCGGCCAAGCCCTCGGTGTAGGGCGCCAGCGACGCCTGGTTGAGGGTCAGCAGGCCGCAGCCCAGCCGACCGGCCCGGCGGGCCCCTTGGGGGCCTTGGTAGCCCAGCCAGACGGGAAAGGGATTCTGCACCGCGGGCGGGGTGACGACGCCTCCGTCCAGCAGCTCCCGCACCTCTCGCACCCGCTGGTCGGTGATGGTGTAGCGCTTGGACAGGTCGGCCCCGTAGGCCTCGAACTCGTCCCACACATAGCCCGCGCCCAGTCCCAGATCGATCCGGCCGTTGCTGATCTGATCGGCCACCGCGGCCTCTTCGGCGATCTGGGGGGCCAGGCGCAGCGGGGCCAACAGCACCGCGGTGCCGATCCTGATTCGCTGGGTTCGTGCTGCTACTGCGGCGGCGAAAGTGAGGGGCTGGGGCAGATAGCCGTCCTCGAAGAAGTGATGCTCGCTGAGCCACACCGAGTCGGCCCCCCACTCCTCGGCTTGGACGGCCAACTCCAGCGACTGCCGGTAGAAGTCGGGCCAGGGCTTTTGCCACTCCGGGGGGTTCCGCAGATCCAGGTAGACGCCGATGCGCATGCCGTGACCCTAACCCCCTGAATCCTGGTAGCTGTTCGGCTCTTGGGCGGCTGGGTTGTCGGTCACTGGTGCTCGTATCTCCGCAAGGCCCGGGGGATGGTCACCACGCCCGCGCCGGCGATGACCACTGCGGCAATGGTGGGGATCCACATCCACGCCGGGGGAACGTCCAACTCGAAGAAACTCCGGGCCCACGGCCACACCATCACGATCAGATACGACCCGCCCATGGCTGCGGCCAGGACGACCTTCCACGGGCGCAGCGGGCGGCTGATCACCACCAGGATCACCAAGCCCACCCCCAGCAGGGTGAACGTGGCCACCGTGCGGGCCTCGGGCAAGGTGACATCATCGTGGCGGCGGGCGATCTCATAGACGAAGAACGATGCCACCGCGGCCAGCGCCCCGGCGGGGGCTGAGAACCGAAGCACTCTGCGCAGGAAGCCGGGGCGGACCAGCTCGGTGCTGGGGGCCAGGGCCAGGAAAAGGCCGGGCACGCCGATGGAGAAGGTGCCCACCAGGGTGAGGTGCCGGGGCAGAAACGGGTACTCCACCGTGAACATCCCCACCAGCACGGTGAGCAGCACTGCGTAGGCCGCCTTGGTAACGAACAGGTTGGCCACCCGCTCCACGTTGTTGATCACCTTGCGCCCCTGGGCCAGCACCTCGGGCAGGGTGGCGAACGAGTTGTCGAGCAGCACGAGTTGGGCCACGGCCCGGGTGGAGGCCGAGCCACTGCCCATGGCGATGCCCATGTCGGCGTTCTTGAGGGCCAGCACATCGTTCACCCCGTCGCCGGTCATGGCCACGGTGTGGCCCCTCGACTGGAGGGCGTCCACCATGGTCCGCTTCTGCTGGGGGGTCACCCGCCCGAACACCGCGTTGTCGGCCAGCACGGCGGCCATCTCGTCGACGTCGTCGGGCAGGTCTCGAGCGTCGAGGCTGGCGTCGGCGTTGGGGATGCCGGCCCGCTGGGCCACCGCGGCCACCGTGGCGGTGTGGTCGCCGGAGATCACCTTGAGGTTCACCCCCTGCTCCCGGAAGAAGGCCAGGATCTCGGGGGCGTCGGGGCGGATGGTGTCCTCAAGCAGGATCAGGGCCAGCGGGGTCCGGCTCTCGGGCAGGGTCTCGTCGGCCACGGGCTCGGGGCTTCGGGCCAACAGCAGGGTGCGTCGGCCGGCTTCGGCGTGGACGGCTACCCGGCTCATGACATCGGGCAGGTCTCCGGCGATTACATCGGGCGCGCCGAAATAGAAGGCGCCGTGGCCGCGAAACTCCATGGCCGACCATTTGCGGGCGCTGGAGAACGGGATGGACCCCACAGAGACCCAGCCGTCGGCATCGTCTCCCCGGGGGGCGGGATAGGCGTCGCGCACCGCCAGCATGGTGGCGTTGGGGGCCTCGTCGGCGTGGGCCATGGCCCCGAGGGCGGCGACCAGCAGCCCGGGGTCAATGCCGGGCAGAATCTCCACGTCGCCGAAGCTGATGTGGCCGGTGGTGATGGTGCCGGTTTTGTCGAGGCACAGCACGTCGGTGCGGGCCAGCAGCTCCACGGTGGCCAGCTCTTTGGCCAACGCCCGGCGGCGGGCCAAAGCGATCACCCCGGCGACGAAGGAGAGGCTGGTGAGCAGCACCAAGCCGTCGGGCACCATGGCCACCGCGGCGGCCACCGTGCCCTGGAGGGCGTTCTGCCAGCGGTCCTCGGTGTCGAGCAGCACCAATATCAGCAGCGCCGAGGCGGGGGGGATGATCACGATGAGCCAGCGCAGCACGGTGTCGATGCCCCGACGCAGCTCGCTGTTAACCAGGGTGAATCGGCGGGCCTCCTCCGACAGGGAGCTGGCGTAAGACTCGGCGCCGATGCGGGTGGCCTGATAGCGGCCGCTGCCCGCGGCCACGAAGCTGCCCGACAACAGCTCGTCGCCGGGCCCCTTCTCAATGGGGTCGGCCTCGCCGGTGAGCAGCGATTCGTCGGCCTCCAGACCAGCGGAGGCCAGCACCACCCCGTCTACCACCACCTGGTCGCCGGGGGCGAGCTCCATGAGCTCGTCGGCCACCACCTCGCTGACGCCGACCTCGGTTGCCTCCCCATCGCGCACCACCCGCGCCCTGGGAGCGCTGAGCACCGCCAGCTTGTCCAGCTCCCGTTTGGCCCTGAGCTCTTGGGCCACGCCGATGACGGCGTTGGACACCACCACCCCCACGAACAGTCCGTCGCGGGGGAACCCGGCCACCAAGATGGCGGCGAACAGCGCCAGCATGATCCCGTTCACCGGGGAGAACACGTTGGCCCGCAGAATCTGGGGCAGCGTGCGCACAGGAGCGTCGGGCACTTTGTTGGTGCGCCCGTCGGCCTCCCGCTCGGCCACTTGCTCGCCGGTGAGCCCCCGCGCCGGATCGACCTCGGTGCCAGGGCTTGCGGTGGTGTCAGAAGCCATCAGGATGTGAAGTTATCGGGTTGGAATAGCAACAGGAGGACTCACCGGCCGATGGGCCGGCCGTCTCACCGATCACTGCCAGATACGCAGAGAGCCCTCAACAGTGCCAGTGGCCAACGACAGGGTGCCGTCGGGGCGGGTCAGCACCGCGATATTGGTGGCCAGAGTGCCCCCAAGCGGGCGGTGCCACATGTCCACAGCCCCGTCGGGGCCATGGCGCACCCCGGCAATGTTCTGGCGGTCGAGCGTGGGCACGACCACCTCGACGCGGCCGTCCCGGTCGAGGTCTGCGGCCACAGCCTGCTCGAGGTTTCGGGCGCCGAACTCGTGCGAGCGATAGCCCGTCCGGCTTGCGCCAACTCCCAATCTGCTTCCGCTCAAGCTCAAGAACCTCACCGATCCCTGGGCATCGGGGTAGAGGACTTCGGCGATCTCGGTCTGGCCGCTGGGGCCGAACGGCCCCACCGCCACAAGCTGGCGCCAACCCAGCAATCGGTCTGCCGGGTCGCTCATCGCCACCACACCGCCGCCGGTGCTCGACACCACCACGATCCAGATCTCGCTGTCATTGCTGACGGTGAGCACCACGTCGTGAATCCCGTCGCCGTCGGCATCGGCCAGCAGGGGGGCGATGGATTCTATGACCTCGTCCTCCGACCGGTAGATGGTCTCCACCTCGTTCACCCCAACCGTGACCACGACCACAGAGGTGGCCTCCAGATTGTCGCCCAAAGCGGAGTGAGGGAAGCGGTCGGTTGGCCCGGCCAGCACCAGCACCTTCTCGGGGCTGATCTGCATGACCCGGGTGTCGGGGAGCACCTCCAGATCTGGTCGCCACAGCGTGCCGTCTGGCTCCAACACGGTGAGCCGCTGAAGGTTGTCCACGTAGGCGGCTCGATTGCCCGTCAAATACACGGGCACGCTGTTGGGCGCCGCGTTGGCCGGGGTGGTGGCCAGGCGCACCGAGTTGCCCTGAACAGCCAGCACCGGCGGCTGGCCCGGGGCCAGCCGGCCACCGGTGATCTCGACGGGGAGCGGCTGGCCCCCCATGGGGATCTGGTAGCCGTACACCGTGCCGTCGGCCAAGGCCACCACCCAGACGTCGCCGTCGGGGGTGCTGGTGCCGGTGACCCAAGTCGGGATGCCGCCCAGGTTGATGTCCTTGGTGGTGACTTGCTGGATGAACCCGGCACCCAGGCCATTGCCGTCGGCCAGACGGTTGCCGTCGGGCTGGAAGACGGGATCGACATATTCCGCCGGGCTGGGGTTCGGAGTCGGGGCTGCTGGGATCGTGGGCTCAGCAGCGGGCGGGGCACTGGCGGGGACGGCTTCGGGCAAGGTAACGCTGGACGAGCCCGACCCACAGGCGCTCGTGGCGGCAAGAGCGAGCCCGACCAGCGCGGCCAGCGACCTTCGGGCAGTGGCCGCTCGGCGGAGGTCGTCGCTGGTCATGTCCGCTCGAACTGCCAGCCGCCCTCGCTCAGGGTGAGTCGGTGCCGGGGGCCGGGGGCGCTGGCATCGTGGGTGTCGTAGCCAGCGTCGCCGTGCCAAAGCGACACCGGAACCCCGCCGTCGAGGGCGATGTGGGTGGCGTAGTGGGGAATGTCGTGGGCTCGGCCGCGGGCGGCAGCAAGGGCGCGGCCAACGGTGGGGTGCTCCGCCAGCTCCATGAGGGTGATGAACGTGGGCGGCACCAGCTCGATCTCGCCCGCTTTGTGGCGGGCCAGGGTGTCGTCCGGACGCCACCAGGCGTGCTCTTTGATCTCGCCGCCGTCCACGGTGACTGAGCCAACCGGCGCGGGGGCAAGGAAGAACCAGGTGGCGAACCGCTTGTTGATGGTGGTGGGGGGCACCCAATGGGAGTAGGGCACCAGATCACCAGTATCGATAACCAGATCGGCCTCCTCTGCGGCCTCCCGCACCGCCGCAGCCCGGCTGGCGGCCAGGACGTCGTCAGGCCGGCCGGGGGGGTAGTCGCCATCGTCCACCCGGCCTCCGGGGAACACCCACATGCCGCCGACGAAGCTGAGTTTGGGGCTCCGCAGCATCATCAGGGTTTCCAACCCCCCGGGGGTGTCGCGCAAGAGCACCACGGTGGCGGCAGCCATCAGCTCAGGAGCGTCTTCGCTCTGCCCGGCCCAGTCGGTGAACCGCTGGCGCTTGCTGTCGCTTGGGGAGTCGCTCATGGAAGATGGCTTCCCGTCATCCGGGCCCGAACCTCGGGGTTGGCGACAACAGGCTCAGCCACCCCCTCACCCTACGGCCTGTCACACCGTCTGCTTTGTCATGGTGGCCTGGCCGGAAATCACCGGCGGGAAGGCACCCCTGGCAATATGAGACTCCACCGGCGCAAGGGGGGGGTCTGGACATGAGAGAGCTCAGGGGATGGAGTTCTAGCGGGCGCTTCGGGGTTCAAAGAGGACAGTGGGCTAGATTGCTGTCGTGGCTGTAGTTGACCAAGCCCCGCGGCTCCCCCTGTTCGACACGCTGGACTTCGACGACTTCCACACCGATGAGCTTCCCCGGCTGCTGGCCGCGGGCAATGGGGCTCTGGCCGCGGGCATCGCGGCGGGCGCCCTGGTCAAGAGCTTCGCCTGGCGGCTGACCGACGGCCGGTCGGTGACGTATGCGGCCGGCGACGGTGGAATGGAGATCCGGTCTGGCGACGATGCGGAGCTGGTAATGGAGGTCAGCGAGCAGAATTGGTCGAACTACGTGGCCGAGCTGTGGACCTGGGTCGGCTTGATGTATGCCGAGGCCGCCGAAGTGGTTCGGGGCGATTTCGGTCTCTTCGAGGACTTCGAGCCGGTTTTGCTGGCCATGTACCACGGCCGGCCCCTCTATGAGGGGTGGGCGCCCACGGTGGACCTGTCCCGCAGCTTCACCCTCGACGACGACCGCGCTGAGATGAGCCGGTTCCTCGACGAGGCCGGGTTCCTCCACATCCGAGGCGTGTTCAGCGCCGAGGAGATCGACGCCCTGCGGGCCGAGGTGGAGCGCCAGCGCGGCGCGGCCACCCCCGACGACCACCGCTCGTGGTGGGCAACCAACGCCGACGGCGAGGAGGTGTGCTGCCGGGTGACCCACATGGACGACCGCAGCGAGCTGATGCTCGGCCTTACCGACGACCGTCGTCTGGATGCCATCGGCGCGCTGGGCGGCGACGACTTCGCCGCCTATCCCAAGCGGGGCGACGGCGTGTCGGTTGTCATCAAGCTGCCCAGCATCGTGGAGGGCCTGGCCGATTTGCCCTGGCATCGGGACTGCGGAACCGGCGGCCACTCCATCACCTGTCCCACAGTGAGCATCGGCATCCAGCTCGACGAGTGCAACGAGGCCAACGGCCAGCTCCATTATCTGGCCGGTTCGAGCGAATCTTCCAACCGGGCCCGCCAGGTGCGAGACGACTGGCCCACGGTGGCCATCAGCGCCTCGCCCGGCGACGTCACCGTGCATTACGGCCACACCATGCACGGCGCGCCGCCCCCTGCCGGCGCCCCCGCCTCCGGTGGCCGCCGCACCATCTACGTGGGCTACCACAAGCCCATCTGGGCCGAGTTCATTCCCCCCGGCCAGGGCTACAACGACATCCTGTTCAAAGACGGCGGCCGCATCAAAAGCCCCGAGGAATTCCAAGAGCAGAGCAGCTAGCCAGCGGGCCGGCTAAAGGGCCAGCCTGCTCAGCGAGCCAACAGCCGGTCGAGGATCTCCTCGAGCAGGGGCTCGAGCCTCTTGGCGATGGCGGCGGTGTCTTCGCTGAGATGGTCGTGGGGGATGACCGCCCGGGGGTCGTCGGGCATGCCCAGGGAGCGGGCCACGGTGTCGGCGGTGGTTACCGCGCTCCGACAGCGCGGTAACCGGTCAGACATGCGGTGACCCATGCCAGCCCCGCAGGGCGTACTCTTCTGGACATGGTCAGCCTCGGAGTTATTCCGAACATGCACAAATCGGTCGTCACCGATGCCCGCTGGGTCACCCAGTTCGCCCAGGCGATGGACGAAGAGGGCGTGGAGTCGATCTGGACGGTGGAGCATGTGGTGGTGGCCAACGACTACGAGCCCCGCTACTCGTACTCGGATTCGGGTCGCATGCCCGGCGCTTCGGGCGTGGTGATGCCCGATCCGCTGGAGATGCTGGCCTTCATGGCGTCGGTGACCGAGCGGGTGCGGCTGGGCACCGGTGTGGTGGTGCTGCCCCTGCACCCGCCGGCGGTGATGGCCAAGCGGGTTGCCACCCTCGACGCCCTCAGCGGCGGGCGGGTGATCCTCGGGGTGGGCAGCGGCTGGCAGATCGAGGAGTACGCCGCTTGCGGGGTGCCCTATGAGGGCCGGGGCGAGCGGCTGGATGAGTGCATCGGCGCCCTGCGCGAGCTGTGGGCCCCCGGCTACCGCACCTACGAGAGCAACGCGGCCAGCTTCCATGAGTGCGAGAGCCTGCCCAACCCGGCCCAGCCCGGCGGCCCGCCCATCGTGATCGGCGGCAGCACCGGCCGGGCCGCTCGCCGTGCCGGGCGACTGGGCGATGGGTTCTACCCCTATGTGATCTCGCCCGAAGACTACGCCGACCGGGTGGCCACAATTCGGGCCACCGCTGTCGAGCACGACCGTGATCCCGATGCCGTCGAGCTGACGGTGTGGCCGGGCAGCTACCAGCGGGGCGGGTCGTTCGACTTGGGACTCATCGAGAAGTACGCCGAGTCGGGGCTCGACCGGCTGATCGTCTCGGCCGCCGAGTCGGGCAGCGCCGACATCGACGACATCCGCCGCTTCGTCGGGAGCTGCCACACCGAAGTCCTGGACAAGATCGGAGGATAGCCATGGCACTGACCACCCATATCGGCAACGTGAAGGTCATGCTGGTGCGGGAGATCCTGCAACCGGTTCCGGCCGAGGGCATGTACGTGGCGCCCGACATGGCGGTGTTCGAGGCCAACGCCGACTGGCTGGTGCCCCACTTCTTGGATGAGTCCGGCGAACTGGCCCTGTCCATCCACGCCCTGGTGCTGGAGTCGCAGGGCCAGACCATCATGGTGGACACCTGCATCGGCAACCGCCCCGTCGAGATGATTCCCCAGTTGAGCCATATGGGCCGCGGTTTCCTCGACGAGCTGGCCGCGGCGGGCTATGAGCCTGAAGACATCGACATCGTGCTGTGTACCCACCTGCACTTCGACCACGTGGGCTGGAACACCATCCTGGTGGACGGGGAGTGGGCGCCCACCTTCCCCAACGCCCGCTACCTGTTCGGCCGCACCGAGTACGAGTACTGGGACTCCGGGGCTGAGGGGGCGGCCATCACCTTCGGCGACGCGGTGCGCCCAGTGGTAGACGCCGGCCTGGCCGACCTGGTGGAAAGCGACCACGCCGTCACCGACGAGATCCGCCTGGAGCCCTCACCCGGCCACACCCCCGGCCACGTCAGCGTGAGGATCTCCTCTGCCGGCCAAGAAGCAGTGATCACCGGCGATCTGGTCCATCACCCCGTGCAGTTCGCCGCCCCCGAATGGGCGATGACCGCCGACGACGACCCGCCGAGAGCCTCGGCCACCCGGGTGGAGTTCCGCGACCGCTACGCCGACTCCGGCATCCTCATCTTCGGCACCCACTTCGCCGGCCCCAGCTGCGGCTATCTCTCCCACACAGACGGCCGCTGGATCTTCACTGCTTGAGAACATGCCGCGTGGCATCAATCTAGTGGGGTGTGAGGGAATTCCTCCTCGACGCCAATGTGATCTCCGAGCTGACCAAAGATGCGCCGGCGCGGCGGGTGATCGAGTTCTTGTCGACTGGTCAATACGAGTTTTGGATTTCCTCAATCCGTGGGAGCCGGTGTAGCCCTGTGGCGCTGGTCTAGGGCGCCGGCGACGGCGGCGCCTGCGGTGACGCCGCAGGCCGCGGCCCATAGCCAGCTCAGGACGGCCAGGGTTCCGGCGGTGGCCACGGTGATGGCGGTGCCGCCCACGGTCAAGTTCACCGCCACCGCGGCGATGGCCGAAACGGCTGAGAACCAAACGGCCGACACCAGTCCGCCGATCAGGTCGTGGCGGAGGGACCGGCGAGGACAGGCCATCTTCTGCACCAGGGAGAACACGCCCACCGCCGAGACGAAGCCGACCACTGGGGCCAGCCGGGGCTCCACCCACACCGCGATGGCGGCGGGCCCGGCAATCAGGGGAACAGCGCCCACCAGGAGCCAGAACCCGGCGAACCGCTCGAGCCACCAAGACCGGCGGGACTCTCCCCGAACCCGGCGGACCGCCCGGCATGCCGCGGCCGCCGCCCTCATGGTGCCCCACACCGCGACCACCGCGGCGATGGACGTAGCCGCCGGCGGCGCCGACACCACCTCGGCGAACTCATCGCCGATGGTGCTGTCCACATCGCTGAGAGCGGTCTGGCCGGCGTCGGCCAGCCACTCGTTGAACCGGTCGGCGATCCGGTCGGACACCGCCCGGACCGACGAGGCGATGGCGGCCGCGGCTACTGCGGCGGGAAACAGCGAGACTGCCGACCAGAAGGCGACCTCCGCGGCGCCGGTCCCTCCCTCTCCCTGACGCCAGCACGACACTGATTGCTTGATGAGGGGGCCGATGTCCACCACATCCCAGAGGGTAGCTACGGTTGGCTGATGGCTTTCACCAATAGGCGGATCGTTACCGGCCACGACGACTCGGGCACCCCGGTGATCGTCTCCGACGGACCGGCCGGGCCAAGCCTCTGGGGGCGGAGCACGTCCGGCATGTGGTACGTGGGCCAGCGCCCCGCCACCGTGGACGACGGAGGCGACGAGCCGGCCGACCGCAAGGACTTCGTTCCCCCGCCCGGTGGGATCTCGTGGCGGTTCTTCACCTTGAAGCCCTCGGGCGGAAAGGCGATCGGCCCCACCGACGACCCCCGTTTCGACCAAGACCGGGTCGGCTTCCACGCCACTCCCACCATCGACTTCATCGAGATCATCTCAGGCCGCATTCGCCTGGAGCTGAACGATCACTCGGTGGAGCTCGACGCCGGCGCCTGCGTCATCCAGCGGGGCACCTGGCACCGGTGGATCGTGCTGGGCGACGAGCCCTGCACGTTCAGCGCCATCATGCTGGGGGCGGGCGACGGCGAAGATCCCGGATTCGCCGGCGCGTCGACCGGCGCAGTGGGACCGCGCCGGGTTGTGACCGACGGCGACGGGGTGTGCGCCGACGGCCCCCCGGCCACAGCATCGCAGTCCGACGGGGGGGTGGTGACCGCCGAGCTGTGGCACACCTTCGCCCCGGTGGCCAGCGAGCTCCAAGGCGGCGATGCCCCGGTGTCGCAGATGCAGCTCAATCCCCCCGGCGGGGGAGTCACCTGGAAGCAGGTGACCATTCCGGCGTCGATGGCCGACCAGGCCGCACTGATGCACCAAACCCCCACCATCGACTTCGTGCGGATCGCTGAGGGCACGGTTGACCTGGAGCTGCCCGGCCAGCCGCCGACACACCTCGCCGCCGGCGACTGCGTGATCCAACGGGGCACCGAGCACGCCTGGCGCAACACCGGCGACGGCCCGTTCACCCTCTCAGCGGTGATGATCGGGGTTGGGAATGACTGACCTGGACCCCCGGCTCCAGGCCCTGTTCGACAAGGACGAGATCACCGACACCATCCACCGGGTGGCTCGGGGCACCGACCGGCTCGACAAAGAGCTAATCGTCTCCGGCTATCACCCCGACGGTTTCGACGACCACAACAACTTCCGGGGCAGTCCGGTGGAGTTCGCCGACTGGGTGCTAGAGGTGCTGGCAGCCTTCGACTACACCCAGCACCTGCTGGGCCAGTCCCGCATCCAGCTCGAGGGCGATGTGGCCTTCGTCGAGACCTACTGCAACGCCCACCATGTGGTGCACCCCACCACCGACGGGCCGGGATCCGACATGCGGATGGGCCTGCGTTATGTGGACCGATTCGAGCGGCGCGACGGCGGCCCCTGGCTGATCGCCACCCGAATCTGCGCCTTCGAATGGCGCTACACCCTCACCCTGCACCACTCGTTCGCCTATGGCGAAGACTTCACCATCGGCCACCGGGACCGCTCCGACATCACCTACACCCGGAAAGGCCTGATGGGGGAACCCCGAAACTAGGGTGCGCGCTAGCCCCCCAACGAGGGATTCTCAGACATCGACTCGATGGTGGAGGAGGCCAGCACGTTGTGGTCGGCGTCGAGGGTTTCGAACAGCACGCCGGTGGGGGAGTGGAGGTTGAACAACCGGTATTGTCCGGGCGCCTCTGACCGACGAGGTGGACGTGGCCGTCATCGGCACGGGGTTCAGCGGGCTTTTGGCCGGGGCCCGGCTGCGGCAGTTCGGGGTGGAGAGCATCCGGATGGTCGAGACCGGGGCCGAGTTCGGCGGCACTTGGTATTGGAACCAGTACCCCGGCGTGCAGTGCGACATCGAGTCGTACATCTATCTGCCCTTTCTGGAGGAAATGGGGTACATGCCCAAGGAGAAGTACTCCTACGGACCGGAGATCCTGGAGCACTGCCGGGCGCTGGGCCGCCATTTCGATTTGTACCGGGACGTGTGCTTCGGCACCCGGGTGCATGAGATGCACTGGGACGACGCTGATGATCGCTGGGTGCTGCACACCAACCACGACGACCGGATGCGGGCCCGGTTCGTGATCATGGCCATCGGGCCGCTCAGCCGGCCCAAGCTGCCCGGCATCGCCGGCATCGACACCTTCGAGGGCCACTCGTTCCACACCAGCCGGTGGGACTACGACTACACCGGCGGCGACACCAACGGGGGCCTGGCCAAGCTGTCCGACAAGGTGGTCGGGGTGATCGGCACCGGCGCCACCGCGGTGCAGTGCATCCCCCATGTGGGCGAGGCCGCCCAGCACCTGTACGTGTTCCAGCGGACCCCGTCGTCCATCGACGTGCGGGGCAACCGCCCCACCGACCAAGAGTGGGTCGAGTCGCTGGAGCCGGGCTGGCAGCAGCACCGCATCGAGAACTTCGGCAACATCGTGGCCGGCAGCATGCAGGAGGAGGACCTGGTCAGCGACGGCTGGACCGACATCCTCCGCAACCTCACCGCGCTGGGCGAGGGCACCCGACTGGGCACCCCCGAGGAGATCGCCGAGGCCATGGAGATGGCCGACTTCCAGAAGATGGAGCAGATCCGCAGCCGGGTCGACGAGCTCATCGCCGACCCGAACGTGGCCGAGGCGCTGAAGCCCTACTACCGGCAGTTCTGCAAGCGGCCGTGCTTCCACGACGACTATCTGCCCACCTTCAACCGCGACAACGTCACCCTGGTGGACACCGACGGCCAGGGCGTGGAGCGCATCACCCCACGGGGCGTGGTGGCCGGCGGCCAGGAGTACGAGCTGGACTGCCTCATCTTCGCCACCGGGTTCGAGGTGGGCACCGACTACTCCCACCGGGCCAACTGCGAGATCTACGGCCGCGGCGGGGTGACGCTTAGCGAGCGGTGGAAAGACGGCATGTCCACCTTCCACGGGGTGGTCAGCCGGGGGTACCCCAACCTTCTGCACATGGGCGGCATCCAGTCGGGGGTCTCGCCCAACTTCACCGAGCTCTACAACGAGCAGAGCCAGCACGTGGCCTACATCATCAACGAGGGCCTCTCGTCGGGGGCGACGGTGGTCGAGCCCACCGGGCAGGCCGAGTCCGACTGGGTGCGGCTCATCTTCGAGTCCGCCTATCGGCGGGCCGGCTTCCTCGAGTCGTGTACGCCCGGCTACTACAACAACGAGGGAAAACCCGACGACGGCCCCGGCTGGTTCGGCGGCACCTACGGCGGCGGCGCCCAGGAGTTCTTCAAGCTCCTCAAAGCCTGGCGCGACGAGGGCAGTCTGAAGGGCCTGGAACTCCGCAGTTGACGGGCGACCAGCTCATCGTATTAGGTGACCGGAATTTCTGACTATAATCTGGGCCAATGGAAGAAGTCCCTAGGGAGACTGCCAGGACTATGCCGGCCAATGAGTTCAAGACCCACTGCCTGCGGGTGATGGACGAGGTGGCTGAGACCGGCCAAGAGGTGATAGTCACCAAGCACCGCAGGCCAGTGGCGAAGCTCGTGCCGATGCCTGCAACCGGAGGCATCGTCGGCCTGTTCAAGGGTGTGATGACGGTCTCCGGCAATATCGACAAGCCTGCCTTCCACCTAGATGAGTGGGAGGTCATCTCCAACCCCGAGCAGGTGGTCAACCCCATGTCCAGAAGGAGATGATGCTCACGCTGGACACCAACGTGCTCATCGGCATAACCCTTGATGACGGTCGGGCTGGCCCTCTCTTCAGGGCTGAAGCAGAAAGTCTAGTCACCGAGCGCAGGCTGGCGGTGTCCTCGGCAGTGGTGCTGGAGATGGTGAGGCTCAACAGGGACGGAGTGATCTCAATGGGGATGCACCCACTGGTGTGGTGCCGGAATCTGTTGGGCACCGGTGTTGTGGACATTCCCGTTGATTACCGCATTGCTGCCGAAGCAGTGCTGTTGGCCGACAGGGGCTTTCATCCCGACCCAATGGATCAGGTGATCGCAGCCACGGCCATTGTGTGCGGTCACGAACTCGCCACCTTTGACGAGGACATCATCTCGTGGGCAGAGAGCAATCCGGAACTGCAATTGGTTGACCCCCGCAGGTGAGGCAGTTGGCCTGTATACGAGACAGGGCAATGGTTGGCCTGCCGATGAGTTCTCCCACACGACTAGTTTGTAGTTTGAAGAAAAAAGTGATGACACTCTGAGGCTTGGCGATAAGAAAGCGTCACTCCCGTCAATAGGGTAGGGGGACACCAGCAGAGGAGTAACGAAACGTGGCAGTCTCTGAAACCGAACTGGCCTTCCGCCGCCGATGGTATAAGGCCCACCGCGCCCGTCTGAAGGCCGATGGGGAGCAGTATCGCCACAGGATGGAAGAAGTCGACGGGTTCGTCGAGAGCGCATCAGAGGCGCTGGAGCTCCTCGACGACCTGCGTCGCACCGGAGACACCGCCTCCTTCGTGCAGAACATGCAGAAGTGGGCGGTAAAGCCGGGCACGCTTGCCTTCAAAGGGCGCAGCGGCCAGATGATGCTGCACCAGATGGCTCAGCACGCGAGCAGCCCTCGTGAGTTGGCGACCCTGCTGGGAGATGCCCTGCATGCGCCTTCTTCCGACGATGAAGCCGCATCCAAGATCCAGGCTGTGGTCGGCTATGTGGAGACTATAAAGGTCAAGGGTCATCCCGCGCCGGGCCATGTGCCCTTCTTGCTCTCCTACTTCTGGAGTCTGGCCGACCAGCGCAATTGGTCGGTCATCTGGCCGAGCGCCGCGGCGTTTGCCGAATTTCTTGGGGGAGACGACCTGCCCCAGAGCGGGGCAGAGAAATACCGCGCCTACATGCAGCGGATTGAGGAGGTGGCCGCTGACACTGCTGAATTCGAGATCACCGCGAAATGGTGGGACGACCAAAAGGCGGTGATCCTCGACGAGGTGCTCGCCGATCGTGCTGGGCATGGAGTGGCCAACCGCGGTGTTGACCGGGATGACCTGGAAGCCAATGCCCGTGCGCTGGCAAGAGTTTCGCAGTGGTGGGGCAAAGCAGTGGAAGACGACGTTCTGGCCGCGCTGGGACGGCGCTGCACACTGGTCAAACCGTCTCCGTACCAGGACGACGGGCGTCCCCGCTCCGATCTGAAGATCGATCTGCGCGAGAAGAGCTCTGATCTGTTCTTTC
This sequence comes from bacterium, assembly GCA_028819295.1. Classification (GTDB taxonomy): domain Bacteria; phylum Actinomycetota; class Acidimicrobiia; order Acidimicrobiales; family Bin134; genus Poriferisocius. The sequence goes on along the minus strand of JAPPMA010000061.1, from coordinate 4,853 downwards.
GGGTGTGGCTCAACGAGCGCGGTGCCGCGATTGGCCTGAGTACCGGGCCGAAGAACCGATGGTGGTATGGCCATGCTCTGCCGGTCATCCGAGCTGCCCGTTGTCCCGATTGCCGCATAATGGCTGGTCCAGATTCGGAAGTCGGCGAAGCTCTCGGCCTATTGGGGAATCCGACCGAGTTTGTCTACGGACGGTGGGTTGAGCGGGATCGGTTTGGCGACACCGACCTGAGAGCTGCGGTGGTCGATGCCGCAGCCACACTCAGGCCGCTCTACGACGAGTTGGAGGGCATGATCCGGGAAGAGGCTGTCAAGGCCAAGGGCGCCGGCGATGCCGGGGTGCCCCCGGGCGGCAGGGGCGACGACGAGCTGGCGCGAATGGTTGCCCAGTGGAAGGAACAGGAGAAGTACCCAAACCAGTGGCATGACCAGAACCATGACCAGCGGGAGCGCTGGGCGGAGATGCTGGCCCCCGATTCGATTGCCACCGTCCGCCCCGATCACCTCAGCCAGATTTGGAAGAAGAGAGGCGGTCCAGGTTATGGGGGTGTCGGCGTGAAGGTTCAGCTGAATCAGACCCTTCGCGATTTCGACTCGGCGGAGTATGCGACGTTCTTGGAGTCGCTTCACTATCTGTGCTGGGGCAACGACCCGTATACCAGGCGCATCGACCGGCTCTTGGACAAGAGCGATCTGGGGACGAGGGGGCTTGGCGAGGCGCTGATCATGAAGCTGCTCGCGATCACCCATCCTGAGGACTTCTCGTTGATATACCCGATGGATCAGAGACAAGGGGTGCTGAAGGCGCTCGACATCAAGCCGCCATCGGGAACTCTGGGTGAGAGGTGTGTGGCCACTAACCGGCTGCTCATCGACCGCCTGAAGGGGCTTTTCCCCGGCGACCGGTGGGGGCTGCCCCACGACCCGTTGGGGGTCTCATTTTCCGCATATCACATCCTGTGGAACTCTGAGCAGCAGGACGGGGACCTTGAAAGGGCTCTGCTTGTCGACGCAGAGACGGTGGACGATCGGCTTGAGAGGTTGGCCGAAGAGCTGCTCGTAACTCGCGAGTTCTTGGAGAAGGTCGTCGAGCTCCTGAAGGACAAGGGCCAGGTGGTGTTCTACGGCCCGCCGGGCACGGGCAAGACCTACTTGGCCAGAAAGCTGGCCGAAGCGCTTGCCCCCAACCCGAGCAGAAGGAAAGTAGTGCAATTCCACCCGGCCAGTTCCTACGAGGACTTCTTCGAGGGCTACCGACCCCAAGCCAACGCCCGTGGGGAGATGACCTATGCGCTCACACCAGGGCCATTGGCGCTGCTGGCCGAAGAGGCGGAGACAGCACCCGGCCAGCGTCATGTGATGGTGATCGACGAGATCAACCGGGCCAATTTGCCCAAGGTGCTCGGCGAGCTGCTGTTCCTCTTGGAATACAGGGACGAGAGCGTGAGCACCCTGTATCGAGCCGGCGACGAGTTCGCCCTTCCGAAGAACCTCTGGTTCATCGCCACCATGAACACGGCCGATCGCTCCATCGCCCTGGTGGATGCGGCCCTGCGCCGCCGATTCCACTTCATGCCCTTCTTCCCCAACCATGGCCCGATGGAGAAACTGTTGGACCGATGGTTGGATCACAATGGCGAGCCCTCTTGGGTAGGCGAGTTGGTGGCCAGTGTCAACCAACGCCTTGAAGTTGAACTGGGCGGGCCTCACCTCCAGATCGGGCCCAGCCACTTCATGAAGCCGGGCTTGGACAAGGAGGCGGTGCGCCGGATCTGGGAGTACAACATCGAGCCCTTTATCGAAGACCAGTTCTTCGGTGATCTACAGCAGATAGAGAATTACCGCTTCGACAACGTGTATCGCAGCCATGTCAGCGGGGTTGATCGGACCGAGCTTGCTGAGCCGCAGGCGCCGCCCGATCCCGGGGTGGGGACTGCAACCGATCAGGATCCCTCGGACCGGTGATCCATCACATCGAACTGGCCGAGTACGAAACGAAAGAAGTCCGGCTCGACGCCGGGCAGGCCCGTCGGCTGGCCTCGGCAGCCCAAAACGCCCTCGATGTTCGACACGCCGAGGGGTCCGGCGCCTATCGCGTGGGAGCGACGAATTTTGTGGGCACCCTTGTTGTGGACGACCTCAAGGTGCTCATCCGTCCCAAGATCAGGCTGGAGAACCTGTTCTTGATGCTCGAAGCCGGGCTTCCTCGCCAAGCATGGCGACAGGAGGCGTTCGAGTATGCGGTGAGCGGTGACTTGCTATCGGCCATGGTCGCCTTCTATGCCCGCACTTTGGAGACGACGCTGGCTCGCGGGCTGCTGCGTTCGTACCGGCTTCACGAAGAGGCGCTGGTAGCGCTCCGGGGTCGCGTCGACGTGACTGCCCAGTTCCGTCAAGGCGGAGTGCAGTTGCCGGTGCCCTGCCGCTACGACGAGCACACCATTGACATCGCCGAGAACATCTTCCTCAAGGCAGCCGCCCGCCATTGCCTGCGGCTGCGGGGAGTCCACCCAGAAGACAGGCAGCGCCTCCTGCGCCAGTTGGCCGAATTCGAAGGAGTGACCGACCGCCCGGTGCGAGCGGCAGACCTGGATCAACTTCACGAGACCCGCCTCAATGCCCACTACTGGCCCGCCTTGCGCCTAGCCCGGCTCCTGCTGGAGAGCCGCTCATTGGCCGACCAGTGGGGCGACCGCGCCACCTCCTCGTTCTTGGTGGACATGAACCGCCTATTCGAGGACTTCATTACCGGGCGGCTCAGGCGGGAGCTGCAAGGCCGCGTGCAGGTTAAGAGCCAGCACTGGGCGCATCTGGCCGAAGGCGACAGAGTCCCCATCCGCCCCGATCTGGTGTTCTGGCGGCAGGACAAGCCGGCTTACGTGGCTGACATCAAATACAAGCTGACCGGTGATGCTCGGGCACGCCCATCCGACTACTACCAGCTACTGGCCTACACCACCGCACTCGGGCTCCCCGAGGGAATGCTGATTTACTGCCACGCCGACGAAGGCGCCCCGGAGAGCATTATCACCGTTCGCCACGCAGGCAAGAGGCTTCTCACCACTGCCATAAGCCTCCAAGGATCGCCCGACGAGGTTGCCGAATCAGTCGAGGAGCTCGCGGCGACGATCTCCCGCCGGATTGACGGCGGACTCTCTCTTGCCGGCCGCCTGGTCGCGTGAACTGCTCCAGCCGCTCCAGAAGTGATGCAGGGTGCCCGCGTATTGGGCGCTCTCGGCCTTGTTGCAGAAGCTAGCGTGGCCTGATGGCGGTCAAATTCGCCTATCGCAGCGGCGAGACCTGGGCCGAGCCCTGGGACGACTACCGGGCGCTGCGCGACGAGGATCCGGTACACGAGGTGGGCGACGGCGAATTCTGGGTGCTGTCCCGATTCGACGACGTCTTCGCCGCCGCCCGGGACACCGCCACCTACTCGTCGGCCAATGGCCTGACCACCGCCCCCGACGACATGGCCAGCTTCGGTGACGAGGCCCGGCCCATCGTGATGATGGACCCACCCGAGCACACTGCCATGCGCCGACTGGTGAGCCGGCCCATGACACCTCGCCAGGTGGCTCCGGTGGAGGATCAGGTTCGTGCCTTCGTCGCCGACAAGCTCGACGCGGTGGCCGATGCCGGGGACGTCGACATCGTCCAAGCGCTGTTCAAGCCGCTGCCCAGCTATCTGGTGGCGCACTATCTGGGCGTCCCGCCCGAAGACCGGGTGCTGTTCGACCGGTGGACCGAGCGCATCGTGCAGGCCACGGCCGAATCAACCGCGGCCTACGGCCAGAACCAAAGCGCGTTTCTGGAGCTGTTCGAGTACGCCACCGGGCTGATCGAGCGCCGCAAGACCGATCCCGGCGACGACCTGGTGTCCGGGCTGGTGACAGAGGGCGAAGATGTGGCGTCGGCCATGTGGATCGTGGGGTTCATCTTCACCATGATCACCGGCGGCAACGACACCGTCACCGGCATGCTTAGCAGCTCGGCGGTGCTGCTAGACCGCCATCGGGACCAGCGCCAGCTGTTGATCGACGACCCGTCGGCGATTCCCAATGCGGTTGAGGAATTGCTGCGACTGACCTCGCCGGTGCAGAACCTGGCCCGCACGCTGACCCGCGATGTGACCTTGCACTGTGTCACCATTCCCGAGGGCAAGAAGGCGCTGCTGTTGTTCGCGTCGGCCAATCGGGACGAGCGCGAGTTCGGCCCCACCGCCGGGGAGCTCGACGTGAACCGCAAGATCGACAAGATCGTGTCCCTCGGCTACGGTGCCCATCACTGCCTCGGCGCGTCGGTCGCCCGGCTCCAGTGTCGGGTTGCTCTGGAGGAGCTGCTCCGGCGGTTCCCGGACTACACCGTCGACGAGGACACCGCCCGCTTCGCCTCGGGCTGGTCGACCCGCCGCTACGAGTACCTGCCGTTTTCGACCAACTGAGCGCTAGTGGTGTGTCTTGGGTTTAGCGCCGGGGATTGCGACGGCAGCGGCGTTCCTCGCAAGGCGCACCGACGCAGCCATACCCGCAGCGTACGGCAAGGAGGAGCAACGCCGCGAGGGGCGTCGATGCCTAGCAGGACACGCGCGATTAAACCCAAGACACACCACTAGAGCTGGCCCAAGCGCTCTAGAAAGGCCTCGGGGTTGCCCACGTACTGGGCGATCTCTGATGCCGGCATGGCCTCGCTCCACTGTCCGTCGCGCTGGCGCAGAATAGCGGGAAGTCCAGTGGTCGCCGTTAGCAGCTCAGCGGTGGCGCTGTCGCGGTGAATGAGCTCCACTTCCACGTCCGAGACCGCGCAGGCCTGCTTCCAGCTCCGAGACCCCATCGGGTTCCACCCGTGGGTGATGTC
>JAPPMA010000022.1 GCA_028819295.1 bacterium | reverse complement strand
CGCTCAACAGGTCTACTCCGATCCCGTATCGCTCGGCCAGCTCGGCCTGGGCGTCTCGGGCGGCTTGGTGGGCCGTGCCCGAGAAGATGATCGAGGCCTGCTGCTCGGCGCCCTCGAGCGCGTGGTTCCACTGGTACAGGCCCGACAGGATGTGCTCGTCGGTGATGAAGTCGGCCCGGCGGGGCTGGCGGTAGTTCTCGTTGTAGATGGCTATGTAGTAGAAGACGTCCTCGCCGCCGCCGTTGCCGTGCATCCGGTGCAGGCCCGAGCGCACGATGGCGCCCAGCTCATAGGCGAACGCCGGGTCGTAGGCGCAGCAGGACGGCACCGTGGAGGCCAGCAGCAGGCTGTGGCCGTCTTGGTGCTGCAATCCCTCTCCCATCAGCGTGGTCCGCCCCGCGGTGGCGCCCATCAAAAACCCCCGGGCCCGCGAGTCGGCCGCCGACCAGATCAAATCGCCCACCCGCTGGAAACCGAACATGGAGTAGAAGGAGTAGAACGGCACCATGGGCACCCCGATGGTGGCGTAGCTGGTGGCCGCCGCCGTCCACGAGGCCAGCGAGCCCGCCTCGGTGATGCCCTCCTCCAGGAGCTGGCCGTCTTGGCCCTCGGCATAGGAAAGCAGCAGATCGTGGTCCACCGGCTCGTAAAGCTGGCCCTCGGAGGCGTAGATCTTGAACTCCCGGAACAGCGAGTCCATGCCGAAGGTGCGGGCCTCGTCGGGGACGATGGGCACCACCCGGGGCCCGAAGTCCTCGTCTCGCATCATGTTGCGCAGCATCTGGGTGAACACCATGGTGGTGGACACCTCGCGCCCGTTGGAGCCCTCGTCGTAGTCGGAGAACAGCTTGTCGGCGGGCAGTTTGACGGGCCGGCGGATGTTCACCACCCGAACAGGCAGGGGCCCGTCCAGCTCCCGGCGCCGGGCCATCAGGTACTGGTGCTCGGGGGAGTCGGGCGGCGGCTTGTAGTACGGCGGGTTGGCGTCGTCCTCGAGGGCCTCGGCGGGGATCTCCTCCTCGAGGTGAAGCCGGGAGCGCAGCACCATGAGCTGCTCAGTGGTCATCTTCTTGATCTGGTGGGTGGCGTTGCGGGCCTCGAGCCCCTCGCCCAGCGTCCAGCCCTTGATGGTCTTGGCCAGGATCACCGTGGGCCGGTCGGTGGCCTCCACTGCGGCCTTGTAGGCGGCGTAGAGCTTCAGGTAGTCGTGGCCGCCCCGGGGCAGGTCTTCGAGCTGGCGGTCGCTCAGGTGGGCTGCCATCTTGCGCAGTCGGGGATCGGGCCCGAAGAAGTTCTCGCGGATGTAGGCGCCGGACTCGGTGGCGTAGCGCTGGTACTCCCCGTCCACCGTGGTCATCATCTTCTCCAGCAGCACGCCGTCCACGTCGGCGGCCAAAAGCTCGTCCCAGCGCGAGCCCCAGATCACCTTGACCACGTTCCAGCCCGAGCCCCTGAAGTTGCCCTCCAGCTCCTGGATGATCTTGCCGTTGCCCCGCACCGGGCCGTCGAGTCGCTGGAGGTTGCAGTTCACCACCCAGATGAGGTTGCCCAGCTTGGCCCGGCCGGCCAGCGAGATCGACCCCAGCGTCTCGGGCTCGTCGCACTCGCCGTCGCCCACGAAGCACCACACCTTCGAGTCGCTGGTGTCGTCTATGCGGCGATCATGTAGATAGCGGTAGAAGCGGGCGTGGTAGATGGAGTTGATCGGCCCCAGCCCCATCGACACCGAGGGGTACTCCCAGAAGTCGGGCATGAGCCGGGGATGGGGGTAGCTTGAGAGCCCGTTGCCGTCTATCTCCATGCGGAAGTTGTCGAGCTGCCCCTCGGTCAGCCGGCCCTCGAGGTAGGCCCGGGCGTAGATGCCCGGCGCGGCGTGGCCCTGGATGTAGACGGCGTCGCCGGGCAGGCCGTCCTCCTTTCCCCGGAAGAAGTGGTTGAACCCCACCTCGTAGAGGGCGGCCGACGAGGCGAAGGTGGAGAGGTGGCCGCCGATGCCGTCGGCCCGCTTGTTGGCCTTCACCACCATGACTGCGGCGTTCCACCGGATGAAGGCCCGGATCCGGCGCTCGATGTACTCGTCGCCGGGGAAGAACGGCTGGTCGGCGGTGGGGATGGTGTTCACATAGGGCGTTTGCACCGTGCCCGACAGGCCGGTTCCCAGCTCGTCGGCCCGGTCGAGCAGGCGGCGCAGCAGGTAGCGGCTACGCTGCCCGCCGGAGGCGCTGACCACGGCGTCGAGGCTGTCGAGCCACTCTCGGGTCTCGCCAGGGTCGGTGTCGGGCAGTTGGTGTGAGAAGTTCACGGCCACGCCACCATGCTTTCAACTCTGGTGTGTTTGTGCCACCATGAGGCGATGGCTGAGCATCAGGGACGCACGGAGGTATACACAGACGGCGCCTGTCGGGGGAATCCCGGTCCGGGGGGTTGGGCCTGGGTGGTTCCCGGTGGCCAGTCGGGGTCGGGCGGGGCGCCGCAGACCACCAACAACCGCATGGAGCTGATGGGGGTGCTCGAAGCGCTTCGGTCGCTGGAAGGGCCCCTGGAGGTGTACTGCGACTCCACTTACGTGGTCAACTGCTTTCGGGAAGGGTGGTGGGAAGGGTGGATACGCCGGGGATGGAAGACTGCCGACAAGAAGCCGGTGTCCAACCAAGACCTGTGGGCCCAGATCATCGAGCAGGTCGAGGCCCGATCCATTGTCTTCCATTGGGTGAAGGGCCATTCTGGGAACCGGTGGAATGACGAAGCCGACCGCCTGGCCACCGAGGCGGCCGACAGCCAGGACGTGGTGGAGGAGCAGTCGCTGTTTTGACCGGTGCCGGCGCACTCGCCCAGCCCGGCTACTCGTTCAGCCCAGCGCTTGGCTCAATGCTGCGGGCAGGTCGGGATGGCGGAACTCGAATCCCGAATCGGTCAGAGCGGTGGGGTGGGCTCGGGTGCTGGCGAACAGCAGTTCATCGGCCAGATCCCGTCCCAGCAGCAGCCGGGGCCCGAATCGGGGGACGCTCAGCACCCCGGGGCGGCGCAACGCCGAGGCCAGCGCCCGGGCGAACTCGCGATTGGTGACAGGATTTGGGGCACACAGGTTTGCCGCCCCGGAAAAGCCGGACTCCAGCAGGAAGGTGAGCGCCCTCACCTCGTCCTCCAGCGCTATCCACGGCCACCACTGCCGTCCGCTGCCCAGCGGTCCGCCCAGGCCCAGCTTGAACAGCGGCAGCATCCGGGCCAGAAACGGAGCGTGCTCGGCCACCACCAGCCCAGTGCGCGCCAAAGCCACCCGGATGCCGGCGCTTTGGGCCTCGGCGGCAGCCTCCTCCCAGTCGGCGGTGAGGGAGGCCAAGAACCCGGTGCCGGGGCCAGACTGCTCGTCGAGCACCTCGTCTTTGCGGTCTCCGTAGAAGCCGACCGCGGAGCCGGCCACCAGCACCCCGGGTGGGGTGGCGGCCGCGGCCATGGCCTCCACCAACAGCTCGGTGGCGTCCACCCGGCTGAGGCGCAGCTCCCGCTTGCGGCGCTCCCGCCACCGCCGGTCGCCGATGCCCGCCCCGGCCAGATTCACCACTGCGTCGATGCCGTCGAAGGCATTGTCGTCGATGTCGCCGGTGGCAGGGTTCCAGAAGCGGGCGTCCTCGGCCCGGGACTGCGGGTCGCGCACCAGTCGGACCACTTGGTGGCCGACAGAATCGAGGTGGCTGACCAGGGCCGTCCCGATCAGCCCGGTTGCTCCGGCTACGACCACTCTCATGAGCCAAGTGTACGGGCAGTTCTGCTGCTTCGACTCCTATTGGGGCAAATGCCGGCAGGGCCGGGCCGTTGCGGGCCAAATGCAGGTGGAGTTCGGCTGCTGCAACACCCCGTGGGGCCCGGCGCGGGTAGCGTGGTGCCATGTCCGAGCCCGAGCAAAGACCGCCATACGATCACCAAGACACCGAGCAGGCCGAGCCCAAGTCCCGGTCGTTCGTCGAAGCGCTCCGGCAGATCAACGCCCGGATGGTGCTGGGCGCACTGGCCGCCGTGGCGCTGATCGTGTTCATCGCGCAGAACACCGACGAGACCCGGGTCAACTTCCTGGGATGGGATTGGGATCTGCCGCTGTTCCTGCTGCTGTTGATCACCATCGTGCTCAGCGTGGTCTGCACGGAGATCGCGAGCTGGTACATGGGCCGCCGGCGCCGCAACCGCCACTGAGCCTGCCGCGGTGAGCACTCGCCGGTTGATCCTGCTGGCACTCCTCTGCGGGGCGGCCATCCTGGTGGCGTTTGCCGTTCAGGCCGTGCTCATTTTGCGGTGAGTGAGGGGTCGGTAGGCTTAGGGCCATGAACAGCAGCCATGACGTGGTGGTGGTCGGGGGCGGCCCCGGTGGTTACGCTGCCGCGCTGTACGGCGCGGCCGCCGGCCTCGATGTCGCCCTGGTGGAGAAGCAGAAGCTGGGCGGCACCTGCCTGCACGTGGGCTGCATCCCGGCCAAGGAGCTGCTGGAGACGGCGTCGGTGTACCGCACCGTGGCCCACGCCGATCAATTCGGCATCGCCGCGCCGGCGCCGACGGTGGACATGGGGGCGGCCCAGGCCCGAAAGCAGAAGATCGTGGACCAGCTCCACAAGGGAGTGGGCAAGCTGTTGGAAGGCCGCAAGGTCACGGTGCTGGACGGGTGGGGAGCACTGGGGACCGACCGGTCGGTCGCGGTTTCGGGCGGAACATCGGGCGATGCGACGCTGACCGCCGATCACGTGATCCTGGCCACGGGATCAGTGCCCCGGACCCTGCCCGGTTTCGAAGTCGACGGCAATCAGGTGATGACCAGCGACGAGCTGCTGTCCATCGCCGAATTGCCCGACCGGGCCGCGATCATCGGCGGCGGGGCCATCGGCTTGGAGTTCGCCTCGATGCTGTCGGATCTGGGATCGGAGGTGACGGTGCTCGAGGCGCTGCCCCGGATCTTGTTGGGCGCCGACGACGACGTGGTCAAGATGCTGGTGCGGGCGTTCAAGAAGCGCAAGATCGAAATCCGGGCCGGCGTGGCCGTGAGCGGCTGCCGCCGCACCGCCGACGGTGTGGAGCTGGACATCGAGGGGGGAGACCCCCTTCGCGTCGACGCAGTGGTGGTCTGCGTGGGCCGTCGTCCCTTCACCGACGGCCTGGGCTTGGACGGCGCCGGGGTGGAGACAGACGACGGGGGCTACGTGGTGGTCGATGAGCACTGCCAGACCACCTCCCCGGGGGTGTACGCCGTGGGCGACGTGGTCCGCACCCCGCAGCTGGCCCATGTGGCCTTCGCCGAGGCCATCATGGTGGTCAAGCACCTGCTGGGGGAGTCGCCCATGCCGGTGGACTACGGACGGGTGCCGTGGGCCATCTACTGCCATCCCGAAGTGGCCTTCGTGGGCCACACCGAGGCATCGGCCAAAGAGGCCGGATTCGACGTGTCGACTTCGACACACCGGTTCATGGGCAACGGGCGGGCCATGATCGTGGGGGAGACCGACGGGTTGGTCAAGGTGATCGCCGACCGCAACGACGATGGGACCGGCGGGCGCATTCTAGGGGTCCACATGGTGGGCCCGTGGGTGACCGAGCAGCTCGGCCAGGGCTATCTGGCAGTGAATTGGGAGGCCACTGTGCCGGAAGTGGCCGAGTTCATCCAGCCCCACCCCACCATGAGCGAGCTGTTCGGCGAGACGGTGCTGTCCCTCACTGGGCGGGCTCTGCATTGAGCGGAATGAGGTCGATGAATGAAGTTATTGGTCATGACGAGGAGCGCTGATGTCTGAAGTCAGGATGCCGCAATTGGGCGAGACTGTGGTGGAGGGGACCATAACCCAGTGGTTCAAGCAGGTGGGCGACGAGGTGGCCGAAGACGAGCCGCTCTTCGAGGTGTCCACCGACAAGGTGGACTCCGAGGTGCCGTCGCCCATGTCCGGGGTGCTGGTGGAGATCGTGGCCGCCGAGGGAGACACCGTGGAGGTGGGGGAGGTGATCGCCATCTTGAGCGAGGACGGAGCAGCCGCACCCTCGCCGTTGGAAGCCCCGCCGGAGCCAGTAGCGACCCCCGAGCCCGCCCCTGCTCCCGAGCCCGAGTCCGATTCCGGGCCAGAGCCGGCCCCCGCTCCCAGTCCCGAGCCCGCTTCGAGCGTCTCGGACGGTGGCAGCATCGTGCTGTCGCCGGTGGTGCGGCGGCTGATCGCGGAGAACGGGCTCGACCCCTCTCAGATTCCCGGCACTGGACAGGGGGGGCGCATCACCCGAGCCGACGTTGAGTCGCACCTGTCCCAGCGCCGCGCCGCCTCCGCGTCGCCGGCGCAATCTGCCCCGCCACCCCCGCCCGCAGGCCCGGCGACACCGTCTCGCACCGTTGGCCGGGACACGATGGTTCCGCTCAGCAACATCCGCCGCATCACCGGCGAGCACATGGTGCGGTCCAAGACCGTGTCGCCCCATGTGCTTACCGCGGTGGAGGTGGATTTCGAAGGGGTGGAGCGGGTGCGCCAAGCCCATCGCCAGGCGTTCAAGGCCGAGCACGGCTTCAGCCTCACCTACCTGCCGTTCATAGCCCGGGCGGTGTGCGACGCCATCCACTCCTACCCCCACATCAACGCCTCGGTGGGCGACGGCGAGTTGGTGGTTCACAACTACATCAACCTGGCCATCGCCGTCGACCTCGACTTCCAAGGGCTTCTCGCCCCGGTGGTGGTGGACGCCGACCGAAAGCGACTGGTGCCGATCGCCGAGGAGGTGGCCGACCTGTCGCGGCGGGCTCGGGCCAAGAAGCTGAACGCCGATGAGATCTCCGGGGGCACGTTCACCATCACCAACCCCGGCCAGTGGGGCACCATGATGCAGTTCCCCATCATCAACCAGCCCCAGGTGGCCATCTTGTCCACCGACGGCATCCGCCGCCGCCCGGTGGTGGTCACAGCAGAAGACGGCAGCGAGGCCATCGCCATCCACTCGGTGGGGGTGCTGGCCTTGGCCTGGGATCATCGGGCGTTCGACGGGGCCTATGTGGCCGCGTTCTTGGACCACATGCGCTCCATCATCGAAACCCGCGACTGGGACGCCGAGATGTCGTGACCAGTCCGCTCCGCATCCGATGGCTGGGGCGGGTGTCCTATCGGGATGCCCACGCCTGTCAGCAGGCCATGTTCGAGCGGAATAGCGACTACCTGCTGCTGCTGGAGCATCCCCACGTGTTCACCCTGGGGCTCCGGGGTGACGAGGCCAACATCCTGGTGGATCCCGTCGAAGTGGGGGCCGAAGTGGCCTACACCGACCGGGGCGGCGATGTCACCTATCACGGTCCCGGCCAGCTCGTCGGCTACCCGGTGATGACCGTGCCCGGCAAGCGGGGCGGGGGCATGGCCGACACGGTGGCCTACGTGTGCTCAGTGGAGCAGTTGGTGATCGATGCGCTGGACGATCTGGGGTTGACCAACTGCGGCCGCCTCTCCGACTACCCCGGCGTGTGGGTTGATCCCGACAGCGACAACCCGCGCAAGATCGCCGCTGTCGGCGTGCGCCTCAGCCGCACCCGCTCCATGCACGGTTTCGCCCTGAATGTGGACTGCGACTTGGACTGGTTCGGCCGCATCGTGCCCTGCGGCATTCCCGACAAGGCGGTCACCTCGTTGGTTGCCGAGGGACGGCGGGCAACCATGCGGGAAGTGGTGGACGCGGTGGCGGCCCGGGTCGCCGACCGCTGGGGCGGCGGGGGAGCAGACCGGGCCGACGTGGCCTGGCGGCACCGCCCCGATGACTTGAGCCCTTTCAGCCGGGGCATGGGCCCGGGCGAACTGGCGGGCAAGGCCGTCCGCCTGCAAAGCAGGATGAGCGAAGCAGGCCTCGACGACGGCCTGGACATTGCCGAGCGCAAGCCGCCCTGGATGCGGGTGGCTCTGAAAACCGGACCCGAATTCCGCCGGCTTCGGTCGGAACTGCACAGCCGGAATCTGGTGACGGTTTGCGAGGAGGCCGGGTGTCCCAACATCTACGAGTGCTGGAACGAGGGCACGGCCACGTTCATGATCAACGGTGAGCGCTGCACACGGGCCTGCGGGTTCTGCCTGGTGGACACGCAGCGCCCCGAGCCCCCCGACCCTGCGGAGCCCGAGCGGGTGGCCGACGCGGTGGAGGCCGCGGGCTTGGAGTACGCGGTGATCACCGCGGTGGCCCGCGACGACCTGCCCGACGGGGGCGCCGCCGGTTTCGCTGCTGTCACCGCGGCCATCCGCCGCCGCACTCCCGGGGTGCGGGTGGAGGTGCTCATCCCGGATTGCAAGGGCGACCCCGAGGCGCTGGCCGCGGTCTTCGACGCCCGACCCGATGTGTTGAACCACAACATCGAGACGGTGGCCCGGCTCCAGCGGGCGGTGCGGCCCTCAGCCGGCTACGCCCGCAGCCTGGCCGTGCTGGCCCGGGCCAAGGCGGCGGGGCTCACCGCCAAGTCGTCGATCATCGTCGGCCTGGGCGAGACCGACGATGAGGTGGCCCAGACCATGGCCGACTTGGCCGCGGTGGGCACCGACATCGTTACCGTCGGCCAGTATCTGCGGCCCACCACCCACCACCTTCCGATTGCCCGGTGGGTGCCGCCCGACCAATTCGAGCGATTCCAGGAGATCGGCCTGTCGCTGGGAATATCCCACGTGGAGGCCAGCCCCCTAACCCGCAGCTCCCACCACGCCCAACACGCCCACGAACAGGCTCTGGCTTCTCCGGTCGGTGCCACGAGGGTAGGTTGACCTTGATGTTCCAGCAGCGAATGGACCGGGTGCGTAGCCTTATGGCCGAGGAGCAGGTGGATGTGCTGCTTCTGTCGGTGGGTGCCGACCTGCCCTACTTCTGCGGCTACGAGGCCATGCCGCTCGAGCGGTTGACCATGCTGGTGGTGCCTCAAGACGGCGATACCCGACTCATCGTGCCCCGGCTGGAGGCCCCTCGAGTGATCGAGCGACCCGGCGTGTTCGAGATGGCGGTGTGGGACGAGACCGACGATCCCATCGATCTGGCCAGCTCGCTTATCGGTGCAGCGTCGACCGCGGCCATCGGCGACCACACTTGGGCTGGGTTCCTCGTCGATCTGATGAAGGCCTTGCCGTCGACCGAGTTCCGCCGGGCGTCCGAGGTCACCAGCCCCATTCGCTCGGTCAAGGACGAAGCTGAGGTGGAATCGCTGCGGGCTGCGGCGGCCGCCGCCGACCGGGTGGCGGTTGACCTTCGATCTGGCGACATCGAGTTGGCAGGGCGCACCGAGGCCGAGGTGTCGGCCGAACTGGGCCGCCGGCTGCTGGCGGAGGGCCACCAGCGGGTGAACTTCGCCATCGTGGCCGCCGGCGAGAACGCCGCCAGCCCCCACCACGAGCCGGGGGAGCGGGTGATCGAGCCGGGCGAGATCGTGCTGTGCGACTTCGGTGGCACCATGGCCGACGCCGACGGCGTGGGCTACTGCTCTGACATCACCCGGTGCGTACACCTGGGCGAGCCCCCCGCCGATCTAGTCGATGCCTACGACGTGCTGTTCGAGGCCCAAGCCGCCCAAGTGGCCGCGGCTGAGGTCGGCCGGCCCTGCCAGGAGGTCGACCGGGTGGGGCGGGGCATGATCGCCGAGGCCGGGTTCGGCGACAACTTCATCCACCGCACCGGCCACGGCATCGGCACCGAGGCCCACGAGGACCCCTACATCGTGGAGGGCAACACCCTTGAGCTGCGTGCGGGCCACGCCTTTTCCATCGAGCCCGGCATCTACCTGGCCGGGCGATGGGGCTTGCGCCTGGAGGACATTGTTGTCGCCGCTGCCGACGGCCCCGACAACCTCACCACCACCGACCACCGCTTGGCCGTAATAGACGCCTGACTGCGATCTTCCCCGTCAGGTGGAGCTCGGTCACGCCTCGACGAATGTGGGCGAGGCGCCATTCTTCAGGGGGCATGCCGAGATCGACTTTGTTGTCCCAATGGAGCCTGGCTGCTTCGTGGAACACGATGGTGGGCACGGCGATGATCTGGGTCGAATGGCATCATCGACGAGTTGGCGAGTGCGTTTGCCGATTCTGGGATCTCCGACTGTCACCCGCAACAGCACATTGGTGTCAAGGAGGATCATGGAGAAGGAACCGATCTGGGGTCTAATACCCGATCGGGGTTGCTGACGATGTCCCAGTCATCAGCGGGGATGGCCGGGCTGTCAATGTCCCCCAGGATGCGGGTGGTGCCTTTCATGAACCCCCAGAGGCTGCCTTTGCTCAAGGCTCCCAGAGTTTGTGCAAAAAAACCAGTCAATTTTCGGTACACGGTGTTCACTAGAAACACTATAACAATGAAATTGACTAAGTATAAATATATGTCATGTAGTATCAAGTAACACTCGGGCGACCAAGTCCATGCCGAAGGCGGTCAAGATGCCCAGGTACAGCAACCCGGTTGCCGCCATTACCGCAGAGTAGAACCGCTCGCGCAGCGCGGCCCGAGCTAGTACCACCAGTCCCGCGGTGGTCACCGCGCAGGCCACCCAGAACCAGCCCAGCAGCCCGTTGTAGCCGTCGTCGATGGTTCCGCTGAGCACCGATCCCATGCCGGTGGGCCACAGCATCACCACCAACTCGGGCAGCCACAGCAATCCGGTCCAGCGGACCAGCTCGAGCAGCGGTCCCCGGGCCAAGCCGGGCTGCACCAGATACCAGTGGCCCAACAGCATGGCGTCGGTGACTGCGCCCAAGAAGAACGCGCCGATCACGGTACGGGCCACCGCCAGCGCGGCCGGGTCTCCGGCGTCGACCCCGCCGGCCACCACCCCGATCAGCCCCACCGCGGGGGCGATCAGATCCAGCGCTGGAGGGAATTCGGGCTGGGTGCGGTCGAAGCGTTGCTCCGGGCGGTCGATGCCGGTCACGGCGGCGATCTCGGCACTGCGCCGCTCCACCCGCTCTCTCTGTCCGCTCACCCCCGCCCGCCGCCGGACCACCGACGCTGCCAGCGCCGCGGCGGCGGCTGTGGCCGCGGCCGCCGCGGCCCAATCCCGCACCGGTAGCGGGTCGGTGGCGAATCCCAGCCAAGAACCGCCCGCGGCCAGCAACCCGAAAATACCGCGCATGAGCCAGCCGTAGCCCAGTCCGGCTTCCCGCCGCCGGGTGGTGAGCCAGGTGAACGCCAGTCCGCCGACGGCCATCTGCACCAGCAGGGTGGCCGGCTGAAGTTCGATCACTCGACAGATCCCCTGTCACCGCACCGCTGGCCCAGCATCTCAGCGGGCCACGAAGTACTTGGCTTGGGGGTGGTGGCAGATCAAGGCCGAGGTGGTTTGCTCGGGCTGGTACTGGAAGCTGGTTTCCTCGCCGGCCTCGATGCCTATGCGGTCGGCGCCGAGGAGCTGGGCCACGGTGAGGTTGTCCTCGAGGTCGGGACAGGCGGGGTAGCCCCAGGAGTAGCGGCCTCCCCGGTACTGCTGGCGGAAAAGGCCGATGAGGTTGGGCCCGTCCTCATCGGCGAATCCCCATTCGGTGCGAATGCGGTGGTGCCAGTGCTCAGCCAGGGCTTCGGCCATCTCCACCCCGAGGCCGTGAAGCAGCAGGTAGTCCTGGTAGCGGTTGTCGGCGAACAGCTTGGCCGTGGCCTTCGACACCTCGGCGCCCATGGTCACGATGTGAAAGGCGGCATAGTCCACCTCGGCGCCGTCGGCGGGCCGGAAGAAGTCGGCGATGCACAGATGCGGGTCCTTGGGCTGCCGGGGATAGCGGAATCGGCAGAGCTCGGCGGTGCGCTGTGGGGAATCCCACACCACCAGGTCGTCACCGCTCCCGTTCACCGGGAAGTAGCCGTACACCACTTGGGGCACCAGCAGTCGGTGGGCCATGGCCGAGGCGAGCTGCTCGCGCATCGTGGGGCGGATGCGCTCTTTGAACGAGGGGTCGTCCTCGCCCTCGACCGGACGGAACTGCCACTGGTTGCGGAACAGGGCGGTCTCGTTCACGTACTCGGCGATGTCGGCCACGGGAATGCCCTTGACCACCCGAGACCCCAAGAACGGGGGTTTGAAGACGGGATTGTCGATGGCCACCGATGGCGCCCTGTCCGGGATTTCGCCGCCCGCGACGCCGGCGGCATCACGACGGGCCCGGCGGGGCAGGTCGCGGCCGCCCGGGCGGCGTCCGAAGTCGGGGTCTTCGGCGCCGGTGCGGCGCAGCTCGCCCAGCCGGTCCATCACCGCCAGGCCCTCGAAGGCATCCTTGCCGTAGAACACCCGGCCCTGATAGGTCTCCCGCATGTCCCGCTCCACGTAGGTGCGGGTGAGCGCGGCGCCGCCCAAGAGCACCGGGAGGTGGTGGAGGCCCCGGGTGTTCAGCTCCTCCAGGTTGTCCCGCATTATCAGTGTGCTCTTAACCAGCAGACCGCTCATGCCCAGGGCGTGGGCGTCCACCTCCAGAGCCCGGTCGATCATCTCGGAGATCGACACCTTGATGCCCAGGTTGTGAACCTCATAGCCGTTGTTGGTCAAGATGATGTCCACCAGGTTCTTGCCGATGTCGTGGACGTCGCCCTTCACGGTGGCCAGCACGAGCCGGCCCTTGGCCCCGGTCTCGTCGGCTTTCTCCATGTGGGGCTCCAGGTACGAAACCGCGGCCTTCATGGTCTCGGCCGACTGGAGCACGAACGGAAGCTGCATCTCCCCGGAGGCGAACAGGTCGCCCACTGCCTTCATGCCGACCAGCAGCGTGTTGTTGACGATGTCCAGCGCCGGCGCAGCGGCCAGCGCCTCGTCGAGGTCGGCCTCCAGCCCGTCGCGGTCGCCGTCGATGATCCGCCGCTCCAGCCGCTGCTCCACCGGCCATCCGGAGCGGTCTTCTTTGACAGTGGCGGCGGCGGTCACGTTCTCGAATGCGGCCAACAGCTCGGTCAGCGGGTCGTAGTCGTCCTGGCCCTCCGCGGCGGTCCCGGCCGAACCCCGGCGGTCGTAGATAAGGTCCAGGCACACGTCTCGATGGCGGGGATCGACCCGGTTGAGCGGGATGATCCGCCCGGCATGAACGATGGCCGAGTCGAGCCCGGCGTCGAGGCACTCGTGCAAAAACATGGAATTGAGCACATGGCGGGCGGCGGGCTTCAGCCCGAACGACACGTTGGACACCCCCAGTGTGGTGTACGCGCCGGGCAGCTCGGCCTTTATCCTTCTGATGGCCTCGATGGTGGCCAGGCCGTCCTTTCGCAGGTCGTCGTCGCCGGTGGACAGCGGAAACGTCAAGGCGTCGAAGATCAGATCGGAGGCCGCCAGCCCGTAGCGCTCGACGGCCAGGCGGTGCAGGCGGTGGGCCACCCGCATCTTCCACTCCAGGTCGCGGGCCTGGCCCTCCTCGTCGATCAGCAGGCACACCACCGCCGCGCCGTGCTCCCGGGCCAGCGTCAGCACCCGGTCAAGGCGGGAGCCCTCCGCCTCGCCGTCTTCCAGGTTGGCCGAGTTAAGCACGGCCCGGCCGCCGATCCACTCCAAGCCGGCCTGCATCACGTCGGGCTCGGTGGAGTCGAGAACCAGCGGGGCGGCCACCCCGGTGGCGAACCGGCGGGCCAGCTCGTCCATGTCGGCGGTGCCGTCGCGGCCCACATAGTCCACGCACAGGTCCAGCAGGTGGGCGCCCTCGCCCACCTGGTCGCGGGCGATCTGGAGGCAGCCGTCCCAGTCGCCCTCCAGCATGGCGTCGCGGAACTTGCGGGAGCCGTTGGCGTTGGTGCGCTCGCCCACGATCAGAAACGAGGTGTCCTGGGCGAAGGGCACTGCGGTGTATATGGAAGCAGCCGAGGGGGGCAGTGCGCCGGGCCGGGGTCCGGGAACGAGGTCGGCGCAGCGGTCGATCACCGCCTGGAGGTGCTCGGAGGTGGTGCCGCAGCAGCCGCCTATCACGTTCACCCCCAATTCGGTCACGTAGCGGGCCAGATGGTCGGCAAACTCGTCGGGGCCGACGTCGTAGTGCATCCGACCGTCCACCACCTGGGGGAGACCGGCGTTGGGGATGCAGGCCACCGGCACCGGACACTGCTCCGACAGCACCCGCAGGTGCTCGCCCATCTCGGCGGGGCCGGTGGCGCAGTTCAGCCCGAACACGGCGGGACCCAGCGGGGCCAGTGCGGCCAGCGCGGCGCCGATCTCGGTGCCGGGGAGCATCCGGCCAGTCATCTCGATGGTGACCTGAACTTGCAGCGGCACTTCTCGGCCCGCGGCGGCCATGGCCCGGCGGCAGCCGTTGACGGCAGCTTTGGCCCCGAGCAGGTCGTACTGGGTCTCGATGATGAACAGGTCGACCCCGCCGTCGAGCAGGCCCCGGGCCTGCACCTCGAAGGCGTCGCGCAGCTCGGCGTAGCGGATCTGGCCTAGCGACGCCAGCTTGGTGCCCGGCCCCACCGACCCGGCCACCCATCGGGGCCGGCCGGCGGCGACGTGGCCGTGGGCTGCTTCTTTGGCGATGCGGGCCGCGGCCAAGTTGATCTCGTAGGCCCGGTGGGCGATGCCGTACTCGGCCAGGGGCACGGCGAACGCACCGAAGGTGGCGGTCTCCACCGCGTCCACCCCCAAACCCAGATACAGGTCGTGCATCCCGGCGATGAGCTCGGGCCGGGTGAGGCACAAGAGCTCGTTGCAGCCCTCCAAATCGGGCCCGCCGAAGTCGTCGGCGCTCAGGGGCTGCTCTTGCACGTAGGTCCCGAAGGCGCCGTCGTAGATGAGGACGCGCTCGCGTGCCGCCTCCGAATACGAAGCCACAACCGGTCAGGGTACTGGGCACAGGGCTGGGGTTTGGTGCCAGATATCATCGCAGGGGCTTGAACCAACCCGAGGAGGCCTGGTGATCGCGTTCCGAACCGGCAGAAGAGTCCCGACCAGCGCCGAGCTTCATGCGGTGGGGGTGTGCTCGGGCGACGGCGCCGAGCGACCCGAGGGGCTGGACTGGGGGGTGCTGGACGGGCGCGGGTTCGAGGCCAGCGTCGGCCAGGTGGAGATCGTGTCGGGACAGGAGCGGCCCATCGCGGTGGTCGGGCTGGGGCCGGCCGACAAAATGACAGTCGCGGCAATCCGCCGGGCAGCGGCCGCGCTGGCCCGGTCGGCCAAGCGGATGCGACGCATCGCGGTGTCGGTGTTGGACGCCGTGCCCGACAGCATCGACCGGTTTGATGCGCTGCGGGCCCTGGCCGAGGGGATGACGCTGGGGGTCTACACCTACGGCGACTTCAAATCCGAGCACAAGCCCAACAAGATGGAAAACGTGCATGTCGTCGGACCAGGGGGCCGGGCGGTGTCCGAGGCGCTGGAGCAGGGCCGACGGGTGGGCGAGGCGGTGTGCTTCGCGCGCGACCTGGTGAACGAGCCCGGCGGGTCGCTCACCCCCACCCGGTTTGCGGAGATAGCCGCGGAGATGGCCGAGCGGGAGGGCTTGGCGATTTCGGTACTCGATCTCGACGCCATCCGCGAGGCTGAGATGGGCGGTCTGCTGGGGGTGAACCGGGGGTCGGACCAGCCGCCGCGGTTCGTGGAGGTGTCGTATGCCCCCGATGCGGAGGCCGAGTGCCGGGGTTCGGTGGCGCTGGTGGGCAAGGGGCTCACCTTCGACTCCGGCGGCCTGTCGATCAAAACCGGCACCGGGATGATGACCATGAAGTGCGACATGAGCGGGGGAGCGGCGGTGCTGGGCGCTATGTCGGCCATCGCCGCGGTGGCGCCCCCGGTGAAGGTCACCGGCTATGTCCCCATGACCGACAACATGCTGGGAGGCGATGCCACCCGGCCCGGCGATGTGCTGACCATTGCCAACGGCAAGACGGTGGAAGTGCTCAACACCGACGCCGAGGGCCGTCTGGTGCTGGCCGACGCCCTGTCGCTGGCCTGCCGGGCCGAGCCCGACGCCATCGTCGATCTGGCCACCCTCACCGGGGCGTGCATGGTGGCGCTGGGCCCCAAGGTGGCCGGGCTCATGGGCAACAACGATGCGTGGATCAACCAACTGGCCGACGCCGCCGAGCGCACCGGGGAGCGGGTGTGGCGGCTGCCGCTGCCCGACGACTACAAGAGCCAGCTCGACTCGTCGGTGGCCGACATGAAGAACATCGGCGGACCCCACGGCGGCGCGCTGACCGCCGGGCTGTTCTTGTCCAACTTCGTGGAGGAAGGCATCCCCTGGGCCCACCTCGACATCGCCGGCCCCGCCTTCACCGACTCCGACGACGGCGAGACCGCCAAGGGCGGCACCGGCTTCGGCGTTCGGATGCTCTTGGACGCCCTGGTCAACTTCGAGCCACCCGCGGCGGCCTCGGAGGACGGCTGAGCACCGCCGACAAGCGCATCGGGCCGTTGGGGGCGCTGCTTTCCCACAGCGGCAGCAGCATGGGATGAGGCCCAGCGAGAAGGGGAAGCGTGCCCTGCGCGGCGTGCCTCCGCGCGGTCTCGGCTGGCGGGCTTGGCTGAGAGCGCGGCGGGGTCTGTGATTGCCTCGGGGTGGGGGTGAGCGGCCCCGTCGACGCGTGCGGGGACCGGGCCGCTCATCCCCAACGCGATTTTCCCCGCAACACCGCCAGCTCGATGACAGTGGCCTGGAGCCGCTCCGCCTCGGAGCGCAAAGCCGCGGCCTCCGCCGCCTCCTGGCGAGACTTGCGCTGCCGGCCCGGCCTCGACGACTGCAACGCCGAGATGGCCCCGTCGCGGGCAACAGTCCGCAACCGGGTGATCACCGACCTGTCCACCCCAGCCTCCGCCGCAGCGTCGGCCTGGGTGATCTGCCCAGAAAGCATCCTCACCCACAAGTCGTACTTCTGCTCCGCGGTCAGAACCCTCTTCTGTCTTCGCTGGCCAGAACTCATCGCCGATAGCCTCCAAAATCAAGGCCAGCAACCCTCCCACATGCCGCCTGAAAAAGCCGGAAACCTGTCGCGCGAAGTCAGACGCAACACATAGTGTGGGTTTTCGTGTTTGGAGGCAGGCTCGGGAGGTTGGCTTGCCGGGCTGCGGTCGCGGTTGTTTGTCTCGCTGCGGCGGCTTCTGTGCTCCCAGCTCGCGCCGCGGCCCAAAGCACCCCAGAGCCCACCGCGGCGCAACGGTGCCACCAAACCATCGGCTGCTACCTCACCCTCAACGCCGACCAGCCCGACCAAACAGACACACAACCAGCCGACCAGCCCGACCAAACAGACACACAACCAGCCGACCAACCCGACCAAACAGACACACAACCAGCCGACCAACCCGACCAAACAGACACACAACCAGCGCTGGTGGCGGGCGGAACGGGGGCGGTGTCGGCCCGAGACGGCGGCGAGTCTCGGCTGGGCGGGTGGGATGGGTTGGAGGCGAAGTGGCCTGAGGGGGCGATCAGCGGGGCGGAGTTCTGCTTGGTGGCGGGGGCGGGTTGGGCGGGTTGGCCGTGTGATGCGGTGACCCATGTGTGCTCGATGCTGTTGTCGCCGTGGTGCAAGCAGAGGCTGTCCTTTGAGGTGGCGCAGCTGGGCCGGGATGCGGCCGCTGGCGATCCGTCGATGTCGGTGTCGTTGGCGGTGGTGCTTGCCGACGGGTCGCTGATTGGGCTCAATGCCGATGTGTCGGTTCAGTCGGCGAGCGCGGCCAAGGCGTACTGGGCGGCAGTAGCCCTCGACGAGGTTGGCGCTGATGCGGCCGCCGCGGCGGCTGAGGCCGCGCTGGTCGACTCCGACAACTGGGCTGCGGGCCGGCTCATCGACCTCGCCGGCGGTATCGACGCGCTCAACGGGTGGCTGTGGGGTGCCGGGCTGGGCGAAACCCACCTCTGGCAGTGGGACTACGGCCGGCAGCGCTTAGCAGCCAGCCTGCCCGCCGGGCGCACCCGGGGAAACCGCACCACCACCGCCGACCTGGCCCGCTTCTACGCCGCTTTGGGCCACGGTACGCTGCTCGGCACCGGCGCCGCCCAAGCCCTGGCAGACTGGCTCCGCCAGACTCCCCGGCCTGCCGACACGCACCAACCCCACCCGTGGGAGGCCCCTCTTTTGACCCTCCTGCCGCCTTCAGCCGCCAGCGGTGCGCTGCACAAGGCTGGATGGCTGCCGCCGGGCTGCTGCGCCCATCCCTGGAACCTGTCCATCGACGCCGCCCTCATCCCGCTGGCGCACAACAACGGCTGGTACGCCATTGCCGCAACAGCCCACCACGCCCGAAACTGGAAGCACGCCCTGGAATGGATAGCCGACGCCGCAGACCGCGTCCACGCCCTTATCGATCCCCGCGCCCACTGACCAGACACCGAGTCGAGTGGCGCAGGCGGGTGGATTTCACGCATCAGCCAACTGGTCTGGTCCGTTCTTCTGCCCTTGTGTGGTGTTGGGTGGGTTCGGGCGCCTAGGAGCGGGCAACAGCTTGTCGATAGCCTCAACCGTCTACGAGGTGGCTCAGAGTGGAGTGATGTTGATCCTGCGTTGGCTGGCGGTTACGAGCATGTCCAGGTCGTCGGGGTCAGAGGTGATGATCTCGTCGCCGTGATCGGCCATGGCCACCAATGCGGCGTCAATGGCGTCGGAGAGGCCGCAGCGGGCGAGCAGCATCCCGGCTTGCCGTCCCAATTCTTCATTCAGCGGGACTGTCTCCACCATTCGCAAAGCTCGAGCCAACCGGGTTTGGCCTCGGGTTCCCCCTCGCCACACCTGGGCAATGACACCGCCGTGGGTCCTCAGCGGGACACCTGATTGCCGGGCGCCCTTGGCCAGCTGCTCTTCAATGGCCTGGCTGATCCACTCGCTCACCGACCGGCAAGCTCCCGCTTGCACGGCTGATTGGACGTGGTTGAGAAGGTCTGCTTCCACCGTTATGGTGACTCGTTCCTTCGGCATACAATCATCATACATTGGTATGAGCAATTCAGTCGGTTGAAACCGGAATTGCCTCGGGCTTCGCACTGAGCCACCGGTACACGCCGCAGGCCCCGCCGGCCACGACCGCTACGAAGGGGCTCAGCAGCCATTTCTGGCCGTCGAACAGCTTGTCGATGGCCTCGACCGGCCAATAGGCCGCCGCCAGTCCGGTCGCTGCGGCCAAGACGCTCACCGTCACATGGCGCGGCGTGGCGGGCATCTCAACTCGGCCGAAGCACCCGCAGGGCGCCCCTGAACCCGTGCGCACCATGGCCGCGGCCACCACCGCGAATCCGGCATACAGCGCGGCGAGGGCGGTGGCGGGCACGATGCCTCCCGCAATGAACGCGCTGGCCGCCACCACGAGCTCGACCAGTCCCAGGAGCCGCACGGCCCACAGGCGGTGGTAGAGCTGAAGTCGGGCCAAAGCTGCCGATGCCGGTTCGGGGGTGACTGCCTTAGAAGCTCCCGCCGCTCCTAACAGGACCGCGGCGGCCAGATAGACCGCGGCCACATACTCCATCGGCTATCGCGTGAAGCGGCGCAGGGCGTGGCGGCGGCGCTCGGCGTTGATCGCGGCGCGGTCGTCGGCGCTGAGCCGGGGGGTGTCGGGGTGGAGGTGTCCGCCGATCTCGGATACCGGCATGAGCCGCAGCGTGGGCACCGGTGCGCTGTCGGCACTGTTCCACCTGTAGGTGATGGCGCCTTGGGGGCAGCCGCCCAGGGCGATCCAGTTCTGGATGCCGGGGTCGACATGGGAGATCACCACCCGCAGCACGCCGTCGGAGTCGATGCGGGCTTGGGAGTCGTTCATGGTGGTGGGGAGGTTCACGTAGTCGAGGCTCTGGTACCACGTATCTCCCACCTGGATGTTCCAGTACAGGCAGTTCGGCGGGGTCACCTCGAAGAGCAGGGCCTCGTCGGTGCCCACCTCATACCAGCACTGCCCGTAGGACTGCTTCTCGCTTCCCCCCTGGGCGCTCTGGCTCACCCTGTGGGGCGGAACATGGCCGAAGGAGTTGATCTGGCCTCGGTCGCGCTGATCCCCGGCGAACTCGGTCCAGAACTTGGGCACGGTGTCCACCTCCCGGGCCAACTCGTCGAGCAGCTCGCAAGTCCGAACCGGATCGAGCCGACCGGGAGGGCCGACCGGGTCGAGGCACTCCAGGTGCAGCTCGGCGTGGTCTTCCGACGCCCAGTCTGAGAAGAACTGGCGCACGAACAGCCGGCACTGGAGCGGCTCGACTTGGAACCAGTCGCCGACGTGGTCGCCGGGGTCGGGGTCGGGGCCGAAGACCACGTCGATGCGCCCGCCGCCGATGTCGGTCAGTTCGGGGCTGCCGACGTCGACGAGCTGGGTGATGCGCCCTCGCCCGAAGCGAAAGTCCATCAGCGACAGCCCCAGGTAGCGCAGGGTGTCGATGCGCCCGGTGAGGCGGTAGGCGTGGCTCAGATCCACCGGTGCGGTCATGTACATCGCATCGGGGTTGTCCTGGCCCACCTTGAAGGGGTACACCCAGCCCAGTTCGGGGTGGTCGGGATCGTTGTTCTCCACGATGCGGTCGAAGGCCCAGTAGAACATGCGCAGCTGATGCCGCAGGCCCTCAGCCTGCTCAGATGCGTCAGCCCCCCGCGCGGGGTCGAAAATGTAGTCGGCCGACTGCTTCAGGGTGTCGCACAGCCGGTCCCAGGAGGTTCTCAGTTCGTTGCCCACGGTGTATTTCTAGCCTAGGCTGCGGGTTCGGCAAGCGAGCAGTAAGACGTGTGAGAGCGTTGAAGGCGCTGGGGCAGACGGCGGAGCTGGGCGTTGTTGAGCGGGGGCAGCCGCCGCCGGATGGCATAGCCGGCATGCGACTCAGAGGCGATGCGGAACATAACCAGTCGGTGCAGGGTGCGCTGGAGGCCGCCGCTGGGCCCGGCCTTGGGGCTGATCCCCAGTTGCAGGGCGACGTCGGTTATGGGGAGTTCGAATCCGTCGGGCGAGCCGTCGAATTCATGGGCCACATAGCGCATGAGCCAGGCCGCAGTGGGGCCGAGAACCCCCAGCCAGAACTGTTCAAAGTATCTGGAGCGTGGATCGTGCCCGTTTGCCTCGGTGATCAGGTCGCGCCACGGTTCAATCCACAAAGAAGAATGCAAAGAGGAAATGGTCATGGGAGGATCGTTTCTGCTGGCAGTTGCCGTGCGAGATATTGGGGGGAAGTTTTGATAAATATTAATCATTGCCATGCAATGTTGTCAACACTCAGAACAGGATTCCATGCGGCCGGTTGAAAACCTGACAGCCGAGGTCGAAACGGCCCGGGCAGTGCTACGCGATGCCCGCCAAGTGGTGGTGCTCACCGGGGCGGGCATCTCCACCGACAGCGGCATCCCCGACTTCCGCGGGCCGCGGCTGGTGGGATATGCGTGCTGGTTAGCGCTCCGAGATATTTGCAGGCGATGGATGCCACTGCGGTGACGGCAATCGCAACATTGCTAGCTGGAAGATGGGGTAGCGATCTGGGGAAAGAGTGCCGACACGGCGGCGGCGTAGCCGAGCGGCATTGCTACGGCGTCGCCGATCCACTTCGCTAGCTGTGACCGACTCGCTGGCCGATCCAGCTCCGGGTTGAAGCGGTAGGTGTCAGGAAAGCCTTGAAGTCGCGCTGCTTCAGCTGGTGTGAGCGTCCGAGGCTCGGTGGGGTGGATGAACCGACCACGTCCCGGAGTCATGCCGGGGCCTCGGCGGTAGTGTCGTCGTCGTTTCCGCAGGCCGACCCCAACAGGGCCACCAGCACAACAGCGGCCAACAAGCGCAAACAAACAACAGCGGCCATAGCCCGCCCTTTCTCAGTCATCCGATCCCCCGCCCCTCACAACGTCGGCCTGGTCGGCGCGTTGGCGCTGGCGGTGCGCCCTGTACCTCCGAGCCAAGTAGTAATAGGCACCAAGAGCCACCAGCCCTATAACCAGCTCCGGCCACCAGCCTGTAATTGGCCTGACCACAAACGAGCCAAACAGCACAAGAGCACTCCAGACCCTCCAATCCGTCTTCCGCTCTTTTTCCTTCCTGGTTTCCGGCAGCCGGGCAGGTGCGAAGCCCCGGCTAGCGGCCTCAGCGCGCTGGCGCTCCCGCGCCAGCCACTCCCGCGCCGGGCTTGAAGCGTTACCCTCCGGGGGGTGTGGTGGGGGGTTGTGATAGGTCATGCCCCCCACCATACACCTCTACCCCGGCCAGACCGCCGGGCCGGGCTGCCCGCTGGCGCTGTAGCGGCCACCACGCCGGAGACGCCGGGCTGCTACGTTGGCCCCCTCCCTCATTTGCTCCCCGAACAGCGCCCTGGAGCTGCTGTGGCTCTGGTGGGCGTCGGGCGTAGGGTTCCAAGATGCAGGAAGGGCCCCGACACCCGCCGGGCGGGATCGACCGCACGCTGCCAGCCCCTCCCCGACACCCGCCGGGCGGGCCGGGCCGCGGCAAGCGCTGGCGTCGCGGGGTTCGGCTTCTGCTGGTTTCGCTGAGGGGGCTGGCGTGGGTAGTGCTGGGGGTGCTGGAGTGGCTGGCCGGTGTCGTGGCCGAGGTCGCGGGCGCGGTGCTGGGAGGCCGGGGGTCCGGGGAATAGCCGGTGGTGATCGTCGGTGCAGGTCGCGCAGCGTGCATTCGCCCGTAAACGGCCCCGTAGCTCGTCCCGTCCTGGTGGCAGTCCGGCCGTTCACCGAGCGCCAGGTCATGCTCGTCGTTGTCGAGTAGCCACTGGACTCGATCACGGTTTGGAGCTGTAAGCTCGCTTGCGACGTGCATAGCCCCATCAGGAGAGAGGCTTTCTTGGTCTCCGATGGCCCAGAGAACCGAACGGGGCGGATCGTCAGCCAGAGCCACCACCGCCGAGTAGCGATCGAATGACCCGATCAAAATCAGGAAGGTGCAGATGCTCTGCCGGCCTGGGTGTCGGCTTGAGTTCCTGCCGGAAGACATCGACATGGCGCCTGATGCTTGCGAGAAGTTCACGGGCCAACGACGTATAGCCTTCGGGCACGTCGCCCGAGGCAGTCACTGTCTGCCAAGCATCGTGCGCCTTGGGCTCAGTCCGCCTCAGTGCCTCATTGATTGAGTCGTCTGCCACAAAGGTCCCCCGGACAAACGGCTGCGCTCGCCCCGCCTCGTAGTACTCAACAACCATCCTCGGCTTGCGCACCAAAGCGACGAGACTTCGATGGTCGACGCTGACGACTTCCAACGGGTTTTACCGTCCCGTTGCAAATGCGAGATGCCCAGCAGCCATTCTGTCGGCTGGGGGAGGGGGGTTCAACCGAAAGTGCTCAGGAGGTCGTGAAGGTTCTGTGCTTTGCGACTGGCGCCAAAGTACTCCTCGTATTGGCTGCAAGCGTTCTCGATCAGTTCGTCGTAGAGCGCATAGCGTCCTGTGATCGCTGCGAGGGCGTAGTCGATGGCTTCATCATCAGATTGGAATTTCCCCAAGTCATCTACCTTGGGTTTGGTACCGAGCACGAATACGACTTCGATTCTCTGGTTTCTCTCGTTTCGCTGCTCGAGGACGCTGCGAAGTGCGGCATGGTATTTGCGACCTTGTCCTTCGAGGTCGTCGAGTTTGGGTGCGACCGAGTACCGCTTCAACTCCACGATGATGTGGACTCCTGCGGTGGTCGCGTATCTGATGTCTACGCGTCCTCGGATCTCGTTGCCTTCCCGGTCTGCTGGGAAGCTGTCGGGGTCAATTCTGTGGAGGCTCTGCTCCATCCGCTCGCTTCCGGTCGCCCTCTCCCATGACGGGTCGAGAAGCCAGAGGTGGTCGAAGAGGTGGTTCCGGAGCACATGTTCTTTTTCGTCGGCTTCTGTGAGGTTCTCGAATCGTTTGATGGCCTCAATACGCGAGCGGAGGATGTCGTCCCACAGGGCAGCCTCGTATTCGTCTTGCGCTCCGAGGAGTTGGAGGAGCTGCTCGGCGTCGAAGTCTCCCAGCATGTCGAGTTGCTCGCTGGTTTCCCGCAGGCCTATTCGCGCGAATGCGAGGACTCCTGACCGGTACAGCTCTGCGCGATCAGCCTTTTCGTTCTTCTTCTCCATCGGAAGCGCTGAGATGGTCCCGATCATCTTCAACGCGGCCTTTTCCTGCCACGCCGGGAGATCGCGGACCCACCTCTCCAACTCCGGGTGGTCATCCAGTGCTTTCTTCGCCTTCCGCTTCGGACGGAGCTCGGTCCATTGGTCTGCGGCGATGAGGAATGCCTCGCGGAGGAAGCGTTGCAGCGCGGTCACTCTCGGGTCGTCTTCGATGAGTCGCTGCCGGTCGCTTGTGGCGATGTCGTCCTCGCCGTCGAGGTCCAAGAAGTCGGCTCGGATTTGCCCTGTCACGTAGTTGCCGAAGATACGCGAGAAGTCGAGTTTGTCGATGATGCCCTCTTGGATGGGCCGTTTCCGGGCGAGGACGATGATGTTCTTCAATGAACCGGCTTCCTCGTCCTCGCTGAGATCTGAGGGGGTGCGGGCGGTGCCTATCCACCCGGTGACCTTCCATCCCCTTTCCCCGTCGACGATGTCATTGGGGAGGACGAACCGCTGAATGTCCCTAGGGAGCGCTTTGGCTGGGAGGGATTCTTCGCCGAACTCCCAGATGAACTCGAGGTTCTTCAACTCCTGGCGGTCTTTGTAGGTGATTTGCTCGCCGTTGATCTTGATTTTGAAGCCGCCCCTTTTTCGGGGGGTCTCGTCCAAGACGTCGAAGCGCCTCGCGATTCGCTTTCTGAGGGCGTTCGCCGTGATGTCGGCACGCTTGTGCTTCAGTTCGCCCAGGATTATCACAGTCCCCTTGTCGCGGCGGTCTTCGGGGACCTCGACTTCCTCTGGGTGGTAGGGCTGCCCCTCTTTGATTCTCGATTCGAGGTCTTCCATCTTGATCTTGAGTCCGTTGCTCATCTCACTCTTGGTCGAATAGACCGTCACTTCCTTCGCTATCGAGAAGATCGAGAGCTTGCCGATCCCCTTTCGGCCCATGTAGGGACGCTGCCACTTGGGCGAGACGTCGCCCTCGGTGGCCCGCTTCTTGTAGCCGACCACGAGGAATCTGTCATTGAGCTCCTGTTTGGTCATCCCGCAGCCGTCGTCGACGATGGTGACCGTGGAACCGTTTTGCTTCCAGTTGATTTCGACGAGGGTGGCATCGGCGTCGTAGGCGTTCGCGACCAGCTCAGAAAGGACGGCGGCCGCGTTGCTGTAGAGGTTGATGCCCAGCGACTCCACTACCGACAGGTCGACGGTCATCTTGTAGGGGTGTTCTTCGGTCATCCGTGGCCGTTGGCCTTCGCCTGGTCGAGCATGGCCTCGCCGATGGCTTGGCCCAGCGGGGGCGGCACGGCGTTTCCGATGAGCCGGCCAAGCGTCGTGAACCGGACCTTCTTGCCAGGCTCCACGAACAAGTAGTCGCGCGGGAATCCCTGGAGCATGGCAGCCTCGCGTACCGAGATCGCTCGATCCTGCTCTGGGTGGCCGAAACGCCCGGTGCCGAAGTTGTGGAAATGCGTGGTAAGAGTCGGAGACGGCTTTTCCCATTCCATACGCGCGTAAACGTTCTTGAACGATCTTCCGCTCGACCGGCGATGGCACGGCGAGCGCAACTCCTCTGGCCAATCCAGCCACGTCCCGCCAGGCGCCGACGCTTGAATCCGTTGCAGGTTTATTGATTCCAAGTTCCGGCTGCGGTGCAGGGGGTCGTCTTCGTCTGCGCCGCCCGCGGCAATGGGCGGCAGGACACGGATCGTGTCGCCAACAGTGTTCGGGGGGAGCCCGCGAAGCGGCCCTTCGGGGATCGCGATTTCACCGAGCAGGGAGGCGACAAGGACGAGTCGGCGCCGGCTCTGCGGCAGTCCGTAGTCCAAACAGCTGCGGCTCCGGCTGTCTATTGAGTACCCAAGATCCTCCAGAACCCTCACGAACTCCCGAAACACAGAAGTGCTGGCAAGTGGCGGAACGTTCTCCGTCGTCACGAACTCCGGCCTCGTGTCGCGCACGAGGCGTGTGAACTCCCGCAGCAGCGGCCACTTCTCATCGTTGAACCTCCTGGCCCCCCTGCGGTAGGGCGAGAAGGGCTGGCAGGGAGCGCATCCGGCGAGCGCCCGGATCGCACCCTGGGGCCACAGGTCGTTCAGGTCATCAGCGCTCAGAGCACGCACATCGTGTTCTAGGAACACGGCACCGGAAATGTTGGCCTCAAACGGATAGCGGCAAGCGCTGTCGACATCGAAACCCGCTACGACATCCACGCCGGCAGACAGAAGACCGAATGAAAGCCCCCCGGCTCCGCAAAAGAGATCAATTGCCGCAACCTGGCTATGGTCCCGGCGGGTCACACACCACACGTTACTTTGCTCTGTCTTCGGTAAAGGCACTTGGCAGATTAGAGCCGAAGGCACTGGCTGGCCTGAACTGTGGGAGTGAGCAGAGAAGAGTGCAGGAAGGCTGCGGTCATGGGAGGATCGTTTCTGCTGGCAGTTGCCGTGCGAGATATTGGGAGGAAGTTTTGATAAATATTAATCATTGCCATGCAATGTTGTCAACACTCAGAACAGGATTCCATGCGGCCGGTTGAAAACCTGACAGCCGAGGTCGAAACGGCCCGGGCAGTGCTACGCGATGCCCGCCAAGTGGTGGTGCTCACCGGGGCGGGCATCTCCACCGACAGCGGCATCCCCGACTTCCGCGGGCCGGAGGGGCTGTGGACCAAGAACCCCGAGGCGGAGAAGACGGCCACCCTTTCGCACTATGTCTCCGACCCCGAACTGCGGCAGCGCAACTGGAAGCGGTTGGCCGAGGGGTCGATGTGGGAGGGCAAGGCGCCAAACGCCGGCCACCGGGCCCTGGTGGAGTTGGAGCGGCAGGGAAAGCTGCACACGCTGATCACCCAGAACGTCGACGGCCTGCACCGGGCGGCGGGCACATCGGAGGAGCGACTGGTGGAGATCCACGGCACCACCTCCAAGGTGCGCTGCCTCGACTGCGGTGACACCGCCCCCATGGAGCGCGCCCTGGAACGGGTGAGGGCGGGGGAGGCCGATCCGCCGTGTCGGCTGTGCGGGGGGATATTGAAGTCGGCCACCATATCCTTCGGCCAGAACCTGGTGCTGGCCGATCTGCACCGGTCGGAGCAGGCGGCCGTGGACTGCGACGTGATGCTGGCGGTGGGCTCCACGCTCACCGTGTACCCGATCGCCAATGTGGTGCCCATCGCCCACCAGTCCGGAGCGGCGGTGGTGATCGTGAACGCCGAGCCCACCCCGTTCGACGGATTGGCCGCCGCGGTGGTGCCGGCCTCGATCAGCGATGCGTTGCCCTTGATCGTTGCTCGGGGAACAGGCGGGGATTGGTAAAATCGGACTAACCCGGTAGGATTTGTGGGAAATCTCCCCCTGCCCGGCGCGACGCCCCGCCAACACCGAGGTGAACACAGCGATGCCCACATTTCGAGACCTGCTCAGAGAAGCCAAGGCTGCGATCAAAGAGACCGACCCGGCCGGCGCCGAAGCGATGCTGGCCCGGGGAGCGATGCTGCTCGATGTGAGGGAGCCCGACGAGTTCGAGCAGGGGGCGGTGCCCGGATCGGTCCACATCCCCCGGGGCAACCTCGAGCCCAACGTGGAGAACCGCCTGCCCGACAAGGGTGCCCCGGTGGTGGTCATGTGCGCGGGCGGGGTGCGCTCGGCGTTCGCCGCTCAGACCCTCCAGGAGATGGGCTATCGCGACGTGGTGTCGATGGACGGGGGATTCAACCAGTGGAAGGACCAGGGCCGCGATTGGGCGTTGCCCACGACGCTCACACCGGAGCAGCGCAACCGCTACCACCGCCATCTGCTGTTGCCCGAAGTGGGCGTCGAAGGGCAGCTCAGGCTGTTGGACGCCAAGGTTCTGTGCCTGGGCGCCGGTGGTCTGGGCTCTCCCGCCGCCCTGTACCTGGCCGCGGCCGGGGTGGGCACCGTGGGCATCGTGGACATGGACGTGGTGGACGCCTCCAACCTCCAGCGCCAGATTCTCCACAACGTCGACCGGGTGGGGGAGCGCAAGGTGGACTCGGCCAAAAAGACGCTCCGGGCTCTGAACCCCGACGTGAACGTGGCGACCTACGACGTGCGGCTGGGGGCCGACAACATCGTGGACATCATCAAGGACTACGACGTGATCGTGGACGGCGCCGACAACTTCCCGGTGCGCTACATGCTCAACGACGCCTCGGTGAAGCTGGGCATTCCCGTGGTCCACGGATCGATCTTCCGCTTCGAGGGCCAAGTCACGGTGTTCGACCCCCGCAACGGCCCCACCTACCGAGACATGATCCCCGAGCCGCCCCCCGCTGAGATGGCACCGAGCTGCGCCGAGGCCGGAGTGCTGGGCGTGCTGCCCGGCATCGTGGGATCGATCCAGGCCCTGGAGGCCATCAAGCTGATCCTGGGCCACGGCGACACGCTGGTGGGGCGGCTGCTGGCCTTCGACGCCAGCGAGATGTCGTTCCGAGAGTACAGGCTGCGGCCCGACCCCGACCAGCCCGTCACATGGGAGAACCGCGACAAGATCCAGGTGGTGGAGCTCGACGGCCTCTGCGCCCCCGCTCCGGTGGGATAGCGCCAGGCGCCGCTAGCGCGAGGTCTCCCCGGCCAGTTCCCGTCCCCAGCACTCCACGCTTTGGTCGGGGCGTATCCCGCAGGAGATGTTCCCCCCGGCGTCCACCGACAAGAACACTCCGTCGGGCGGACTCGCCCGCCCGTGGTCGTTGTTGCCCCAGCACCGGGCCTCCCCGTTGGCCATCAGCCCGCAGGAGTGCCGCTCCCCGGTGGATACCGACGCGAACTCGCCGTCGGGGGCCTCGGTCTCGCCGTGCAGATTGGCGCCCCAGCATTCGACCGCTCCGTCGGCCCTCAGACCGCAAGAGTGGATCTCGCCGGCGCTCAGCGACTTGAACTGCCCGCCGGGCGGGTCTGCCTGGCCATGGGCGTTGTCTCCCCAGCACACCGCCGAGAGGTCGGGAAGAATCCCGCAGGAATGCCACCGTCCCGCGCTGACCATGGCGAACTCGATGTCGGGCACGGCGCTGCGGCCGCGCTCGTTGTCGCCCCAGCAGGTGGCGCGCCCGGCGGCGTTGACGGCACAGGAGTGGCGCTCGCCGATCGTGGCCTCGACATAGGCGCCGGTTGGGGCAACCGCCATGTTCGCCACCGGCGTGCCCCAGCACTCCACCTGTCCAGACGGCCTGATCCCGCAGGCGTGCCACGCTCCGGCCACAACCGACTCGAACGGGCCCTCCGGTATGTTGGCCCGTCCGTCCAGGTCGTCGCCCCAGCACGTCGCGGTTGAATCAGCAGCCCTCAGGGCGCAGACCTGGTTCCAGCTAGCCGACACCGAGACATACCTCCCCTGGGGCCTGAATATCGGCGCGGCCCTGTCGTTGGACCAGCAGACGGGCTCTCCGTCGGGCAGCTCGGCACAGGTTTCCGGCGCCAGCCCGCCACCATCGCCGTCTCGGCCCGAGCCCTGCCCCGCCTTCCAGCAAATGGCGCCGTCGGCATCGGCGCTGCCGCACCTGCCCTCCCACACCGCGGCAACGGCCCGCACCACTTCGCCGGACACCCACGACGAGCCCGTGCGATTCAGATGGATGCCGTCGTCCATGCGAACCCGCACCGGCTCCCCACCGGACGGCGGCGCCACTTTCTCCGTGTACGCCTCTCCGCCGAACAAGTCCCAGATGTCGATCATCACCGCCTGGGGGAAGTCGGCGATCACCGCGGCGGCCGCCTCATTGATGGCCGGGACTCCGGCAACGCTCCACCCGAGGCGCATCGGCGGAAGGCCAACCCAAGCGACGAGTCGATCGTCGTCCGCCAGTATCTCGAGGGCGACGCTCAATCGCCACGACCACTCTTGCAGCCACTCCGGCGTCCCCGGCTCGACCACGCTGCCGTCCCGGGTCTCCATGTTCTGCCATTCGCTGGCCCCGAGGAACAGCACCACCACGTCGGGGTCGTCTCGAATGGACACCTTCAACAGCTCTGCCGGCCAGTTGAAGTAGTCGGGCCGAGCCAGGCTGGTCGAGTTCCGGCTGTTGACCGTCACATCGAACAGGCCTCCGGAGACTCCCTCCAGCGTGTGGCCGACATCATCGGCCTGGCTGTCGCCGGCCACATGCACACGCAACGGCCGGTCGGGGGAGACCGCGAAGAACTCTGCGGCGGCCTCTGCGGGCGCCGCCCCATCGCGGTCATCGCCGTCGGCGGATGCAGCCGACGCCTCGGGCGGCTGGTCGCGGCCTGGCTCTTCCATCGCTTCCACCACCTCGGCGACGGTGTCCAGTCGCTCTCCGATGTCCTGCCCCAGTTTTCGCCGGTCGGCGATCAGGTCGTAGGGCCGGTTCAGGGACAGGAAATTGGCGGCGCGGTCCACAGCCTCGGCGATGTCCACCCAGCGGTCCCGGCCGTCTCCCAGCGGCTGGCGCTCGGCGATCTCCACCAGCTTTCCGCTGGTCAGCAGGGCGGTGCAAACAAGACAGAGCAGGGCTGCCAGGGAGATGCGCCTGCCCATGTTGGTGTTTCGGGCCACGGCCCTCGGCTTGGTCTGCGCTCCGATGGTCTCGCCGCCTGGGTCAGAGTCGGGCCAGCAGGTCCTCGGCGGTGGAGGCCGGGGCCTCGCAGGCGTAGTCGCGGCACACGTAGGCCAGGCCCTCGGTGCGGTTCTCCCACAATGGCGAGTCGTAGGGCTCGCCCCACGCCAGCACGGTGTTGGGCCGGTAGCCCTCCCGCACCGCGTCCACCAGGTCGGGGCGGTCGCCGCCGATCACCACCTCGGTGAGGCCGGTGCCATGCATGTCGGCCGCCTCCAGCAGGTGGCCGAAGCCGCTGGGGTGGTTGGCTGCCACATCGCCCAGAAGCGCCAGGATGTCCTGGGCCCGGTCCAGGTAGTGGGTGCGTCCGGTGAGCGTCCCCAGCCGCAGCAGGGCCACCGCGGCGGCGCTGTTGGCCGAGGGCACGGCGTTGTCGGTGATCTCCTTGGGCCGACAGATCAGCTCCTCGGCATCCGATCCGGTGGTGAACACCCCGCCCCGCTCGTGGTCCCAGAACAGCTCCAGCAGCCCGTCGGCGGTTTGCACGGCCTCGTCGATCCAGCGGGCCTGGCCGGAGGTCTCGCCCAGGCGGGTGAAGGCGCCGGCTGCCGCTGCGTAGTCGGCGGCGTAGGCCAGGTGGCGGGCCTGGGCGGGGCGGTCGCCGTCGCCCGCCTGCCAGGAGCGCAGCCAGCGGCCGTCGGGCTGGCGCATCCGGTCGAGCAGGAAGCCGCCGTTCTTGATGGCCGCCTCCATCCACTGCTGGTTGCCGGTGGCCGCCGCGGCCTCGGCCAAAGCGGCCAGCATGAGGCCGTTCCACTCCAGCAGCACCTTGTCGTCCAGGCCGGGGGGGATGCGCAGGTCGCGGGCCGACAGCAGCCGCTCTCGGCTCAGCTCCACGCTGGCCGGGCGCAGCAGGTCGCCCCGAACCGGCCGCCACAAGATGTTGTGGCCCTCGAAGTTGCCGGCCTCGGTCACCCCGAACCAGGCCATGAACTCGGCGGCGTCGTCGCCCAGCACCGAGGCGATCTGGTCGGGGCTCCACACGTAGTACCGGCCCTCCTCGCCCTCGGAGTCGGCGTCGAGCGCGGAGTAGAAGCCGCCGCTGTCGTGGCGCAGGTCTCGCAGCACGAAGCCGATGGTCTCGTCCAGCACCTGGCGGAAGCGGGGCCGCCCGGTCACCTGCCAGGCGTGCAGGTACAGCCGGGCGAACAGCGCGTTGTCGTACAGCATCTTCTCGAAGTGGGGCACGATCCACTGGGCGTCCACCG
>JAPPMA010000047.1 GCA_028819295.1 bacterium | reverse complement strand
TGTTCTCCATGGCCCCGAAGGCGAAGTCGGGGATGGCCACCAGGTCGAGCTTGTCTCCGGGGTAGTCGATGGCGAAGTAGTCCTCGAAGAAGCTGAGGCAGAACGCCCCGGCGTCCAAGGCGTACTCGGTGAGGTGCCCCTTGTCGACGGGGTGGACTATCCGCAGCGGCGTGCCGTTCACATCCACCGGTTCGGTGGCCTCCAGCGGGCCGACGATAAAGGCCAGCAGGTAGGTGGACATCTCAATGGTGGGAGCGAACGCGACCTCCCGACGACCATCGCCGGTGGGATGGGCGCCGACCTCGGCCCCCGACGACACCGCCATCAGGCCGTCGGGCACCACCAGCGTCACCTCGAAGGTCGCCTTGAGATCGGGCTCGTCCCAGCACGGAAACGCCCGCCGGGCGTTGGTGGACTCGAACTGCGTGGTGGCGATCACCCGCTCATTGCCGTCGTCGTCGGTGAACATGGAGCGGTAGAACCCCCGAAGCTGGTCATTGAGCGTCCCGGTGAAGCTGAGGTTCAACCGAGCCGCCCCCGGCGACACCGGCCCACCAAGTCGCAGCACCGCCCGTTCGTGCTCGGCGTCATAGTCAATCCCCGCCAGCGCCACGCCGTTGAGATCCCCGCCAGTGATTTCCAACTCTGCCGCATTGAGCACAATCTCGCCCACTGTCTCCAGCACCTCGAGGTCCACCCCCACCGCCCCCGCAAACGTAAACGTTTCCAAATCCGGCTCCAACCGCAACTCATACCGCCGCGGCACCACCGTCCGCGGCAGCCGATAGAGGTTGGAGGAGTCGTCAGCCATCGGCTGAGACTAGATGACCTGATGGCGGGGGTCGTGGCGGTAGCGGTCGAAGTCGTCACTTGGCGGGATAGGACGGCGAACTCCATCGGTGGTTGCAGCGGATCGGTCATGATGACCGGTGTGTTGCAGCAACCTGCCGGTGGAGGTTTTCAGTTTGGCGCGGCGGCTTTGTTTTGGGGAGCGCGTCCGGATCGAGGAGTTGGGGCGGGCTGGGTTCAGCGCTGCGGAGACGGCGAGGCGGCTGCGCCGCCACCCGGCGACGGTGCAGCGCGGGCTCAAGCGGTCGGCGAGCGGGGCCTGTTGCAGCAACGACAGCCGTAGCGGGCTGCCGGCCCGCGGCCATGGTCCGCACCCTCATCTGGGGCCAAGGCACAGAAATGGCCCGATGGGCCGACATCGAAAAGGCCCTCGGCATCAAGGTGTACTTCTGCGACCCCCGATCCCCCTGGCAAAGACCCACCAACGAGCACACCAACGGGCTACAGCGACGCTGGCTGCCCAAATCAACCGACCTGAACATCCCAGCGGTCCGCCTCGCCATAATCGAGGACAACCTCAACACCATGCCCCGCAAACCCCACTGCGGGCAATCAGCCCAAACCATCTACACTGCCCTCAGCTACAACCACCAATAGAGCTTACTGTCCTTCGAAGCACACGAAGATGTTGCTGAAGAGGTATTTCACATTTTTCGGCTCATGCGCAACTGCCATATTCATAGAGGAGGTGCTGCATCGAGAGAACTTCGTAGACAAATAAGGGGGATGAGTGCTCCGGCTTGTTCACGTTGGTTTGACCTTACGCGTCGCAAGACAACAAATATAGTGTTTTCGGGACGGGCCGAATACAGTCTGTTCGATGTATTTTCAATCTTTGCTATCACGAAGGAATTGTCTCGCGCAGTAAATCGCATTCTCAAAGACAACTTATCTGAGAGACAATGGGCCAAGATCTGCGTTCAGGACTATGCCTCGGAGACCTCGAGACCGCCGAGGAGTGATGATTGGGGTCGAGGCCTAGTTGGATATGTGAGCCATCGATATGGGAGCGCTGGGCTATCTTCAGACGCTTTGTTTGCAGCAGCCGCGCAGTTGGGCGTGTGGCCCGACGCACAGAGGAGACCATAGAGCGAATTCATGACCTAGTCGGGCACCCCTCGTCTTGTATACGAGTGTTTGCACGAGAGAAAGAGACAATGGGGGCTCTTCCTGTTGAGCTACACCGCCGATGGCGGTGCCGGGACTCGAACCCGGGTCTCCCATTTTTGTGAGCGGCTCGGTCTTGCTCCGAGGCGGACTCTTCGTCGTGCGCTCCTGTAAGGAGCATAAGTGTACCTTGGCTAACGCCCTTGTGCACGCGCATTAGGGCTTCTAACGAAAAATGCAAAGGAACCTGGTCATCGCTGTCAGGAGAGGTGTCGATCTCCCTGTTACGGGCCATTCCCCGCGGCGTCCACAAGTGTGTTGCCTTAGCCAAGACTGCACCGCTAAGACGTACGGGGAAAGTCTCAAGTCTCGAAGTCGCTGTCGTTGAATTGAGCCTTCGCGGAAACGTGGGGTGGGCTGGGGGTCCGTTAACCGGGGTCGAGGCCCTGCTGGGATCGGTGATGTCAATGTCGCCTGTCCAGGAGTGCCCCGATGAGTTCAGATGTTATGCGGGTGCGGTTGCACTTGCGCCAGGTTCGCGTGCTCGGGGTTGTGTCTGACACGCCTTTCGATCTGGTTGTGGAGGTGGAGTCGGCGGTTGGCCGGCCGAGGTGCCCGGAGTGCGGGTTCGCCTGCTCGTCGGTCCACGATGTGCGCTCCAAGAGGGTGCGCGACTTGGAGGTGTCGGGCCGCGCTGTGGTGTTGTTGTGGCGGCGCCGCAGGATGGCGTGCGACGGCTGCGGCGGCCGGTTCTTGGAGGGCCGCCCGGAGTTCGAGGGCGCGGTGACCAGCCGGCTGGCGCGGCGGCTGGTGGCCGACGCCGGGGTCATGGCGATCCGCCAGGTGGCGCGCCGCCACAAGATCGGCTGGCACAAGATCAACGCGCTGGTGGGGGCGTGGACGGCTGTGGTCGCGGAGCGGCGGCGAAGCCGAGCGTGCCGGGTGCTTTTGGCCGACGAGGCCTCGATGCGCAAACGCCACCGGTATGTGACGGTGATCGTCAACGCCGACACCGGCCGGACCC
>JAPPMA010000055.1 GCA_028819295.1 bacterium | reverse complement strand
ACGTGGTGTTCGCCGCGAGCGCCACGCCCGAGTGCGTGAAGCTGTTCGTGCCCGCAGAGATCGTGCCGGGCTTGGTCAGGGTGGCGACGGTCGTGCCCGGTTGTCCGCTGTTGTCGCTTCTGATCTCGGCAGTCAGCTTCCCCGCCAGACTGCCGTCGTTGATCTGCGGAAACGAGTAGTCGACGCCCGTCAGGGTGTACCCGGCGGCGTTGGCGCCCGTCGTGAACGCCTGGGCATGGTCGTGCTGCACGAAATTGCCGGTGCCGCCGTTCGCCTGCCCGGAGTTGCTGACCAGGAGAGACTTGCTGACGCCGCCGAGGCTGATCTTGAGTGCTGAAAGGCCGTTGGAGTATGCGCCTGTCGAATTCCAGGCTCGGGACACATCGCGGTTGCCGATGCTCCAGCCCGCCAGGGCTCCGCTGTCCTCGCTGTCCGAAGCCGTGTTGCGTATAGAACTACTAGCATTGTCGCTGCTTGTATCGACGACCAGGAAGTACGTGGTGCTCGCATCGAGGTCGATGCCCGTGCTGGTGAAGGTCAGCGTCTGGTCCGAGGTGGAGGCGGGAAAGTTGGCCGGGTTGGTCAGCGTCCCCAGCGAGCTGCCCGGAAACCCGCTCGATTCGGTGTAGATGCCCACGGTGAGATGCGAGGGGTTCAAGGCGCTGTCGATGGTGGAGAACTCCACGCCGACGCTGCGCAGGGAGTACCCACCGGGGTTGCTGCCCGTCGTGAACGCCTGGCCCAGGTCATTGGAAAGCAGACTGGCACCCCCGTCCGCCTGGCCGGTGTTGGCGACGAAGGTCTGCGCCGTCTGCGCGCCGGCCCGATCAGCCGGCAGCACCACCAGCGACGCCGACACCAGCGCCGCCGCCAACAGCACAACGGCCAAAAACGCCGCCCCGCAACGCCTCACAAGCCCCACCGAGGGGTAACGGCACACACCGACACCCGACACGGACCGCGCCGCGTACGCCGCTTCTGAACACGCCTTCACTGAATCTCTGCCTGCGAATGCCATGAGCGTCACCTTCCTGTGTGGAGACCGTCGTGTGGGATCTGCGAGCTGGCCTGCACACAGGATAGCTCCCCGCGGGCTGCGCCTACAAGACTCGGCCCCCGCAGGCCCGCGGCCGAGCCGCCTGCGGTGCTCCGCGGTGACGGGTGGATTGAGCGGAGCGCTTCGTCGAACTCTGTTGCCGCAGCATGTCAGCCCGGCAGAGCAGTCTGCGCTCGGGCCGGGTAGGGTAACACCGCTCTAGCAGGGAAGCGCAACCCGGCCCGGCCTTTGAGCGCTGGGATCAGTGTACCCGCTCCGTCGAGCACCGGCAGCGGCAGTTCACGATCTGAACCTTCGTCTGCGGTTTATCGGTATCGGTGCTGGCCGTTGTGGCCTGCGGCGCGCACGCACCTTTTCCCGCTGCGGGGGCCTTCGTGGTCGCATCTGGCGGCAATCCCGCTGTGTTGTTGTCCGGAAGGCGCTTTTTTGGGTCTTGCCCAGTCCTGTCTGCTTGGTTGCCCGGAACCTGCTTGGCTTCCGCTTCGGCTCGAATGTGCCGTTGTTGTGGACGCGGGCGATCCTGGGGCCCGCGCTCTGATTCTCAACACGTTGTCCGCGATCCGCAATACGTCTTCTGCGGTGTAGATTGTGTTCCTGCGGCTTCCGTTGGTGGTCAAGATGCCGCGAGCTGTCAGTTCGCGCACGCACCGGTACACCGTTTGGAGCGGCAACCCTGTCTGCTCTTGCATGACTTCAACGGTGAAGACCGGGGTGCGTATGAGCTCTTCGGCCACATGCCACACAGCCGATTTATGGCGAGCGCCTGCCAGCTTCTTGTTCCATTCCCCCATCACAAGCTCGATGGCTGAAGCCGCTTCTCGTGTTTGCTCGGCGGCTCTGTGCCCGCAATCTGCCATAAGCAGGGCCATGTCCTCTATGTCATGCGAGCGGCGGGGATCGTCTTCATCTCCGGCGAATCGCTGATAGCGGAGCAGAGCCCTGTAGTACTGCTGGCGGTTTTCCAACAACGCGTGGCTGATGGGCATGGGCACTCCGCTGGTCAAGTCGCCTCTGCCCAATGACACAAGGATCAAAGCGCGCCCCACCCTGCCGTTGCCGTCTGCAAATGGGTGGATCGTCTCAAATTGGGTGTGGACCAATGTCGCTTTCAAAAGGGGGGGCAGGCCGGAGTAGTTGATGGTCTCGATCAAGTCGTCCATCAAGTCGTCTACCATGTGGGCAGGCGGTGGAATGTAGCGTGCTCCCACCGGGCCCAGCGCCTGGTGCTGTCTTTCTCCCACCCATCCTGGGCCCTGCCGGAACCTCCCCGCGATTTGAGGGTTGTCGCTTCTGATCATCAAGGTGTGATGGAGCTCCTTGACGTCTTCAATTGCAAGCGGCCGATATTCCTCTGCCATCTCCGAAGCCGCGTCCAACATCTCCCAGTTGCCCAAAGCGGTCCGGTCGGCGGTGTCCTGCCCGTGGGGGGGTGCAACGAGGCCCTCCAAGCTCGAGTACACCCCCTCGATGGCGCTGGAGCTCAGGCTCTCGCTTTGCAGCATCAGACTGTCGGTTGCCCATCTGTAGCCGGGCACGAGATCAGCCTGCTGGCATGCGTCTTGGATGTCCCGCTCCGCTGCTTCAAGCCGATACCGGGCGCGGCGGCTCAAATCAGGGGTCCAATCCCCTAGGGGGTGGGGTACGTACGCCTCATAGCCGTCGCCGTCGGCCGCGGTGGTCCCTGGGGGCCAGTATTCCGTTATGTATCTTCCCACAACGTCTGTCGTTCTCACTTTCGACTGTTAAAGCCGTGTTCTGCCCCGCTA
This sequence comes from bacterium, assembly GCA_028819295.1. Classification (GTDB taxonomy): domain Bacteria; phylum Actinomycetota; class Acidimicrobiia; order Acidimicrobiales; family Bin134; genus Poriferisocius. The sequence goes on along the minus strand of JAPPMA010000055.1, from coordinate 194 downwards.
TTGACAGTTTAATAGCCGCGGATGACAATAACACTGGCTGGGCCGAGTCGGCCAACCACCTCAACCGCCTGCGCCCGATGCGGTTCCCGTCTCGGGGTTCCGGCTGGGCCGCTTGGTTGTTTGCGGCGGGTGGGTTGTCAGTCGGTGTAGGCGACGTCGCCTTGGGCCTGGTAGTTGGCGAGGCCGCTGCTCCA
>JAPPMA010000079.1 GCA_028819295.1 bacterium | reverse complement strand
ATCGTCAGCCGGGGCGGCTCGATCCTGGCCGCCTGGTGTTTGGCCCACCACCAGGAGAACTTCCTCTACACCCGCTTCGACGAGCTGTGCGAGATCTTCGCCGCCTACGACGTGGCCTTCTCGCTGGGCGACGGCTTGCGGCCGGGCTCGATCGCCGACGCCAACGACACCGCCCAGATGGCCGAGTTGGAAACCCTGGGAGAGCTCACCGGCCGGGCCTGGGCCCACGATGTGCAGGTGATGATCGAGGGACCGGGCCATGTGCCGCTCGACAAGATCAAGGAGAACGTGACCCTGGAGCAGGAGTGGTGCCAAGACGCCCCCTTCTACACGCTGGGCCCGCTCACCACCGACGTGGCCCCCGGCTACGACCACATCACCTCAGCAATCGGGGCGGCCAACATCGGCTGGTACGGCACCGCCATGCTCTGTTACGTGACCCCCAAGGAGCACTTGGGGCTGCCCAATCGGGCCGACGTGAAAGACGGGGTGATCGCCTACAAGATCGCAGCCCACGCCGCTGATGTGGCCAAGGGCCATCCGGGGGCCCAAGAGTGGGACGATGCCCTCTCCAAGGCCCGGTTCGAGTTCCGCTGGGCCGACCAGTTCAACCTGTCGCTCGACCCGGAGACGGCGCTGAAGTACCACGACGAGACCCTTCCGGCCGAGCCGGCCAAGACCGCCCATTTCTGCTCCATGTGCGGACCCAAGTTCTGCTCCATGAAGATCACTCAGGACGTGCGCGACTACGCCGCCCGCCAAGGGGTGGACGAGTCGGTGGCCATCGAGCTGGGGATGAAGTCCAAAGCCGAAGAGTTCCGGGACACCGGCGCCGAGATCTACTCGGCCGGGTCGTGACGCTGAACCCGGCAAGCTGACATGGCTGCTGTCGACCCTGCCCCGGCGGGAACCAGACCGGTGACTCCCCATGTTCCCCGACTGCACGTCATCGCCGGCAGCGCCGCCTTGGCCGACGCTGCCTTTGAGGGCGGCGCCCCTGCGGTGCAAGTACGCATCAAAGGGATCCACGACGCCGCAGTATTGGCCGAATGCCAGCGCATCGTGGCGTCGGCTCGGGCCACCGATGCGGTGGTGATCGTGAACGACCGGGCCGACATCGCGCTGGCCGCCGGGGCTCACGGTGTACACGGCGGCGCCGAAGACCTGCCGGTGATCGAGATGCGGGATCTGCTCGGCCCCGACCGGCTGGTGGGAGGCACGGCCCGAGACCCCGGCACCGCCCGCCGCCACCAGGCCGACGGCGCGTCCTATGTGGGGGTGGGCCCGGTGTACGCCACCGCCACCAAAGCCGGGCTTCCCGAGCCGCTGGGGCCGGCCGGGGTGGAGAAGGTGGCCGCGGCGGTGGACATCCCGGTGATCGCCATCGCCGGCATCACCGTGGCCCGAGTGCCGGAGCTGCTGAAAGCCGGGGCTCACGGGGTGGCGGTGATCGGCGCGGTGGCCCACGCCCCTGATCCGGCTGCGGCCACCGCCGAGCTGCTGGAGGCCCTCGGTGTCTGACCTGTCCCCGAAGCCCGACGTCATCATTGTGGGTGGCGGCATCATCGGGCTCTCGGCCGCCTGGCAGCTTCGTCGAGACGGTATCGAGGCAGTGGTGCTCGACCCCGCACCCGGCACCGGGGCCAGCCACGCCGCCGCCGGGATGCTGGCCCCCATCCACGAGGCCTACTGGGGTGAGGTCCACATCTTGGAGCTGAACCTGGCCGCCAGCCACGCGTGGCCGGAGTTTGCCGGTGAGCTGGGGGCCGACACCGTGGACTATCGCCGCAATGGGATGCTCATGGCCGCCCACGACACCGATGACAAGGCGCTGCTCGACAACCTGGGCGACCTGCACGAACAAGAGGGCCTGCCGGTGGAGCGTCTCCGGAGCCGGGACTGCCGGGCCCGGGAACCGCTGCTCACCCCCGGTGTGCGGGGCGGGGTGTACTCACCGCTCGACCATCAGGTGAACCCCCGCCGGGTGGTGGCCGAGCTGCTTAACCGGGTGCCCACAATTCCGGTCTCGGCCACAAGGGTGAGCCATAACCGGGTGGTGGCCGACAACGGGCAAACGATGGCCTGCCAGCAGGTGGTGGTGGCCGCCGGGGCCTGGACCGGCCGGTTGCTGGGGGTGCCCATCCGGCCCGTCAAAGGGCAGATCCTCCGCTTGAGCGGCCCGGAGGGGCTGCTTGCGCTGCCGGTGCGGGGGGTGGTGCGGGGCTCGAGCGTGTACGCGGTGCCCCGCAGCGACGGCGAAATCGTGGTGGGGGCCACCCAAGAAGAGCAGGGCTTCGACACCCGGGTGACCGCAGGCGGCGTCTACGAGCTGCTCCGAGATGTGCTGTCCCTGTTGCCGGGCTTGAGCGAGATCGACCTGGTGGAAACCTGGGCCGGCCTGCGCCCTGGAGCACCCGACAATGCCCCCGTCATCGGCACCGGCGACGACGGCATCGTGTACGCCACCGGCCACTACCGCAACGGCATTCTCACCGCGCCCATTACGGCAGCGGCGGTGTCGGCCCTGGTGCAGGGCCATGAGCCGCCCGTGAACCTGCATCCGTTCAGTCCCAGCCGCTTCCATCCCGACTGCGACCCTTCTTCAGGGGCCGAACAGACCCTCAGCGGGATACCGGGATGAGTGGGCCAACATGATTGTCATCGTTAACGGGGAGGCGCTCGACGTTCCCATCGACTGCACGGTGGGCACCCTGGCCCCCGATCAGCGAGGGGTGGCGGTGGCGGTCAACCGGGAGATCGTCCCCCGCAGCCGATGGGGCCAAGCCCCGCTGGCAGAGGGCGACCGGGTCGAGATCCTCGAAGCCGCCCAAGGGGGATAGATGGGCGACTCCAACCCCTCTGAACAGGAGATCTGGATGGGCGACCCCTGGACCGTGGCCGACCGCAGCTTCACCAGCCGGCTGATCACCGGCACTGGAGGCGCTCCCAATCTGGCCGTGCTGGAGCGGGCGCTGGCCGCGTCGGGATGCGAGCTGGTCACGGTGGCCCTTCGCCGGGTGTCGCCTGATGCTGCCGGGTCGGTTCTGGACGCGATCGACCGCTTGGGCCTCGATGTTCTGCCCAACACCGCCGGATGCCACACGGCG
>JAPPMA010000081.1 GCA_028819295.1 bacterium | reverse complement strand
GCTACCTGCACAACGACTCGTTCCCGGCGTCGCATCCCCTGTGGTGCGGGCCGCTCGGCTACCAGGGCTCCAAGGCGGCCATGCGGCTGATCTCGAGGGCCGACGTGGTGCTGGCGCTGGGCACCCGTCTCGGGCCGTTCGGCACCCTGCCCCAACACGACATGGACTACTGGCCCGCCGAGGCCAAGATCATCCAGGTGGACGCCGACAACAAGATGCTCGGGCTGGTCAAGCCCATCGATGTGGGCATCTGCGGCGATGCCGGTGCCGCGGTGGCCGCGCTTCTTCAGCGCTTGGAGGGTCGGGAGTTGGCCTGCGATGCCACTCGGGTCCAGCGGGCGGCCGAGATCGCGGCCGACAAGGCGGATTGGGAGGCCGAGCTGGACGACTGGATCCACGAGACCGACGACTTCAGCGTCGACATGATCAAGCAGGCCGCCGAGGAGCGCTGCAACTGGATGCATCCCCGCCAGGTGCTGCGCGAGCTGGAGAACGCCATGCCCGAGCGGGTGATGGTGTCCACCGACATCGGCAACATCAACTCGGTGGCCAACAGCTACCTGCGCTTCGAGGAGCCCCGGTCGTTCTTCGCCGCCATGAGCTGGGGCAACTGCGGCTATGCGCTGCCCACCATCATCGGGGCCAAGAAGGCCGCGCCGGATCGCCCGGCGGTGGCCTACGCTGGCGACGGGGCGTGGGCCATGAGCATGGTGGAGACCATGACCGCGGTGCGCCACAACATCCCGGTGACCGCGGTGGTGTTCCACAACCGACAGTGGGGCGCGGAGAAGAAGAACCAGGTGGACTTCTACGGCCGCCGTTTCGTGGCCGGCGAGCTCGACGGCGGCGAGGACTGGTCGGAGGTGGCCCGGGCCATGGGCGCCGACGGCGTGCGGGTGAACGAGCTCGAAGAGGTGGGCCCGGCGCTGACCAAGGCCATCGACGCCCAGATGAACGGCGGCCGCACCACCGTGATCGAAGCCATGTGTACCATGGAACTGGGCGACCCCTTCCGCAAAGACGCCCTCAAGCGCCCCACCCGCCACCTGGACAAGTACGAGGACTTCGTCTGAAAGCCAGGGTAGAAGGCCCAGCATCGATGGGGTAGGGTGGACTCGGCCCGATCCCGGTCCGGTGCCGAGTACAAGGTTGAAGGACCGGACCGGGTGGGCCGAGCCACCCTTCCGGTCAGGCTATTGCGCCTAACCTAATTTCAGTTTTTTCTATGACTGTTCACGCAAAGACGCTCATTCCTAGACCTGGGCATGGCTACCCTTCTCATCGCTCGCGACCCCAACACCCACACCTCCATCACCCTCCCCCAAGGCCGATGCGAGGTCATCTCAATTCTCGACGCCGTCCACCAGCACTTGGCGCCATAACCCATCACCCCAAACCCCTGTTGCCCACCTAGAATTCGCCACCTAGCAATTCGCGCACCCCCGCCCACGTAGCTCAGTCAGGACAGAGCAGGGACCTCCTAAGTCCAAGGTCGCAGGTTCGAATCCTGCCGTGGGCGCTGCCGACAGTTTTCTGTTGTTGCCAGTGGGTCTGTGTTGTTCCCCATTTCCCCAGCGTAACGACCGTTTATGTCAGTAGCCGGTAGTAGACTGTTCCCAGTATCGTTCGAGCTATCCCCGAAAGAGTGGGGGATAAATTGGGGGATGGGATGCCGCAATTGACCGCCGCGAAGGTCAAGAACGCCGGTGTGGGAAAGCACCAGGACGGCCAGGGATTATTTCTGAGAGTGTACGAATCCGGGTCGAGATGCTGGGTTCTGCGCCTCACTGTGGACGGGCGCCGCCGCGAGATCGGGTTGGGAGGCTGGCCCGAGGTGAGCTTGGCCGACGCCCGCGCAAAGGCGTTCGAGCACCGCGCCGCGGCGGCAAGCGGTCGCGATCCTTTGGCCGACAAGCGCCGGGGCGACGTGCCGACGTTCCGCGAGGCTGCGAAGAAGGTGTTGGATGCGAACCGGGCCAGGTGGCGCAGCGACCGGACCGCGAGGCTGTGGTGGGCGTCGCTGGAGAACCACGCGTTCCCCATCATCGGTGATCTGGCGGTGGACCGCATCTCCCAGTCAGACGTGCTTAGGTGCGTGGAGCCAATGTGGGCGACGCGCACCGAGACGGCCCGCAAAGTCCGCCAAAGAATCCGCACGGTGCTGAGATGGTGCCAGGCGCATGGCTACGTCACTTTCAACATGGCCGGCGAGGTTATCGACGGGGCCCTGCCGCCCATGCCGCGCGTCAAGTCCCATTTCCGCTCGCTGGCCTACACAGATGTGGCAGATGCGCTCGCGGTAGTGGAGGCGTCCGGCGCGTCTTCGTCGGCCAAGCTGTGTCTGCGGTTCGTGGTGTTGACCGCGGCCCGCTCCGGTGAGGCCCGCAACGCGACATGGGACGAGATCGACTTCGCAGCCCGCGAATGACGTCGTCTCGCTGTCGAAGAGACCTCGGACCACTGTGCAGTATTCGTCGAGATCCGCGATGCGTCGGCTCGTGCGTTCGGGAAAGCGGAGATCGCCCTGGGCGACGGCGAGATCTCCGCCACCCGCCCCGAGACCGAGTTCGAATCGACCGCCAGTCAGGCTGTGCAACGTTGCGGCGTACTGGGCGATCAACGTCGGGTGGCGATACGGCGTGGCGAGAACGAGGGAGCCGACATGCATCCGAGTCGTGCGGGCCGCGACTGCCGCGGTGAGTGCGAGTCCGTCGAGACACGCGGTGTCCTGATTGCCATCGGGCGGCCGGATGTGATCAAACGTATAGAAGACGTTGACGCCGACCGCTTCTGCTCGTTCGGCAAGTCCCACGTAGACGTCTGCCGCAACGTCGACCTGCGGCGCATAGACGCCGATGCGGAGGTTCGATTGGTCATCCATAGCGGCGATCGTATCGCGTGATCCGAGGTCGTCTGTGTGGGCCACGGGCACCCTATTTGAGGGAATCGGCCCGACTCTTTGGCCTGGTGGGCGGCGGCTCCACGGGCCTGGCCGACCGGGCCATCGGGGTCTGGATGCGGACGGATCAGCCGGGCTGGCTGCTACGCTCCACCCGGTGTTCAGCCCGATGCCGGACAAGCCCGATCATCCCGCCCTCGAGCTCCAGATCCTCGAACAGTGGGAGCGCGAAGCCACGTTCGAGCAGGTTCGCGCGGCCAACACCGAGGGCCCGCGGTTCAGCTTCGTCGATGGGCCGGTGACGGCGAACAAGTCCCTCGGTGTCCACACCGCATGGGGCCGCACGCTCAAGGACGTCTTCCAGCGCTACAAGGCGATGTGCGGCTACCACCAGCGGTACCAGAACGGGTTCGACTGCCAGGGGCTGTGGATCGAGGTCGGTGTCGAGCAGTCGCTCGGCCTGAACTCCAAGACCGATGTCGAGGCGTACGGACTCGCAGAGTTCGCACGCCGATGTCGCGAGGTGGTCGAGCGGTCGTCTCGACAGCTGACCGAGGGCTCGATCCGGCTCGGGCAGTGGATGGACTGGGACCGGAGTTACTTCACGTTCTCCGATACGAACATTGAGTACATCTGGCGCTTCCTCGAACGCGTTCACGATAACGGCTGGCTGTACCAAGGCCATCGCGCCACCGAGTGGTGCCCCCGTTGCGGCACGTCGCTGTCGGCGCACGAGTTGGTGGGCAGCTATGTCGACCGGGAGGACCCGGCGATCGAAGTCCGGTTCCCGTTGGTCGACCGGCCGGGCGAGTCGATCGTCATCTGGACGACGACACCGTGGACCCTTCCGGCCAATGTCGCAGCCGCCATCAACCCCGACGCGACGTATGCACCGACCAGCGACGGTGACTGGCGGATCTGGGTCTCCGATCCGGAGGCCGACGGCGAGCAGCCGGTGCCTGACAGCGCGCTGCTCGGACGAGATCTCGCGGGGTGGCGCTACCACGGGCCCTTCGACGAACTCGGCCCGGGAGCGGGGATCGAGCATCGGGTGGTACTCTGGGACGAGGTCGCCGTGGACGGAGGCACCGGCATCGTCCACATCGCTCCGGGCTGCGGCACGGAGGACTTCGACCTGAGCCTGGTAGAGAACCTCCCGGCGATCTCGCCGGTGGACGAAGCCGGCCGTTACTACCCGTCGTTCGGGTGGCTCGCTGGACGGGCCACATCGGAGGTCGCGCCCGACATCCTCGAGGATCTTCGCAATCGGGACCTTCTGGTCTCCGCCGGAACGATCCACCACCGGTTTCCCGAGTGTTGGCGGTGTCACACGCCACTGATCTTCAGGCTGTCCGATGACTGGTTCATCTCGGTCACCGACATCCGCGAGCAGATGCGGACCGCCAATCGCAGCGTCACCTGGGTGCCCGAATACATGGGCAAGCGGATGGACGACTGGCTTGTCAACATGGGCGACTGGAACATCTCCCGGCGCCGCTATTACGGCCTCCCGTTGCCGTTCTATCCGTGTAAGTGTGGACACGTCACCGTCGTCCGATCGAAGGACGACCTCGCCCAGCGTACGGTGGATCCACTCGATGATCTCGAGGAGCTGCGTCGACCGTGGATCGACGATGTTCGGATCAGCTGCGAGGCGTGCGGCAAACCGGTGAGCCGCGTGCTCGAGGTCGGCGACGTCTGGCTCGACGCCGGCATCGTCCCGTTCTCGACTCTCGGTTGGGAGAACCTCTCCTGGCTCGACGGTGGGTACGGCACAGGCGCGGCTCGTGGACTCACCGATGCCGACCTCCCCGATCAGGACTTCTGGGAGGAGTGGTTCCCTGCCGACTGGGTGTCCGAGATGCGTGAGCAGATCAGGCTCTGGTTCTACGCCCAGCTGTTCATGTCGGTGACGTTGACCGGCGTCGCGCCGTTCAAGACCGTGCTCTCCTATGAGAAGATGCTCGACGAGACGGGCAGGGAGATGCACGGCTCCTGGGGCAACGCCATCAGCGCCGAGGAGGCCTTCGCCGAGATGGGTGCCGACGTGATGCGGTGGCAGTACTGCGCGCAACCGCCGCACCAGAATCTGCTGTTCGGGTTCGGCCCCGGAAATGAGATCCGCCGCAAGCTGCTGACCTGGTGGAACTCGGCGGCGTTCTTTGTTCGGTACGCTTCGATCGAGGGATTCACGCCGGATCTACGGTCGTTGTCGGAGTCCGCGGGGTCAGTCGAGGCGTTCCGGCAGGTCGAGACGCTCGACCGATGGATCCTGATCCGCACCGACCAACTCGTCGCCGAAACGACCGCCGCGTACGATGAGTTCCTGACCGTCGACGTCCTCCGAGCATTCGAGGACTATGTCGACGACCTTTCGAACTGGTACATCCGCCTGTCGCGCCGGCGATTCTGGGACGGCGATCCTGCGGCGCTCCAAGTGCTGTGGACCTGCCTCGCGCAGTCGCTACGGGTCGTGGCACCGATCGTGCCCTTCGTTACCGAACACCTTTGGCAACGGCTCGTGCGGCCGGTCAGCCCGGAAGCACCCTCCTCGGTCTTCCTCAGCGGCTGGCCGGAGCAGCGACCAGTGGACTCGAACCTCATCGCCTCGATGGCGACGACCCGACGGGTCGTGGAGCTCGGTCGCCAAGTGCGCGAATCCAAGCAGCTGCGAACCCGGCAACCGCTTCGCTCCATGACGGTGGAGGGAGCAGACCAGGCTGCCGCGCACGCCAATCTCATCGCATCCGAACTCCGAATAAAGCAGGTCAAGTTCGCCGGTGTCGAGGGAACCGAGCTAGTTGTCCGACCGAACTTCCGTGCGCTCGGTCCGCGGGTCGGCTCAGACCTACCCAAGATCAAGGACCTGCTGGCAAGCGGGGAGTTCGCAGCGTTGGCGGACGGCTCGTTCGAGGTCGGCGGGTACGTGCTCACGCCTGAGGAGGTCCAGATCGACCGGATCGTCGGCGATAACCTCGCGGTTGCGTCTGCCGATGGGATCACGGTCGCCATCGACACCGAACTCGATGACGAGCTCCTCCTAGAGGCGCGGGTCTACGACACTATCCATCGGGTCAACGGGATGCGCAAGGACATGGGTCTCAAGATCACCCAGCGCATCGCACTGTCCCTCCCGCAGTCCGACGGATCGCTTCTACCGCACCGGGAGTGGATCGGTGCCGAAACCCTCGCTGAGTCGGTCGATCTCGCCTCCTCGGATGACACGATCATTCGGCCGGTTGAGGCTCCGACATCTGGCTAGGTCGGTGGGGCATGTGGCCGCTCGCACGGACGCATCCGGCCTCCCATCCGCAGACGACCCACGAAGGGCCAGCGCCAACCCTCGGGCGATCCGATCGGGAGCCTCTAGCCTGCAAGTGATCGTCCGGTGTCGCCTACCGAATCCAACCAACACTGTGAGCTGAAAGGCAAACGATGTCCCACGCTGCCAGATCCGCCGATTTCATCCGAGCGAAGGTGCTCGACGACAAAGCCTCGGGCCGTGCGACGGAGATCCGCACGCGCTTCCCACCCGAGCCGAACGGTTATCTCCACCTGGGCCACGCCAAGGCGATCGTCCTCAACTTCGACATCGCCCGCGAGCACGGCGGTACGTGCAACCTCCGCTTCGATGACACCAATCCCGACGCCGAGGACCAGGAGTTCGTCGACGCGATCGTCGAGGATGTCCGATGGCTCGGATTCGAGCCGGATGCGGTCCTGTTTGCATCCGACTACTTCGATCAGCTGTATGAGTGGGCCGAGCAGCTCGTGAGCCGGGGTATGGCCTACGTCGACGAGCAACCGGCCGAGATCATCTCCGCTCAGCGCGGCAGCTTCGGCAAGCCAGGTGTCGACAGTCCATTCCGAGACCGGGCACCAGAGGAGAACCTCGCGCTCCTGCAGACGATGCGAGCGGCAGAACTCGCCGACGGTCAAGCCGTGCTGCGGGCGAAGGTGGACATGGCCCATGAGGTCATGACCATGCGGGATCCGGTGCTGTACCGGATTCGACACTCACACCATCAGCGCACGGGCGACATGTGGTGCATCTACCCGACCTACGACTGGGCTCACGGCCTGTCCGATGCGATCGAGGGCATCTCCCATTCGTTGTGCACGCTCGAGTTCGAGGACCACCGTCCGCTCTATAACTGGCTGCTCGACGCGACCGGTGTCGATCACCCAAGGCCTGAGCAAATCGAGTTCGCGCGACTCAACTTCACCCACACCGTCATGTCAAAGCGGGTGTTGCGACGATTAGTGGCCAACGGAATGGTCGACGGTTGGGACGACCCGCAGATGCCGACACTGCGCGCCGCTCGCCGCCGGGGCTTCCCCGCCGAGGCGATCGTCGAGCTCGTGCGGCACGTCGGGGTCGCCAAGACCAACAGTGTGGTCGAGATCGAGCTGCTCGAGTCCTTTGTTCGGCGTCAGCACAACCGTTATGCGCTCCGTCGTGCCGCGGTACTGGATCCGATCAAGCTGATCATCACGAACTGGCCTGTCGACGACGAGGGTAACGGGGTCGTGGAGATGGTCGACGCCATCAACAATCCCGAGGATCCCGACGCGGGCGTCCGCTCGGTGCCCTTCGACGGTGTCCTCTGGATCGAGCGCGATGACTATCGCGCTCAAGCCGAGCCCAAGTACTACCGGCTCACTCCTGGGCGCGAGGTTAGGTTGCGATACGCCTACTTCGTGACGGCTGTCGATCACGTCGTTGACGAGGACGGCCAAGTGGTCGAGGTACACGCGACCTACGATCCGGCGACCGTGGGAGGCAACGCCCCGGACGGTCGGAAGGTGAAGGCGACGATCCATTGGGTCTCCTGTGCGGCTGCGGTCGACGGGACCGTTCACCGCTATGACCGGCTGTTCCCCGAATCACTTCCGGATGCGCACGATCCCGAGATCGCCCTCGACGCACGCAGGACGTATGGCGCAAAGCTCGAGGCGGCGCTCGAGGACGTGGAGGCCGGCGATGTTGTTCAGTTCGAGCGCGTCGGATACTTCAGCCGCGATGTCGGCGATGGTCCGGTGTTCCACGAGACGGCCGGCTTGAGGGATGAGTGGGCGGCGATCCAGAAGGCCAAGGCAAAGGCCTCACAGATACAGTCGTGAGTCCGGCGTGATGACTCACGGGTGTAGGTTGTCGGGCATCCCTGTTGCGTCGAATTGGTGGACGGTCGTGTGGCGGTAAACTTGTCCTGGGTCGAGCCGAGCCGGCGGGTAGCTCGGCTGATTGGGCGCATCGGGCCACGCCCCGCACTGCAGTGCCAACCCTGAACGGCTAGGGCTCAGGTGATCGCCGCTGTATACCTGAAGTCCCGGTTGGTCAGTCTCGACCCGCATCCATTGTCCCGTGCGCGGCGCGGTGAGGACCGCCGCCCAGGAGGGATCGTCGAGCGCGAAGCAGTGGTCGAGTCTCGATGTGCCGATAGCGGCAGCGGTCCGATAGTCGAGATCGCCCTCGACAGGTACCGGCGGGCCCGACGGAAGCAGTGTCGGATCGACGGGGAGGCGGGTCGCGGCGTTGATGGCCAGATGGTGACGATCGATCGCCCGCCCTCCATCCAGGTTCCAGAAGGCGTGGTTCGTGAGATCGACGATGGTCGGGGTGTCAGTTGTGGCCGTGTAGTCGAAGCGGAGCGTGAGGTCGTTGCCGACGGTGACGGCCAACTCGACGTCAAGTGTTCCAGGGTAGCCCTGATCACCGTCCGGGCTCTGCAACGTCATCAGCACCGTCGCGGTATCCGCGTGCGCCTCTGCGTCCGCGGTCCAGACACGGGAATGAAACCCCCCGGAGCCTCCGTGGAAGTGGTGGCCCGATTCGTTGGCATCGAGTTCGTACTGATCGTCGTCGATGCGGAGCACGGCTCCGGCGATGCACCGGGAGAACCGTCCGGTGGTAGCACCGAGGTAGGCGATCGGATCCGGATCGATGTACTCGTCCAGAGTCCGATATCGCAGGACGGTGTTGACCATCGTCCCGTCGGCGTCTTGTAGTCGGAGTTCGGTGAGCGTCGCCCCGTACGTCAGGAGCTCGGCGCCGATCGAGGCGCCCGTGACGCGAAAGGCATGAACATCGACGGGCGATCCGGTGCCGCTCGGGGCCACCTGACCCACCGTCTCTTGGCTGACTCTCATCCGCCGCACGTTACGCTAGATCCGTTGGCGCAGCGTGTGGGATGGCGAGTCAAGTACGGCGTGCGCGTCACTTGCGGCGCTCAAGCGAGAGCCGGGCAAGCGGCGCGGCTAGGTCGGCCGAGCTAACGTCTGTGCGACTGATTCGGACGACGCAGACTCGTTCGACGTCATTTCAGCGATCACCTGCCGAACTCTCGTGCAACGTAAAGCCTAAGGCTAGCACGTCAGGCGCTCGCGGCGGTGTTCGGTTGACCGAGGCAAACGCCTCGTAAGCGCAAAGGAGACCAGGCTTGGGTGCGCCCGCTGCCATTTAACGCGAAGCTAAGCGAGTGCCGGAGATCCGAAGAGTGACTGCTGATGATTGGCGGATCTGGCGCGAGGTTCGCCAACGGGCTCTTGAAGAAGCTCCGGCAGCCTTCGGTTCTTCGTTGGACGACTGGTCAGGCAGTGGCGACCTTGAGGAGCGCTGGAGGTCGAGACTCTCCAACGTGGCTGCGAACTTCGTTGCGTACGTCCAAGGGGAGCCGGTCGGCCAAGCTTCGGGCGCTCACACGGAGCGAAAGGAAGAGGTTGAACTCCTCTCGATGTGGGTAGCTCCCGAAGTTCGTGGCGGCGGTGTTGGCGATGCTCTGGTCGATGTTGTCGAATCCTGGGCACTCAGCGTTGCAGCCTCGGGTGGAAGTGGTCCATCGCCGCAGACCGCCACGGCATCCCCGTCGGCTGGGCCGCCGACGCGGCCAACGTCAACGACCAGACAATGTTGGAGCCCACATTGGCCGCCGTCTCCCGCACCGGCCTGATCGCAGACATAGAGACCATCCACCTCGACCGCGGCTACACCGGCGACCCCGTGGCCAAGACCTGCCGACGCTGGGGCATCGACGACATCGTGCGCACACCCAAACGCCCGTCCGGCCACGCCCGGGGCCGGCCCAGAACCGAACCCCTGGGCAAGCGCTGGATCGTCGAGTCCGCCAACTCCTGGCTGTCGAACTACGGGCAACTCCGCCGCAACACCGACCGCAGAACCGACTGCCGCCACGCCGCCCTGCGCCTCGCCGTCACCATATTGATCACCGCCAAACTCATCGACTGGCGGAACCGATACAACCCCACATAACCCGCCTATCCGCTCGGCCCCTAAGTGGTGGTGGGGTTTGACGTCGGTGTAGATGACGCCGGTGACAGCTCCGGGCTGCTCCCAGTAGATGTTGAGCTTGTTGGCACCCCACTTCGTGTCGAACGCGGTCCCATAGGCCCTAGACGCCGCCTTGAGGACTCGGTCGAGGAAGTCGTGTATGGCTTGCTTGCTGTCGTCGGTGTGGATCCAGTCGAAGTCCAGGTCCTCTGAGAACCGCCAGTCGTGCCGGTAGCAGACCCGAAGAAGGGTCCCGCCCTTGAAGACCACCCGGGGGACGTTTTGTTGGCGGGCGGCGATTGCGGAGACGATTTGGTGCTGGACCAGATCGGCTGGCTCCCATCGGCTGTGCCGGCTCGCCGGGGGGCTCATGTCGACACCGCGGCGGCCAGAGCTTCGGGTGTCGCCGCCCAGTTGACCTTGCGTGCCGCATCTTGGTGGGCGATGCGGGGCGGATCGCCGGTGCGGTGCAGCGGCGCGAGGTGAATCCAGTCGTCCCCTCGGCGAGCGGCGGAGCCCAGATCAGCCCACCGGGGGTCGATGTCGAACCCCAGGCTTTGCCCTGCCGGGGTCTCGGCCAGTCCCTGTGCCAAAGACGAGATCCGCCGCAATCCGGCGCGCCATCCCAAAGCGCCCGCCACCTCGGCGACTTCGTCGGGCGCGCACACTTCGAAGCGCCAGGCCAACATGCGGCCCACATACTCCTCCCAGCGGTGCGAGCGGTAAGGGTGGTGGGCGCACTCCAACATCGCCCGAGCGGGCGTCGACACCCAGGTGTGCTCCGTCAGCTGTGCCGCGCCCACCAAGAGCGCCTCGGGGCTCTCCCGCCATGACGAGAACCCGAACGGATCAGTGTCGAACGCGACGGCGCCGGCCACGCTGACCTCCGGCCGGCAGATCAGCGCCGCCCCCGCCATTCCCAACGCGGTCAGACCCGAGATACGGCGAACAGCGCCCCCATAGGCCGCCTCCAGCTCCGCCTCCCATTCCGCAGTCCAATGGTGCGACACCGGGCCGGCGCCGACCAATTGATCGGCCGCAGACGGCCACTCCACACAGAAGTTGCGCCACGTCCCCCGGCGAATCTTCTCCACCCTGCCCCCGGCCGCCAACTCCCCCAGTGCGCGCGACGCCGAAGACGGGCGCACCCCGGCCGCCCGCTCGAACTCCCGAGTCGAGAACACCGGTCCCAGACCCTTCAGAACCTTGACAGAGCCCATATGAGAAATATACCAGAGCCGATCTGAGAAACATACAGCTTCCACGGCCCGCGTCCCTGGTCCGCCAACACGAGCAGCACCGCCGCAACCCACCGCCCGCAGAAGGCCAAGAACCCTGCACATGACCGCCATCATGTACCACCGTGCCTGTCGCGACCGGTCGCAACCCTCCGTGGCACCGGTCGTAAACCGCATCCACCCGGTCGCAACCCCAATGCACGACCGAAAAAAATCCAACAGCCGTAAAACCCGCGGCCGCCCCGACAGTGCCATGAGGTTCCCCCTGAGGTTCCCCCCGTTGGCTGGTCCCGCGGTCTATGCGGCTTGGGGTGTGGTGTTGGTGTTACAGGGCATTTGTCGGCTGGGGCGGGGTTGTCGGGTTTGGAGGTGTTTGGCGATGGCGGTGTCGGCGGCGGTGAGTCGTCGGGTGTATCGGGCGATCATTGCTGGGGTGCTCCAGCGGCCTGCGACCATGATGGCGGCCATGTCGAAGCCTGAGGCGGCGAGGTCTTGGGCCATGCCGACGCGGGGCGAGTGGGTGGAGATGTCAGCGGGGTCTATGCCGGCGGCTTTCGCGGCGGCTTTGAGGCGCCGGGCGACGGTGCTGTGGGACAGGTCGAACACCAATGCGTCGGGGCCAGCGTCGGCGGGTTTGATTTGCTTGAGTGCGTTTGAGGCGAACTGGGAGATGGGCGCGTATGCGCCGTAGGCGGGTATTGGGAGTCAGTACCCAGAACTAGGCTCACGTCGCGGTGCGTACAGCACGAGATTGACTACGCTACCGATACGTGGGTGTGCGCTCGTACCCAGAGTTCTTGGGAAACCTACACCGTGTCAGTGTGGGTGCCGCCGACTACCTATTGGTATCACGGATCACATGTGAATAGGTGCAATAAGTGGCTCCATGTGGGATGGGCGGGTGCTAACCTCGTTGCGGGCTTGATCCCCGGAGGCCAAGTGGTCGCAGCGCCGAGCGCCGGGGCCCAAATCGGAGTGATGGTGAGTTGTTGACATGACAAGAGCGGAGACATGACAAGAGCGGAGTTCGCAGCCCGCGCGGCTATTGCCGCGGCGGGAATGACGGTTTTTGTCATGCTGGGGGTTTTCACCACGAGCGTTAATCTCATCTGGGTTATAGCAATGGCGGTCGTGATGCCATCTGTGATGACAGCGCAAAGGGCTGTGTCCCGTTTCTTCCGCCGCAAGAGCGCGGTCGTCGATAGTCCGTAGGTAGCTTGTGTGAGGTGCTATCGGATAGGCATTCCCGCCGTTGTTGTTGCGGCGGGAATGCTCGCCCTCTCCTGTTCACCGCCGTCTGAAGCTGGCTGCGAGCAGGCGGCTATCGAGCAGGCGAGTGCCGGGCTGCGCTGGCAAGACGAGTTCTAAGAGCACGCCTTGGCGGACGAGGCTGTAGCCGACAACCCCGAATCGAGTTCCGCCGTGGCCGAGCACGACCACTCATCGGAGGCTTTGTTCTCAGCGCGGGTGAACATGATCCTGGCCGAAGCCGACACTTGCCGCAAGTGCAGCTAGCCGACCACGGATTCTAAAAGCGGCGGCTCCACGGGCCCGTCGTTCCGAAACGGGGCAAGCTCTATCGGTGGTTGCGGTTGAGGGCGGTGTAGATGGTTTGGGCTGAGTTCCAGTTGTGGAGTTTGCGGGGCATGGTGTTGAGGTTGTCCTCGATTATGGACAGGCGCACAGCTGGGATATGCAGGTCGGTGCCTTTTGGCAGCCAGCGTCGGATTGACCCCCAGAACTGGGCTCACGGGCAGGATGTCACCGCCGCCCAGATGCTTCAATGAAGGGGGGGAGGGGGGCCTATTGACCCTGACCAGACCCAGCCGTCGCTGCCGGTGGTCCCCGGCCGGGCTGGCACCATGCCCATGACTACAAGCGGCACGGCACCGTGGACCTGTTCGCCGCGCTCAACGTCGCCACCGGCGAAGTGCTCCACGACACCCGGCGCAGCCACACCGGACGCGACGTGCTGGGGTTCTTCAAGCTGATCGACCTCCACGTCCCAAAGGACCTGGAGCTCCACGTCATCTTGGACAACCTCTCGGCCCACAAGTCCCAGACCGTTCGCGACTGGCTCTCCCACCCCAAGCGAAAACGCTGGCACCTCCACTTCACCCCCGCCAGCTCCTCATGGCTGAACCTCGTCGAGGCCTGGTTCAGCGTGCTGACCCGCGAAGCCCTCGCGAACACCAGCTTCTCATCAGTCGCAGAACTCGAGAACCGCATCGACTGGTGGGTCGAGCACTACAACGACAACCCCGAACCCTTCACATGGACCCGCACAGCCCAACAAATCATCGACAAAGTCGCCTCAGGACGAGCAACCCTCGACCGGATCACCAAATCCGCGACACACCACTAGTAGCAGGAAGCCTTTGCCCACGATCCCTCTCCATCTCGACAATCGCGCCACAAATGGGGGATAAAGTGGGGGAAGAGCAAGTTGCCAGCGCCCGTTTGGTGTCTCTACCTGGGTGTTTGGCGAATATTCGAATCCTGCCGTGGGCGCTCAGAGCTTTTCTGTCGCGTGCATGTCGGCGGGGATCTTCACGTCGAGGGTGCCTAGGCAGCCGCCGTCGTTTGCGCGGCCATGCCTCACTCTATTCCGAGCCTGCCGGAACAGCGCCCGGTCAGGCTTCTTGGAGGAGCCAGAGGCCGACCACGCTGTAGAACACCATGACGATGAGCATGGGACGCTGGGCCCAGACAGCTTCGTCGGCTTTGCTGGTCTCCACGGCCCGGTCGTGGGCCACCAGCACCGCGGCGATATGGCCGATGACGATGGCTGAGAACTGCACCCAGGCGATGGCATCGGCGGAGACCAAAAAGAAGTTCACCGCCCAGTCGGCCGTCCCGAACCAGTTGGAGCCGCGGTCGAACGGGTTCGACAACAGGCGCAGGAAGTTCTGGCCACCGTCGAGCACCAGCAGCGAGAAGTAGTGGGCCACGGTGTAGCCCAACACGATGGGCACCAGGGAGTGGGCGAAGCGCCGGGCCACCTCGGGGGCGGACTGCTCGGTGAACCAGCCCACGGCCAGCGACCCCAGGTAGTAGAGCGCCGCCATGATGGCGATGACGACGATCATTCCCAGGGTATTGGTGCCGGTGGCGGTCCAGCCCCGGTGGGTGCCCACCAGTTTGGGCCACAGGGTGCTGCCGGCCAGCGAGTCGAAGGTGGTGCCGCCCAGCACCACCAGCAGCACAGCCAGCAGGTCGAGGCGGGGGGCAACGGTGGTCAGCCCCGACAGCGGTGCCCGGCACCGCACCGCCCCGGTGTCGTCTCGGTACAGCGGCGACATCTGGGCCAGCAGCGAGAACAGCACCCCGAACCCGTCGGCTTGGCGCAGCCAGCGCCGCCCGTACACCGCCGAACCGCCGACCATCCCCAGCGTGTAGGCGATCATGGCCCCGCCCACCGCATCGTTGGTGGTGCCGTTGTGGTAGCAGAGTTCGAAGAACAGAAACCATCCCAGCGCGATCACCGAGGGCCAGTAGCCGCCGGGGATCTCACCGGTGTCTTTGAACTGGGGCAGGTCCAGCTTGCCCGCGGTCCACTCGATGGCGGAGGCGATGGTCTCGAACGGGTTGAGCACCCGCCATACATCGCCGAACACCGCCGCCACCATCGCCATCCCCACCCACAGCGCCACATACACCGTGAGGGGTCCGAACCGCTGGCTTCCCACCGCGGCGCCGCTCACGCTGCTGGCCAGGGCCAGCACGAACAACGCCAGCGAAGCCAGCCGGGCCGGTACGGCCACCACATCCAGCACCCGACCGAAGGCCATCCCCAGACTCCGGCCCGTTGCGGCCTCGGGCAGCCAGGCCCGATGCCAGAAGAAGCTCAAGCTGACGAAGGCGGCCATGAGGGCCACGGCGGCGCCGATGCCGAACAGATAGAACGGCAGGGGCAAGTCGCCCCGCGACCCCACCCCGTGGGCCAGCACGGTGTTCAGCATGGTCACGCCAGAATCATCCCACCTGGAGCTCCATCACCAGATCACCGTGGTGGTGGGTCTCCACCTCGAAGATGCCGGGGATGTCGGCCTCGAAAGTGATTGAACCGGGCTGGCCGGGGGTGAAGGGCACTACGAGGTCGTAGCCGTGGATGTGGAGCTCGTCGGTGGTGTCGCCGTTCACCACAATGGTGACGATGTCTCGGGCGTCGATCTGGTGACGCTGCACCCCGTCCACCGGCTTGCCTCCGGCCACCTCAACTTCGATGGTTGTATCTGCACTGTCATCCATCTCCATCAGCGTGGCGTGACCGTGGTCGGTTTCCTCCATGGCCATTTCATCGGAATGACTGTCAGTGGGCTGCGGGGTCTCGGGGACGATCGTGGGGCCGGTCGTCGCCGCTGGCACCGCAGTGTCGTCGTTGGCGCAGGCGGTGGTCAGCAAGCCGAGAACGGCCAGCAGGCCGACCAGCACCCGCGCATAACGGGTTGATTTCATTTTGGGCTCCTCTCTCTGGGGCGTGTTCAGGTCAGATGGTCAGAACACGCAACCCTGGAGGACCCCGGGGCGAGGGGAGCAGGCCGAAGAACTGCCCGATGGCGGCAGCCGGCGCATCGACTGGGGCGGCCGGTGCCGCGTGGCGCGACCACTGCCGCCGCGAGCTGTTGACGATGGCCTCGACGATGTGCTCGATGCTTCGGGCGAGTTTGGCCAGCACCCACCCCACGGGAAGCGACAGAGCCAGGCCGGCCACCACGCCGGGCTCAGTGATAACGGCATGGTGCTCACCGGCGGGTACTCGCTCCAGTACCTCGAGAGCGAGGAATCCGCCCATGGTGGCAGCCGACACCACCCCCGGCTGGAACCCGGTGACCGCGCTGCGGGCCGCGGCCCGGACCACCACCGCGGCGATGAGCAGCGAGGCCAGCGGGATTATCACCCAGGCTGTCGGGCCGAAGTAGGCGTGCCCGGCCAGTGCGATGTTGCGGTCGGCAGCGCTGGAGTAGGCGATCAGATAGCCGAATGTGTGGGCGATGAGCACGCCGGTGCTGGTCAGCGCGCCATACCCCGCGGCCCGTTCCAATCGCACAGGCCCAACCTACACGCTCAGAAGGGGAGCCGGGGCAGCGGCGCGGTGACTTCGGGGACGTCGTTGGCCTCAGTGGTGATGATGGCGCAGGACGGGATGCGATTGCCCTTCGGCCAGCTCTTGCAGGCTGGAGGTCAGGCTGTACCGGCCACACATCTCGGTCCCATTATGCGGCTGGCGGGGGACGCCCGACGGTCTTTCCCCCCTTTTCCCTATCGGCGCGCCGGGGCTGATCTCGCCCCGCTCCACCAGGACCTGCTGGGCCAAAAGGGCGGTCTCCCGGCATAACAGCAGAAATCCACCACAAGACTTGAAGTTGAAACTACAATGGTGTAATGGCAGGACCCCCACAATTGACAGCAGAGCAGCGTCAAGATGCGTTGAAGAAGGCTGGCGAGGTGCGCCGCAAGCGCGCCGACGTCAAGCACAAGCTCAAGATGAAGACCATCACGCTCGCTCAGCTGCTTGAAGATGCTGAAACCGACGAGGTAATCGCCGGCACCAAAGTGCTCGCCGTCTTGGAATCCCTTCCAGGCATGGGCAAGGTGCGGGCCCGCAAGATGATGGACGAGGTCGGCATTGCCGACAGCCGTCGCATCCGCGGGCTGGGCGATCAGCAGCGGGCCTCGCTGCTCGCACGCTGCGGCGACTCGTAGATCAGCCACTCGTCATCGTTTTGTCCGGCCCCGGCGGGGTCGGCAAGGGGACGATCGCGGCCGCTCTGGTGGCCGCGGACCCCAGATTGTGGCTCAGCCGCTCATGGACCACCCGGGCGCGTCGCCCTGACGAGCCCGAAACCGCCTATGTGTTCGCCGACGAGGCCGAGTTCCAGGCCAAGATCGCCGAGGGGGGCTTCGTGGAATGGGCAGAGATCGCCGGAAACCTCTACGGAACGCCACAACCCGATCCTCCGGCCGGCTGTGATGTCTTGTTGGAGATCGATGTCCAGGGAGCAGCCCAAGTCAGGGAGAGCCACCCCGATGCCTTGTGCATCTTTGTGGAAGCGCCATCAGCGGCCGAGCAGGAATCCCGTTTGCGCGGCCGGGGCGATGCGGAGGCTCATATCGCCAAGCGGCTGGCCCTGGCCGACTCCGAGCGAATCCTGGCCTATGAGCTCAACGCGGTCCACGTCGTCAACGACAGCCTTACCGAAGCGGTGGCGGCGGTGGCTCTTCTCATCGAAGAAGCCCGTCGGCCATGATGGCTCTTCTCATCGAAGAAGCCCGTCGGGGCGGCTTGTCGATGACGATTAAGCCAGCCTGCCCTGATACCATTGGCTCGCTCTTCTCAGTACCTGTTGGAAGAAGGCTGCACTGATGACCGAACAGCACGACACCATGATGTACCCGACCATCGAGGAACTCCTGGGCCGCACCGACTCCAAGTTCCGCCTGGTTACCCTGGGAGCGCTGAGGGCCTGCCAGATCAACTCCTACTTCGGCCAGCTCGGCGAGGGCTTGGGGGCGATGGTTCCGCCGCAGGTGCTTACCATGTCCCGCAAGCCTCTGTCCATAGCCTTCGAAGAGATCGCGTCGGACAAGATCGTTGCGGTTGATCCTCCTGAGGTGCCCGAAGAGGGGGTTCTGGCCGACACCTTGATTCCCACCGGTGAAGCCGAGACCGGTGGGGATGACCGCGACGGCGCCGATCAGGCCGAGGCCGATCTCAACTCTGCGTCCTGACAAGCCAATGAATTCGCTCGCCGGCAAGCGCATCGTGCTCGGCGTGAGCGGGGGGATCGCGGCGTACAAGGCGGTTGAAGTCTGCCGCCGGCTGATGGATGCGGGCACCCACGTGATTCCAGTGCTCACCAACGGCGCCACCCGGTTTGTGGGCCGCGCCACCTTCGATGCGCTGGCCTCAGAGCCGGTTCGGATGAGCCTCTTCGACGAGGACGACCCCATTCCCCACACCACGCTGGGCCAGACGGCCGATTGCGTGCTCGTCGCCCCGGCCACCGCCCGGGTGATCGGCGCCTACGCCGCCGGCATCAGCTCCGACCTGCTCACGGCCACGCTCATCGCCACCCGGGCGCCGGTGGTGATCTGTCCGGCCATGCACACCGAGATGTGGGAGCACCCGGCGGTGGCCGACAACATCGCTACCCTGGTCAAGCGGGGTGTTTCCATTGTGGGACCGGAGTCGGGCCGCTTGGCGGGGGGCGACGAGGGTGCGGGCAGGCTCAGCTCGCCAGCCGACATAGTGGCCGAGGTGGACCGGGTGCTCGATTTCTCCGGCCGACGCCTCGATATGGGCGGTCTGTCGGTGGTGGTAACCGCGGGGGGCACTCGGGAGCCCATCGATCCGGTGCGCTATATCGGGAACCGGTCGTCGGGCAAGCAGGGCTACGCCTTCGCCGAAGAGGCCGCCGCCCGGGGCGCCGAGGTGACCCTCGTCTCCACCGTGGACCGCCCTGGGCCCCTGGGCCCCACCGTGGCGCCAGGGGTCACGGTGGTGAGAGTGAACACCGCCGAGGAGATGGCTGTGGCCACCGCTGAGGCCGCCAAGGAAGTCGATGTGGTGATCATGGCTGCGGCGGTAGCCGATTTCCGCCCGGTAGATCCCGCGGGGGTGAAGATCAAAAAGAGCGATGGCGTGCCCGCCATCCAACTGGAGCCCACTCCCGACATCCTCGCTGGGTTGGGGGCATCCAAGCCGGAGGGCCAGATCTTGGTGGGGTTTGCCGCCGAGACCTGCGATGTGGCTGACAACGCGGCGGCCAAGCTGAGCGGCAAGTGCGCCGACTACATCGTGGCCAATGACGTGGCGGCCGAGAACGTAGGTTTCGCCTGCGACACCAACGAGGTGACGGTGCTAGCTTCCGATGGCCGGGTCCGGCCGGTCGGACTGCGCTCCAAACGCCAGGTGGCCCGAGCCGTCCTCGACTTGGTGATGGAAGACCGGGCCGACGCCCGTGAGGAGAATCAATGAGCCAAGGGTCAAATGGCCGACACCGCTTCACGTCTGAGTCGGTCACCGGCGGCCATCCCGACAAGATCGCCGATCAGATATCCGACGGAGTGCTGGATGCCCTGCTGGCCGTGGACATCGGCAGCCGGGTGGCGTGTGAGACCCTGGTCACCACCGGACTGGTGGTGGTGGCCGGAGAGATCTCCACCGACGGGTATATCGACATCCCCCGGGTGGTGCGCGACACCATCACCGGGATCGGGTACGACCGGGAGGACTACGGCTTCGACGGCAACACCTGCGGGGTGATGGTGTCCATCGACGACCAGTCTCCCGACATTGCCCAGGGCGTGGACCGGCTCGACCCGCTGGAGCAGGGGGCCGGCGACCAGGGGATGATGTTCGGGTTCGCCTGCGATGAGACCCCCGAGCTGATGCCGCTGCCCATCCACATCGCCCACCGAATGGTCGAGCGCCTGACCGAGGTCCGCCGGTCGGGGTGTGTGCCCTACCTGAGGCCCGACGGCAAGAGCCAGGTGACGTTTGAGTACGAGGGAACCAGGGCGGTGGGGCTGAGCGCCGTGCTGATATCAGCCCACCACCGCGACGGGACCGATCTCAACGAGATGAAGGACGACCTCAAAGAGCAGGTGATCGACCCAGTGGTTCCCGAGCAGTTCCGCGACGACGACTACGACGTGCTGGTCAATCCCACCGGGAAGTTCGTGAGGGGTGGGCCGGTGGCCGATGCCGGCCTGACCGGGCGCAAGATCATTGTCGACACCTACGGGGGCATGGCCCGCCACGGCGGGGGTGCCTTTTCGGGCAAGGATCCCAGCAAGGTGGACCGCTCGGCGGCGTATGCGGCCCGCTGGGTGGCCAAGAACGTGGTGGCCTCTGGCGCCGCTTCCCGCTGCGAGGTGCAGGTGTCGTATGCCATCGGCATCGCCCGCCCGATGTCGGTGATGGTGGAGACCTTCGGCACCGAGGCGGTGGACCCGGCCAAGATCAGCCACCAGGTGAATGAGATCTTCGATCTGCGCCCGGCGGCCATCATTCGGGATTTGGAGCTGCTGCGGCCGATCTACCGGAACACAGCGGCGTACGGCCACTTCGGACGCACCCCTGAGAGCATCTTCACCTGGGAGCGCGCCGATCGGGTGGACGACCTCCGTTCTGCCCTCGGCCTCTAGTTCGGTGTAGGCCATGTGAACGTTCGGGTTCTGACCGACGTTGTTGCCATAGACCGCGAGTTCACGTACACGGTCCCCAAGGGCTGGACCGACGATCCCCGGTTCGGGGTGGGGTCCATGGTCCGGGTGGTGCTGCATGGTCGCCGGGTGGGGGGCTGGGTCACCGAAGTGGGCGTGGAATCCCCCGAAGGGGTGGAGCCCGCCCCGCTGGCCAAGCTGAGCAGCCGGGGACCCGACCGGGGGCTCATCGATCTGAGCCAATGGGCGGCCTGGCGATGGGCTGGTCGCCGGGCCCACTTCTTGCGGACCGCCTCGCCTCCCCGAGTGGTGGCCGCCCTGCCCCGGCCCACGCGCTCGCGGGCAGCGCCCTCAGGCGACCACCCCGATCTCTTTGAGGGAGAGGGCCGCACCCTGCGCCAGGGGCCCTCCGACGATCCTTTGCCCATCGCACTCGTCGCCGCGTCGCGAGGCCAGGCGCTGGTGTTGGTGCCCGACCACGACCGAGCTGACGAGTTGGCAAGGAGGTTGGTAAGGGAAGGGGTGTGGGCCGTGCGATACCCGGAAGGCTGGGCCGCGGCCGCGGCGGGGGCCACCGTGGTGGGCACGGTGTCGGCTGCGTGGGCGCCGGCTCCTGATCTGGCCGCAGTGGTGGTGGTTGACGAGCACGACGAGTCGTATCGCTCAGAGTCGGCTCCCACGTGGAGCGGCCGAGACGTCGCCGTCGAGCGGGCCCGGCGGGCGGGCGTGCCCTGCGTGCTGCTGTCGCCGGTGCCCTCCTTGGAGGCGCTGCGGTCCCGGCCGGTGATGCGCCCATCGCGGGGCACCGAGCGGGCCGGCTGGCCGCAGGTGGATGTGGTGGACCGCCGCAGCGAGGACCCGGGGCGCGCCGGCCTGTACTCGCCGAAGCTGGTCCAGGCGCTGCGCGACGGGGGGCGGGCGGCTTGCGTGCTGAACCGCCGGGGCCGGTCGCTGCTGCTGGCCTGCCGGGTGTGCGGCGAGCTCGCCGTGTGTGCCGAGTGCGGGGCGCCCATGCGCCAGGACGACGACAAGCGCTTGGTGTGCCGGTCGGCCGGCCACAGCCGCCCGACCGTGTGCGCAGAGTGCGGCAGCACCGCGATGCGCAACCTGCGGGCCGGGATCAAGCGGGTTCGCGAGGAGATCGAGGCGCTGGTTCGCACGCCAGTGGCCGAGGCCACCGGCGGCGGCTATGTCGGCCCGCCCACGGCCCGGGTGGTGGTGGGCACCGAGGCGGTGCTGCACTTGGGCCGACCGTTCGATGTGGTCGCTTTCCTGGAGTTCGACCAAGAGCTGCTGGCTCCCCGATTCCGGGCCCGAGAGCAGGCGTTGGCTCTCATTGCCCGAGCCGCCCGGATCACCGGGCCCCGTGAGTCTGGCGGGAAGATCGTGCTGCAAACCCGCCTGCCCGACGACCCCGTGGTGACCGCCGCGCTCCGGGCTGACGCGGCGCTGCTGGCCCGCTATGAGCGAGACCGCCGCCAAGAGCTGGGCCTGCCTCCCTACGGCGCCATCGCCGTGGTTTCAGGGCCGGAGGCCGGGGAATACATGGCGCGATTCGGCGCCCCGTTGGGTATTCAGATCGCCCCCGACCCCGGCGGCCAGTTCTTCCTGCGAGCCCCCGACTACAACACCCTCTGCGATGCCCTCGCCTCAGTGGAGCGCCCAAGCGGCCGGCTCCGCATCGACGTCGACCCCATCAGGGCGATTTAGCTGTTCCTAATCTCCAGGATCCGGTAGCCGCGGCGGGAGCTCAGCCGGGTGGTGGGCCAGCCCTGTTGGCTGAGCCATCGGGCCAGGGAATCGGAGCCCAGGTTCTTGTTCACCACCAGGTAGGCCCGGCCCTCGGTGGCCAATCGGCCCAGCCAAGTTGCCAGCACCTCGTGCAAGGCGACCTTGCCGATGCGGATAGGCGGGTTGGAGTAGATGGCGGCAAAGCGCGCATCGGGGGGCACGTCGTCGGGAAGGCACGCCGCGGCGTCGGGGCGGCCGTGGCGATCCAGGTTGGCTCGGCACAGCTCCAGCGCCCGGGGGTTCACGTCAACAGCCCACAGCGGGGCCTGGGGCGCCCACTGGCCCAGTGCCACCGCAATGGGCCCATAGCCGCAGCCCAGGTCCAGCAATGCGCCGTTTTGAGGCGGACGGGGCGCTTCGGCCAACAGGTATCGAGTGCCGAAGTCCAGCTCATCGGGGGAGAACACCCCTCGGTCGGTGGCCAATTCCACATCCAGATCTCCCACCCGCAAACCGACGGTTCCCGGCCGCCGTCTCCCGCCCGGTGAGGCGCTGAAGTAATGCGAGTCGCCCACGGATTGACGGTAACCTGAAACGATGGCCCCACTGCGGATACGGGTGTATGGCGATCCGGTGCTGCGGCGCGTGGCCGAAGATGTGACCGACATCGACGGCGCCATGGCCGATCTGTGCCAGGAGATGCTCGCCGCCATGTACGAGGCACCCGGCATCGGCTTGGCCGCACCGCAGGTGGGGGTGTCGCAGCGGTTCTTCGTGTACGACTTCGGGGAGGGGCCCGGCGTGCTGGTCAACCCCGAGATCACCGAGAGCGACGGGGAGTGGACCTACAACGAGGGCTGCCTGTCGGTGCCCGAGCTGTCGTGGGAGATCGTCCGCCCCCGCAGCATCCATTTGAAGGGCTATGACCTGGACGGCAACGAGGTAAGTCTTGAGGCCGAGGATCTCGAGGCTCGCCTATTCCAGCACGAGCTCGACCACCTGGCGGGCAAGATCCTGCTCGACTACCTGGACGAGGACCAGCGCCGGGAGGCCAAGCGCATTCTCCGAGAGCGGGCCATGAGTGGGCCGAGCCGCCCACCTGGTGCCGGCGACGGGCTGTCGCTGCCGTGATCGACCCGCCGGCGGACATTCGCCGGCTCGTCTACCTCGGCACTCCTGAGGAGTCGGTGCCGTTCTTGGAGGCGCTGGGGGAGGCCGGATTCGAGGTGGCCTTGGCGGTGACCGGGGCCGACAAGCGCCGCGGGCGGCGGGCCGGTCCCACTCCCAGCCCGGTGAAGGCCTCGGCTCAGAATCTGGGCATTCCGGTTTCCTCCGAAGCGGACGACGTGTTGGGCTCCGATGCCGACCTGGGGGTGGTGGTGGCCTTCGGGCAGATCATCAGGCCTCACATCCTCAACCGGTTGGCCATGGTCAACGTTCACTTCTCGCTGCTACCCCGGTGGCGGGGGGCGGCCCCGGTGGAGCGGGCCATCCTGGCCGGTGACCAGACCGCCGGGGTGTGTCTGATGGAGGTGGCCGAGAGGCTCGACACCGGTCGGGTGTACCGCCGGGTCGAGGTGCCCATCGCCCCTGACGCGACCGCGGCATCGCTGCGGGCTGATCTGGTGGACGCCGCGGTTCCCATGTTGGTGAGCGCGCTGCGCGATGGCCTGGGCGCGCCCCAGCCCCAGCAGGGCGAGCCGGTGTACGCCGCCAAGATCACCCGAGACGAGCTTCACCTCGACTGGGGGCAACCGGCGGAGTTCCTGCATCGCCAAGTCCGGGTGGGCGGGGCGTGGACGATGTGGCGAGGCAAGACCTTGAAAGTCTGGTCGGCCCACCCAGTCGAAGGATCCCATCCGCCGGGCGAACTCCAAGGACCTGTCGTCGGCACCGGCCACGGTCTGCTGCGCCTGGTCGAAGTGCAGGCCGAGGGCAAGGCGCGCCAAGCCGCCGAGGACTGGCTCCGGGGGGCCCGCCTGACGCCGAGCGACCGGCTCGGGTCGTGAGCCGCCCCCCATCGGGTGGGGCGTCGGGGAATGCCCGAGCCGTCGCAGCCCAGCTCCTCGACCGGATTGAGGGCGACGGCGCTTTTGCCAACCTGGTATTGGCCTCAGCCGATTTGCCCGAACGCGATGCCGGGCTCATCACCGAGTTGGTCTACGGGGTCACCCGCATGCGCCGGGCCCTTGACCACCTCATTGACGGCTTTGTGGCCGACCCGCCTGATCTCGCCACCCGCAACCTGCTGCGGGTTGGGGCCTACCAGCTGCACATGATGGGCACCCCGGCCTATGCCGCGGTGAGCGAGACCGTCCAGGCCGCGTCCCGCCGCCAACGGGGATTCGTCAACGCCGTCTTGCGGCGGGTGGCCGACCTGGAGGCCGCTTGGCCTGCCGAGGCGATCCGGCTCAGCTATCCGGACTGGGTTGTTGAACGGCTGGAACTTGATCTTGGTGCTGACGATGCCCACGCCGCGTTGGAGCACATGAACCGGCCGCCACCGGTCACCGTTCGGCTCGACGGCTACACCCAGGACCAGGCTTCGCAATGGGTGGCCGAGTTGGTCGACCCTCAGCCGGGAGAGCGGGTGCTGGACATGTGCGCCGGCCCAGGAGGCAAAGCAACGGCCATGGCCCGCAGTCGAGCCGCAGTTGTGGCGGCTGATCATCGTCGGCATCGGGCCCGATTGGTGGCGGCCAACGCCGCCAAGACCGGCGCTCTTTTGGCGGGAGTGGTGGCCGCCAACGGCTTCCAGGCGCCATTTCGCCCCGGCACTTTCGACCGGGTGCTGGTGGACGCCCCCTGCTCGGGACTGGGCGTGCTGGGGCGGCGGGCCGACGCCCGCTGGCGGATAACACCCGAAGATGTGGAGGAACTGGCCCTTCTCCAGGCAGAGCTGGTCTGCGCTGCATTCGGCCTCGTCCGCCCGGGGGGAGTGGTGGTCTACAGCGTCTGCACCATGACCAAGGCCGAGACCGTGGCCATTGACCAATTGGTGGCCCGAGAGCACCCCGATGCCGTCGCAGTCCCCATCGCCGCCCCTCGCTGGCGCCCCCACGGCCGCGGCGCCCTCGTCCTTCCCCAAGACCACAGCACCGACGGGATGTTCGCTGTCATCTACAAGACTCCCGGTGGGTAGTGTGACCGGCAATGGCTGATCTTGAAACGGCGGGTCTGGCCGCCAAAGTACTGACTGTGTCGGACGGCGTGATCGCGGGCACCCGCCAAGACGGCTCGGGCGATGCCCTGGTGGAGATGCTCGCTGGCGAGGGCTACGAGATTGCCGACCGCCGGGCAGTTGAGGACGGCGTCGAGTCGGTGCGCGATGCCCTGGTGGACATGTCTGAGGGGTTCGCCGGCCTCATCGTCACCACCGGGGGCACGGGCTTCGGACCCCGTGATCTCACTCCTGAGGGCACCGCCGCCGTGTTGGAGCGCCGGGCCGACGGCTTGGCCGAAGCCTCCCGGCTGGTGAGCCCGTTCGGGCGCCTGTCGCGGGCCATCGCCGGCACCAGGGGCACGGCGCTGATTGTGAACCTGCCCGGCTCTCCCAAGGGATCGGTGGAGTGCCTGGGTGCAGTGCTCGACGTGGTTCCCCACGCCCTGCGCCTATTGGCCGACCAGCCCACCGAGCATTGACTACCGCTCAAGGCGACCAAGCAATCCGCAGCGGTAGCATGATGGGCTTGGCCCTGGAGGCGGCCCGCTCCTGTCGACTGGTCGCCTCTCCCAATCCTTGGGTGGGGGCGGTTGTCGATACCGGGGAGCGTCAGTTCTGCGGAGCCACCTCGCCGCCGGGCGGCAATCACGCCGAGGTCAACGCCTTGGAGTCGGCTGGGCCGCTGGCCCGGGGCGCCGACCTGTACACCACTCTGGAGCCCTGCGCTCACCGGGGCCGCACTGGTCCGTGTACCGAGGCCATCGTTGCCGCGGGGGTCGCCCGGGTGGTGGTGGCCGTTGAGGACCCCGACCCCGCCGTTTCGGGCCGGGGCGTGGCTGCACTTCGAGAGTCTGGGATCACCGTGGAACTGGGCGTGCGGGCTGCTGAGGCCGCTGAGCTGCTGGCGCCGTATCTGAAGCACCGCCGAACCGGGCTTCCCTGGGTGGTGCTGAAGCTGGCCGCCACCCTGGACGGCCGCATCGCCGCCCCCGATGCAACCAGCCGCTGGATCACCGGCCCTGAGGCCAGGGCCGATGTCCATCGGCTCCGAGCCGAGAGCGACGCGGTTCTGGTGGGAGCGGGCACCGTGCGGGCCGATGATCCTGCGCTGACGGTGCGCGACTGGCAGCCGCCCACCGGTGTGGCGCCTCGCACCAGCCAGCCATTGCGAGTGGTGTTGGGCTCAGCCCCGCCCGACGCCCGCATACAGCCCGCGCTGGAGACGGGCGGGCCGCTGGAACAGGTGCTGTGCGAGCTGGGGGAGCGGGGAGTGGTCCAGCTCCTGGTCGAGGGGGGCGCGGCCACCGCGGCCTCCTTTCACCGGGCCGGTTTTGCGGACCACTATGCCGTGTATCTGGCCCCGGCCCTGTTCGGCGGCGACGACAGCCGCCCGATGTTCACCGGCGCCGGTGCCTCCACCATCGCAGACTTGTGGCGTGGAGAGATCACCGCCGTCACTCGGCTTGGCTCCGACCTCCGCATCGACCTCCGGTCCCGATTGGCTGGCGGTTGAACTATTGACCCCAGTCCCCGCCATGCAGCCCGGTAGCGTTGGGGCCATGCTCTCGCTGGTTCTGCCCAAGGGGTCGCTGGAAAAGGCCACTTTGGAGCTTTTCGACGCCGCCGACATCCCCGTGCAGCGCAGTTCAGACGTGGCCTACAAGGGGACCATCAACGACCCTCGTATCGACCAGGTCCGCATCCTGCGGCCCCAGGAGATTCCCCGCTACGTGGCCGACGGGCTGTTCGATCTGGGCATAACCGGTCGGGACTGGGTGGCCGAGACCGGCAGCGAAGTGGTGTCGCTGGGGGAGCTGCGATACTCCAAGAACACCTCCCGGCCCATACGGATGGTGCTGGCGGTACCCGGCGATTCACCGTGGGAGGCCGCGGGCGACCTGCCCCAGGGCGTGAAAATCTCCAGCGAGTACCCCGCCTTGACCAAGCAGTTCTTCGATGGCCTGGGCATCGAGGCCGACATCGCCCTGTCGTATGGGGCCACCGAGGCCAAGGCGCCCGACATCGTGGATGCGGTGGTGGAGATCACCGAGACGGGGCGGGCGCTGCGGGCTGCCGGCCTCAAGATCATCCACACCATCCTCACCTCCTACACCGAGCTGGTGGCCAATCCGGCCAGCTACGCCGATCCCCATCGCCGCCACGCCATGGAGCAGATCCACACCTTGTTGGGCGGGGTGCTGGAGGCCAGGGGCAAGGTGCTGGTGAAGATGAACGTGCCCGCGGCCAGCCTGGACAAGGTGATCGACTTGCTGCCGTCCATGAAGGCCCCCACGGTCAACGAACTGTTCGGAGGACACGGCTATGCCGTGGAGACGGTGGTGCCCAAGACCGACATCAATGTGTTGATTCCCGATCTGCGCGACGCCGGGGCCAGCGACATCATCGAGCTGCCGCTGGCCAAGATCGTCCATTGAGCCTGACCGCCCGCGGCGCTCCCCTCGCCGGCACGGTTGCCGGCTTTGACGCAGCCACCGGCTGGGGCGTGGTGGAAGCTGAAGGCGGGGCCCCATACCCGTTCCACTGCACGGCGATTGCCGACGGGAGCCGCGTGATCGAGGCCGGCATCGCGGTGACCTTCCACTTGGCCCCTGGGCACCGGGGCCTGTGGGAGGCGGCTGGGGTTACTCCCCGCTAGCCCCCTCGTCTGCTGTCGCCTCGTCCGCGTCCTCGACCAGGCGCGACACCTGCACAAACGCCATGCGGATCTGGTGAAGGGCGTCCTTCAGCGTGGCCTCGTGCTCGCCGAGGCGACCCTCGAGACGGTCGACCAGCGCGCCGAGCGCGTCGATGGCCAGCCGGGCCTCGTCCAGGTTGGGCGGCTGCTGGCTCAGGTGGATGGCCCCCAGTTCATAAAGGCCCATGGCGTGGTTGCCCACCACCACTGACGCCGGCGTCTGGGCGATCTGCTCCCGGGCCTCGGCTAGCTGCTGGGCCAGCTCCTCCGCCTGGGCCCTCTCTTCCTCGCTCAGCCCGGCCAGCGGGTCCTCCGCCGGCTCGGGAGGTGCCTGCGGCGGGGGCGCCGCCGACTGCCCCCTGCCGTCGTCAACCGGTATTTCTCCGCCTGGTGTCCACAGTGTGCTCATGGTCGTCTACAACTCCTTTTTGCCTCGTCTGGCGTGATTGTCCCTCAACGCTGATACTGTTACCCCGCAACTTTGGCGCGCAAACGGAATCGCATCCGATTCCAGCGGGCCATTCCCATAGTCGAGAGAGAGGATTTTGCGCATTGCAGAGCGGTGATCGGCCATAGCCTCGGCAGATGCTGAGCCCCGGATCAACGACCGGATCAGAGCACATGAGGTTCGGCTCGTGGATCAGGATGGACAGCAGATAGGCATTCGCCTGCTGCCAGAGGCGTTGGACATGGCCCGTGAAGCCGGCTTAGACCTGGTGGAGGTCGCTGAGAAGGCGAGCCCGCCGGTGTGCCGGATCATGGACTACGGCAAGTACAAGTACGAAGCCGCCCAACGGGCCAAGGAGTCCCGGCGAAACAGCACCAACATCATCGTCAAGGAGATGAAGTACCGGCCCAAGATCGGACCGGGCGACTTCCACACCAAGACGCGCAAGGTGCGGAGCTTTCTCGAGGAAGGCTACAAAGTAAAGGTCACGATCATGTTCCGCGGCCGCGAGGTGCAGCATCCCGAGTTGGGGAGGCGCATTCTCGACGACATTGCCGCTGAGGTGGAAGAAGTGGCCAAGGTCGAGGTATATCCGAGGCTGGACGGCCGCAACATGGTCATGGTGCTGGGGCCGGCGAAGAGGCAGTCCCGCAAGCAGGCCGCCAGGGCTGCTCGCCAACCGGCTGAAGAGGCCGAGGCCACCGAATCTGCTCAGCAGAGCGCAGGAAACTGACATGCCCAAGATGAAAACCCACCGAGGCGCGGCCAAGCGGTTCAAGACCACTGGCACCGGCAAGATCCGCCGCCGCAGCGCCTACAAGAACCACATCCTCGAGAAGAAGGCCCCCAAGCGCAAGCGCCAGCTGCGCGGTCCGGCCGAGGTGTCGGCCGCCGACGCCCCGGCGGTCAAGCGCCAGCTGGGCCTGTAGGTCCTGATAGCACGAGCACGAGTCCAAGGAGGATCACACGATGGCCAGAGTCAAGCGCGCCGTCACCGCCCGCAAGCGCCGCCGGGCGGTGCTGAAGCGGGCCAAGGGGTATTACGGCAACAAGAGCCGCACGTTCCGGGGCGCCAACGAGCAGCTTATGCACAGCGGCCAGTACGCCTTCCGGGATCGCCGGGCCCGCAAGGGCGAGTTCCGCCGCCTGTGGATCCAGCGCATCAACGCCGCCTGCCGTCAGAACGGCACCAACTACAGCCGGTTCATCAACGGCCTGAAGCTGGCCGAAGTCGAGGTGGACCGCAAGATCCTGGCCGATATGGCCGTGAATGATCCGGCGGCTTTCACTGCGCTGGTCGAGGTGGCCAAGGCTGCGTCCGAGGCGGGGCAAACTCCTAAGGCCGAACTGCCCGCAGAGGCTGAGGCCGTAGATGAACTCGAGGGCGCAGTCGAAGAAGAGCCCGCCTCGGTGGGGTAGCACTGCCCCCGAACACACCTCTCAGTGCCCGAAATCGCCGGGTGGCTGAGCTGCGCCGCCTGGTGAACCGCCGCCGAGAGCGCACCGAGGCCGGCAAGTTCGTCATCGACGGCCCGCGGTTGCTGATCGAGGCGCTGGCCGCCGATTTGGAGATCGTGGACGTGTTCGTGGAGCCGGTGATCGACCTGTGGGCCGACCTGGGAGTGTCAGTGGACGCCCCAGTCTGGACGGTGGGCGACGGTGTGCTGGCCAAGGTGGGTTCGGTGGTCGCGCCCCAGGGAGTCATGGCCACCGCCCGCATTCCCGATCTGGGTCCCTTGGCTGGCGGCGACCTCATCGTTGAGCTGGCCGGGGTGGCCGATCCCGGCAACGCGGGAACCATCGTGCGCAGCGCGGTGGCTGCCGGGGTCCAGGCGGTGGTGTTCAGCCCCGGATCAGTGGATCCCTGGAATCCCAAGACCGTTCGGGCGTCGGCCGGCGCGCTGTTTCGGGTCCCGCTGACCGTGAAAGCACCAGTGGGGGAGCGCATTGGCGCCCATCCCCACCAGGGCGACCCCTGCGACGAGGCCGATCTCACTGGCCCCCTCACCCTGGTGGTGGGCAACGAGGCCCACGGCCTCGATCAGCCCGATCAAGCCGCGGCCATCGACCGCTGGGTGTCCATTCCCATGGCCGCTTCCGTCGAATCCCTCAACGTCGCCTCCGCCGCCGCCGTCCTCTGCTTCGAAATCGCCCGCCAACGCCGCAATCACCAAATGTATTAGTAAACTAACATATTAGTTGACTAATATAATAATAAAAGATACAGTCATGGCATGGAGCCGATGGCGATCGTCAACCGAGAGGCAGAGGCAGCGACGCTGCGAACTCTTCTAGAGCGCGGCACACCCGCTCTCGCATTGGTGCGCGGCCGTCGCCGGGTGGGCAAGACTTATCTTCTGGCCAATCTCTGGCCACCTGAGCAAGTGCTCCACTATTCGGCCTCGTCCACTACTCCGGCGCTCAACCGCCAGACGCTGCTTGAAGAAGCGGCCCGCTGGTCAGGAGAAGAGATCCGCCCTGAGGATCACCCGACTTGGCGCACGGTGTTTAGAACTCTGTCCAGCCTTCGTCCCGGGCAGCCGACCGTCATCGTGTTGGACGAGTTCCAGTATCTCGCCGACGGTGAGAGCGGGTTGCGCGAGGTCGCCTCGGAGCTCAACGCGGTGTGGGAATCGGGTTTGCCCCGCTCGGCGGGCCTGCTCGTGGTGCTCTCCGGGTCGGCGGTACGCACCCTGGAAGCCCTGGCCACCGGGGGATCGCCCCTCTACGGCCGACTCGATGCCGTGATCCCACTTGAGCCATTCGACTACTACAACGCCGGTCAAATGGTTCCCCGGTATGAGTCCCGCGATCGGGTTCGCGCCTACGCGGCGTTCGGCGGCCTGCCGGCCAATCTGGCTGTGGTCGATGACACCCGTCCGGTTGGGGAGAACATCGCCGATCTTCTCCTGTCGCCCCACGGTGTGGTCCGGTCTCGATTGGCGACCGAGATCGACCAGGAGGAGGGATTGCGCAACACGGCCCGCTATCGGGCGGTGCTGGCCAGCATCGGTCTGGGTTCTCGCACCGTGGGTGAGATCGCCGCCAAAATGGGCCAGCGCGCTGACACCGCGTTGAAGCGAGTGGTCGACCAGCTCGAAGACATGTCGTATCTGGTGCGGGAGGTCAACTTCGGGGCCTCACCCCAGCGGGGGATCCGCTACCGACTGGCCGACCCCGCGGCCCGGTTCCACTACGGCATCGGGTTGCCCGCAGAATCGGCGGTGGCCGTCCTCGGCCCCGAGGCTGCATGGCGGGTCCGTATTGAGCCAGAAGTGTTTCCCTCCTATGCCGGCCAGCACGTTTTTGAAGACGTGGCCCGCCAGGCCTGTCGGCGCTGGGGGCCTGCCCAGAGTCTGCCCGCAGTAGCTGAGTGGGGCAGATGGTCGGGGCGCGACCGATCTCGCCGCGAGGTGGAAATCGACCTGATCGGCCGCACCCTCGACGACGAGATAGTCACCGGCTCGGTCAAGTTACGCACCCGTCCCGCCGACGCAAAGACCTACCTAGACCACATAACCGCCCTAGAGCGCCTAGCCGACAGCGGCCTCGGCTGGGCCCAAGAGGCCTTAGCCCCCGATTCGCCCTTCTGGTTCGTCTCCGCCGCCGGCTACGCCCCCTCATTCCACGAGGTCGCCGACCCCGCTCGCGAGGTCATCTGCTGGGCTATGGACGACCTCTACCCTGAGTAGCTACATGGCTACGCTGGGATTAGCAGGCATCGCGTGGGGTTCACACGGGGAAGCGGCGGCGGAGCCAGTCGGCAAGCAGGGGTGGGGTGACAACCACGAGTTGGCCGTTTTGATGTCGTAAGAGGCCATTTCCGACCAGCGGTGGCTGGGCACGGGCACCCCGTCGGCTGTTAGTCGGTGAAGGTTACGGTGCCTTTGGCGTTGTAGTTGGCGGCGCCGGGGGGTTGTCGTCAGTTGTCGGGGCATTTGTAGACGATTCGGCCTGTCGCCATGCCCGGGCCCAAAGACGTGCAGCCCGGCCCGTCCTCATAGGCGAACCAATGGCCCTCGCTGAACGCTTCCATGAGTTGGCGCATCGTGACGTCGCCGTTCTCGGTGGGCGAACCCGAATTGCTGGAATCGTCATCGTCATCGGCCACGGCCACCGTGGCTGTGGCCTGGGTGGGCGACACGGTGTAGCCGCTGGCGGCGTTCACAGTGGCGGTGACCGAGCCGTCGGGCTCGTCGGTGGAGTCACCGGTGGTGGCGATTGTGAACATGGTGTTTCCCGACGTCGGCACCGTCACCGTCTGGCTGCCGGTGGCGGCGCCGTAGTCGCCCACGGCGGTGACTGTGACGCTCACGTTGAGATCAGCCGTCGGTGCCGGCAATGCGGTCAGGGTGAACTCGGCGGCGGTTCCCTCGGTGACGTCGCCTGCGGCGGTGATGGACACCTCGGGTTTCGGCGGCGGCGGTGGCGGCGGCGGTGGCGGCGGTGGCGGTGGTGGCGGCGGAGGCGGGGGGTCGTCGTCATCGGCCACGGCAATGGTTGCGTTTCCGGCGGTGGTTGACACGGTGTAGTCGCTGCCGGTGTTGAGGGTGGCGGTGACTGTGCCGTCGGTTTCGTCGGTGTTGTCGTCGGTGGTGGCGATTGTGAGGGTGGCGCTGCCCGAGGTGGGGATCGTCACCGTCTGGCTGCCGGTGGCGGCGCCGTAGTCGCCCACGGCGGTGACTGTG
>JAPPMA010000033.1 GCA_028819295.1 bacterium | reverse complement strand
ATCAACCCGGCGTCCTCCCCGGACACGCCGACTGCGAGGGGGCCGTGGACGTTGATGGCCGACACGATGTCGCGGTTGACCCGGCCCACCAGCACCATGCGGGCGATGTCCAGGGTCTCGGCGTCGGTCACCCGCAGCCCGTCGACGAAGCGGGGCTCCAAACCAAGCCGCTCCATCATCTCGCCGATCTGCGGGCCGCCGCCGTGGACCACCACGGGGCGGATGCCCACTGATTGCATCAGCACGATGTCGGCGGCGAATCCGGCCAAGTGGTCGCTGTCCATGGCGCTGCCGCCGTATTTCACCACCACGGTCGAGCCCGAGAACCGCTGGATGTAGGGCAGGGCCTGGGTGAGAATGGCCGCAGTGTCCTCCGCTTTGAAGCTCATGACGTCCCCATGTTCTCGTCGATGTAGGCGTGGGTGAGGTCGGTGGTGATGATCCGGGCCGAGCCGTCGCCCATGCCCAGGTCCACATGCAAATCGAGGCGCCGACCGGTCATGTACTGGGCCAGCTCGGGGGGATGGGCGGGCTCGCCGTGCTGGTACACCACGTGGGGTCCGTAGGCAATGGTGAGCTTGGTGTGGTCGAAGGCCACCCCGGCTGCGCCCATCTCCGAGGCGATGCGGCCCCAATAGGGGTCTTGGCCGTACCACGAGCACTTCACAAGCTGGCAGTTGGCGGTATCCCGGGCCGCTTTGGCCGCCTCGGCGTCGGAGGCCGCCCCGGTGACCTGAAGGAACACCGTCTTGGTGGAGCCCTCGGCGTCGTCGGCCATCTGAAGGGCCAGGCTCTCGCAGGCATCGGCGATGGCCTGGGCGAGGGCGTCAGGATCGACCGGGCCGGCCTGGCCGTTGGCCAGCATCAGCACCGTGTCGTTGGTGGACTCGGCGCCGTCCACGGTGAGGGTGTTGAAGGTGCCGGCCACTCCGGCCTTGAGGGACTGCCGGAGGGTGCCGGGATCGGCCGCGGCGTCGGTGACCAGCACGGCCAGCATGGTGGCCATGTTGGGCTCCAGCATGGCGGCGCCCTTGGCGATGCCTCCCACGGTGAAGCCGTCGCCAGCGACCACCACCTGCTTGGGGACGGTGTCGGTGGTCATGATGGCCTCGGCCGCCTGGGGGCCGCCTAGGGGGGTGAGGGCTTGGGCCGCGGCCGTGATTCCCGAGGACACCGCATCCATGGGCAGGGCGTAGCCGATCAGGCCGGTGGAGCACACCAGCACCTGTTCGGGAGCCACTCCGAGGGCGGCGGCGGTCTCCTGGCACATCTGGCGGGCGTCGGCCATGCCTTGTGCCCCGGTGGCCGCGTTGGCGTTGCCGCTGTTGAGGACTACCGCTGCGGCCTCTCCCCCAGTGGAGGCCAAGTGCTCCTGGCAAACCAGCACCGGGGCCGCGGTCATCTTGTTGGAGGTGAACACACCGGCCGCGCCGACCGCGG
This sequence comes from bacterium, assembly GCA_028819295.1. Classification (GTDB taxonomy): domain Bacteria; phylum Actinomycetota; class Acidimicrobiia; order Acidimicrobiales; family Bin134; genus Poriferisocius. The sequence goes on along the minus strand of JAPPMA010000033.1, from coordinate 32,757 downwards.
CGCCGTCGGCGGTGGCCACGATGGCGAGGTCGGGCTTGCCGCTGGGCTTGATGCCACAGGCCACCCCTGCGGCGGTGAATCCGGGGACTTCGGTCACGCTCATGGACACACCCCCACTGCGGTCAGCCCGGTGGCCTCATCCAACCCGCTGATGAGGTTGGCGCACTGGATGGCCTGTCCGGCCGCCCCTTTCACCAGGTTGTCGATGGCGCACAGCACCACCACCGTGTTGGTGCGGGCGTCGTAGCGGACGGTCAGATGGGCGGCATTGGAGCCCAGCGTGGCCTTGGTGGAGGGGGAGCGCTCGGACACCACGATAAACGGCTCGTCGGCATAGAACTCGGCCAGCGCGGCCAGCAGCGCGTCGGTGGAAGTGCCTGCGGCCGGCTTGGCGTAGCAGGTGGCCAGGATGCCCCGGTTCATGGGGGCGAGGTGGGGGGTGAACAGCACCGACGCGCCGGCGGCCTGCTCGATCTCGGGGGTGTGGCGGTGGTCGAGCAGCCCGTAGGCGGTGAAGTCTTCATCGACGGCGCAGAACGTGGTGTGGGCCTTGGGAGGCCGTCCCGCCCCGGAAACCCCGCTGGCCGCATCCACAATGACCCCGCCGGGCTGGATGAGGCCGGTGCGGACCAGCGGAGCGATGGCCAGCGCCGCGGCGGTGGGATAACAGCCGGGAACGGCCGCCGCGGTTGCGCCCGCCAACTCATCCCGAAACAGCTCGGGCAGGCCGTAGGCGAACTGGCCGAGCCGATCAGGGGCCTGGTGCGGTTCCCCGTACCACCGCTGGTACTGCCCGGCATCCTTCAGCCGGAAGTCAGCGGCCAGATCGACGGCGACCTTGCCCTGATCCAAGACATCGCCAGCCAAGGCCATGGACTGGCCGTGGGGCAGAGCCAAAAACGCCAACGCCACCTCGTCCAACAGGTGGGAGTCGTACTTCACGAACTCCTGTTCGGCACTGATCGCAGCCAGGTGGGGATACAGATCAGCAACCGGCTGCCCAGCCTGGGTATCGCCGGTCACAAACCCCAGGTCGAAGCCTGGATGCCCGCCCAGCAGTCGCATCAGCTCCCCGCCGACATATCCCGACGCACCGATGATCCCAACAGGAATCGACTGTCCCATAGGGACAATTATGCATAACTATGAATAAGTATTCAAGTCAATGCTGGGTTTTCTTCGGTTCCGAGAATGGAAATCTCGGGAATAACGCCTTCCATCTCTGCCGCTTCCTGAATCAAGGCCAGCAGTTCATCTCGAGTGTCGGCTCCCGCGTAATACCCGGCATCGCCCAACTCTCCCATCGCGCACCAAGCCGGACCCGGCTCGTGGTTCTTGCAGATCTCTATTTTGGACATCGCTCCACCTCCGTGACGTTCCCGGCTCAGAGCAAATCGTCGATCTCTTGGTCGGACAAACCGGCCTTGTTCACGAGCATATCTCTCAGATGCCGAGGCGGGACCTCCCGCCCAACATGTGTCGAGAAGATGATTGGCTTCCTTCCGTGGGCTTCCAACCGAATGTGGGAACCCGCCTGTCTGACCTTCACATAGCCAATCCGACCAAGAATCCTCAGCACCTTGCTGGCCTTGAGCGCGGGAAACTCCGAATCTGACTTCGGCATGAGACTGAGCATGCCAGGCCATGGTCCAATTTTAACCAGAACTAGCTGAATTGATTGGTAATATAGTGAAATACTACAATTGTCAGCCGCGGAGGGCGGCGTTGTGGGTGGTGGTGACGGCTTCGATGCAGGTTTGGCGGGCGGCGGCGACTTCGGCGTCGTTGAGGGTGCGGGCGACGGATTCGAAGCGGAGGGTATAGGCCAGGCTTCGTCGGCCTTCGCCAAGCTGCTCAGAGCGGAACACGTCGAATAGCGAAACCGAGGCCAATAGCTCGCCTCCGGCTAGGGCGATGGTGGCGGCCACCTCGTCGGCTGAAACCTCGTCGGGGACGGTGAAGGCCAGATCCACGTCGCTGGATGGATAGCGGCTGGGGGTTCGATAAGGGGCCAGCCCCCGATCGGCTTCCAACAGGGCGCCGAGGTCTAGTTCCAGCCAGGCCACCCGCTCGTCGATCTCATAGGCACCGAGTACTTGGGGGTCGATCTCTCCCAGCGCGCCGACCGGCACGCCGTAAGCCAGGACACTTCCCGACCGACCGGGATGGAGGCCGTCCACCGGCCCGTTGACCACGCCGGGATGGGTCACGGCCAGATGGCGGGCCAGGCGGCGCCACAGCGTGGTGGCCGCGGTGGCCTCTTTGCCGGCCAAAATCACCGCCAGGTGCTCGTGTTCGTCGGGCAGGTCCCCTCCCCCGCCGGGATTTATCCGGCCGATCTCGAACAGCGACACCCCAGTGGTGCGCCGAGCGGCGTTGTAGGCCACGGCCTTGAGCAATCCAGGACGCAGCGAGGTGCGCATGATCGACTCCTCGGCCACCAGCGGATTGGTCACAGTGATGCCGTCGTCGCCCAGGCCGGCTCGGGCCAGATCGCCCGGAGCCAAGAAGGGCAGGGGCATGGCCTCGGTGATCCCCATACCGGTGAGCAACGCCTGGATTCGGCGGCGGTCTCGCTGACGGGAAGTCAGGGCGCCGGCCTGCTCTGTCACCGGTACCGTGCGGGCGATCTTGAAGTAGCCGTGGAGCCGGCCCACTTCCTCGATGACGTCGATCTCGGTAGCCGAGTCGATGCGCCACGAGGGAATGCTCACCCCGAAGTCCTGCCCATCGCCGCCGGTTTCGCAGACGAACCCGATGGGCTCTAGCAGGCTGGTCATCTCGTCGGCACTCAAGTCGGTTCCCAAGACGGAGTTGACCCGCTGGGGGCGGACTCGGACGGTGATGGGCTCGGGGCGGTTGCCGGTGGCATCGATCATGCCCGGGGCGGTGGTGGCTCCGAGCGCGGCAGCCAGCTCGGCGAAGCGATCCAAGGCCAGGGGAATGATGTCGGGGTCGGCGCCCCGCTCGAATCGGGCTGATGCCTCGCTGCGCAGGCCGAGACGGCGGGCAGTGCGGGCGATTGTCATGGGATCCCACCAAGCCGCCTCCAGCAACACCGACTGGGTATCGGCCGAGATCTCGGTGGAAGCGCCGCCCATGACACCGGCAAGGCCGATGGGCTCGTCATCGCGGTTGACGATCACGCCGTCGTCCTCGGTCAAGGTGCGCTCAACACCGTCCAGGGTGACCATCTGCTCCCCCGTTCGTGCCATGCGCACTCCCAGCTCCCCGTCAGGCACCAGGTCGAGGTCGTAGGTGTGGTTGGGCTGGCCCAGCTCGAACATGACGTAGTTGGACAGGTCGACCACCGCGTTGATGGGCCGCTGCCCCACGGCCAACAGCCGATTGGCCATCCATCGAGGCGACGCTCCTGAGGGCACATTGTCGAGCACCCGAATGCCGAAGCGCCGACAAAAGTGGGGGGAGGCGATGCTCACCGACGACCGCTCGGCTGCGGACGTCCCGGTCTCTTCAACCCGGGGGGCGGTCACCATGAAGGGCACGCCGAGGCGGGCGGCCAGGTCGCGGGCCACCCCCATCACCGACATGGCGTCGGGCCGGTTGGGGTTAACCTCCAGGTCGAACAGCACATCGGGATGGATGCCCAGAGCCTCGGCCAGAGGGACCCCCAATGACAGGCCCCCGTCCAGGATCAAGATGCCCTCATGGGCGTCGCCCATGCCGATCTCGGCCCCCGAGCACAGCATCCCGTTGCTCCACTGGCCCCGCATCTTGCGGCGGGCGATCTCCATGCCGCCGGGCATGGTGGTGCCCACGGTGGCCAGCGGCACCAGGTCGCCCACCGCCATGTTGAAGGCCCCGCAGCACACTTGGAGGGCCTCCCCGTCGCCGGCGTCCACGTCCACCAAGTGAATGCGGTCGGCGTCGGGATGGGGCCGGGTGGCCAGCACCTCCGCTATCACTATGCCGTCAAGTCCCTGGCCAATGTGGGCCAGTTCTTCTACCGCCAGACCCAAGTTGGACAGGGTCTCGGCCAAGTGCTCAGGATCGCCGTCGATGTCGGGGGCGAACTCCCGCAGCCAGCTCAACAGCACCTTCATCGCGCGGCTGCCTCAAGCATCGGAGTGCGGGCCATCAGAACTGCCCCAGGAAGCGGATGTCGTTGGTCCACAGCTCGCGCAGGTCGTCGATGCCGAACCGGATGAGGGCGAGGCGGTCGATGCCGAAGCCGAAGGCGAACCCCTGCCACTGCTCGGGGTCGATGCCGCAGGCCTCGAACACGTTGGGGTGGACCATGCCGCAGCCCCCGAGCTCCAGCCAGGCACCGTCGGGGCGCTGGATGTCGAACTCTGCCGAGGGCTCGGTGAACGGGAAATAGGAGGGGCGCAGCCGAGAGGAGAAGCCCGGGCCGAAGTAGGCGGCGGTGAATGCCTCGATGGTCCCGGCCAAGTCGCCCAGGGTGGTGTCGCGGTCCACCACCAGCCCCTCGATCTGGTGGAACACCGGCATGTGGGTGGCATCGGCGGTGTCCTGGCGGAAGCACCGCCCGGGGGCCACCACGTAGATGGGGGGCTCCTGGTTCTCCATCACCCGGGCCTGCACCGGGGAGGTGTGGGTGCGCAGCAGGGTGGTGCCCGGCTCGCCGTAGTCCACGTACAGGGTGTCGTACATGTCTCGAGCCGGATGCCCGAGGGGGAAGTTGAGGGCGCCGAAGTTGTACCACTCGCTCTCGATCTCGGGGCCCTCGGCCACCCGGTAGCCCATGCCCACAAACACGTCCTCCAGTTCCTGCCAGGTCTGGGTGATCACGTGGAGATGCCCGTCGGCAGGCAACTCGGTAACCTCGGTGAGGTCGAGCCGCTCGGCGGCCAGTTGCGCGGCCCGGGCGGCCGCGGCCAGCTCGGCCTCGCGGGCGCTCAAAATCTCGTCGATGGCCGCTTTGGCCGCGTTCAATGCCTGCCCGGCCTGCTTGCGGGCATCGGGCTCAAGATCGCCCAGGGCCTTGCGAGCCGCCACCAGCGGGGAGCGCTTGCCGGTTATTGCGGTCCGCACCGCGCTCAGCTCGTCGAGGGTGGTAGCGGCCACCGCCTGCCGTTCGGCCTCGACCACCAATTGCTCCGGCTCAGCCATCGGACTCCACTATGGCAACCCTCGTCCCTCAGCCCCACATCGTTTAGGCAGTGTCAGGCATCTCGTTGAATCTGCTCGGCCCATTCTCTCTCACCGAGCCGAGTCTGGTTGGCATCTGCATTCCTTCTAAGGTGCATCCATGGCTTCAGGAGATTTGCTGGTTCGCGGGGGAACGGTGGTGGACGGCACCGGCGCACCCTCGTTCGAGGCTGATGTGCGGGTACGCTCGGGGAGGATCGCCGAGGTGGGGCCGGGATTGCGGCCCGACGGCGAGCCGGAGATCGACGCCGGCGGCGCCCTGGTGACACCGGGGTTCATCGAGCCCCACACCCACTACGACGGATCGCTGTGGTGGGACCCCCACATCGACCCCATGCCGTCGCACGGCACCACCAGCGTGGTGCTGGCCAACTGCGGATTGGGCCTGGCCCCGCTGCGGGAAGCCGACCGCGACCAGCTCATCGAGCTGATGTGCTTCATCGAGGACCTCCCCACCGATGCCTTCGAGACGGCCATCCCGTGGACATGGGAGACCTGGCCGGAGTACCAGGCCGCCAACGACGAGCACCCCACGGCACTCAATGTGGCCGCTTTCTTCCCCCACCAGACCCTGCGGATGTGGGTCATGGGCGCCGACGCGTGGGAGCGGCCCGCCACCGAGTCCGAGCGGGCCGAGATGGCCCAGATGCTCGACGAAGGGCTGGCCGCCGGGGCCTTCGGCCTGTCGACTTCGCTGATGGACTTGGACCGCCACAACCGGCTGGTGCCCAGTCGCATGGCCGACGACCAGGAGTGGGGCGACCTGCTCGACGTGGTGGCCGCCCATCCCGGCGCCACCTTCCAGTTCGTGCCCCGGGCCTTCGAGTTCGAGCACTTCCCCGGCGACATGGAGCGCATGGCCGCGCTGTGCCGGGATCGGGGCATTAGGGCCAACTGGGGCGGCTTCTTCGCCCAGGAGAACCGGGCCAAGGAACGGAAGATATCCCTCGATCTGGTGGAGCGGCTCAACGCCGAGGGCGGTGAGATGGCCACGCTGTTCTCGGTGAGGCCCGGCTACGTGAACCTCCACTTCGAGCGCTCGATCATGTGGAGCGGGGTGGAGGCATGGCACGAGCTGTGCAACGTGGACGGCGACGAGGCCAAGATGGCCATGCTCCGCGACGGCGCCTGGCGAGAGCGGGCCCGCCACGACTGGGACGCCTGCACCCACACCCTGGCCCCCATCAACCGCCCCCACATGATCCTTCTGGCCTCCGAAGAGCCCCGCAACGCCGAGTGGACCGGCCGCTCCATCGCCGATCTGGCCGAGGCCCGGGGTGTACACCTGTCGGACGCGGTGGCCGATTGGCTGCTGGACAACAACATGGGCACCCACCTCAAAACCCAGCCCCAGCCGGTGGACAACGAGACGCTGGCCGCCATGGCCCGCTCGCCGCTGACGGTGAACGGCGCGTCGGACGCCGGCGCCCACATCCAAATGTTCGTCGGCGCGGGCGACGCCACATATTTCTTGACTTCGATGGTTCGCGACCTCGGACTGCTCACCGTCGAGGAGGCGGTGTACTCGGTGACCGGCAAGCAGGCCGCGTTCTTCGGCATTTCCGGCCGGGGCGCCGTGGCCGAGGGCATGGCTGCTGATCTGGCCGTGTTCGCCTTGGACGAGATCGATCTGGGTGACGAGGTCCGGGTGGACGACCTCCCCACCGGCAGCTGGCGCTACAGCCGCAAGCCGGCCGGCTATCGGGCCACCGTGGTCAACGGCGTTCCCACATGGGCCGGCGACCGATCAACCGGCGCGCGGCCCGGCGAGTTTCTGCGCAACGGAGCAGTTGGCTAACCGTCTTCCTGCTCGGCCCCGCGGCTGAGTTCGGCCAAGTACAGGGCCCGAGTGGCCAATACTTCGCGGGCCTCGTGGGCCATGTCATCGTAGAAGTGCTCCCGGTAGGCCTTGTCGACGATGGTCGACACTGCGAACTGGAGGGCCGACAGGGTGGCGATGAATCCCGACACCGCCAGCAGCTCCCAGGTGAGCACCAGCTCGGTGCCGAACAGGCCGAAGCGGGCAAGGGGGTCCAGCGCGTCTGACGCCACCCACGACACGATGGTGGCCTCCCTCACCGTCAGTAAGCCGAAGCCCACATAGAACGCCCCGATCACCACTCCGACGAGCAGCACCCGCACGGCCTGGGCCACAAACATCAGCAGTCCCAGATTCACCCGGTCCATGCGATCGAGAGGCGGAACCGCGGATACCGAGAAGTCCGTGGGGGGTGTGGCCGGGGACAGCGGTGATTCGCATTCGTCGATCAACTCACACGCCTGCTCCCAGTTGTCGAAGCGGGCCAACCCCACCAGTTCGGACGGCACCCGAACCGCCACCGAGCCAAAGGCAATGAGGCCGAATGCACCCAGCACAATGGCGTAATAAGGCCATGTGAAATCGTGGGCCACCTGCCACACTTCGGCGTTCAGGAACAAGAAGGCGCTGAACACCAGCAGCAGCGGCAGGATCCGCCCCACCAGACGGCCGATCAGGGCGATTTGATTTAGGGAGTACCCTCCGGCCCAAACCAGCATCGGGAGCAAGCCAAAGCTCACCACCACATAGGCCACCACCAGCAGGGCGACGTTGATCAACGCCAGGCCTGCGGTATCCGACAATCGGTCTTCAGAGAACAGGGCGGGCAATGCGGGAGGAACCAGCACGAACACAGCCAGCTCAATGGCACCCACCCGATCGGGAAGCTGGAACAGCCGCTGGCCCCTCAGCCGATTGACCGCCGCCACTGCCCCCAATGCGATGCCAGCGCCGGCCCAGAACACGCCGAACTGCGCCCAGCCGTCGAAGCGGTCGCCAAAGGAGGCGAAAATCTCGACCAGAAACACCAGCGCCAAGAACGGCACGGCCCGGGTGAAGACGTCGGTGGTGGCCCGGTAGTCGTGGATTACGTGGGGAACTCCCCGCCGGATGAACCAGCGCTCAACAGCCTCGCGACGTGAGGTCATCGCCTCCGCCGCCCGTCAGTCCCCTTCGGGGATGGTGGGCACCTCGACGCCGGGGCCGTAGTGGATGAACAGGTTGGCGATCAGGTCGTCGATGCCGTCCCGGGTGCCGCCCTTGGCCAGATCGACGGTGATGATGTTGCTGTTCACATGGATGGCGTCGATGCCACCCCGGTCGAACAGGCGGCGGGCCAACTCGTCCACCGGCCGCTCCCCGGCCACTTCCCGCCCGGCGGAGTAGTGCTCATGGCCGGTGCCGGTGATGCTCCGGTTGATCTCATAGCGGATCACCCCCGGACGGCTCGTCGCCCTCTCCACAACAGTCACCGGCTGCCCCATACGCCCCGAGATCGTACCCGGTAGCCGTTGCCAAACCGACATCATCCCTTGCGCCAGACCGGCATAAACAGGTGAGATATTTCGACGATAGTGCCAGCAGTTTTGATATCTTGGGCTTGTGGCTAAGACATCTGTTTTTGTAGATAGAGATATCGCCCAGCAGGCTGCTGAAATCTTGGGGACGAAGACGCTGCGTGAAACCATTCATGCCTCTCTTCTCGAGATCGTCAACGCCAAGCGGCGCCTTGAGCTGATCGGGTTGCTCAGCCAGCCCGAGCGCTTCGACTTCGACGCCGTCGAAACCGCTTGGGGCGGGAACAAGTAGTTGCCGCGAACCCTCTATCTGGCTGACACCAGCGCCCTTTCTCGCTTGTCAAAGCCCATTGTCGCCTCCACTGCTGCCCCCCTGATCGCCGAGGGGCGCATCGCGGTGTGCGCCCCGGTAGCGTTCGAACTCGGATTTAGCGCCCAACGTCCTGCCGACCACCGAGAACTCATGGAAGTGCTGGCCGCCTTCCCCCATATTCCAACCACTGACGCCGACCATCGGCGGGCGGTCGAAGTGCAAGGCCTCTTGGCTCAGTCTGGTCAGCACCGGTCGCTCTCACTGGTAGATGCCCTTATCGCGGCAGCAGCAGAGGCCCGGCAACTTACCGTGCTCCACTACGACGCCGATTTCGAGCGCGTCGCCGCTGCCACCGGCCAACCCCACCAGTGGATTGTTGGGCGCGGAACTGCCGACTGACCTCTCAGAACGGCAGGGCGGTGTCGGGGCCGGAGGGGATGCGGAGGTGGGACCAGCCGTGGGTGTCCATGAAGGCCCAGGAGCGGCGGTGCAGGGGGGTGGGGCCTAGGGCGGCGAGGGCGGCGCGGTGGCGGGGGCAGGGGTAGCCCTTGTTGGAGTCGAAGCAGTAGTCGGGGTGGTCGAGGGCGGCGGCCCGCATCAGCCGGTCGCGGGTGACCTTGGCCAGGATGGACGCCGCGGCGATGGACAGGCAGGTGGCGTCGCCTTTGACCAGTGCCCGGGTTTTGCCGTTGCCCACGAAATCCCACCGGCCGTCCACCAGCACCGCGTCGGGCTCCAGGCCCAGACCGTCCAGCGCCCTTCGAGCGGCCAGTCGCTGGGCCGCCGACATGCCGAGCTGGTCGCATTCGTCGTTGCCGGCGTGGCCCGCCGACCAGGCCAGGCACCAATCGGCGATCCGGTCGTAGAGCCCCTCCCGCTCGTCTTCGGTCAGGAGCTTGGAATCCCGTACTCGGTAGACCCGCCGATCGGCGGGCAACACCGCGGCCACCAAAGTGAGGGGGCCGGCCCACGCGCCCTTGCCCACCTCGTCCATGCCCACGACAATCTGGTGGCCCTCGGCCCACAGGCGGCGTTCGACCGCCAAGGTGGGGGCAGCCGACTTGAGAGCGGCCCGCATCTCTTCAAGGTAGCTAGCGGGACGCGGCCAACAGCGTTTCTCCGGTCGGTTCGTCACTCGACCAGCTCTCGTCCAGGGCTGGAACTCGAAGGGTGGGCGGCTGTTGGCCCGAACGGCAGTCCAGCTCCCACAGCAGCGCCGGGCGGGCACCGTGCCAGCGCACCGCGTATGACAGCGACCCGAACCGGGTAGGAAGCCCGTACACCGCCAAAGGCCCGCCCTGCCAGACCGGTCGAAAGCCGGGGGCCAACAGCAACTCGTCTTCGTGGTCGGCCACCAGCTCGGCCCGCAGCCCTTCAGAGGGAGGCTCAGCCGGACTCAGGTCGAGACGGCGAAGGTCCTCAGCGGCCCGATCCTGGCCCGCGGCGATAAGCAGTCGCTCTACTGGCCCCAGCGGCACCTCGGCGCCGATCCGGGCGGCAGCTTCAACCGCCTCGGCCACCGCCTCCACAAATCGGACCGCGGCTTGCTCGTCGCCCGTCAGGTCGTGGTGGACGGCGAACGCCGTCAGCCGTTCAGCGGGGGCCTCGGCAGACCAACGGGCGGCGACCTCATCCAGCACCATTGCGGCGTCTTCGTGGTAGCCGTGATGGTCGAGCCGCACCGACAGCCCGCAGAGTTCGCCAACGTCGGCTGTCTCCATGCGGCCGGTGCGGCCCAGCCAGCGGCGACGGTTGCGGTCGATGCGGCGGGCCAAACCCTCGTCGGGCACCTCGATCCGGGCTCCCCGATCCAAGTGGGCCTGCCAACCGCGCACAACCGCATCGGCGTCGGGCAAATCCGATGGGGTCGGGGGTGCGCCCCGGCTCAGCGAAACGCCAACCGCCAACCGAGCGGTGTGCGGCAGCGGCCACACCAGGGCGGCGACATCGCGGCCCTTGCCTTCCAGCCCCAACACGCCCCCTCCTGCTCTGGCCTCGACACTGAGCACCGCTTCCACAGCGTCGCGGCCAACGGCGGCAGCCGCCGGGGGACGATCCCATGCCAGCACCGGCTGTCCGCCGACGGCCACCCCAGTCTGGTCTACCGCCAGCACCGCGCCCGGCGCCTCCACCACCAGCGCGGCCGCGAAAGCGGTGGCGGCCTCGTTGCCCACCTCCACCACCGCCACCGCCGGTCCCCCACCGCCAGCCACCGCCCACACCCGCTGCACCGCATCGCCGTCAGGCACCTTCATGCGGGTCTCCACCACCGCACCGGCCCCCACCTCGCTCTGGCGCACTGCGGCCTCCTGCGATGCCCGGTGCCAGCGGTCGGACGCGCCCACCCACCAGTCCAGCGTCCATGCCCCGGTACCCGGTTGCACCAACCCGCGGGCGTCTACCTCCCCCCACCCGGGCGCCCCCAGAACGTCCAATGGCCTGTTCATCGAGGAGAGCGTCTGGCGAATTGCCAAACTCGGCGGAGCCGCGACCCCTTGGAATCCGCCTTTTCCGGCCATAACCGGCGAAAACGCGACGCTCTGGCCGCCTCCGGCTCGGGGCGGGCCTGGCGCCCCATCAGCACCATCGAGGCCTCGGCCGCAGTCCGCCTGCCCTTGACCACCGCATGCACCTCGGCGCTGATGGGCATCTCCACGCCGTGCTCAGCGGCCAGCTCCACCACCACTCCGGCGGTGAACACACCCTCGGCCACCTGGTCCATCTCGGCCAGAACCTCCTTGAGCTTCCGGCCCCGCCCCAGCTGCTCGCCGACATGTCGATTGCGGCTCTGGGGGCTCATGCAGGTGGCCAGCAGGTCGCCCATCCCGGCCAGCCCGGCAAAGGTGTCGGCCCGGCCCCCCATGGCGGTGCCCAGTCGGCCCATCTCCGCCAAACCCCGGGTTATCACCGCGGCCCGGGTGTTGTCGCCGGCTCCGAGGCCGCCCACCATGCCCGAGGCCAATGCGATCACGTTCTTGAGGGTGCCGCCCAGCTCGCAGCCGACCACGTCGTCGTTGGTGTAGACACGGAACAAATCGGTGGTGAACACCCCCTGTAGGGCGGTGGCCACCGTGTCATCGGCCATGGCCATGACCGAGGTGGCGGCGTGGCCGGCCAGGATCTCCTTGGCCAGGTTGGGACCGGTGAGCGCTCCCGCCGGGTGGGCAGGGGCCACCTGGTTGATGATCTCGGTCATCTGCCGACGGGTGCCCTGCTCCAGCCCCTTGGTGAGGCTCACCACCGGCACCCACGGGCGCAAGTGAGGGGCCACCTCCTCCATCACCGATCGGAACACCGATGATGGCACGCCCATCACCACCACCTCGGCCTCGGCCACGGCCTGCTTCAGGTTGGTGGTGGCCCGCAGGTCGGGGTGCAGGTGGAAACCGGCCAGGTAGCGGGGATTGGTGTGGCGCTCGTTCACCGCGGCAGCCGTCTTAGGGTCACGGCACCACAGAAGGGTGGGCTCATTGTGGGCGGCCAGATGGGCAACCGTGGTGCCCCACGACCCTCCGCCGATCACCGCAACCCGGTTGGACATAGGCATTGAGCGTAGGCGGGGTGGCGGGTTGACGCCTTAGCAGCCGGTGGCGGCCTTGAGCACCTGGCAGGCCTCTTTCATGCGGGCAGGGCTGAGTTTGGTTACCCGGCGGCGAAAGGCATGGCGTTGGGTGGTGTGGATGTTGTCAAAGTTGACTACGCATTCGACGGGAACGCCGTCGTCTGCGGTCAACGGCAGCTCAGAGGCGATGCCCCGGATCGTCCGGGTGAGTTCGGCGACCACCACGCCGCCGATGCGGGCAGCAATTGGATCGCGGGTGAGCACGAGCACTGGACGATCCCCGCTGGGGATTTGGACGAACCAGATCTCACCCCTCTGCGTCATCGTCAACAATCCAGTCCGACCAGTCTTCTGCCGGGAGCCAATACTCAACAGCGTTCAAGGCCAGCTCGTCCTCGGTCACCGGCATTTTCTCGTAGATCTCGGCATCGCGCACCGCCAAGATGGCGTTGATGTGGAGACGCAGCGCCTCGCGGAACAACTCCGAGAGAGCAATTTCCAAATAATCGGCCGTCTCCTTCGCTCTGATCGCCTCTTCGGGCGGCACCCGGAAGCTGAGCATCGTCATACAGTGAGAAATCTATAGTATGACGCATGCGATGGCAACCCCATTCTGCGCAAAAACCATGGCTTTTGCCTGGTCCTGATTCGTCTGGTCTGGCCGGATACCGCGAGAACCGGGCTACGGGTTGCTGGAACGGATGGCCGTAGACTCCTGCGGGTGAGTTCGATGGCGGTGTTGATCCCGGTGAAGGCGTTTGCGGAGGCCAAAAACCGGCTGGCACCCGCGCTTGGGGCCACCGAGCGGGCCGCCCTCGCCCGTGACATGGCCACCCACGTGGTTCAGTCGGCCGCGCCGCTGCCGGTGGCGGTGGTGTGCGATGACGCCGGCGTGCGGCGCTGGGCCCTCTCCGTGGGCGCTGAGGTGGTGTGGCGACCCGGCACCGGCCTGAACGGTGCGGTGCGCAGCGGGGTGGACCACTTGCGGGATGCGGGTTACGACCGGGTGATCGTGGCCCATGGAGACCTCCCGCTGGCCCGGTCGCTGGCCCCGCTGGGCGACTGGCGCGGCATCACCCTGGTGCCCGACCGCCGCAACGACGGCACCAATGTGATCGCCCTGCCCAGCGACTGCCCGTTTGAGTTCTCGTACGGCGGAGGCTCGTTCGCTCGCCACTTGGCCGAGGCCCAGCGGCTGGGGTGCAGCCTGCGTATTCTGCGCGACCCGACTTTCGGGCTCGACATCGATCTTCCCACTGATCTCAACGAATTGGCCGTGAGGACGTGAAGTCCCAAAACCTGACCATCCCCGATCGGGTGCTGGCCATCGGCGCCCATCCCGACGACATCGAGCTGAACGCCGGGGCCACGCTGGCCAAGTGGGCCGATGCCGGATCCGAGGTGAGCCTGCTGCTGTGTACCGACGGCTCCAAAGGCACCTGGGATTCGGATGCCGACCTCGACAAGCTGGTGGCCGCGCGCCAAGACGAGCAGCGCGAGTCGGCTCGGCGACTGGGGGCGGTGGGCGAGGTGGTGTTCTTGGGCTGGGTGGACGGAGAGCTGGAGTCGGGTCTCGAACCCCGGCGGCAGGTGGCCTCGTGGATCCGAACCCTGCGTCCCGAAGTAGTGCTGGGCCACGACCCGTGGCGGCGATGGCGGCTCCACCCCGACCACCGCCATGCCGGCTGGCTGACCGCCGACGGCATCGTGGCCGCCCGCGACCCCCACTTCTTTCCTGATCTGGGCTTGGCCCCCCACCGTCCCGGCGCCCTGCTGCTGTTTGAGGCCGACGAGCCCGACCATGCCGAGAACACCGCCGGCTTCGAGTCAGCCAAGGCCACTGCGCTGGAGGCGTTCGCCAGCCAATACGAGACCACCCTGAACCTGCCCCCCGACCCCGGCGATGTCGACTTGGCCCGATTCCACTCGTGGGTGGCCGACAAGCTGGCCGAGGCAGGCGCCGAAGCGGGGCTGGCCTCGGCCGAGCTGTTCAAGCTGATCGACGACCTCTAGCCCCGACCTGCTAAGCAGTTCCCATGCTGCAAGACCAGAAGATCCTCATCACCGGCATGACCGGCCAGATCGCCTTCCCCATGGCGGCCTTTTTGGCCGAGCACAACGAGGTGTGGGGCATCGCCCGGTTCAGCGCCGAGGGCAGCCGGGAACAGGTGGAGGCCGCCGGGGTCCGCACCGAGGTTGTTGATGTGGCCGACGGCGACTTCTCCATGCTGCCCGACGACTTCGACTACCTGGTTCACATGGCGGCCTTTCAGGGGCAGGGCCTCGACTACGACTGGGCGATCCGGGTCAACGCCGAGGGCACCGGGCTGCTCATGGCCCACTGCCGAAGGGCCAAGGCCGCCCTCATCGCCTCCACCTGCTCGGTGTACCACCCCCACCCCGACCCGTGGCACCTCTATGCCGAGACCGACCGCATCGGCGACTGCAATGCGGTCCACGCGCCCACGTATTCGATGTCTAAGATCGGCCAGGAGGCGGTGGCCCGCACCATGGCCCGGGCACTCGACCTGCCCACCACCATCACCCGGATCAACGCCAGCTACGGGCCCTACGGGGGGCTGCCGGTGTATCACATGGACTGGGTGATGAACGACCTCCCCGTCCGGCTTCGGGCCCCGGCACCGTCGCCCTATTCCCCCATTCACCAAGACGACATGAACGCCCAGGTCGAGCCGCTGCTGGCCGCGGCATCGGTGCCGGCCACAGTGGTCAACTGGGGCGGGGACGAGCACGTCAAGGCCGAAGACTGGGTGATGCTGCTGGGGGAGCTGTCGGGGAAAACGCCGGAGATCGTCTACGATGCCTTTCCCGGCACCCAGCCCGGCAGCGGGGCCGATCCGGCCAAGCGCATTTCCCTCACCGGACCGTGCCAGGTGGGATGGCGAGACGGCTTGGCCGAGACATACAAGGTCCGATACCCCGGAGGCCGGCCCGCCCCCGGCATCGGCGGGGCCGAGCGCCTCACCGCGGCCTACGGCAACGATTAGCCCACTAGCCGAGCCTGGAGGCCAGCAGCCGGGCCAGCTCCGGATGGCGGGCTCCCAGGCAAATAGCGGTCAACCCGCCCAGCGACATGCCCACCACCAACTCGGACTGAGGGGCCAGTTCCCGAACAGCCACCGCCACATCGTCGGCCATCGACGGCGGCCAGTAGTCGTGCTCAGGCCGCCAGTCGGAATGCCCCGTGGCCAGGCAAATCCATTGCCGCCGCGGGCTCCCCCAGCGCCAGCACGACCGTGTCCCAAGTGTGGGCGTTCTGGGCGCCTCCGTGGAGAAAAACCACCCGGGCCGGCGCATCCCCCCACACGATGGCGCTCAAGCCGAGCCCGCTGGCCACCTCCACCCGTCGGCGCTCCACCAGCGGCGACCCGCTCCACTCCAGCCCGACCTCAGCGGCGTTGTCGCCCAGCATGGAGAACTCGTCATAGGTTGTCATCACCATCACCCTGCCGGTGTTCGATTGTCGCTGCCAAGTACTAGCCTGCCCACCCATGAGCGTTTCTTCGTGGGAGCCCGACCCAACCGGCCGCCACCAATACCGCTGGTTCGATGGCGAACAGTGGACAGACCAAGTAGCCGACGACGGCATGCAATCAGTCGATCCAATCACCTCTAGCGAGGCGAACCTCCCCCGCGATGCGCCGCCATCGCCGCCTCCGGGTTCGGTCGCAGGAGCGTCAATGCCCGATTATGGTTCACCGACCCCCGACCCGCTTTCGATGCTGGCGTCGAAAGGCCGGCGGTTGGGGGCGTACCTGCTTGAGATTCCATTAGCTGTTGTGACCCTGGGCATTGGCTACCTCATTTGGATGCTCATCGTCTGGGCGCGCGGCCAGACCCCGGCCAAACAATTGCTCAGAATGAGAGTGGTGCGGTTGGAAGAGCGCAGAGCCGCCCACTGGGGATGGATGGCTATGCGGAACTTTGTGCTGGCCTTGGCGATTGGCATTCCCTTGGAGTTGATCTTTTCTAGACTCAGCATTCTCTGGCTATTGGCCAACGCAATTGCCCTGCTAGTCAACAGCCGGAATCAAGCACTATGGGACATGATTGTGAAGACTGTGGTGGTTCACGACCCCGACTACCACTTCGACCATTCCCGCCGTTAGCCGCCATCCGGACAATCTCATCCGGCGGGCACAGCCATGTGGTCGGCCAGGGCTCTCCGGTGAACCCCTTGCCGATCAGGCTTCGGGCACAGCGCCCAGCATCACATCGGGACCCAGCGCTGGGGCGATGAACGGCGAGAAATCGGGGCCCCGCCGCAGGCTGTGGCCGCCGTCGACGTTGATGCACTGCCCGGTGATCCACCGCGACTCCGGCCCGATCAGGAACCGGGCCAGATGGCCCACGTCCTCGGGCAGCCCGACGTCGGCCATGGGCGTGTTCACGATGTAGCTCTCGTACACGTCGCCGTCGCGGGGGATGCCCTCCATGATCTCGGTGGCGATGAACCCGGGGCGGATGGCATTGAACCGGATGCCGGCCGGGCCGTACTCGTCGGCCGCGTTGCGCATCATGGCCTCGATGCCCGCCTTGCCGGGGGTGTAGGCCCCGAAGTAGGGGTGGGTGATCTGTCCGGCGATCGACGACATGCCTACGAACGACCCGCCCCCCGCGGCTCGCATCAGGGGCACCGAGTGCTTGATGGTGAGCATGGTGCCCAGCACGTTGAGGTGCAGCACCCGCAAGAACTCGTCGGTGTCCTGCACATGGTAGGGACCCATGCCCCCGCCGCCCCCGGCGTTGGCCACCACGCCGTTCAGCGTTCCGGTGGGCTCGGCCGCGGCGGCAATGGCGGCGGCAATGGAAGCCTCGTCGGTCACGTCGGCCACCACGTAGGCCGCGCTGCCGCCGTTGGCTGCTGCCCGCTCGATGCGCTCGGCCGAATCGGCCAGCTTCGACTCGGTACGGCCGCAAATGGTCACCGCGGCGCCGTCGGCGGCCAATGCCGCCCCACAGGCGTGGCCGATGCCGGTGCCGCCTCCGGTCACCAGCACTCCGTGTCCCTTCACGCCATCTGCCATGATTGCTCCCTGATGAATCGCACGAGGCTGCCTGTCTTGTGCGGTTGATTGATCGCAGCAGCCGCAAAGGTAACAGGAGGATCTGATGAAGGCAGACGCGCTGGACGCATTCCGGCTCGACGGCAAGGTGGCGGTGATCACCGGGGCGGCCTCGGGCATCGGCGAGGCCACCGCCGAGCTGTTCGCCGCCGCCGGGGCCAAGGTGGTGTGCGGCGACCTCGACGGCGAGGGGGCGGAGAACACGGTAAAGCGCATCCGCGAGGACGGGGGCGAGGCCATCGCCCAGGCCTGCAATGTGACCTCCCGCGATGAGGTGGAGGCTCTGGTGGCCCGAGCGGTAGGCGCCTATGGCGGACTGGACATCATCGCCAACATCGCCGGCGCCATGTTCCCCGGCCTCATCGAAGACTTGACCGACCGCGACCTCGACGCCGGGATAGACCTCAATCTGAAGGGGGTCGTATACGGCTGCCAGGCGGCCATCGCGGCCATGAAGGACGACGGCGGAGGCGTGATCCTGAACGTGTCGTCGGGGGCCATCGACCTGGCCTATGAGGGCATCGGGGTGTACGCCTTCACCAAGGCGGCAGTGGCCATGCTGGGCCGAACCCTGTCGCTGGAGGTGGGCCGCTACGGAATCCGCGTTTGCACCGTGGCGCCGGGCAGCACGCTCACCAACTTCACCACCTGGCGGCTCCACAACGACGACGGCACCCTCAACCAGCAGGCCTACGACGAGTTCTTGGACTACGCCCGGGACCTCTCCCCCATCGGCGCCCTCGGCGAGGCCGTCGATCAGGCCTACCTCATGCTCTACCTCGCCTCTGACGCCGGCAAATTCACCACCGGCAACGTCTTCCGCTCCAACGGCGGCCAGACGACCACCTTCTAGCGCTTTCAGCGCGGAGACCGGGGCAGGCCAAGCCCAGCAGTGGCGATGATGTCGCGCTGCACCTCGTTCACTCCCCCGCCAAAGGTGCCCACCGGCGCCCCCCGATAAGCCTGCTCCAGCTCCCCGGCGAGCACCGCCTCCGCCGTCCCCTTCACCAGGTAAGAGCGCTGGCCTAAAACCTCCATGAGCGCCTGAAGCGACTTCACCTTCAACTCGGTGCCGAACACCTTCATGGCGGAGGCGTCGGCCGGCTTCAACTCGGTGTCCTCCAGCGCGGCGGCCACCTTCCAGTTGTACATCTTCAAGGCCTCGTTGCGGGCATAAACCTCGGCCAGGGCGAGGCGCACCCACTCCTGGTCGATCACCCGGCGCCCGTCGCCCAGGGTGGTCTGGCGGGCCCAGTCCGCCACCCGGCGCAGCGGCCCGTCGATGTTGCCCGCGGGGGCAAGGCCCACCCGCTCGTGGTTGAGCTGGGCGGTGATGAGCTTCCAGCCCCCGTTCACCTCGCCGATGCGGGCCCAGTCGGGCACCCGCATGTCGTTGTAGTAGGTGGCGTTGGTGTGTCCCCCGCCCAGCAGCCAGATGGGGGTGTGGCTGAAGCCCTCCAGCGTGGTGTCCACCGCGAAGATGGTGATGCCCTTGTGCTTGGGCACGTCGGGGTCGGTGCGGGTGGCCAGCCATATCCAGTCGGACTCGTGGCCGCCGGTGGTCCAGATCTTCTGGCCGTTGATGATCCACTCGTCGCCGTCGCGCACCGCCTTGGTCTTGAGCGAGGCCAGGTCGGTGCCCGCGGTGGGCTCGGAGTAGCCGATGGAGAAGTGCAGCTCCCCGGCCAGGATCTTGGGCAAAAAGAACGCTTTCTGCTCCTCGGTGCCGTACACGTTCAGAGCCGGCCCCACCGTGTTGAGGGTCACAAACGGCAGGGGCGCACCGGCCCGGTTGGCCTCCTCGAAAAAGATGAGCTGCTCCAGCGGTGTGTAGCCCTGCCCTCCCCACTCCTTGGGCCAGCCCACCCCCAGCCAGCCGTCCTTGCCCATCTGGCGGACGGTCTCCTTGTAGGCAGCCCCCCCTTGCTCGCCGCCCAAGGAGTCGCGCCGTTCAGGGGTCATCAGGCTGTCGAAGTACTGGCGCAGGGTTGCTTGCAGCTCCAGTTGTCTCCCGGTGAGGTCGAGGAACATCGACAGCCACCCTATTCCTGCCGAAACGCCGAGCCTCAGCCGGGCGGGGGTATCAGCCCCAGAAGACGGGGCGGGTGCCGATCACTTGGGCTTCGGCCAGGCGGGCGATCTCGGTGTCGCCGAGGCCGAGCACCTCGCGCAGGATCTCCTCGTTGTGCTCGCCCAGGGTGGGGGCCGGGCGTCTCAGGCTGTGGTACTTGCCGTTGAACCGGGCGGGGAAGCTGGGATAGGGCACCCGACCGACCACAGCATGGTCCATCCATTGCTGGTGGCCCCGAGCCGCGAGTTGGGGATTGTCGATCGACTCCCGGCCGCCGATCACCGGTGCAGCGGGTATGCCGGCATCCAGCAGCTCCTCAACAGCGGCATCCCGGTCCCGCTCGGCCGTCCACTTGCCGATGGCGGCATCAATCTCCTCGTGGCGGACACGGCGTTGGCTGCGGGCGGCCCACGCCGCCCAATCGGGTCGCCCGATCAACGCGGCCAGGGGCGGCCACTGGGCGTCGTCGTCCACCGACACAACCACCCAGCGGTCGTCTCCCAGGGCCGGGTAGATGCCCTGGGGGGCCGCGTAGGGCGAGCGATTGCCCTGGCGCTGTAGGAGCTCGCCATAGGCGGTCCATTCGATCACCTGCTCGGCGGCCGCGTTGAGCCCGGCCTCGACCAGGGGCACCTCCACCAGCAGGCCTTCGCCGGTTTGGGCTCGATGCTCGAGGGCCAGCAGGGTGGCGAACACCGCATGCATCCCGCCAAGCTGGTCGCACATGCCCCGGGGCACCAGCGGCTGGCCGTCGGGGTCGCCGGTGAGAAAGGCGAGTCCGCTGGCCTGTTCGATGGTCATGGCGAAGCCGGTGCGGTCGCGCCACGGCCCGGCAAGCCCGAAGGCCGGCATCCTCACCATGATGGCGTCGGAATTGAGCCGGCGGACCTCGTCCCAGCCCAGCCCGAAGTTCTCCACCACCCTCGGGGAGTAGTTCTCGATCACGATGTCGGACATCTCGACGAGCCTCTTCACCTGAGCCAGGCCGTCGTCGCTCGACAGGTCAAGGGTCACCGAGCGCTTGCCGGTGTTGGCCCCGTGGGTGACCGGGCTCCACTCCCACAGGTCGTCGCGGGTGAGCCCGCTGGCAAAGCGCATCCCGTCGGGGCGCTGGATGGACTCCACCTTGATGACGTCGGCACCCAGCGCGGAGAACAGGCACGACGCCACCGGCCCCGCCCAGAAGGTGGCCAAATCGCACACCCTCACTCCATCCAGAGCCAGCGACGGCTCGGTGCGGGGCGGCAGCGGGCTCGGGGCCTGATTCGTGTCGCCATTCGCGCCCAACAGCTCGTTGTCGGCTTCTCCCGCCGCCGGGGCGGGCCGCACTGGGGAGGGCGGGCGGGCGCTGAGCATATAGGGCGTCCGGGGCTGGGTGAACCCGCCGGGGTGCTCCACGTACACCCCCCGCTCGGCGAAATGGTCGATCTGGGCCACCCGGCTGCCGTCGCCGATGGGGGCCACCGGAACCCGCAGCAGGGTGGCCCTGTCCACCAGCTCGTCCACGGTGTGGGCCCTGGTAAAGCGATGGATGCGCCGCCACACCTCGTCGCGGTGGTCCATCCGCTCGGCGGCGTTGGACAGCACCGGGTCTTCAGCCATCTCGGGATCGTCTATCACCACACAGAAGTCTTTGAACTGCTGACCGGTGATGGTGCAAAAGCCGATCCAGCCGTCTTTGGCCGGCTCGACCGAGGGTATCTCGATGGAACGCGCTCCGGTGCGGGAGTCTGCGGCGTAGGCGGCATAGAGGTGGGCGTACACCACGAAGCTGGTTGTCATGGCCTCATAGGCCGACACGTCCACATGCTCGCCGGGAGCGCCGTGGC
The DNA here is from genome assembly GCA_028819295.1 of bacterium. GTDB lineage: Bacteria > Actinomycetota > Acidimicrobiia > Acidimicrobiales > Bin134 > Poriferisocius. Next base: position 11,426 of record JAPPMA010000033.1, on the reverse strand, counting down.
GGCGCGCCGCCATCAGCGCGGCCAGGCCGAGCGCTCCGGCGTTGGCCGCCACCAGAAACTCGCCCAGCCTTCCCCCTGATCCCAACGGCATCTCGCCGGGGATGCCCCTGCTGTCGGTGGAGCCCACCCAGGCCTGAAGGGTGAACTCGTTGGCCGGTCGCTGATCCCACGGTCCCCCGCGGCCCCACGGCGAGATCGACAGCATCACCACCGCAGGGTTTTGCCCGGACAGGTCGGCGTGCCCCAACCCCATCGACTCGACGGCCCCGGCGCCCAAGTCCTCAATCACCAGGTCGGCGGTGGCGGCCAGCGACCGGAACCGGTCCCGGCCCCGGGAGTCGTCCAGGTCGATCACCACGCTGCGCTTGCCCGCGTTGAGGAACTGGAAGAACGCCCCGTCGCCCGCGCCGCCGCCCGCAGGCGAGCCCGATGCCGACCACGACCGCCACCGATCACCGCCAGGGGGCTCGACTTTAACCACCTCGGCCCCGGCATCGGCAAACAGCTTGCCGGTGTAGGCGCCGCCGATGGTGCGGGCCAGCTCCAGCACCCGCACCTGGTCGAGCAGCCCCCCGCCAGGAGCGCCCAACAGGTTGCCGGCCATCTCCGCCTCCGGGGTCTCTTGCTCGGGATCTGGGCGGGCCCTAGCCGATCACCACCGGGTTGATGGGGCTGCCGGTGGCTCCGGTCACGTTCAGCGGCGACACGGTCATGAAACCCTCGTGGCAGCCGTCGGCGGCCATCTGCGAGAAGTTCAAGAACTCCAGCATGTAGATGCCCGCGCCCACCAGCAATATCTTGTGGACGGTGAGGAAGTCGTTCTCGTCGAACGGGATCACCTCGATGGCCGCGTTGTCGGACCCCACCGCCACCACGTCGTTGGCCATCAGCCACTCGGCCCCGTCGTTGTTGATGCCGGGCTGGGCGAAGGGCTGCTCGGCGCCGGGGTCGGCCTCGATCGACCACCACATGTCGAGGTAGCCGGTGCGGATCAGCACGATGTCGCCCGCTCGCACCGGGGTGCCCTGGGCCTCGGCGCAGGCGGCCATGTCGGCGCCGCTGATCGGCGTGCCCGCCTCCAGCCAGCCGTCGGCACCGGTGTGGGCCACCATGTCCAACAGCACGGCCCGGCCCGCGATAGCGCCCACCTTCTCGATGCCCAGCCGGGAGGCCCCGGTGTGGGTCTTCATGGCCTCCTTGGAGAAGCCGTTGTAGTGCTGGTTTTGGCCGTACACATGGCACAGGGCGTCCATGTGGCTGGTGGTGTGGGAGGCGAACACCAGCACGTCCTCGTGGGCCCCAGTGCCGGCGTGGCACCCGTAGGCCTCGTAGATGCCCTCGTCGGAGGCGTTCTGGAGGGTGAGCCGCATGGGCGTTCCCCGGTAGTCCATGATGGGCACCCCCTGCGACTGAATCGGTATGCCCAGCGGGTACACCTTGCCGGTGGTGATCGAGGCAGTGGCCTGCTTCACCACATCGGGCGTGAGCAGGTTCAGCGCCCCCCGCTCATCCTCGTCGCCCCATCTTCCCCAGTTGTTCTCAGCCATGGCCGAGACTCTAGTGATGCCGGCGCCCTCAGATCATCCCAGCAACCCGGGTCACCCCTTGGAGGAAAGGGGGAGGGTGGCACGATGAGCACCACCGACGACACGGCCCCGGTCACCCCTTGGAGGAAGGGGGAGGGTTCATGCCGAGATCCTTCAGGCGGTGCTCAACCAGGGGCATCATGCCGGGGAAGCCGGGGATGCGGCGCAGGCGGCGGTCGAGGTACAGGCCCACGCCCAGAATCGTGACCATCGATGCCCCCCAGTTGACGCCCAGGCGGATGAGCACGAACTTGTTGGTCGAGGCGTTCTGGAGCAGCCAGGTGTCGAACCCGACGCTGGCCAGCACGATCAACGCCACCGCGACGGAGATCCGCCGGGTGGCGGCTCGGTATTCCGGGTGGGATTTGGTGTCGCAGTCGATGGGGACGAGGTAGGGAAGGGCGTAGGCGGTTGCGTTCCTGCGCAGGGCCGCCGACACCAGCAGGGCTAGCGCGGCCAGGGCTTTAGCCGAGATGCCGATGCCGAAGTACACGTCCTCGCTGTCGTAGATGATGCCCAGCGTGCCCCTGATCAGCAGGTAGACCACGATGATCGGCATCACCCGGCCCAGCGGCAGCCCCCGGCGGTACCGGCTGACCTGGGCCTTGACAGCCCACAGCGTCATGGCCACGATGGCCGGGGCCAGGCCGAACGCGCTGTTGAGCACCAGAAACAGCACGACGGGCATGTACTGGTCGAACACATCGGCCCGCGAGGAGGTGGAGGGAGTCGGCGTCGGCGGGGATGTGTCGTCGGCCATGGGCGGGCTGCTCGGGGGCTCTAGCGGGACAGGGCGAACCAGGCCCGGGCGGAATCGGCGTCGCCGAAGGTCTCCACGCCGGGGCGGTCCAGCCCGATGCGCTCCCAAACCAGCAGCAGCAGGTCGGCGCCGCTGGCCCGCACCGCGGCGTCGCCCTTGGCGTGCTCGAAGCTCATCTTGATGCGGCCCCCGTCGTTGACCAGAAGCCACTCGCCGGTACCGTCGGCGCGGTGCAGGTGGAGGCTGGCGTCGGGGAGGGCCATGTCCCAGTTGGCCACCGCGAAGGGCAGCACCACCTCGTACAGCTCGCTCACCCCGTCGGCCCCCAGATCGGAGTCGATGGGGCCGGGCTCCCCGAAAGCAGCCTCGGCGTCCCAGCGGTGTACCTCGGTCTCATGGGCCATGCGGCGGAAATAGAAGGCCATGGTGTTCTGGCCGGCCCAGCTCCACACCGCCTCATCGGGCTCGGCCCCATCCAGCGCATCCTGCACAAACTGGTGCCCCTCCTCGAACCACTCCACGATGGCCTCGCCCTCGGGGGGGCGGGGTATTTCATCGGCGGGAATCATCTCGGTGGCCCGCTCGGCCACGTGGCGGCCCACCGACCGGTACACCCGGCCCACGTGGGACAGCAGCTTGTGAACCGTCCAGCCGGGGCACGACGGCACCGAGGCGTTGAGGTCTCGCCGCCCCGCCGCCGCGATGGCCCCTCCCCCGGCTCGCAGGGCTTCCTGATAGGCGGCTCGGTCGATGCTCATGGCGCGACGGTAGCAACCCCGACCAGCCCGACCACTAAGTTGGGCTCATGATCGAAGCCAACTGGGATCTCGACACCCTCCGGGTCTTCCTTCACATCCTCGGCGCCGCGGTGTGGGTGGGCGGCCAGGTCATCGTGGCCGCCTTGGTGCCCGCCCTGCGCCGGATCGGTCCCGAGGCCACCCAGGCCGCGGCCCAGCAGTTCGCCCGGGTGGCGTGGCCGTTTTTCGCTCTGGCCGTGCTGTCTGGGTTGTGGAACCTGCTCGAGGTGGACTTCGAAGACGCAGCCAACAGCTATCACGTCACCCTCACCATAAAGCTGGTGCTGGTGCTGGCCACCGGCGTCGCCGCCTGGCTTCACACCAAGGCCACCGACCGCCGCCGCATCGCCATGATGGGCTCGCTGTCGGGCGTGGCCTCCATCGGCGCCGTGCTGGTTGGGGTGGCGCTGTAGGCAGCCAGCCGGAATCAGAGTTCGCCGGGCTCAGAGCTCGTCGCCGCCGAATATCTCGGGAAGGGTCAGATCGAACCCCACCTCGAATGCGGCCCGCGCCCCGAATAGCGAGTCCATGGCCGCGCTGGTCATCTCATAGGCGGCCAGCGCCTCGACGAGGGTCTGCGAGCCCACTGCTGCTCGGGCCTCCACCAGCGCATCAGCGGCCACGGCCCGGTTCTCCACCAGAAGGGCATCGACCGCGTCGCAGGCCGCTTGGGCTCTGCGCCGGAACTCCTTGGCCTCGATGACGACGTCTCGGGCGGTGTCGTAGACATCGGTCGGGGTCTCCGAGTCGCCGAACGAATACGCCAGGGCCGAGGCGGCGTGGATGTCGTCGAGACCGCCCCGGTCGCTGGCCGCGGCCCGTATCTCGAAAACCGTGGCGGCCGCGGCGGCCAAGTTGGTTCGGGCCTCGGTCAGCGCGCTCCACAGCTCGTTGGCCACCTCGGCGTTGTAGGCCGTTCTGGTCACTGCCAGCGTGGTCAGCGCGGAGCGGAACACCCCGACAGACGAAGAGCTGATGTCGGCGGCCAGCGCCGCCTTGATGTCGGCGGCCAGCGCGGTTCGAGAAGCAGCCTCTGTGTCCTCGAGATAGGCGGAGCGGGCGTTGGCCAACATGATCAGCGTCTCGTCCACCTCCCGATAAGCCTGACGAGCGTCGGCCAGAACGGTGAGGGTCTTCGCCATCTTCAGATAGCCGGCTTCGTCGGACTCCAGGTCGGCTTCTCCTTCCCGCTCCTGCATCAGCGCGACCAGGGCATCGGCCAGGTGCCCGGAGAACGCCCCCCGCTCCCCCGCTGCTTCCCCTGTGCCGGCGGCATCGGCATCGTCGGCTCCTACGCTGCCGGCCCCTGAACCGAACGGGGAGCTGCCGGGAGTTCCGGCCTCGGCAAAGGCGGCGGTCACCTCGGCCAGGGTGCGGCGGGCGGCATCGGCATAGGCGGCAACTGCCCCTTTGGCCCGCAATGCCTCGGCCATGGCCAGCACCGAGGCCTTGTCAGCATCGTGGGCCGAGGCATCGGCCTCGTCGTTCCAGCCGGCGATGTCCGCGAAGAAGCCGGCCCGCTGGGCGGCGTCGGCCGCATCGCCGATCTGGGCACAGGCGCTGCGCAGCGACTCGACCGCGCCAGCGTAGTAGCGGGAGTCGGTGACGACTCCCCCGGCAGAGAACTCAACGCCTATTCCCGGCTCAGCCATGCTCAAAAGGGTAGTTTGGAAGCATGTCTGAAGCCTTGACCCCCGAGGAGATAGCCCGCAAGATCAAGCGCGCCGGTATCGGCAAGGCCAAGTTCGACTTCACCCAGACATCCATCCTCGGCATTATGGCCGGGGCGTTCATCGCTCTCGGCGGCGTGTTCGCCCTCACCATCGCGGTCAGCCCGGAGTTGGGCACCGGCCCGGCCCGGCTGCTCATCGGGGTGGGCTTCTCGCTGGGGCTGTTCTTGGTGGTGGTCACCGGATCGGAGCTGTTCACCGGCAACAACCTCATGGTGGCCAGCTTCTTCAGCCGCCGGATCAGCGGACGCGAGCTCTCGCGCAACTGGGCGCTGGCCTTCGCGGCCAACCTCGTCGGCGCGCTGGTGATCGTGTTCTTGCTGTACTTCAGCCGGTGGTGGGCCCAGGCCGACCACGCCTTCTCGGTGCGGACCATCCAGATCGCCAACGACAAGGTGAACCTGTCGTTCGGCACCGCGTTCGTGCGGGGTCTGCTGGCCAACATGCTGGTGTGTCTGGCGGTGTGGATGGCGGTGGCGGGCCGCTCCCTGGTGGACAAGATGATCGGGATCATCCTGCCCATCACCGCCTTCGTGGCCGCCGGCTTCGAGCACAGCATCGCCAACATGTTCTTCTTGCCGCTGGGCTGGCTGGTGTCCACCGACGCCGACGCCCTCGCCGCCGCCGGCCTCACCGCCGAGCAGATCGACCGCCTGAACTTCGGCTGGGTGGCCCACAACCTGGTCGCCGTCACCCTCGGCAACATCATCGGCGGCGCCCTGGTAGGCCTCACCAACTGGACCGTTTACCTGAGACGGCAGTAACTGCCCCTCCCCATCCCCCCAATCAGAGCATGGCGTCAGTTGGGGTCGTAGCCGTACTCGACCACGAAATCGGTGCCGGGAAGGCCGGGGGTGACCGCTCCGGCTCGCCAGCCGCCGTCCACGTTCACCTCGGCGCCGGTGATGTACGACGCCTCGTCGCTGGCCAGGAACAGAGCCGCGTAGGCGATCTCGATGGGCTCTCCCACCCGGTTGATGGCCTGGTAGATGTAGGGCTCCTTCTCCGCCCGGGGGTCGTTCGTCGGGTTGCCCATGGGCGTGTTCACGCCGCCGGGGTGGATGGAGTTCACCCGGATGCCGAACCGGCCCCATTCGATGGCCGCGGTCTTGGTCATGCCCCGGATGGCGAACTTCGACGCCGAGTAGCTGATGAGGCCGTTCTTCGACTGCTGGCCGTCTATGGAGCTGATGTTCACGATGGCGCCGCCGCCGGCCGCCTTCATGGGCGCCATCGCCGCCTTCATCCCCAGAAAGGTGCCCACCTGGTTGACGTTGATTACCTCCATGTACTCCTCGAGAGTGGTGTCCTCGATGGCCGCGGGCCGCAGGATGGCCGCGTTGTTGACCAACACCTTGAGCGGGCCCATGCCGCCGGCCGCCTCGACTGCCGCGGCCCAGTCGGCCTCTCGAGACACGTCGAGGTGTACATAGCGGGCGCTCTCGCCGATGCTGGCCGCCACCTGCTCGCCGGCGTCGTCCAAGACATCTCCCAGCACCACTTTGGCCCCCTCAGAGGCAAACAGCCGAGCCTCCGCCTCCCCCTGGCCCCGGGCGGCCCCCGTGATGATCGCAACTTTTCCGTCCAACCGTCCCATCTCTCTGCGCTCCTTCGTTGATCGGCCGGCGATTTCCGGGGCCACCCTACTGTTTGGGGCCCCAAACCCATGAACCTGGGCGGGCCTTCGCCTACGCCGTGGCTCCATTCCGCTTGTCGCGGAAGAGCCGGGGGTCGTACGGAGCGCCGCAGCGCTCTAGGGCGGCCTGCCATGCGGGGCTGTTCATCATCACCCGCCGGAGCCCGAGGGTCATCGCGGCAGCGGCCGCCCGGGCGCCCGGCGGAGCAGCAAGCCCGAGAACGGCGCTCAGCCGGCGCGGGATGGTGGTGATGGCCCCGTTCATCAGCACCTGATAGCCCGCGCGCTGCGCCGTGGATATCGGCGGTCTCTGGAGGAACCTGATGGCCGCCCGCATCCCCGGACTCGGGGCCAGCGCCGGGTGAGCACCGATCCAGGCCCGCAGCTCGGCCGCCGTGGCCGGCAGCGGCGACGCCCCGAGCATCTCCCCCGCCCTGGCCTGCTCGGCCACGAACCGATCGGCCTCGGCCGCGCTCAAGCGCCCACCGAAGCGCTGGTAGGCCTCCAAGAAGGAATCGGTGAGGGTGTTGTGAACCCATGCGGCCAGCTCCGGCGCCGACGCGCTGTACGAGCGCCCCCGATGCGAGGTGCCGCTCACCCCCTGGTGGGCCGCCTTCACCAGCTCCACCGCCTCCACCACCTCGGGCATGGCGCCGTAGGTGGCCGAGGTGACATAGAACGATGTCCGGCTGAGGCGACCCAGGGGATCGTCCCGATAGCGGCTGTGGTCGTCCACCCCGGCCACCACCTCCGGATGGGCGGCCTGAATCAAAAGGGCCCGTATGCCGCCGACGAAAACGCTCACGTCGCCGATCACCCGCCAACTCACCGAGCCGGGGCCGCACAGGCCGGGATCGCCGGGAAAGTCGCCGGTGCGGCTAAGCGGCATTCCTGCGTGGGCGAACATCCCGCTCACCGAGTCGACGATCCGACTCCTGGCCCAGTGGAGCACCGTTTCACACTACCGCCGGCGGCACCGGATGCAGCCGGCCCGCAGCAGTGGCCTCCGCAATCGCTATTGTGCCCCGGCATGGAGATGCTTCCCAGCCCTGAGCTGTTCGTAGACGGAATCGACTTTGGAGAGGGTCCCCGGTGGCACGACGGCCGCTTGTGGTATTCCGACTTCTACCAGTACTCGGTACACGCCGCTTCGCCCGAAGGCGCCGTGGAGGTGATCGTCGAGGTTCCCGGCCAGCCTTCAGGCTTGGGCTGGATGCCCGACGGCGACCTGCTGGTGGTGTCGATGCGGGACCGCCGGGTGATGCGCCACGACGGGATGGCGCTCCACGAGCACGCCGACCTCTCCGGGATCGCCACCTCGCTCTGCAACGACATGACGGTGGACGCCTCAGGGCGGGCCTATGTGGGCAACTTCGGGTTCGACCTTCACGCCGGCGAGGATGTGGCCCCGGCCACCCTCGGGCTCGTGCAGCCCGACGGCGCCGCCGAGGCCTCAGCCGACGGCCTGCTGTTTCCCAACGGGGCGGTGATCACCCCCGATGGCGGCACCTTCATCGTGGGTGAGAGCTTTGCCAGCCAGTTCACCGCGTTCGACATCGGGCCGCAGGGACGGCTTGAGAACCGCCGGCTGTGGGCCGCGGTGCCCGGCACCATCCCCGATGGCTGCTGCTACGACGCCGAAGGGGGGATCTGGTACGCCGATGCGGTGGGCCGGGCCGCCCTGCGGGTGATCGAGGGAGGCGAGGTCACCCACCGGGTGGAGACCGAACTCAACTGCTTCGCGGTGATGCTGGGCGGCGACGACCGCCGTACGCTCTTTTTGGTCACTGCGCCGGGCTCGCATCCCGACGAGGTGCAGGGCCTCGGACAGGGGCGGATTGAATCCGTGCCAGTGGAGATCCCCGGCGCGGGATTGCCCTAGTGGTGTGTCTTGGGTTTATTCGCGCGTGTCCTGCTAGGGCATCGACGCCCCTCGCTGCGTTGCGCCTCCTTGCCGTACACTGGGAGTATGGCTGCGTCGGCGCGCCTTGCGAGGAACGCCGCTGCCGTCGCAATCCACGGCGCTAAACCCAAGACACACCACTAGAAGCCAGAGCGAGAGCAGGGAGAGAGATCGTGAGATTTTCTGGAAAGGTGGCCGTGGTCACCGGTGCCGGGTCGGGTATCGGCCAAGCCGCGTCGGTGCGTCTGGCCGATGAGGGTGCTGTCGTGGTGGGCAGCGACATCAGTTCTGACGGACTGGCGAACACTGCGGGGATGGTCGGAGAGGGGGCGGTGTTCCAAACGGTCGTGTCCGATGTGAGGTCTCGGGAGGCTTGCCGTGAGCTGGTGGAGTCGGTGGTGTCCGAACACGGCCGCATCGATGTGCTTTGCAACATCGCCGGGGTTGCCCGAGGCCATCGGGTGGGCGACGTCGACCAGGAAGTGTGGGATCTGATATTTGGTGTGAACGTGGAAGGGGTGTTCTGGATGTCGCAGGCCGCCCTCCCCCACTTGGAGTCGTCGGGCGGCTGCATCGTGAACATGGCCTCCAACGCCGGGCTCATGGGACAGGCCTACACGGTGCCGTACTGCGCCAGCAAGGGCGCGGTGGTGCTGATGACCAAGGCCATGGCCATGGAGACGATCAAGACCGGGGTGCGGGTCAACGCCATCGCCCCCGGCGGGGTGGACACCAATCTGGCCGCCTCGTTCAGCTTTCCCGACGATCCCGATATGGATCTGATGGGTCGGTACATGGGCTTCCGGGGCATGGCCCACGCCGACGACATCGCCTCGGCGGTGGCCTACCTCGCCTCAGATGAGGGCCGCCGAATCCATGGGGCAGTGCTGAGCATCGACGCCGGTTTGACCGCGGGATGAGCGGGGTCGATTCTCGGCGACAGGGCTAGTCGATTCTTGAGAACTTGCGGTCGGGGAACAGGTCCACCACCGGCTTCCACAAGTACTCCAACCGCCAGGCCCGCCGGGCCAGATAGCGGAGCACCTCGACTTCGTTTTCTGAGCCCCAACCCTGGATTGCGTGGTCCAGCTCTATCAAACCGTCGTCGAGGCTGTGGGCCCGCCGGCCGGTCAGCGCGGCGATCTCGTCCAGCTCGATGCCCGCGAGGTGAGGGCCGAGTTGCTTCTGGCGGTCTAAGCACTCCACCAGCAGCGCGGCGTGCTCAAGGCGATGGCGGGGGAAGCCGCCGTCCACGGCGGGCAGCACATCGTCGCGCAGGTTCCGCACAACCACTCCTTCGAGAGAACTGGCCATCGTATTCTCAGACAGTTCAGACAGCTCAGACATCTCGGGACGCTGCAAATCTATGCCCATGGCGTCGGCCAGCGCCTCGCAGGTGGCCCGCTCGCATATATAGCGGTAGGCCCGGTTCATGCCGTTGGGCATCTGAGGGTCGTTGATCTCCGTCACCCGGGCCAGCGACACGATGGACCGCACAAACTGCTGCACCCTGTAGTAGCGCACCGAGTCGAGGCGCACAGGGAACCCCGACAACTCCTCGTATCGGCGAAAGAGCGGGGCGAGGCCATCATCCGGGGTCGAGGGGCAGAAGAACTCCCGGGTGCAGATGTTGCCGAAGTCCTCCATGGGATCGCCGAAGTGGGCCCACTCCCAGTCGACGATGGCGCTCACCTGCCCTTCGTGGAACATGAAATTGGCCGGCCCGGTGTCGCCCTGCAAGAGGCTCACCCGGTCGAGGCGCTCGGGAACATGGTTACGAATCCATTGGAGCGAATACGTGTACAGCGGGTCGGTCACCATGCCGCCGAGGAACTGCTCCACGAATTCGATCTCGCCCAACGCGCACTCGGCCGACGTGGAGGGAATGGACATGTGGTCGAGCCCCAGCGAATGGGGGTCCAGCGAGTGAAGCAGCACCAACTGCTGGATGAAGTCGTCGAGCACTGCGGCTTGCTCTTCGGGTTCGGCATTGTCCAGGTCGGCCCGGCCCGGCATCCGCTGGTGCAACGCAGCCTGAAGATCCTCGTTCCACGCGCAAATGGCGGGAACCTTCATGCCGGTCTCAACCAGCGCAGTCTGAACCTTGGCCTCGCTCTTCACCGAGTGGGTGCCGCTGCCGTCCCCTTCGCGATCCAAGCGCAAGAAGTACTCGGCCACCGACCCGTCGGGTCGGGTCACATCCACCACCCACGCCTCCCGGCGGGCGATGTGGCGCTCCAAGCAGGTGATGCGCCCGCCCCCCGCCTCGGCGATCCAGTCGGTCATCCCCTCGGGCAGGTCGTGTTTGAACTCCTCAGCCATCCCGATGGCTTAGCACGCCCCCTGCCTCGCGGGTCGCTTTCCCCACACAGCAACCCGTCAGTTTCGGAGCACGGGGTTTAGCTGCTTTGGTTGCCAGGTAGTGGTTCCGGTGTCTGGGAAGGCCTCGGGCGGCGGCACGACTCGGTGTTTGCCGGTTCGACGATCCTGCTCTACCTGGTGGTGGCGCTCGTGGATGTCGTGGTGGCAGTCGTTGCACACCGTGACCAGGTTGGGGTAGTCGGTGCCTCCGCCGTTGCGCCAGTGGTCGATGTGGTGGGCGAAGCTGCGGTTGGCGTCGGCCCCGCAGCCCACACAGGCCTTGTCGCGCACCATCAGGGCGATTCGCTGCGCGTCCGAGGCGCAGCGCCGGCGCCGTCCCAGCCATAGGTTCTGGGTTCTGGCGTTGAACACAGCGGGGAAGATGGTAGTCGGCCACGAGCACCAGCGCGATCCCGGCCGCTTTGCCCCTCTCCGGGTGCAAGATCAGCTCTGCTAGCGCATCAGCGGCCCGCTGGGCGTGTGTGCAACGCTGCTTCGGATCGTCTTGGCGCCACAGCTCCCGACGCCTCCTCCAAACCGCCTAGCCGCTCAGCCGACTTCACGTCGTGATGAGCCTGGGAAGGAGAAGATCGCAGCACCTCCCGGGCCACCCGCTTTGCCCCCGCAACATCGCAGCGGCGGGCCAGCTCGCC
>JAPPMA010000007.1:13170-34220 GCA_028819295.1 bacterium | reverse complement strand
CTCAGCCCAAACCATCTACAATGCCCTCTGTCGCGACCACCGATAGAGCTTGCCGACCTATTCCACGCGGAGCGACTTGAAGCAGACCAGGTTCTGAACATTCAGCCGCATCATCTGGTTGGGGCAGTTCAACCGGCTTGACCGGCAACGGCTGGTCACCCTGCGCACTCCGACACTGGAGAACACGGCTCCTAACGCCCAGCACATGGAGGCAAGGGGGAACAGCGCGCTCATGATTTGGGCATCTTCCTGCCAGGCTCCGGACTCGTGGTGTTCAGCATTCTGGGCCTCGATGGGCACTTCGATCCTGTGACTGCCTGGGTCTCAGCTGTTCTATTTGCGTTGGGGCTGGCCGCTGCCATCTTGGTGTTTTGGCCACGCCGATGGGAGATCGGCCCCAGCATCAGAGCCTTGGTAGAGAGACCGTTCCAACGGGGGGATGACGAGTTCGAGTTTCGCTACAGCCTTCTGATGACCCAAGATGGGGCCTACAAGACGAACGAGCGTCGCGTCCGGTTTGCCGGGTACATGATGAAGGCAGCAATCGCGTTCTTTGTCTTGAGCCGTATCTCGTGAGGCAGTCATGACTCGGGCTGCTTCTGAGTTTCGCTGCGCTGGTACAATTGCCTGAAGAGGTAGTTCCATGCTCGTTGATCCGATTCGGATGCTAAACCCGCTGTACACAATTGCCGAAGCGGCCCGAATTGTAGATGTGCCTGTATCCACCATGACCTCCTGGGCAAGAGGGTATCGGCGCAGCAGCGCAGGCAGGCCTGACGTCGTCGGTGAGCCGATTGTGACGTGGATCGAGCCTAAGGATCGGGGCTGGCCTTCCATCCCGTTCATTGGTGCCGCCGAGGCGCTGGTGGTCGCTGCTGTCCGGCGCAGAGGGGTTCCTCTGCAACGAATTCGTCCTGCCTTGGAAGTGCTGATTCGAGAGATCGGGGTTGACCACGCTCTGGCTTCTCAAAGGCTCTACACAGATGGGGCTGAGATTCTCTATGACTATGGGCACAGCCGCCAGGACACTGAAGAAGGACACGCCGCGATGGAGTTGGTGGTTGTCCGCAGCGGCCAACGGGTCTTTGAGCAAGTCATCTCGTCCTACTTGAATCGAATCGACTATGGCACGGATGGATTTGCTGAATTGATCCGAGTGCCTCCCTATCTCGATGGAGTGGTGGTTGTAGACCCGCGGCGCTCATCAGGCGCCCCAATCTTCAGTCGAGGCGGCGCTCGGGTCGAAGATGCGCTGGCCCTCTTCCAAGCCGGGGAGGCGCTTGACAGCGTCTGCCTCGAATTCGGCATGCCCGTTGAACACCTTCTGGACGTCCTGCGTGTCACATCCTGTCGGGCTGCCTGACATCTTCTTGGACCGCAGTTTGGGACGATGGCAGGTTCCTGCCCTGTTGCGTGCCCAGGGTCTTCGCTTGGTCACCCTGGCTGAGCACTACGGGGTTCCACAGGACGAGACTGTCCCCGACGAGGACTGGCTCGCGCTTGTTGCCCGTAGCGGTTGGATTGCTTTCACAAAGGACGAGCGCATCCGAACACGGGAAAGCTGGGCGATCCAGAAATTCGGCACCAGGTGTTTCAGCCTTAATCGACAAGGTCTCTCGTCTTCGGAAATGGTTCAGCGCTTCATCGACAATCTCCCTGCAATTGCCAAGGCATGCGCACAGCCAGGACCGTTCTACTATGCCGTCCACTCCCGGGGCATCCATCGCCGTCCGCTGTTGTGATCCAGCCCACCGAGAGAGATGGCCTGCCGATTCGGGCTGCCCGTCAGATGGGGTTGGCGAACAGCAGGATTCCAGTGAAGGCGGCTTCATGCAGGACGGCGAGGGTTATGCCTACTCTGGAGAGCTACAGATAGGGAAGACCGTGTACGGCCCCGGCGGCAGCCGTCCCGTTGCCTCACACAAGTGGAGTGCCTCGCTATGTCGGCAAGCCCCGGCACAGCACCTTGTCGACATGTCCTTATTCGAGTGAATGACAAATACCGCGCTTGTTTTGTTTGGACCGAAACAGGTCCCGCCGAAGTAGAAATCACCGACTACCACTGACAGGAGGCCGAGCATCATGCGCATACCGAGCGAACGGATACCGACCCACCCTGGCGAGATGCTGCTGAAAGAGTTTCTGCAACCTCTGGGGATGACTCAACGGGAGTTGGCTGCCGCGATCAAAGTGCCGTATCAGCGGGTCAACGAGGTAGTCCGAGGCAAACGCGGGGTGACGCCGAGCACAGCTCTTCGGCTAGCGAGATTCTTCGGGACCTCATCGGCCTTTTGGATGAACTTGCAGCTCCGGTGGGATTTGTATCACGTAGAGCGACTTGAAGCCGACCAGGTTCTGAACATTCAGCCGCATCATCTGGTTGGGGCAGTACAACCGGCCTAACCGACGAAGATGGAGTCCTCGTCGGCTGGTGGGCCGAGAACCCCGAGTGCAAGGGCGCATCTGCCTTTGATGCCACACCCGACGATGCTCGCCGCGAGCTTGTCAAGTTCAGGTCATCGATGGGCTGGCTCGGCTGTCTCGATGAGGGGTGTGTAGTGGTCTTGGGCGGCTTGGGGGGTGGTGTTGAGGATTTCGGCGATGCGGGGCCAGGGCGTTCCGGCGGCTCTGGCGGCTGAAACGGCCTCAGTGATCTGGGCTTCGTCTCGGGGGTGGGTCGCAGCAGCGCACCCGAGGTAGAACTCGGAGACAGGTATCTCCTCACCTTCTGACCAGTCGAAGGCCTCGCACCAGTCGGCAACGGCATCCCAATTGCCGCTTGCTTCGGCATTTGCCATTAGCTCTTTCAGGGAAGGGGTCATGTCGTTCACCTCAGATATTCGGGACGAGCTGGCATCGCATGAACGATTCTAGGAGCTTTGCATCTTGTTGAGACGCCGACTTCGAGCATTAGACCGCTGTAGCCAGCTCCCACAAACATCAGGAGATCATCCAGGCGAGTGACGCGGATCGCGTTCCGGCACGCATGCGGGGCATCTCCTTCGGAGATGCCATGTCGCCGGGCGCTGTCAGCAAATTGCAGATTTGTGATATCATAATACACCTATATTTCAGAATATAGCATGGAATTCTGTATAACAAGGGTTACAGGTTGAGGAAGCAGTGCCCACCGACGCGGCTCTTGGGGGTAGGTGTGGGAGAGCGTACTAGCGTGGCTCGCTGTGAGTGATGGGGGTTACAAGCCGAAGCTGATTGAGGTGGCGTTGCCGTTGGCGGCGATCAATGCGGAGGCGGCGCGGGAGAAGTCGATTCGCCATGGGCATCCGTCGACGTTGCACTTGTGGTGGGCTCGGAGGCCGTTGGCGGCGGCTCGGGCGGTGATTTGGGCGTCGCTGGTGGATGATCCTTCGGGGGACGAGTCGCTGATGCCGGCCGAGCAGGAGGCGGAGCGGCAGCGGTTGTTCGGTATTTTGGAGCGGCTGGTGCGCTGGGAGAACTCCAACGACCCGGAGGTGCTAGCTGAGGCGCGGGCGGAGATCGACCGGTGCTTTCCGGATGGGCCGCCGCCGATTCTGGATCCGTTCGCCGGGGGAGGGGCGATTCCGCTGGAGGCTCAGCGGCTGGGGTTGGAGGCGCTGGCTGGCGACTTGAACCCGGTGGCGGTGTTGATCAACAAGGCGATGATCGAGATACCGCCGCGATTCGCGGGGCTGCCGCCGGTTCATCCCGACATCGACAAGGCGCTCACCACCTGGGAGCGGGCGCAGGGGTTGGCCGCGGACGTGGAGGCGTATGGGCGGTGGATGAGAGACGAGGCCCAGCGGCGCATCGGGCACCTGTACCCGGATGCGACGGGTCCGAATGGTGAGAAGCTCACGCCGATTGCCTGGATCTGGGCTCGGACGGTGGAGTCGCCCGACCCGAGTTGGTCGGGCCATGTGCCGCTGGTTGCGTCTTGGACGCTGGCCAACCGGCCGGGCAAACCCAAAGTGTGGATCGAGCCGGTCATCGACCGGGGCTCGCAGACCATCAGCTACGAGATTCGCGAGGGTGGCGAACCAGAACTTGAACGAACCGTCGGCCGTGGGGGAGGGGTGTGTATCGCCACAGGCGCGTCCATACCACTCAACTACATTCGGAAAGAGGGGTTGGCGCATAGGCTCGGAGCGCAACTGATGGCATTGGTAGCAGAAGGCCCAAATGGCAGGGCCTATACCGGTCCGCCCGAACTCCACATCGACGTGTCCGAGTGTCCGCAGTACTCGCCTTCTGCACAGATGCCAACCAAGCATCGGAATTTTCAGACTCCTGGTTACGGCATGAGCAGTTACGGCGACTTGTTCACACCTCGCCAGCTCACCGCGCTGACCACTTTCTCCGATCTGCTCGGCGAGCTAGCCGAGCAGGTGGCTTCGGACGCTCTCGCCGCGGGCATGGCTGGCGACGGCGTCCGGCTCCGCGACGGTGGCAGCGGCGCAGCGGCCTATGCCGATGCCGTGGTCACCTATCTGGCGTTCGCGGTGGATGGATTTGCAAATCGAAATTCGTCGATTTGCACTTGGGCATCCAACAGGGGTCATGACCGCAGTGTGTTTGCTCGGCAGGCGATTCCGATGTCATGGGATTTCGCTGAGAACTATCCACTGGGAGAGTCTTCAGGAAGTTGGCACAGCAGCGTTAGAACTGTCAGCCGTGCTCTTGTCGCTTTGCCAAGTGGTCGTGAGGGAATTGCACAACAGCGCGATGCTCGTGCTCGGGTGCGGGAGTGTGGTGGGGCAATTGCTTCTACCGATCCGCCGTACTACGACAATATCTCCTATGCCGATCTGTCGGATTTCTTCTATGTCTGGCTACGTAGGAATCTCTCAGGGGTGTGGCCCGACGAGTGCTCCACATTGTTGACGCCCAAAGCTGAGGAGTTGATCGCCAACCGTTATCGGGCGGGTTCGAGGCAAGTGGCTGAGGAGCACTTCGAGTCGGGGATGGCCGAGTTCATGGCCCAAGTCGCGGAGAGCCAGACGGCAGACATTCCCGCCACGATCTACTACGCCTACAAGGCAACCGAGACCCGCGACGGTGAAGTTCGCGCCACCGGTTGGGACACGTTCCTTCAAGCGGTGGTGGACGCAGGTTTGCAGGTCAATGCCACTTGGCCTATGCGAACTGAGTGGGGCAACAGGTTGCTGGCTTCAAAGAGCAACGCCTTGGCCTCGTCAATTGTGCTGGCTTGTCGTCCCCGGCCCGCCTCAGCACGGCTGGCCACGCGTGGCGAGTTCATGGCGGCGTTGCGCGGGGAGCTTCCCGAGGCGGTGCGGATTCTCCAGTCGGGCAACATCGCGCCGGTGGACATGTCCCAGTCGACCATCGGGCCGGGGATCAAGGTGTTCTCGCGGTATGCCAAGGTGGTGGAGGCCGATGGCTCGTCCATGCCGGTTTCAGCAGCCTTGGCGATCATCAACGATGTGCTGGGCGAGGTGCTCGACGGCGAAGAAGCGGAGTTAGACCGCGACACCCGGTTCGCGCTCACCTGGTTCTCCGAGCACGCTTATGGCCCCGGCCCCTCCGGTGATGCCGACAGCGTGGCCAACGCCAAGAACACCTCGCTGTCCGGCATCGAGGAGTCGGGCATAGGGGAGGCCCGGGCCGGCGAGTTCCGCCTCTATGAGCGCTCGGAGCTCGCCGAGGGCTGGCAGCCCGCCGACGATCCCCGCCTCACGGTGTGGGAGGCGCTCCAGTATCTGATCGCCGCGCTGGAGCGGTCGGAGTCGGAGGCGGCGGAGCTGTTGCACACCCTCGGCGGCTACGGGGAGCGGGCCCGCCAACTGGCCTACCTCCTCTACCAGAAGGCCAACGACAAAGGCTGGGCCGCGGAGGCCGCCGCCTACAACACCCTCATCACCGCCTGGCCCAACCTCATCGCCACCAGCGCCGGAGCCCCCGTCCAGGAAGCAATGCTCTAACTGCACTTGCGCTCGCAGCGGAGGGTTGGAGCCCGTTGCTGAGCGTGGTGGCCACGCGGAAGGCATCCGGCTGGCTAGTGGCTGCTACATGCTGAAGACGCGGACGTCTTGGGCGTGGGCCGCCAATGCCCTGAGATCCCTGTGGTCACCGGTTAGGACGGCTCCTCCGGGTTCGGCCATGGCCACAACCACCGCATCCACGGCTGAGCCGCGCCCGGCCTTGGCTCTCAGAGAACCCGCTCGCCGTGCCAGCTTTTCGTGAGGGCCGTCAACAACTTGGCATCTCTTGAGGAATCGATTGACCGTTGCGTCATTGTTTTGACGGCCCGTCAGGCACTCCACGAGCACGAGGGAAGGCACGATTGCCGACCACAAATCCTTGTTGCTGGCTAGTCGAATGGTCTCGGACGACAGTCTGTTCTGGCGCGCCAAACGGGTTACTGCCCCAGAGTCCAGGATGAGCGCCTTCACTGACGGATGTCTTTTGTCAGGTGCACCTCGATGGGTCGCCACCACTCCTCGGCGCGGGCGATTTCCTCGGGAGTGGGCTCTCCGAATTCCTCGATGAGTTCGGCAATGTACTTCTCATGTTCCTCACGGAGCTCCTGTCGGCGTTCTTCGGAGATGCAGATCGGCTCGGGCACGTAGTCGGCCCACTCCTGGTCCACCTCTGCCTTTTCTTCCTCGGTGAGCACCGGGAAGCGGCCTTCCGGGTCTTTGCTATCACACATTGTCTTAGATATACCGAATAGTCATTAAAACAGCAATAGGTGGCAGGGGATTTCTCAATTCTCTGCCCTGTCGTCCGTTCATGCTAGCCCTCTGTGCTCGGGCACCGGTGCTCAATACCGCACCGGCTCTCAGCAAGATTAGGCCTGGGTGGGCGCAGGAGGGCTAGGGCCTAATGGCTTGCAACTGGTCGAAGCGCTCGAAGTCTTTGGTGTTGAGGGTGACGAGGGCCATGCCGTGGGCCAACGCGGTAGCGGCGATCAGCGCATCGTTGATGGGGGCGGGGTTGGGAACATGCAGGGATGCCGCTACGCGAGCGACGGCGGTGTCCACGGGAAGCGTGCGCTGCTCAAAGGCCACCGCTACATCGTTTTCGAGCCAGCGTCGCAGGATCGCCCCTGCCTTGGGGTCGCGGCGCTCGGCCAGCAGCACGCCGTGCTCTAGTTCCTGGATGGTGATGGCGGAGATATAGGTGAGGCCGGGGGCAACCTGGCCCGACCATTCGACGACGGCGGGGTCGGCCCTGCCTGTCTTGGATTTGCGGATCTCCGACACGATGCTGGTGTCTAGTACATACATCAGTCGAAGGTGGCAGGTCGGGCGAATTCGTCTAATTCGGGAACCTCGAAATCGACGTCTCCCGCTCCAGGGGTGCTGCACAGCATCTCGACGAGGCTCGGTTGGTCGCCGAGGAGTTGCCGGTAGTGGTCAAAGCTCAGCAGCACAAAGGCCGGCCGTCCGCGGTCGGTGATGTAAACAGGGCCATCGAGCGCCGCCTTTTTCGCGTCTCCCGTGCCCTGATTGAATTCTCGGCTGCTCATGCTCGTCATCGCATTCGACACCGTCTCGCCCCTCCCATTAGTAGCAATGTTACTACTATAACTCCGAGCTGGGTCGGAGACTGCCCTAGAGTCCAGGGTGAGGGCCTTCATAGAACCGTCGTGATCCAACACGCGCCCCTTCTATCAACTCAAAGCATGAAAATCAATGAAAATAGCTATATATCAATTCCCAAGCGTGCCGCCTGCTCTCTCAGCAGGAGGGTCTGTTCTGGGGTTATGCGGCTGAGAAGTTTGGGGATCATCTCGTTGAGTGCATCGCCTTCCAATGTCTGGCGAAGGGGCGCGACTGGGTCGGTGTTGGTGAGTAGATGGATCAAGAGCCGGGCGGTGTGTTCAGGGTGTTTTTCGAGGTGCTCAATCCGCTCTGGCTGGTCATTTGAGTGGTGCAGTCTGATGAGTGCAATCGACCGCCCCGCGATCTCCGCCCTGTGCTTGCAGGCAAGCTCCACCGCATCGGGGAATCTGCTTCCGAGGGTTGCGGTCCAGTCGACGAGGGCGGTGGCTTCCCCATCGGTCAGGGCGCGGGGCTTGCTGACCAGCCGATTGCTCCAATACTGGCGCATCCACGCGTCCCACTGGGCATCGGCGGCTCCACTCGACAGATGAGGCAACGCATAGGAGATCTGCCTGATCCACTCGATTCGGCACTCTCTGCTCGCGGCAGCCGTGAACCGATCCAGCCAACCCTGCTGCATGGGGTTGATTCCGGAGAAGAGCCCCATCTCTGCTAGTAGCCGGTGGAAGTTCGCGCCGGTTTCATCGCATCGGCCTCCCAAGTGCTCGGCCATGGCGACGAAGAGATCGAGCAGGCCGGTTTCCAGCAGTTTGGGCGGCCCGAGACGGCCCATGAGGAGACCGTCCCAGCAGCGGATGGCGCGGTCTCGGTCGATGCTGGGGTCGAGCAGGGGCAGCACCTGCTCTCGGCACCACTGTTCGTCGATGGCGAACAGAAAACCGAGCCTGCTGGACAGAACTACCTGCGCGTGGCGCGAGGCTTGGCTGCTCCCGTCGGCCATTGCTTCCATCACGGCTTTGGTCGGTCCGGCCAATCCGGTCCAGCCTTCTCCCGCAGCTTGGTATCCCCGATGCACCAAGCCGAGCACTACTTCAGCTAGATGGCCGGCCCAGTGGTTGATGGCCTGATTGAGCGGGCCAACGCTGCTTTCCGTGATGCCGGTATCCCTTGTCCACTGGGCGGTGCCTGTGGTCCATATGCGCGGAAGCCATTCAGCGGCGGTCTTGATGAGATCGTCATCGAGATCTGATCTAGCCCACACTCGAAATGCCGCTTTTGCTAGTTCCTCGCAGGCATGGGGGTCTTCAAGTGCCTCCGTGTTCGTGAGCACGTCGATGATCTTGATCCCATCGGCGGGGTACGACTTCAAGGTGGCATCCAGCCAGCCGAGAGCGTCCCACCACCTTGGCTCATCCCACTCGGCGTCCTTAGGGAAGCTCAACAGATGCTTGACAGCTTCTGCGGGGCCGTCTTCGATCATCTGGTGCAGGTCTTCGGGGCTGCCTGGGTTGGAAGGCTCTACCGTGTCTGCCCAACTCCAACTCAAGAAGTCCGGGTGGTCCAAAGGCTGCCATTCAGGGTTTCTCGACTGAATGGCGGAAAGCGACTGTTTGGCTGCCGTCGCTGTAGATGAGTGTTGGACTATCCACGCGAGCCACTTGTAGACCCGTCGCTCGGAGAATTCGTCTTCTCCTCGCAGTACAGCTTCGATGTGCGCGACTAAGCCGTTGATGGTTTCTGTCGACGCTTCTGGCAGGGCAACAGCAGCCAGCCTCATGGCCTCATGCCCCAAGCCGGAGCCGGACACCCATCCGGAGTTGCACAGCTTGGTGATCTTCTCGTCGGCGGTGACATCTCGACGCTCCGCCCATCCGTGTATGGCCAGACGCTGAAGCAGCGGCATCTGCGTGTTGTTCCAAGAGCGTAGGTAGTGCTCGGCAAGCTCCGGGTGGTATTCGAGCAACGCTTCCAATGTGTCTCTTGCCACATCGATCAGAAGTCCGATTCTCTCGTGTCGAGATGCCTCGTCCTGTTCGTGGTCTTCGATGGCGCTTCTGGCAAAGCTGAGCCCGAGCCACGCTTGGTTGGGGTCGCTGCTGGAGGCGGCGATCAGATGGGCGGCACGCAGATGCCGATCGAGAATCACAGCCACGCTTGACGCCAGCGCCTCATCTGACATGTTGTGGCGCAGGCTGCTGCGCCAGTAAGTCCAGAGTTCCCAAGTGGATCCCTCAAGGCCGGGCTCCAATCTTGCCTCTTCCCCGAAATACGCATATCGAGACAAGACGGGCTGGGGCTCAAGCAACTTGTCGAGAAGCAGCAGCACCGCCTGGCGGTCGCGCCCGAGGTCGCAATCGGATAGCAGCCATTCCAGGCGTTGATTGCCGCCCAGAGGAACTTGTCGGATCAACAGAGGCAGCCACCTCTTGGCGTCTTTGGCGGCATCGCCCCCGTCTTTCAGCGGCTTCCAGCACTGCATGGCCAACCTGTTCCAGAGGCCAGGGCTGAAAACGCCCCCGTGCTGGTGGAATATGGAGAAAGCCTCTTGGCGCAATTCCGGGTCGTCGCTCAAGGCAAAGTGCTCCACGAACCATCGAATCCAGAGGTCATTGGCCTGGAGCTCGGCTCGGGAGTCGAATATGCGCTTGAAGTCGGGTAGGTCTTTAGCCCATCTGAGCCACTCCTCGCCCCGAGCGCTCTCGGTGAAGAAGCGCACCTGCTCGGGTGCTTTCACCGCCTCTAGAAGGCACGACTCGTCTTCGCGGGACAGCGGCGGAGTTCCTCGGGCTATGCCCTCCACTCGCTGGCGGTGTTCCAGGACTCCCATCCGGGCCCGCTTGGCCCATTTCTGAAGCAGTTCAGGAAGGGCTTCGTGGCCGCCGTAGCTGATGGGCGTGATTCCCCGTTGGTGCCAAAGCCTGCTCTCGGTCTCATCTTGTTGGCACAGCGCAAACCTGTCCGTCTCGCGGGCAGGCAGCGAGCGGGCCAGATATTCCATAAGAGTGTCGTCATGGCTGTAGCCGACGAAGAGCACGGTGGAGCTTCGGAACACACCGCTCAGGAATTGGGCGGCGGTCCACGGTGCCTCCAGGTACGCCTTGCCGAAGTCGGCATCGGTGACCACCAGATGCTCGGCGGGTTCTTTCACCGAGCCGTGCAGATACACGATGCCGGTGAAACCCTCCCTTTGGGGGAAGGCCAAAGAGGGGTACTCCTCGAAGCCGCTGCCCGAACGCTCATCCAGACTGGTGGACAGGTGGCGGTCGTAGTTGGTGGTGATGATTCGCGGCCGCTTGGCCGCTGCCAAGTCTGCTATTGCCTTGTGGAGATCATTGGGGCTCGACTCGTCATTGTCGATGATGGCCTTGACCCTTTGGTGGACGTCGACACCCTTCCCCTTCAGGTTGCCCAGCACCTTGTCGATGGCCACGCCATCCTCGGGTGGAAGCTCCTGGCTCTCCTCGCACAGCGTCTCGGCCAGCTCCCGAAAAGTTGGCAATCCCGACGGGGGACCAATCGACGCCCCCGCTCCCACGAATAACACCAGCCGCCCCTCGGCATGGGCCGAGACAAGCTCGCCTGGAACCTCCACTTCCTGGCCGCCGGATAGTCCAAACCACATAGATGCAAGAGTACGAGGATGAGTGACAGTATGGGCTGGCTATGTGAGGCCCAAGGGCTGCAAGTGTTGCGGGGCCAGCTCAAAGGCGAACTTGCCGAGGCGGGGGATTATTGAATATTTCTCCTGGTCAGCGGGGATTTTTGAGAGTAAGTGTCACAGGGTGCTGGTAGAGTACACGCATGGATTTCTTGTCTGCACCAGCGGGCCCAGCGGAGGCCGCGAGCTCGGTTGACGGCGGCAGCTATGGGGCGCGTAGCGGCTGTGGGGCGTTGGTATGTGTTCCGCGTGCAGATGTCGCCGGGTTGTCCGACGCCGGTTTGCGCCAGCGGTTGGGCAAGCTGGGGGAGGCTGGCTCGAAGCTGGAGGCGCTGCGGACGGAGACACTGGCCGAGCTGTCGCGCCGACATGACACGGCCGGCGCCAAGCGGGTGGCCCGCGAGGTCTTGCGGTCGTCTCCGAGTGCTGCCCATCGTGACGTGAAGGCGGCCGAGCGGATGTCCAGGCTGGCAGAGACATCTGGTGCATTGGCGTCGGGGGAGATACCGGTTGATCACGCTCGGTTGATCGCCCGAGCTTCTTCGGAGGGGCCGATTTTGGAAGAAGAGCTTGTCGAGGCGGCCAAGACACAGACTTTTGATGAGCTCGCCAAGACAGTGAAGCGCCAACAGCACGAGTTGTCAGCCGATGATGGGCAGTCGCTGCTGGATTGCCAGCGCAAGCGCCGCTCAGCCAGGTTGTTCAAGAGCAGCGACACGGGGATGTATGTGCTCAACGCCGAGTTCGATCCCGTGACCGGGGCACACATTGCCGGGGCCCTGGCCAACAAGGAGCGCGAGTTCTGGCACAAGGAAGACTCGAAGTGCCGCCGAACTCCAGCCCAGCGCTCCGCAGACGCCCTGGCCGAGCTCATCTTGCACCCTGAGAAGGGCAAGGCCACTGGCATAGCCCTGGTGCTGGTGGCCGACTACGACTCAGCCCACCAAGAGCTGATCGATGCCCGCATCTCAGACGGCACTCCGCTGCCCGGCAAAGAACTCGTGCGCATGGCCTGCGAGGCCGACATCTTCCCGGCGCTGTTCAACGCCAGAACCCAGGAACTGTGGTTGGGCCGGCGGCGCCGCTGCGCCAGCGACGCCCAGCGGATCGCCCTCATGGTCAGGGACAAGGCCTGTGTGGGCTGTGGGGCCGATGCCAACCGGAGCTTCTCCCATCACGTCAAGCACTGGCGTCACGGCGGCAAAACCGACTATCCCAACCTGGTAACGGTGTGCAACGACTGTCACCACGACATCCACGAGCGCCACCACCAAGTTGAAACCGACTCCCGAACCGGAAGGCACAGCGTGGTGCCGCCGCCCGAGGCATTCCCCGACGCCGGAGAAACCACTTGGCAGCCGAAACAGCTCAACTCTGTGCTCAGAAACTGAGAGCCCCAGCAGCACCCCTCTTGCTGCCGGACCGGTCTAACGGTGTGTCTTGGGTTTAGCGCCGTGGATTGCGACGGCAGCGGCGTTTCTCGCAAGGCGCGCCGAAGCAGCCATACTCCCAGCGTACGGCAAGGAGGGGCAACGCCGCGAGGGGCGGCGATGCCTAGCAGGACACGCGCGAATAAACCCAAGACACACCACTAGGCTGGAAACACGGGCTGGCGGCAGCAACGTCGCTGGGGGATGTGGGCAGCGTCGCCGCGTCATGGCATTGTTGGGCGCATGACCGAAGTCGCCACTATCGCCGTCAGCAGCCAACGGAGCAGACGACAATGGTGATGGCCAACACCGAGCGGATTGCTCGGGCGCTCGACTTGCTGCGCGATGGGCTGCGGCCGAAGTGCGAGGACACATGGCGGGGTTTCTACGGCGACGGGTGGCTCGAGGCGGTGAACGGGCGGCTGCATACTCCCGAGCGCAGCCCGTCTGTCGAGGATGCCGCGTTCTTGTTCAAGGGGATGAAGGCCACTTGGCAGGAAGTGTTCGGCCATGGGTTTCCGCCGGCGATCCGGGCGCTGGTGTTCGAGGTGGCCGACGCCCGCAACAGTTGGGCGCATCAGCAGGCGCTGTCCACTGATGACACGGCGCGGGCGCTCGACTCGATGGAGCGGTTGCTGGAGGCATTCGGCAACCTTGATGAGCGCCAGCAGATTCGCAATCTGCGCCGCGACCTCATGCGCCAGATGGTGGAGGAGGAATCGCGCGCCGAGCGGCGCAAAACGGCGGCCAAGCCCACCGAGGGTCATCCCACCGCGGGGCTGACCTCGTGGCGCGACATCATCACCCCCCACGCCGATGTGGCCCAGGGAAACTTCGAGCAGGCCGAATTTGCCGCCGATCTGTTCGAGGTGCTGAGCGGAAACGCTGAGCCGGAGTATCAGGATCCGAGGGAGTTCTTCGCCCGCACCTACATCACCCAGGGTCTGCGCGATCTGCTGGTCGGGGCTGCTCGCCGGCTGTCGGGGGGTGGGGGTGATCCGGTCATCGAGTTGCAGACCAACTTCGGCGGCGGCAAAACCCACAGCCTGATCGCGCTCTACCACCTGGCTTCGGGCGTGCAGGCCAAGGAGTTGCCCGGAGTGGGGGAGATCCTCGCCGAAGAGGGTCTGTCATTGCCCGATGAGGTGTCTCGGGCGGTGATGGTCGGCCAGATGATCTCCCCATCGAAACCCGAACTGGTTGAAGACGGCGTGTCTCTTCACACCCTGTGGGGCCGGATGGCCTACCAGTTGGGAGGCCGGGAGGCCTACGAGCTGCTTCGGGCCGACGACGAGGCAGGGACAAACCCGGGGGCAGCCCTTCGGACGCTGTTCCAGCGGTGCGGGCCGGCGGTGGTGCTGATCGACGAATGGGTGGCCTATGCCCGGCAACTGCGCGACGGGGGCGATGGGCCGCTCCTCGTCGGCGGCGACTTCGACACCCAGTTCACCTTCGCCCAGGCGCTCACCGAAGCCGCCGGAGCAGTTCCCGACGTGGTGGTGCTGGTGTCGATCCCCGCCTCTGACATCGAGGTGGGAGGCGAGCGGGGACGCACGGCACTGGAGAAGCTCAAGAACGTGGTCACCCGCAAGGCCGCCCAGTGGCAGCCGGCGTCGCCCGATGAGTCGTTCGAGATCGTTCGGCGGCGGCTGTTCGACCCGGTGCCGTCCGACATGGCCAAGGTGCGCGACGGGGTCATCCGGGCGTACAGCGACATGTACCGGGACCAGGGCAAGGAGTTCCCGTCGGGAGTTGGCGAGGGCGACTACCGCACGCGGATGGAGCTGTCGTACCCGATCCACCCCGAGCTGTTCGACCGGCTCTTCGACGACTGGTCGGCCCTCGACAAGTTCCAGCGAACCCGCGGGGTGCTGCGCCTGATGGCGCTGGCCATCTCCCAGCTTTGGCAGCGGGGCGACCAGTCGCTGCTGATCATGCCCGGCAACCTGCCGATGGACTCGGGCGCGCTGGTCAGCGAGATGAAGAAGTACCTGGAGGAGGCCTGGGATCCGGTCATCAAGTCGGACGTTGACGGCGCCAACGCCCTGCCGCTTCGCATCGACAACGCCAGCAGACATTTCGGACGGCTCTCGGCCACCAGGCGGGCGGCCCGAACCGTGTACATGGGCTCGGCGCCCCGGCCCGACGGCAAACGGGGAGTCGATTTGAAGTCGGTGGTGCTGGGCTGTGTGCAGCCTGGCGAGCCGATCGGTCAATTCGCAGACGCGCTCCGGCGGCTCTCGGGGGAGGCAACCCACCTCTATGTGGACGGTGCCCAATACTGGTACTCGCTCCAGCCCAATGTCACCCGGATGGCTGCCGACCGGGCCGCTTCGAACTACAACGACGATCACGCCGATGACGAGGTGAAGGACCGGCTTGCCAACCAGCGGGACCGGGGCGACTTCAACGCGGTGCAGGTGTTCGCCGCAGGTCCGGGAGACGTCCCGGACGACGATGACGGTGTGCGGCTTGTGGTGCTCGAACCTGGTGCCACGCATTCAGCCAACGACGAGCACTCACCGGCCGTGGCCCTGGCCCAGAGCATCTTGGACCAGCGCCACGGCGGTCCCCGTCTGAATCGCAACCTGCTGGTATTCGTGGCAGCGATGGCCAACCGGCTGAGCGAGCTCCGCGGCGCAACTCGGCTGTATCTGGCCTGGCGGTCGATCGTCAAAGAGCACGAGCCCCTCGACTTGACCCCGCACCAGAAGGGGCAGGCCGAGAGCAAGATGAAGGAAGTCTCCCAGCAGGTGGACAGCCTCATCGCAGAGACATTCACCCAGGTGCTCACCCCCAAACAGGAGGCCGGCACCTCCGAGATCGAGTGGCAGACCACCAGAGCAACCGCTAGTGGCGACATAGGGGCCCGGGTGTCCAAGAAGTTGGCCACCGAGGAGAAGATGATCGCCAACTACAGCGGCGTTCGGGTGCGCATGGACATCGACCGCCGTAATCTGTGGACAGAGCAAGGCGACGTGACCTTAAGGGAACTCCGAGAGGTCTACGCCCGCTACCCCCACATGCCCAGACTGTCGTCACCTCACGTGCTCGACTCTGCCATAAGCGCGGGCACCGCCAGCACCGATTGGGCCCAGGAGACCTTCGCCTACGCCGACGCCCACGATGGATCGACCTGGGTCGGCGTCCAAACCGGCCAACACGTCAACCCAAGCCCGAGCGGCCTACTTGTACACCCCGACCGACTGCCCGAACCCGCGGAACCAGAGCCAACGGTTGAGGGTTCTGAAAGCGGCCCCGAGATCACTCCACCAAGTGGTGACGGGTATGGCCCCGAACCTGCGCCCACCCAGGGTTCAACTCAGTTCTACGCCCAGTTCGACCTCGACCCCGTGCGCTGCATCAAGGAGCTTGGCGAGATCGCCGAGCATATAAGCGCCCACCTCGGGTCCGATGTCGAGCTTGTCCTAGAAGTCCGAGCCACCAACCCCGACGGCTTCAAAGAATCCACCCAGCGCACCGTCTCCGAAAACGCCACCAACCTCGGTGCCACTTCTTCTGAGTTTGAATAGATCCAGCGAAGAACAACCCGAAAAAAGGTGGACAGATCAACTGGACCAAAAAACGGGGTCCGGTCAGATAGGCCTGATGCAGCCCCGCGTGCTCAGCAAGCTTGCGTGATTCGAGGGTTTGCCGCGTGCCTGCCCGCGCCCGTTCTACGGAGAGAACCTGTGGACGGTGTTGTCCCAGGCGGTCTCGGGGTTGTCGGGGTCGAGGTGCGCGATGATGGAGATATTCGACGGGCCGCAGTCCCCGAACGCGTCGCAGGAAATGTCGCCGATGATCCCCTGATAGCCGGCCACCTGATCGAGGTGCTCGCGTACACCGGCGCGGTCGATCACCAGTTGGCCGCCCTCGATTCGAGAGGCGGCCGTGATGGCGTCGAGCAGCAGTGTGGTGGCATCGTAGGCGTGGGCCCAAAAGGCCCGCACCGGGGGCGCTCCCGTCTTGGCCGCGAACCGCTCGCGTGCCCGCGCCGCGTCTATGCCGGTGGACTGATTGGCGTTGTCGCCGAAGTCCAGATCAGGGCCGGCGATGTAAACCCCCCGGGTGGAGTCCAGCTCCATGAACGAGAAGTGGAGGACCCCGTCGGCGGAGATCAGGACGGTGTCCTCGAATGCACCGGTCTGCCGCACAGCCTCGATGAACTCGGCCGCCGTGTCCTGGGTGAGCGGGAAGAACAGCGCGTCGGGCTCGCCGGCTGCGATACGGGCTGACACCTCGGCCAAGTCGGTTGTGCCGGCGTCGATCTCGATGAAGTCGGTGATGGCACCCCGATGGCGCTCGAACGCGTTGCGGAAGGCCTGAGCCAGCCCCTGCGTGTAGACGTCGCCCTCGTGGACGACCGCGGCACGGTGCGGGCCGAGGGTGTCGTGCAGAAAGGCCGACACCGCCTCGGCTTGATACAGGTCGTTGTGGGCAGTGCGGTAATACCCCGGCTGATAGTTCACGCTCGGATTGCCCGCCAGATCGGAGGTTAGAAGCGGCGAGGTGTTCGACATGGATATCACCACCAGCCCCGCGGCGGTGAGCGGCGGCACCGCGGTGGTGGCGGTGGTCGAGCAGGACGTTCCTATCACCCCCACGGTGCGCTCGTCGGCCAGCACGGCCTCGGCCACACGCTCGCCGTCGTCGGCCGAGCACTGGTCGTTGACGGCCTGGCCCATCTCCAAGGAGAACTCGCCGTGGATCGGCCCGTAGTCTTCGATGGCGATCTCGACCGCATGGATGTAGTCCCTGGCTCCGGCGTCGGGGAGATCGAGGGAGCTGACCGACCGGATCTGGATAGCCTCGCCCCGGCTGACGGTGACGACGCCGAGCGACCCATCGCCCAGACCGGAACGGTCGGCATCGCTGCACGCCGAAGCCATTAGCACAGCAACAAGCAACAACGAGACGGTGCTGAAGCGTTGGCCTATCTTCATGCTCAGTGTCTAGCCGATGGATTGAGCGCCTCCCACCCCATCTCGACTCCGAGTTGGTGCAGTTCGGCGACACCCGCTCCATCAACTCGGGGGTGGCCTCCGGCATCGCCATGCACCGCTGGGCCTGCCAGCACGCCCTCTGATTGCTCGGGCTTACCAGCCCGGCCTCAGGGCCGGGGCAGCAGGTTGCGGGGGAACAGGTGGTCGAGCTCGTCCAGGGTCCAGGGGCCGACCTGGGCGTGGTCGCCCCGGTAGATGGCCCGCTCCTCCCGCAGTTCGTTGAACACCGCTACCTGGCCCCCGGCGGCGTGGACTACGTGGCCGCTCACGTAGTCGGCGGCGTCGGTACACAGCCACACCACCGCGGGGGCCACGTACTCGGGCGGGGGAGTGGTGAGGTAGCTCTGCCACATCTCGTCGTCGATGATGCCCTGCTTGTGCCAGGCCTTGAAGTCGTCGTGCGACTTGGCGTGCAGCCGGGTGGCCGCCCCCGGGGCCAGGCAGTTCACGGTGACGCCGGTGCCCGCGGTCTCGGTGGCCAGCGCCTTGGTCATGGAGATCACCCCGCCCATGGCCGCCGCGAAGGCCGGCTGTCCCAGGTCGCCCAGCGCCCCGTGGGAGGTGGTGTTCACCACTCGCCCCCAGCCCTGGGCCACCATCAGCGGCACCGCATGGCGGGCGATGTACCACTTCTGGGACATCTGGAGGGCGATGGTCTTGTGGTACAGCTCGGGCGCCATTTCATAGATCGACCCCTCGATGGCCGCCCCCGCGCAGTTCACCGCGATGTCGATGCGCCCGTAAGCGTCCACCGTCTGCTGCACCACTGCGCCGGCCCCCTCGAAGGCGGCCACGTCGCTGTGGTTGGACACCGCCGTGCCCCCGGCGGCCTCGATATCTGCCACCGTCCGAGCCGCATGAGAATCATCAGCCCCGTCCCCCAACTCATCGGTCCCCAGATCGTTCACCACCACCTGAGCCCCGTGCTCGGCCAACAACAGCGCAATGGCCCGCCCAATGCCATTCCCTGCGCCCGTCACCATCGCCGCTTTGCCGTCAAGCCTCCTGCTCATGGCCGCAGGGTAGCGCGGCCCGGTTGACCGGCCCTGCGGTCATGGGCGCAACCTCTACTGGCACACCACTAGTGCTCCAGCTCCACGGCGAAGCGGTCGGTGTAGAAGCTGAGGGCTGCTCGGCGCTCTTGTGCGGTCATGTCGAAGTCGGCCAGGTCGTAGATCACTCGGCCGTGGCGGCCTCGGGGGTGGGCGGCCATGTAGTCGTCCATGGCTGCCCTGACCTCCGGGGTGAAGGGCTGGTCGGCGAGCCTGTAGATGCGCTCCACCATGGCCACGTCGTCGGCCATGAACTCGTGGAACAGCACGTCGATGGACTGATCGGGCGGCACGAGGTCGCGGTCGTCAGCGCAAGACCGGAGCATGTCCTCGATGAGCTGCGCCCACCACTGGCCGATGCCGTGGACATCTACCGGGCAGGTGGCGCTCATGCGGGCTGAGTAGCAGATCATGGTGGCGAAAGAGGCGGTGATCGAAACCGGGTCGCGGTGGGTGAACACCACGGTGGCGTCGCCGAA
Source organism: bacterium (assembly GCA_028819295.1). Taxonomy (GTDB): domain Bacteria; phylum Actinomycetota; class Acidimicrobiia; order Acidimicrobiales; family Bin134; genus Poriferisocius. The sequence continues at coordinate 15,087 of JAPPMA010000007.1, read as the reverse complement.
CACGTTCATGAGCGGGGCGATCTGCTCCAGGTGCTGGGGCGACTTGAGCACCCAGCGCTCCCGGGGCGGGCGCTGGTGGGCGAGCACCCTGAGGATGCGCTTGAGGTACTGGTAGTGCGGGGTCTGGTCGTGTTCTTTGTAGTACGACCGCCATGAGGGCATGACCGCGGAGCAGTCGAACAGCATGGTGGAGAAGTCGATGGCCAGCAGGTGGATCTCCTCATGGACGTGGTCCCAGGTCATCTCGTGCATGCGGTTGTAGTGGGGCATGGCCATGCTCATGATCGCCAGCCCGTCTTTGGCCCGCTGAATGCGGCCCTCGGTGGCGCCGGCTTCCCCTGGAGGGGGAACCGGCTCCAGAGCCTCCCACCAGGGCAGCGAGCGCAGGGCGGGATCGGCGGAGATGAGGTTGTGCAGATGCGTGGTGCCGGTGCGGGGCAGCCCGGCTATCACGATGGGCCGCTCGATGGGCGCCTCTAGGGCGTCGGGGTGGTCCTTGATGTACTGCTCGACGCGCAGCCGATTGACGGCAAAGGCGGTGAGCTGGCCGAACTGGCTCACCCTGCCCATGGGCGAGAAGCCGGCCTCGGTGTCCATCGCCCGACACAGCACCTCCAGCGGTTCCCGGAACTCGCCGGGGCCGAAGTCGCTGAGCCCGCTTTGGGCGGTGGCCGCGGCCAGGATCGCCTCGGGGCTCAGTTCGATCTGGTCGGCCAGCGGGGCGGTCTGCTCCATCATCTCGACGATCGCAGGAGCCAGCACCGGTTCGACGAGATCCTCGATGCGTATGGGCCCAGGACGGCTGCTCACGCCCGGCAGGATAATCTCACGCCATGCCCCAGCATGTACCCGAGATTGAGTGGACCGAGGAGGCCCTCGAACTGCGGCAGTTCGTCTTCGACTACTGGGGCGAGAACAAGCGAGCCCCCAATCTGGCCGCCATGCACGCGGGAACCGGCATCGAGCGGCGTCGCTTGTTGGAGGCGCTCAAGCTCCTGCAGCTGGGGATCGTGTTCGTGATCGACGAGACGTCGCCCAATTGCGACATCTTGAAGGCCCCACCGTTCTCGGCGTTCCCCAGTCAGGTGGAGATGTTCATAGACGGGGAGTTCCACAGCTATATCGGCTGCGCCCACGAGGGGATCGGGGTGTCCTGGACCCCGTACTTCCGGGACAAAGAGGTGGAGCTGAGGACCTACGACGCTCACACGCTGGAACCCATCACCCTCGTCTCCAAGGACTTCAAGCTCTTGTCCGCCGAGCCCGCTGAGCCTTTGATCCTGTGTACAGAGGTGATCTGGGATTGGGTGAACACCGACATGAAGCACATGTGCGACCACACCAACTTCGTGTTGAACCGCGAGAACGGGGCGGACTACGAGGCGTCCATAGGCCGCCGAGGGATCTACTTCACCGTTGACCAAGTGTCTGAGTACATCGCGTTTGTTCTCAACATCCGCATCTACGACTATCACTGGCCCGCCATGACCATGGATCCACCCGCAATCATCAACCGCCTCCGGGAACTGGATGTGGACCTAACCCCCTGGGGGATGTAGCTGCATTAGCCTCAATGAGGATGGCAGAGCCCCCGCAGCAACCCACTGGGGACTCTGTTCCGCCTCTGCCCCCGAGGGCGACCGAGTGGACCATTCTGCTGACCATCGTTGGAGCTGCGGTCGGCGCACTGTTGGACCAACTAACAGGCTTTTTCTTCGGCGGCCTTGTCGGCTACCTCTTGGGTCGGGATATTGAGTACCGGCGGCGGCTGGGAGCAATGGAGAAAGCACAAGTCAGAAGGGGCCGATCAGCCCCGCCCGACGCGACGCTTCCTCCGCCTCCGGTTGCCGCGCCAGCCTCTCCGCTTCCTCCGCCTCCGGTTGCCGCGCCAGCCTCTCCGCTTCCTCCGCCTCCGGT
>JAPPMA010000007.1:0-13070 GCA_028819295.1 bacterium | reverse complement strand
TGCCCCGCCCGATCCGACGCTTCCCGCGTACCGAGGGGCGAGGCTGGCGACCGCCCTTAAGACTTGGGTGACCACTGGCAACTTGCCGGTGAAGGTCGGCGTGTTGGTGTCGATGGTTGGACTGGGACTGCTGATCAGCGAAGCAAATCGGCGCGGCCTTATCACCGTGACAGTGGAGATGGTGTTGATTGCCGTGGCAGCCTTCGGCGCAGTGTTGCTCGCCGTGGGCTGGCACTTTCGGCACACGCGGCCCATCTACGGATTGAGCCTCCTCGGCGGCGGTATCGCTGTGGAGTATCTGGCCATCTACGCCGCTTTCGCCGGATACGATGTCCTGGCCGCTCCGCTGGCGTTTGTCTTTGTCGTGGCCATCACCGTGGGCGCGGGCGCTCTCGCTGTTGCCCAAGATTCACGGTCGTTGGCGGTTCTCGGAATCATCGGCGGCTTTCTCGCTCCGGTGCTCTCGTATACCCAGCCCGAAGACCATGTGCTGGTGTTCACGTTCTACGCGATCTTGAACACCGCGATTGTCGCGGTGGCCTGGTTCAAGGTCTGGCCAGAGCTCACCCTTCTCGGCTTCGGTTTCACATTTGGGGTCACGTCGTTCTGGCTAGCTGCTCGCCATCTGGAGGACGACTGGACCACCACAGTGCCGTTCGTCGCCTTGTTCCTGGCCGTCTACACGGCCATTCCCGTGCTCTTCGCCGCTAGAAGACCGCTGAGCGCCAGGAGCTTTGCAGACGGGGCATGGCTTATCCCTTTGGTGCTCGGCACGCCGATCGTCGGCTTGGTCATGCATCAGATATTGTTAGGGCACACAGAGCACGGAACAGCGATCAGCGCAACAGGGACGGCGCTGCTCTATGGCGGCACTGCCGTCGCTGCCCGCAAGTTCAGCCGCCAAAGCGTCGAGTTGGTGATCGCGTATGCGGCCCTCGGGGTGGTCTTCGCCGCGATTGCCATTCCGCTCGCCTTTGATGCCTACTACACCTCGATTGCCTGGACCGGTCAGGGCCTTCTGCTGCTCTGGATCGGATGCCGCAAAGCAAAGTGGTTGGCGGTCGCCGCAGGAGGCGCTCTTCAGGTGCTTGCGGGGTTCAGCATGGCCGTTTACTTGGAAGACTCGCTTCCCTATCCCGCCGGCGAACATCCCATCGCCAACAAGTTCCTTCTGGGCACCGCGCTGATTGCCGCCGCCGGCATCGTGTCTGGCCTGCTGCTTCATAAGGCGAGAAAGGACGTTGAGGTTGACTCCATCGCAGCATGGCTGGCGATGGCTTGGGGTGCTGGCTGGTGGCTTGTCGCCGGCAACTTGGAGATCGACTACCGCTTCCCCTCGGCCCAGCTTTCTGCTTCCTTTGTGTTTGCGGCGCTCTCGTTTTGGCTTGTCGCATTCTCGGCTCAAAAGTTGCGGTGGCTGAACCTCGCAGCATGGGGAGCGCTGATCCTCCTTACCATGGCCGTGGTTCTGGCCGTTTCTCTGAGCACACAGTCGTATCCGTTCGAGCACTACGGGTGGGCGGCATGGCCGCTAGTCATGGCCGCCAACTACTCCCTGCTGCATCGGTACTCGGGTTATCGCCCCCAATTCGAGCAGGCGCTTCATGCCGGGAGTTTCTGGGTGCTGACGGTACTAGTCAGCGCAGAAGTCCATTGGCGGACTGGCCAGGCGGCTGATGGGGTGTGGCCTGTCGTCTCGGCTTGCCTGGCCGCATTGGTGCTGGTGGGAGCGATTCTCTGGGGATCAGGAGTATTGAAGTGGCCGCTTCGACCGCATCGGACGGCGTACCTGGCGTTGGGAGCCGGACCGGTGTTGGGGGCGTTGGCGGTAGCGGTCGCGGTCTTGCTGTTCGTCTCTGACGGCGATCCCAGGCCCCTACGCTATGTGCCGGTGCTCAACCCGCTGGAATTGACCGCAATCGTGCTGGCAGCGGTGGCGTTTAAGTGGCGGCGAGAGGTTGCCGTTGAGGGGATCGGCAGGCTCAACGAGTGGGTTGGCAGACTGTGGGTGCCACTGCTGGCCGCAGCCGGTGTTGCGTTCGCAACCATGGCGACGGTCAGGACCGTTCACCATTGGGGGGATGTGTCTTTCGATACCGACTCGATGTTCGACTCCACTGCCCTCCAGACTTCGCTGTCGATTCTCTGGACCTTGATCGGACTGGCGGCCATGGTTGAGGGAGTGCGCCAGGTGAGCCGGTCGGCGTGGATGACCGGTGCCTCGTTCATGGGCGCGGTGGTGCTCAAGTTGTTCCTCGTCGATCTCCGAAATCAGGCCACTGTGGGCCGGGTGGTGGCGTTTATTGCCGTCGGCATCCTCTTGTTGATCGTCGGCTACTTCGCGCCCGTCCCTCCAGTAAGACCCGCCAATGGCACTCAGGATTGATCGGTAGAAGTCACCCACCTAGCTGCGGAGGTGTTTTAGGCGGACTTCTTGCGACGGCGGTGGGCGGTGAGGATCGCCTCGGTGTATCCGTTGGGCTGGTCGCGGCCCTCGAGCACCAGGGCGAGCGCGGCGCTGAACGGGATGCTGGCCGCGAAGTCCCTGCCCATGGGCTCGTAGTCGGGATCGTCGGCGTTCTGCTCGTCCACCACTGAGGCCATCCGCTGCATGGCCTCCAACACTTGTTCTTGCGACAGCAGCCCGTGGTGGAGCCAGTTGGCGATGTGCTGGGAGGAGATCCGCAGGGTGGCCCGGTCTTCCATTAGGGCGACATCGTCGATGTCGGGCACTTTGGAGCAGCCCACTCCCTGGCCCACCCACCGGGTTACGTAGCCCAAGATGCCCTGGGCGTTGTTGTCCAGCTCCCGCTGGATCTCGGCGGGGGAGAGCTCGCGTCCGGGAGGGAGGACGGCGGGGGCAAGCATGGACTGAACGGCGGCGGCGCGGTCGGCGGGGGATGCGGCCAACTCGCGTTGACGGGCAGCCACATCGACCTCCAGATAGTGCAGGGCGTGCAGGGTGGCCGCAGTGGGGGAGGGGACCCACGCGGTGGACGCCCCGGCCTGGGGATGGCCGATCTTGTCGTCCATCATGGCGGCCATGTCGTCGGGCCTCGCCCACATGCCCTTGCCGATCTGCGCGTGCCCCCGCAGGCCCATGGCCAGCCCGACGGCCACGTTGGCCTCCTCGTAGGCGCCCAGCCATCCCGACGCCTTGATCTCAGCCTTGGGGACCATGGGGCCGGCCTCCATGCTGGTATGGATGTCGTCGCCGGTCCGGTCCAGAAAGCCGGTGTTGATGAACACCACCCGCTCGGAGGCCTCGGCAATGCAAGCGCCGAGGTTGAGCGACGTGCGGCGCTCCTCGTCCATGATGCCCATCTTCAGCGTGTTGGGAGGCAGGCCCAAGATGCCTTCAATCTCGGCAAACAGATCGCCGGCCAGAGCGGTCTCGCGGGGGCCGTGCAGCTTGGGCATCACGATGTAGACCGACCCGGTCTGGCTGTTGCGATGGGGGCCGGAACCGGTGAGATTGTGGAGGGCACCCCAAGCTGCCACCGCCACGTCGACGACGGTCTCGGGAATCGGCTGGCCATTCAGGCGGACCATGTCGGTCTCCATGTGCAGACCCACACTGCGGATCAGCATGACGCTGCGTCGACGCACCGTCATGGGATTCCCCAACCGGTCGATCACCGTCGAGTCGGCATTCAGGCTGCGGGTTATGGCCTGGCCGCCCTTGGCGAACGAGGCGGTGAGAGTGCCCTGCATCAGTCCGAGCCAATTGGCATAGGCCAGTGTTTTGTCCTCCGCGTCCACCGCGGCCACCGAGTCTTCCAAGTCCATGATGGCGGTCAGAGCCGATTCCATCATCACGTCGGCCACCCCCGCGGGGTCATCTCGGCCGATGGCGTGATCGCGATCGACCACCAGTTCAATGTGGAGGCCGTTCTTGCGCACCAGCACCGTTTCTGGTGCTGAAGCCATACCGGTGTACCCGGCGAACTGCTCGGGATTAGCCAGCTCAGCGGATGTGCCATCGGAAAGGCCAACTTGAAGTCCATCGGCGGCCACCGCGTAGGCCACCGCATCGGCATGGGAGCCGGAGGATAGCGGGACATGGTCGTCCAGCAGGGTCCGAACCCGGTCGATCACCCGCTGGCCCCGCAACGGATTGTACGGCCCAGTTCGCCCGGCACCCTCATCCTCGCCGATGGCGTCGGTGCCGTAGAAGGCGTCGTACAGGCTGCCCCAGCGAGCGTTCGCCGCATTAAGGGCATAGCGGGCATTGTCCAGCGGCACGACAAGCTGCGGCCCGGCCAGCGATGCGATTTCAAAGTCAACTCCCGCGGTGGTCACCGGCACTGGTCCAGGATCGTCGACCAGATACCCGATGGAGCGCAGGAAGCCGGCGGCCTCCCCAGGTTCCGGATCCTGGTCATGATGCCAGGAGTCAATCCGAGCCTGAAGATCGTCGCGCTCGTCCAAACAGGCCCGCACCCTCGGCGCGAACCGTTGGATGACCTGCTCAAATGACGACCAAAAATGCTCAACGTCCACATCGGTGCCCGGAGATAACCGATCGTTGATGAAATCCGCCAGGGAGTTGGCTACTTGAAGGTTGCTGAATATTCGATCGGTCACGGACCTCCAGATTAGGGGCGAGCCGAGTGGTGTTCTCAGGCCAGTCGCCGTTTCCTGGAAATAAAATAAAGGTGCAGTTAGGCCCAGCGCAGTTGCTATCGTCACCGCACAGCCACCCTCACCAGACAAAAGAGGTATCAGCATGGCCGCCAACGCTGCCGGTTCGTTCGATGCCGAGGTCCGATCCACCCAAGCGTGGATGGCCTCGCCCCGCTTTGAGGGGGTCACCCGCCTGTACTCGGCCCGCCAGGTAGTGGAGCAACGCGGGGTGATCGGCCAGGACCACACCGTGGCCCGGGTGGCGGCCGAGCGGTTCTACGCCCGCTTGCGGGAGCTGTTCCACCAGGGGCGGTGCATCTCCACCTTCGGCCCCTACTCGCCGGGCCAGGCCGTGGCCATGAAGCGGGCCGGGATCGAGGGAATCTACCTGGGTGGATGGGCCACCTCCGCAAAGGGCTCATCGCACGAGGACCCGGGCCCCGATTTGGCCAGCTACCCGCTGGGCATGGTTCCCGACGAGGCGGCAGGTTTGGTCCGAGCTCTGTTGACCGCCGATCGCAACCAGCGGTTCGCCCGGTCGCGGATGAGCATTGAAGAGCGCATGCGCACCCCGGAGGCGGACTTCACCCCGTCGATAATCGCCGATGCCGATACCGGCCACGGCGGTGACGCCCATGTCCGAAACCTGATCCGCCGATTCGTCGAGGCCGGAGTGCCCGGATACCACATCGAGGACCAAAAGCCCGGGGTCAAGAAGTGCGGCCATCAGGGCGGCAAGGTGCTGGTGCCGTGCGACGAGCAGATCAAGCGCTTGAACGCGGCCCGGTTCCAGCTCGATGTGATGGGCGTTCCCGGCATCATCGTGGCCCGCACCGACGCCGAGGCGGCCAATCTGCTGGATGGCGGCACCGACGAGCGCGACCACCCGTACATCATGGGCGCAACCCAGCTGTCGGTGCCGTCCTACAAAGACGCCTACCTGGCTGTCTTGCGCCGCCTGACCGAAGCCGGCGTGGAGGGGGTGAACGGGCATTTGCTCTATGCCGTGCCCGAGAGCCGCTACAAGCGAGCCATCGCCTGGCTGGACCAGGCCGGGGTCAACCAGATCATCGAGAAGGCGGCGGTTGCCTATCATTCCTCGCCTGATCCCCGAGCTGATGAAGCGGTGGACCGAGCCTCTGATGCCCTGGCCGAGGCGTGGCACCGGGCGTCGGGGCTGGCCACCTATTCCCAGGCGGTGGCCGACCAAATGGCGCTGCGATCCTCAGAGGGGGAGAGCTTCGGTATGGAAGTGGGGGAGTGGCTCAGCTTCGCCCGCTCGGTGGACGCCGAAACCGCCCGCGACCGCGCCGCGGAGATGGGCCTCGACGTGGCCTGGGATCCCGAAGTGGCCCGGACCACCGAGGGGTACTACCAGGTGCAGGGGGGCATCCCATACGCGGTGGCCAAGTCTTTGGCCGTGGCCCCCTTCTGCGACCTGCTGTGGATGGAGACCAAGACCGCCGACCTCGGCGACGCCAAGGAGTTCGCCGAGGCCGTCCACGCGGTGCATCCCGACAAGATGCTGGCCTACAACCTGTCGCCGTCGTTCAACTGGGACACCACCGGCATGTCCGACGACGAGATGCGGCAGTTCCCTGCCGAGTTGGGCCGGCTCGGGTTCGTGTTCAACTTCATCACCTACGGCGGCCATCAAGTGGACGGCATGGCCGGCGAGGAGTTCGCTGCCTCCCTCCAGCAAGACGGCATGCTGGCCCTGGCCCGGCTCCAGCGGAGATTCCGCCTGGTGGACTCCCCCTATCGGACGCCCCAGACCCTGGTTGGCGGCCCCCGGATGGACGCCGCGCTCATGGCCAGCTCGGGGCGCACTGCCACCACCCGGGCCATGGGCAAGGGCTCGACCCAGTTCCAGCACTTGGTGCAGACCGAGGTGCCCACCCGCGAGCTCGAAGGCTGGCTGGAGCGCTGGGCGGAGCACAACAGCATCGACGCTCATCTGAGGGTTCGGCTGCGGCCCTACACCGCGGGATCGGAAATCCTCGAGCTAGTGGTGTACAGCGGGGACAACGATTTGGCCAACGTGGTGTTCGGGGTGCTGAACGACCGCCGAGGCCGAGCCATTTTGTCAGTGCGGGACCAGAACACCCATAGCCCCGCTTTGCGCCGCAAGCGGTTGATGGCGCTCATGCACCTGTACCTGATCCGGCGCTACAACGCGGTGTCGATCCAGTATCTGACTCCGACAGAGGACAACTACCGCCAAGCGGTGGGCATGAAGGAGCTGGGCTTTTTCGCCACAGTGTCCGATGAGGTGGGCGAGATCATCGTCGCCGATGTGGACGAGTCGGTGGCCACCAAGCTGGTAAGCGATGAGGGTGCTTTGCACGAGCTCATTCAAGGCCGGGGGGCGTAGACCGAGACGGCAAGCCGCTGGCCATCGGCGGCGCCATTGCCGTGCGGAGCAGGAGGGCAAGCACCGCGGTTGCCATGGCCACACCGGCCAACAGCACCAGCCCGGCACTCGACCCGCCGATATCAGAGAAAACGCCGAACAGGATCGGACCGGTCACGCCGCCCGCCTCGCCAGCGGTGAAGAACAGGCCGCCGGCTGCACCCATGTTGCGTTGGGCGACGCCGGGGAGCTGCATCAACACGAGCAGAGCCACCGGCACTGCCAGTCCCTTGCTCAATCCGATAATGGCCAAACCGACAAACGTGGCTGGCTTGCCGTCGACGTTGAGCAAGACGGTGGCCACACCGTATAGGGCGAATAGCGCAGCCATGGCCGATGTCCTTCTGCTCTCGGGGATGGCCCGGGGCCCAAGCAACGCGCCGATGATGCCCAAGGCCGTGACTGCGCCGGCCAAGTACCCGGCAACCGAGCTGGAGAACCCCCGGTCTTCGATCACGGTCGGGAGCCATCCGTTGAGAGAGTGGGTGAAGAAGAACATGCCCAGGGCGACAACCAACATGATCTGAACCGCTCTGTGGCTGAGGAGTTCCCAGGCGCCCGAGAAACCCGGTGCAGGATCGATAGCCCGGTCCACTTCAGGGGCGATCTTTTCGGCCGCGGTGGCGACCAGGAGCCAGACGGCGATTACCGCCACCGTGATGAGGGCATACGCCAACAAAGTGGTTCGCCAATTCTGATCGAAAGCCGGCATAAGCAGGCTGTTGGCGGTTACCAGGGGCAGCACACCTCCCAAAGCCGGTGCGGTCATGGTGATGCCCATGGCCAATGCCCGCTCCTTGTTGTCGAACCAAACGCTCAACAGTTTGGGGGCGCCCACCGAGACCAGCGGTCCACCCAGGCCGAATATCGCCACCGCGCCGAACATGGCAGCGAAGTTTCCGGCAATCGGGCGCAGCAGCGCCGATATCGAGATCAGCACGGTGGCGATTCCCAGCGAACGGCGTAGCCCAAGCCGGTCTACCAGCGCGCCCGAGGGGAGTGCGGCCACCAGGTACACCAACGGCCAAGCGCCGAGCACCGCTCCCATGGCACCCTTGCTCATACCGAGGCTCTCGCGGATGGTCTCAACCAGCGGAGCCATGGAGAACACCGCAAGTCCGAAGGAGAAGTACACCATCCACAACGCGCCGAGCATTACCCAGCGAAATCGATGGCGGTGGTGGAGCACGTCGGGACCGTAGCAATCGACGGTCGTTCACATATCATGCTGGCCCTATGGGTGCAGCAGTGGTAACCGGTGCCGGGCAGGGGCTCGGACGAGCGATCTCAAAGCGGCTGGCGGCGGATGGCCATGACGTTGTGGCCGTTGACCTGAACCCCCAGACCGCGGCGGCCACCGCGGAAATGCTCGGCGGACAATGGCGGCAGTGCGATGTGTCCGACCCGGAGTCGGTGGCCGCGCTGGCCGACTCGCTCGAGCGAGTGGACGTGCTGGTGAACAACGCCGGCATCTGGATCTTCGCCGACCTGGACGCGATGACCCCACAGGACGTGCGCCGGGTGCTGGAGGTGAACGTGATGGGCACTTTCCACTGCACCCAGGCGCTGGCCCCGCTGATGGGGCCGGGATCGGCCATCGTCAACCTCTCGTCAAACGCCGCCTTCTCCAATCCGCCGGGGGTGGGCATCTATCCGCCTTCCAAGGCCGCGGTGGAGAGCTTCACCAAGCAGACTGCCCTGGAGTTGGGACCCCGGGGCATTCGGGCCAACGCCGTCGGACCGGGGATGATCCGAACCGAGGGCACCGAGGCCAACTACGAGGGCGACAAAGGCGAGCGGCGGGCTCGGGCCGTGCCGCTGGGCCGAACCGGCCGCCCCGACGACATCGCCGATGTGGTGGGCTTTTTGGCCTCCGACGACGCCCGCTACGTGACCGGCCAAATCATCTACGTGGACGGCGGCCTCAGCGCCGGTCGGGCCGCGCTCTAGTGATCGGCGCCGACCAGGCCGGCTTCATGGGCCCGCCCGCGGTGATAGTGGGCCCACAGCACCAGCAGGGGAGGGAGCACGGTGAAGGTGGCGACCAGGCCGAACAAGATGGCTACCGCGGCGAGGATGCCCAACTCCTGCATGGGCACGAGGGGCGAGAACAACAGCGCCAGCAGTCCCAGCGCGGTGGTGAGCGCGCTGGCCAGAAGCGCCCCTCCCGTGGTGACCATCGCCTCGGTGATGGCATCGACTGCTCGCTCCGACTCCTGAAGCTCCTCCAAGAAGCGGTGCGTGAGGTGGATCGTGTAGTCGACGCCGATCCCGATGGTCAGCACCACCATGAGCGCCGTGCCCATGTTGTAGGAGATCCCGAACACCCACATGGCCCCCAGCAGCCAGGTAAGGGTCACCGCGATGGGGAAGATGGTGATCAAGCCGAGCAGCGGGCGTGACCGGCTGATTCCGAAGTAGGCCACGAGAATGGCCAGCGCCGCGGCTAGAGCCAGGCCGACGCTGACAACCTGGCTGTCGGCCAGTTCCTCGGTGATCAAGGCGATGAGGGCGTCGCCGCCGGTAACGGTGATCTCGGAGCTGTCGCCCCCCCAGAGGGCCTCCAGTTCGGCGATCAAGTCTTGGAGCGCTTCGTTGCTCTCCACGGCCACCGGTATTTGGATGATGGTGCGGTCGAGGCCGTCGGCGCGGAGGTCGAGCACCTCGGCGAAGCCGCTCGGGTCTGCATTCCGCAGCAGGCCCCATGCCCGACTGACCTGCTCGTCGGTGGCGGTGATGCTGGTGTTGAGGCGGTCGAAGGCGGTCGCCACGGCGGGGTCGTGGTTGTCTCCGCTCTGGCCGGTCCAGTCGGCGAGCAGCGTCCCGGCCGAGGCCAGGGGAGGCCCCACGATGCCGTCGGGTCGCCGCAGCGGGTCGACCAGGGTTGTGTGGAGATCGGTGAGGTCTCGGACCGCCCGGATGTTGCCTAGATCGGTCTCGATGAGCACTGTCATGAGCGTGGCGCTGCCGTCGAAGTTCTCCTCTAGGAAGTCGAAGCTCTGGAACGTGTCGGAGTCTTTGGGCAGGAAGTCTTTGACGGCGAAGCTGGTGCTGAGGTTGGCCGCGGCGACCACGGCCAACACCGTGAGGGCAACAGCCGCAGTCACCACCGGCAGCGGGCGGCGTGCGACGCCGGAGGCAATACGGGGCAGCACTGCGGCCGCGCCGGGAATCGCGTCGGCCACGGGGCGGGTTGCCGGCTCTTGTCCTCGGGCCGCAAGCCAGCGGTCCAACAGCAGCCGGGCGGCCGGCACGAAGTTGGTCATCACGATCCAGCCCGAGATGACGCCGATGCTGGCGATGATGCCGAAATCGGCGATGGGCTCGAAGCGGCTGCTCAGGTTGGCGAGCAGGCTCACTGCGGTGGTGCCCGCGGCCAGCAGCACCGGCACCCCGCAAAGCTGCACCGAGCGGGCAATGGCCCGCCCGGAGGCGTCATCGCCCCGCTCGGCGCTGTCATCTCCCTCGGCGCCGTCGCGCAGGGCCTCGCGGTAGCGCCCGATGATCTGAAGGGCGTAGTCCACCGAAAGACTGATTAGAAGCACGGGGACGAGGGTGAGAAGGATGTTGTCGGGATCGACGATGCCGGCCCCGCCGGGGGAGAGCCACGACAGGGCACCGAACGTCCACAGGACCACCATGGCGAGGCCCGCCATGGTGATGTGGACGTCGGACTGGGTCCGGTAGAACAGGGCCAGCAGGATCACGATCACCGCGAGCGCGATAACGGTGAGGATCAGCAGGTTATCCTCTCGGGCGTCCTTGCCCTCGGCATCGCTGTTGGCCAGAGTGATGATGGTGATATCAACCGATGCCGCATCGAACCCCTCGGTGATCTGATGGGCCCGCAACTGCGCCGCTTCCTGGCCGAGGGCGTCGCCCACATCGTCGAGGATCACCAGCGAGAGCCCGGCGAAGGCAGCGCCGCCGGCATCGCGGGCCACGAAGCGGCCCAGCAGGTGGTTCAGCTCGGTTCGCTCGGGATCCTGCGCCAGCTGGGTGAGGCCGAGGGATATCTGGGTGTCGGTAAGGGTGGCAAGGCTGAGCCCCACTTCGGCTGCCGCGAGCTCGATGAGCTGCACGTATCCGTAGAGGGGCTCGTCGACCAGGAACGGCGCTATCTCCGGATCGCTGATGATGGCGGCTTGCAGGTTTTTGACCGTCCGCAGAGAATCGGCGGTGAGGACATCGCCCTTGGCCAGTATCTGGACCACCCGCAAATCCGCCGCGGCGGGAAAGCTCTCCCTGATCGCGTCGGTGGCTTCGGCAAGGCCGCTGTCGGCGGGAAGGAATATCCCGGTGGAGTCGATCGGCCCCTCAGGCTGGTCTCGAACCAGGAACCCCGCCAGGAGGGCCAGCGTCACCGCCCCCAATGCCAGAAGGACGAGTGCGGGTGACTTCTGGATTGTGCGGGCCTGCCAGCGGAACATGCTGCAACCTCAGGGGAACGCCTGTCGGCGAGGAGTCATCACCACTTGCTGGACTTCTCGGCATAGACGTGATCAGGCAAATCGTAGGCGATGCCCTCGTCGTCGTACCTCGATCCCGACAAGAGCGTTGTGAAATTGGAAAAGTTGCTCTTGCGGGCGATCTTGGGGAAGGACCGCGACATGAAGCGGTCGTATCTGCTCTGGGCGCACAACCAGGGGAGCACGCCGAAGGTTGACTGCTTGGGATACCTCAACTGATCGGCCAGCGTGTCGCCGATGAGCGCCCGCGACACCCTGTAGACGTAGTGTGACAGTTTCCGTCCCTCGGCGGAGTCGGTGATGCCAATCACCAGGGGGGCCGAGTTGACCAGCGAGTTGGCCAAGGCGATGGACGAGGCCCCGGGCTCTGGCTCGCACATGGTGCCGATGTCGTACAACTTCAGCGCGTCTGCCTCGCCGCGGAAGAGGATCGACCCGGGAATCCCCATGAGCAGTCCCGAGTAGCGCCACGTCGCCATGAAGCTCGCCGCATCTTCTTCGCTGAAGCTTGCTCCCAGGCTCCTCATGTGCTTGAGGAGCCGGGCGGAGAACGCGGTGATCGCGTAGCCAACATGGGCCGAGCTCAGCGGGACGCCCAGGGTATCTGCATCCCATTCCTCTGAGTTGTTGAGCAGGTGCCTGACCTGGGCATGGACGAGACGGATCCGAAAAGAGAGCTTCCAGCCGTCTCCGTAGGGCGCCATACCGCCGGGAATGAAGATCTCCACCATATGGCGGTTGTTCTGCTGAAGGCGCCGCACCCCCTGGTCGCGCAGGCGGCCGGTTATGAAGAACGACTGGCTGATGTTGGTGGAGAAGCCCTCCACCAGAACCCCGGCCAGCATCCCGGCCACCACCATCTTCCGGTTCCGGTGGAACATGTGAATGCCAGCGGTCAATGCGGGAAGGTCGAGCCAGTCTGGGGGGCTCATGGCATCGTCAAAGAGGGCGTGGACCTCCGATGGCGCGTCAGGAAGCTTCTTCCCGTCAGGGGGGCTCATGTAGGCCGAGATGAGCCGGTTCGACTCCGAGCGCTTCAGTGTGGAGAGAACCTCAACGGCAGCGTCAGCGAGAGGGTCGCCGATCATGGTGTGGGCGATGTAGTTATCCGCCATCTCGGGATCGAGGGCGCAGGCTCGCCCGTAGCCGGGATTGTCGTAGTCGGTGGGGATTTTCATCAGCTCTTGATGGGCAGTCCGCCAACGGGGGGATGGTCAGCAAGCATTTCGCTGGACGAGTTTACTCCTGACCGCATCGGCAGCAGTCAATCATCGGCAACTGGCTGATACGCCCTGCGGGGGGACGCGACCTGGGGAAGGGGAGTGCTCCTTGTCGAATTGCGTTGAATCTCTGGGGGTTGGCCCAAGGAGGGAACCCCAGTCTGGCGGGTGAATACTCCTGTTATGGTGTTGTGATGGATTTGGCGGATAGGCTTCTCCGGGTTGGGGGGGGGGGGGGCCGGGGGGGGAGGGGGGGGTTTTTTTTTGGGGGGTTGGGGGGGGGGTTGGGGTTGTGGGGGGGTTTTTGGGGGGTGTTTTGGTTGGGGTGGTGGGGGGTGGGGG
>JAPPMA010000104.1 GCA_028819295.1 bacterium | reverse complement strand
GATCGACCGCTTGGGCCTCGATGTTCTGCCCAACACCGCCGGATGCCACACGGCGACCGATGCCGTGCTCACCGCCAAGCTGGCCCGGGAGGCGTTCGAAACCAACTGGATCAAGCTGGAGGTGATCGCCGACGACATCACCCTGCTCCCCGAGTGCATCGAGTTGGTGGATGCGGCCGAGACCTTGGTGGACGACGGCTTCACCGTGATGGCCTACACCAACGACGACCCGGTTCTGGCCCAGCGACTCCAAGACCTGGGATGCGCCTCGGTGATGCCCTTGGGGGCTCCCATCGGGTCGGGGCTGGGCATCCGCAATCCCCACAACATCGAGATGATCGCCGAGCAGTCGTCGGTGCCCGTGGTGCTGGACGCGGGCATCGGCACCGCCTCCGACGCCGCGCTGGCCATGGAACTGGGCTGCGACGCGGTGATGGTGGCCTCGGCCATCACCCGGGCCCGCGACCCCGAGCAAATGGCCGCCGCCATGAGGCTGGCCGCCGAGGGAGGTCGGCGGGCCAGACTGGCCGGTCGGATACCCAAGCGCTTCGGTGCCGAAGCCTCCACTTCCAGCCAGGGCCGTGCCGAGTTCTGAACCGCGTCGCCGCGGTGGCAGGGAAGGCCAAGTGCGCTCAGTTCGCACACCTTTGCCGAGCTCAGATCACCGACGGCCCTTCAGCCCGAAGCGGGCGCTGGCCTCCGAGTTGCTGGTGCTCACCGATGTGGTGCTGAGCGCGCCGGCGGTGGTCTTCCGGGCCAAGGGCCGCCCCCCGCAGGTCCGGCGCGAGCTGGCCAAGCTAATGAGAGACCACACCGACTGTCTCATCCTGGCCTCCATGATCGACCCGGTTGCCGACGGGGTTCACCTCGCCGGCTTCGACCACTACCCCAAGGTGTACCGGGGCATCATCGGACGGTCGTGCCACGGACTCGACGAGGTGCGCCAAGCCGAACTCGAAGGGGTGGACTATGTGACCGTCTCCCCCATATTCGAGACCGAGTCGAAACCCGGCTACGGCCCGGCGCTGGGACTGGGCGGATTGGGGCGGATCGCCCGGCAAGCCCATGTCCCGGTGTACGCCCTGGGTGGAATCGACGTGGGCCGGGTGGCCGCGTGTCGAGACGCCGGGGCGGCCGGCGTGGCGGTTCAGGGGGCGGTGGCCCGCAGCTCCCACCCCCAGGACACCATCGCCGCCCTCTTGGACGAATGGCACACGGGATGAACCCGCCCGTGGCGCTGACCGTGGCCGGGTCGGACTCCTCGGGCGGCGCGGGGGTGGCCGCCGACCTGGCCACGTTCGCGGCGCTGGGGGTACACGGAACCGCAGTGATCACCGCGGTGACCGCCCAGAACACGGTGGGTGTTCAGGGGGTACACCCCATCCCGGCCGATTTCGTGGCCCGCCAACTCGACTCGGTGCTCGACGACCTGCCGGTAGCCGCCGTAAAAACCGGGATGCTGGCCAACCGGGACATCATCGCCGTGGTGGGCGAGTATGCCGCCGCCGGACGGCTGCCCAACCTGGTGGTCGACCCAGTCATGGTGTCGTCCACCGGGAACCGGCTGCTTGAAGCCGAGGCCGAGTTGGCCTATTGGGATCTCCTGGGGCACGCAACAGTGGCTACTCCCAATGCCCGAGAGGCCCTGGTGTTACGCGAGGTGGGTGACCTTGAGGAACCATCCGATCTTGCGGCCCTGTGTCCAGGCTCAATGGCGATAACAGGAGAAGCCACCGCCACCGACTTCATATTCCATGACGGCGAGCGGGTCGAGCTGTCTGCTGAGGTGATCGACACAGACAACGACCACGGCACGGGCTGCACTTTCTCGGCTGCCGTCGCCGCAGCGTTGGCAACGGGGATGGCCCCCATGGACGCTATCAAGGGCGCCAAGGAGTTCGTCCGCGAATGCCTCAAGCGCTCCGCAAAATGGAACCTGGGCACCGGCCCGGGGCCGCTGGCACACCTGTTGGGCTAGCGGTTATGGGGTTGTGGAGCCGCGGCGTGTAACATCGTGGCGGCGCGGTCCAGAGGAAGGCGGTTAGCGTGGTCGGCTTGGCGGGCGTGTGCGGGGGTGATCGGGGTTGGTCTGGGTTACGCCTCTGGCCGGGCTGGCCGGCTGGGGTAGCCGTGTTGGCGCTGGTGGCCGGGCTGGTGGCGTCTGTATCCGTGGTTCCAGCGGGCGCGCAGACGCCGGAGGTCGACTACGACGTCGACGACGACGGGCTGATCGAGATCTCGAGCCTGGCCCAGCTGAACGCCATCCGCTGGGACCTCGACGGCGACGCTGCGGCTGATGTGTACCCGCCGTCCAAGGACGGCTACACCGGCCACGACCCCGACGGCGCGACCAAGTACGCGGCCGCGTTCCCCAACGCAGCCGCAAACATGGGCTGCCCAGCCGACGGCTGCGACGGCTACGAACTGGCCGCCGACCTGGACTTCGACACCAACGGCAACGGCTCGGCCGACTCCGGAGACGACTTCTGGAACGACGGCAAGGGCTGGGTTCCGCTGATGGGCGGCGAGAGAATCAACACCGGTGAAAAAGAGGAACGTTTCACAGACCAGGTCGGATCTGCCTACAACGGCGACCGGCCGCATTCGCTTGCCCGGATGTTCACAGCGGTGTTCGAGGGCAACGGTCGCACCATCGCCAACCTCTACATCAACGACTCCGGGAGGTTCTACGTCGGTCTGTTCGGCTACATCGGCCCGGGCGCGCATGTGCGGAACCTCGGGCTGAGCGACCCCAACTCAGACAGCGGAGTGAAAGGAAATCAGGTGGTGGGGGCGTTGGCAGGCATTTTGGAAGGCGGCCGAGTCAGCGGCGTCTACTCCCACGTTGACGTTTCCGTGTCGCGCAGCGATGCGGGTGGTCTGATTGGCACCAACTGGCGCCAGGGCGTCATCGTCGAGAGCTACGCCACCGGCGATGTGTCCGGCCACGACAGTGTCGGCGGTCTCGTGGGAATGCTCAACCAGGCCGGCGCTACCGCCGTCTACGCCACGGGAAACGTGACTACCTCGAACTCCACTGCGGGCGGTTTGGTGGGATTTCGGCCCGGCGGTTACGTGAGGGCGGCTTACGCCACCGGCGACGTGACCGTCACCAACGGCTACTACTACAACGGCAGCAATTGGTATCTGCCGAATCAGAACAACGCCGTCGCAGGCGGTTTGGCGGGCTTGTACGTGCATGGCAACTCGCGGGAGACGCGGGCCAACTACTCCACCGGGGCGGTGACGGTCCCTGACGGGCATGCGGGCAGCGGCGGGCTGATCGGACTTTGCCGGCCGGACCCTGGCGACGAGCCGGAGGCGAGCTACTGGGACGCGGAGGCCTCTGGTGTGTCGTCGGGGGAGTGCGCGGCCGGCCACACGACGGCGCAGTTGCAGGCGC
>JAPPMA010000028.1:35355-36437 GCA_028819295.1 bacterium | reverse complement strand
AACAGATGCCCCCGTGTCCGACGCTCGCGTCGACGTGTTCTCACGCGCCGAGGTGCCCAGCGTCGACCCCAGAAGCGAGAACAAGCCCGCACACCCGGCGCCCAACGACGCGTGCCCATCCCGCGCCTCGTCCCGCACCACCTCATCCAGAACGGAAACACCCACCACCCCGCCCGGCGGCGTGTACTCGCCCGCCGTCACGAACAGCAGGCGGAACAGCGACCACGGCTCCAAACCCTCAGGCGCCAGAGGCCAATCAGCAGGCACCGCGAACGAACCATCCCAGTTCTGCGTCGCGCACCCCGCCGCCAGCGGGTCCGGCCCGTCGTTCACCGTGACCGTGAACGGATTGCCCGCCGACGAGACCACCACATCCGACGGCAGCCGAACCCCAGAAGCCGCCGCAGAAAACGCCGGGTTCACCGGCATCCTGGTGTCCTCGCGGAGCGTGACAGTGATCGTCTCAGCACCCTCGTCCACCTCGTCGGCGAACACGCGGACCCTCAGGGCGGTGACACCGCCCTGGCGAATCCGGGGGCCGGAAAAACTCCCTTGAGTATTCACCGCTTTAACGCACCCGTCCCCGTCGCCGGTGCCCCAAACCTTTTGAACCGTGCCTACCGAAGAGAGCACCTGGAAGTCCTCGCCCGCGGACAAAGTGCCGTCCCTGTCCAGAACGGCCGTGCCGCCGAAGCACAGCAAATAATGCAAATCCTGCGTGGTGCTCGCCGGCGCGGTCACCACCACATCGAACTCGAAATAGCCCAAACCCGACCCGTCCTCAAAAGCAGCGCCGCCGCCCAGCAAAACCGAAAGCGTCATCGGACTCGCCGACTGCGCAACCGCCCCCGGCGCCACACCCCCAACCACACCCGCCAACAACACCCAAACCAAAACCGCGGCCCAACCACGCCGCCCGCCGGCCCGCCCGGGCCTAAACCCTAAACACCCAGAACAAGAAGGGGGAGGGGGGGGGGGGGGGGGGGGGGAAACCCCCCCCCCCCCGCCCCCCGTTTTTTTAAAAAAAAAACCCCCCCCCCCGGCAAAAGGGGGATTGGTTTTGGGGGGGTTGGTGTTAAAAA
>JAPPMA010000028.1:17461-35345 GCA_028819295.1 bacterium | reverse complement strand
CCCCCAAAAAACCCCCCCCCCCCCCCCCCACAAACCCACAACCCCCCCCCCCCCCCCCCCCACCTCGGTGGATTCAGGCTCTTAGGGCGTCAGAAGTCGGCCGAGGCGGCGGCTGGCTATGGCAGCGCCGGCGGCAGCGAGGACCAGGAGGTAAGCGATGTGGGGGATGAGGCCGAGGCTGATGTCGCCGGCGATGAAGGCTCGCTCCATGGCCACACCGTGGTAGAGGGGGGTGGCCTGGACGAGGAACTGCACGGCTCGGGGGTAGGTGTCCAGCGGGAAGAAGGTGGCGGAGAACAGGAACTGAACGATGAGCGGCACGGTCACCAGGTCGAGGTCGTTCCAGCTCCGCATGTAGCTGGTGGCGGCCATGCCCAAGGCGGCGAAGGTGAACCCGATCAGCGTGGCCCCCGGCAACGCCGCGATGGCCCAGAACGAGTCCACCAGCCCCAAACCGGCCATGATCCCGAGGAAACCGCCGGAGTACAGGGTGGCCCGCAGCACCGACCAGCCCATCTCGCCCAAGGCCAAGTCCACCACGCCCACCGGGGTGGCCAGCACCGCGTCGTAGATCTTGGCCCAGGTGAGCTTGTAGTACATGTTCATGGTGCTGTCATAGAAGGTGCCGTTCATGGCCGAGGTGGCCAGCAGCCCCGGTGCCACGAAGGTGCGGTAGTCGACAGTGCGTCCGCCGACGGTCACATCGCCCACCAACTCGCCGATGCCGATGCCGATTGACAGCAGGTAGAACACCGGCTCGAAGAACCCCGACAGCAGCGTGACCCAGGTGCGCCGGTACACGGTGAAGTTGCGCTCGACGACGCGGGCAAACCGATGCGACGGCAACAAGCCCGCTGCCGCGGCCAACCCCAGCCGCGACGGGCGTCGTCCTCGGCCTGCGATGTTCACGTTTGCCGGGCTCATTCGTACAGCCTTCGGGTGTAGCTCTTGCCGGCCAGCAGCGTGCCGACCAGGATCAGGGCCACCAGGTAGGCAAGATGCCCGGCCAGCTCCCAGCTCACTCCGCTACCGGTGCTCAGTGCCCGGCACAGCCGCACCCCGTGCCACACCGGGGTGAGCCAGGCGATCTGCTCGAGGACGACCGGCAGCTGGGAAACCGGGTAGAAGATCCCCGAGAACAAGAACATGGGCATGATCACGAACCGGGTGTAGGTGCTGAAGTTGTCGGCGTTGATCCGGGTGGCGACAAACGCCGCGGTGGGGGTGGCGAAGGCCATGCCGCACAGGGCGGCGCAAATCGGGGCCAGCACCGCCAGCGGCGACGAGACCGCTCCGAAGGCGGCCATAACTCCCAGGAACACAAAGCTGGCCAACGTCACCCGGAAGGCCATGTAGGTGAAATGGCCCAGCAGGATGTCGCGGCCCCGCAGCGGGGAGGCGGCCATGGCCATGTAGGTGCGGTACCACTTGAAGCCGCCCAGCACCGGATAGGTGGACTCGTTGACCGCCAGCATCATGGCGTTTCCGGCCAACAGCCCGGGGGCCAGGAAGTCCAGATAGTCGAGCCCGCCCAGATCCCGGCCGGAGCCGACCTCGGCGTCGACCAGCGAGCCCAGGCCCAATCCCATGGCGGCCAGGAACAGGATAGGACTCAAGAAACTGGTGAGCAGCGAGCCCTTCCAGTTGCGCCGATAGGTCAACAGCCAGTACTCGACCGCCAACTTGGGCCGGGGAATGACCGCGGCGGGTGCCATCAGTCCACCAGCGAGCGGCCCGTCAAGTGCAAGAACACGTCTTCAAGGGTGCTGCGTCGCACCAGCACGCTCTCATGCTCGACCTCGCCGAGCAGGGCCACTAGCCGCTCGCCATGGTCGGTGTACAGCAGCACCCGATCCGGCAACTCCTCCACCCGCTCATAGAGCTCGTCTCTTGCCTGGGCCTCGGGGCTCTCCCCCAAGCGGCGCAACGCATCGGCCATCACGGTCACTTGGCCGTGGGTGCGCACCTCCACCACCTCACGGGTGGAGTAGCGCTCGATGAGCTGTCGGGGCGACCCCTCGGCCACGATCTTGCCCCGGTCCATCACCACGAGGCGGTCGCAGAGCTGCTCGGCCTCGTCCATGTAGTGGGTGGTGAGCACCTGGGTCACCCCTCGGCGCTTGAGCGTCCACAGCCGCTCCCACACCACATGGCGGGCCTGGGGGTCGAGGCCAGTGGTGGGCTCGTCCAGCAACAGAACCTCAGGCTCGCTGATCAGGGCCCGGGCGATGGTGAGGCGCCGTTTCATGCCTCCCGACAGCGGTTCCACATGGTCGTTGGCCCGCTCGGTGAGCTGCACGAAATCGAGTAGTTCGGCGGTGCGGGAGCGCAGCAACGACCGAGGCAGGTCGAAATAGCGCCCGTACACGTACAGGTTCTCGGCCACCGACAGCTCTTCGTCGAGGTTGTCCTGCTGGGGGACCACCCCGAGGCGAGTCCGGATCTTGGTGCCCTCTCGTGATGGGTCCATACCCATGATGCGCAGGGCACCCCCGGTGGGGTCGGACACACAGCCGATCATCCGCATGGTGGACGACTTGCCGGCGCCGTTGGGTCCCAGAAAGCCGAACACCTCGCCCCGCTCGACCTCGAAGTCGATGCCGTCTACCGCGGTGAAGCCGCCGAACTGCTTGGTCAACCCCCACGCGGCGATCAAAGACACTCGGTGAGAATACGGGCATCGGGGTGTCCGGTTGCAGTCATAAACCGACCCGCGCCCGCCGCCTGCTGTCGGCATGGCCCTTTGGTTCTGACCCGAATCCCGGTGATGGGCCATGATGGGGCTATGAGTTTCGAACACCTGCTGTCGCCGGGCCGCATTGGCACTCTGGAACTGCGCAACCGGCTGATCATGGCCCCGATGGGCGAGGAGTTGGG
Organism: bacterium; assembly: GCA_028819295.1. Classification (GTDB taxonomy): domain Bacteria; phylum Actinomycetota; class Acidimicrobiia; order Acidimicrobiales; family Bin134; genus Poriferisocius. The sequence continues at coordinate 32,468 of JAPPMA010000028.1, read as the reverse complement.
CGACGAGAACGGCGAGGTGTCCGACGACCAGGCCGCCTACCTGGAGGCCCGGGCCAAGGGCGGCATGGCGGTGGTGATGCTGGGATCGGTGGGCGTGGCCCATCCGTCGGGCTGTTCCAACAAGCGCCAGACGGCGATCTCCGACAACAAGTTCATCCCATCGTGGAAGCGGGCTGCCGATCGGGTGCACGCCCAGGGCGGCAAGATCGCCATGCAGCTCACCCACGCCGGTAAGACCGCTCTGCAAGACACCATGGCCGGTCGGCCCCTGTGGGTGCCTTCGGCGCCGGGACCGGCCACCATCGACCCGCTCTATGGGATGGTGACCGCAGATGAGGGGGCCATGATGGCCGAGCCGCTCATCGCTCCCACCTCCAAGGTCCACTACCGGGTGATGGACCACGACGACATCGCCACCGTGGTCGAGCAGTTCGCGGCGGCCACCGTGCGGGCACGGGAGGCCGGGGTGGACGCAGTGGAACTGCACGGCGGCCACGGCTATCTCATCGACGCCTTCTTGTCGCCCACTGTCAACACCCGCGACGACGCCTACGGCGGCTCGGTGGAGAATCGGGCCCGGTTCCTGAAGGAAATCCTCACCGAGATCCGCCGCCGGGTGGGCCACGACTACCCGGTGTGGGTGCGGCTCAACAGCACCGAAGTGGGCATCGACGGCATCGTCCTCGACGACGCCCTCCACAACGCCCGTGTGTCCGCCGCAGCCGGGGCCGACGCCATCCACGTATCGGCCTACCACGATCCCGGCATCGCCACCGGACCCACCGACTCCTACGGCCCCCATGTGCCCGAGCTTTTGGTGCCCAATGCGACCGCGGTCAAAGCCGAGGTGGACGTGCCGATCATCGCCGTGGGCCGGATCAGCCCCGAGGCCGCCGACCGCCACATCGCCGAGGGCAAGTACGACTTCGTGGCCATGGGCCGCAAGATCCTGGCCGACCCCGACCTGCCCAACAAGCTGGCCGCGGGCAACTCCGAAGACGTGCGACCCTGCGTGTACCACTACCGCTGCATCGGCAACATCTTCTTGCGGGTGGGCACCCGGTGTGCGGGCAACGGCTTTCTGGGCCGGGAAGACCAGCTCACCGCCGAGGCCGCACCCACGGCCAAGCGGGTGCTGGTGGTGGGTGGAGGGCCCTCGGGCATGGAGACCGCCCGAGTGGCCGCCTTGCGGGGCCATGAGGTGATCCTGGCCGAGGCTTCTCATCGCCTGGGTGGCCGGTGGGCGCTGGCGTCGGCCACCAGCGACGTGAACGCCGAGCTCATGGAGTGGTTCGAGCGTCAGGTCGCCCAACTCGGGGTGGATGTGCGGCTCAATACCCGCCTCGACGCGGCCGAAGCCAGCGCGCTGTCGCCCGATGCAGTGGCCGTTGCGGTGGGCGGCCGGTGGGGCCGCCCCGCGGTGGACGGCATCGACGGCCCCAACGTGTGGGGGGTGGACGACTTGGCCCCATGGCTGCTAGACGGCAACCCCCTGGATGCTGCCCGGATCGCGGTGCTGGGCGGCGACCTGCCGGGCCTCGGGGTCACCGAAGCAGCCCACCATCAGGGCGCCGAGGTCACGCTGATCGAGTCGGGGCCGGCGTTTGGATTCTCCCTCGGGCTGCCCGGACGCTGGCGGGTGGTGAACGACCTCGGCCAGGCCGGGGTGCATCTGGTTGCCGGTGCCCAGGTCACAGCCATCACCGACGAGGGGGTGGTGTGGCGTACCAACGGTGCCGAACAAACCACACCTGCCGACCTGGTGGTGGTCACCTCCGAGTTGGCCGCCGACACCTCGCTGGCCGACGACCTGCGGGCTGCCGGCGCCGAAGTCCACGCGGTAGGCGACTGCGCCCAACCGGGGTACCTGGAGGGGGCCATGCGCTCCGCGGTCGAACTCGCGGCCACGCTGTAGCGGAAAGGGATCCGCAGTGAGCTTCCGACTGGCCAACCGGGCGGGGCAGGCGGTGCTGCTGGACGGGCAGGACTACTGGGAACTGGACACCGACCCGATGGATGCCCTCACCCGCCCTCGGGAACTGCACCACCGCTGGGCCGGCCGAGGCGCGCCCGACGGACAGGTGGCGCTGGCCGAACTGGGACCGCCGGTGCCAGCGCCCATGCAGGTGTTCGGCTACGGGCTCAACTATCGGGACCACATCGAGGAGATCGATCGGGTCGACCCCATGGGCCGAACCGCCAGCGAAGCGCCGGTGGTGTTCACCAAGTTCCCCACTTGCCTGGTGGGGCCGGCCGCGCCGGTGAAGCTGGTGGGCGACCGCTGCGACTACGAGTGCGAGCTGGTGGCGGTGATCGGCACTGAGACCCGCAACGTGGACGAATCAGAGGCTTGGGCCCGGGTGTCCGGGATAATGATCGGCCAGGACATCTCCGATCGGGCTCTTCAGACCGCGGCCACCCCGCCACAATTCTCTCTGGGCAAGTCCCGGGAGTCCTTCGGCCCCACCGGCCCGGCGCTGGTGAGCCCCGACCTGGTGGACAACCCCGACGACCTGGCCATCTCATGCAGCGTCAATGGCGAGCTGCGCCAGGACAGCCGCACCAGCTACCTCATGCGCCCGGTGGCCGAGATCGTCTCCTACCTGTCGTCGATCCTCACCTTGCATCCCGGCGACATCATCTTCACCGGCACCCCCGGAGGGGTCGGCCACGCCCAAGGCCTCTATCTCAAGCCGGGTGACGTGATCCGCTCCGAGATAGAGGGCCTCGGTGTGATGGAGAACCCCTGCGTCTAGTGGTGTGTCTTGGGTTTATTCGCGCGTGTCCTGCTAGGCATCGACGCCCCTCGCGGCGTTGCGCCTCCTTGCCGTACACTGGGAGTATGGCTGCGTCGGCGCGCCTTGCGAGGAACGCCGCTGCCGTCGCAATCCACGGCGCTAAACCCAAGACACACCACTAGGCCGCTAGGGCAGTTCCAGCACCTCTGCCGTTCCGGCGCAGGTGGCGATGGGGCGGCCAACCTCGTTGCACAAGGCGACGGCTTCGGCCAAGAGCTCCTGGTTGGTGGGAGAGCGGTCGGGGTCGTAGAACTCCTCGATCCCCACATGGAGGTGGCCCCCCAGCTCGAGGGCCAGCCGGGCCACAGGGGTGGCCATGAGGTCGCCGCCCCACACTGAAACCGACCACGGGATGTCGGTGTCCTCCAGCATGTCCAGGTAGGCCAGCAGGGCGTGCTTGGTGGGAGGGAGGCCGAATGTGACTCCTTTGGACCGGCGGGAAAGCCCCCATTCGGCGCCGAAGTAGAGCTTGGCCATCGACCCGGCGGGCAGTTGGCCGACCCGGTGGTAGGTGAGAACGCACTGCAAGAAGCCGGGCTCGTAGATGGCCATCGCCGGGGCCCATCCGTTGTCGCGGCACAGGTCGAAGCTGGCCCGGATTTCGGCGTAGTCGTTCTTGTAGGTTCCGCCCACCGGCAGGCCGTCGGGCCCGGCCCCGCCGATGTTGGTGGAGCCGGGATCCACGGCCACCATTCGCAGAGGCATCTCGGCGGCGATCATGACCATGTGGGCGTACTTGGCCTGATGGTCGCCAGAGGTGAGGGTGGGATACCACAGTGCATCAGGGCGGGCGGCCAACACCGGGGCCATGGCCTCGACGTAGGGGCCGGCGGCGGCCTCGCCGGTGAGGCTGATGTCGTGGTTGTGGGTGTGGATGATGGCCGCGCCCCCCTCCAGGCAAGACAGCGCATCGGCCCCGATGTCTTCGGGGCTCAGCGGCACGTTGGGATTGATCTCGGGACTGGTGATTCCGTTGATGGCCACTTCGATGATGACCGGGACTTCCTCGGATGAAACTGCTGCCATGGGCTGAACCTAATGGATGGTTGAGGCCGGTTCAGGTGGCCGGCGGCTGGCGTGGTTTACTTCGGGGCGTGGTTGCACCGGCAGGGGACGGCCCCTGGTTTGAGGACTTCGCAGTAAGCGAACAGCTCGACCCCGCCCCGGCCATCACCATCGGACCGGGCGAGGTCGCCGCCTACCAGGCTATTTGCGGCGATCCGCTGGCCATCAGTTTGAGCCGCCCGCTAGCTGAGGCCGTTACCGGCCAGCCCGGCGCAATCGTCAACCCCGCACTGGTGTTGCAGGTGGCCATCGGCCAGTCCACCGTGGCCACTCGCAAGGTGGTGGCCAACCTGTTCTACCGGGGAGTTCGCCAACTGCACACGGTGCGGGTGGGAGACACGCTCACCACTGCGGTCACCGTGCGGGGCCTGCGAGAGGCATCATCACGGCCCGACCGGCCGCCTCGAGGTCTGGTGTTGCTCGGCATGCAAACTCATGATGAACAGGGCCGCCTGGTGCTGGACTTCGAGCGGTGCGCGCTGGTGCGCCGCCGCTCGGATGCTCCCACCGGCCACAGTGACGATCTCGGAGGAACTCCCGATGAGCTCGACATGGCCCCGTTTGTGGAGGCCGCACCCTCTGACTGGGACTTGACCCCTCTGGGAACGCCCCAAGACTGGCCGATTGGTGAGACCCGGCGCGATCCGCTGCGGGACACGGTGACCGATGCCCCTGCGCTGGTTCGGCTCACCCAGAACCTGGCGCCGCCGCACCGAGATGCGTCCTTGGGCCAAGGGGGCAAGAGACTCGTCTATGGCGGCCACACCGTGGGTTTGGCCCAGGCCGGATTGGTGCGACTGCTTCCCACCGCGGCCACCGTGGTGGGCTGGCATCTCTGCGATCACACCGGCCCGGTGTTCGAAGACGACGTGGTGGACGTGGCCGCCACCCTCGACGCGGCGCATCCGGTGGCCATTGGTCGGCTCCTGGCCTTCACGGTGATCGTGCAGGCCGAGCGAGGCGATGCCGACCCGGTGCCGGTGCTGGACTGGCGGCCGATCGTGCTGGCTCCGTGACCCAAGCCTCCGAGCCCAACGACCACGAGCTGGCCCACTGGCTGGCCCAGCAGGCCGGCGAACAGCTCCAAGCCCTATCCGATGAGATGGAGGAATCCCGCGCCGGTTACCTCCACCGGGAGTTGGCCGGCGACCAGCTCAGCCACCGCTATCTCACCGGCGCGCTGGCCCAACTGCGCCCCGACGATGTCGTGCTGTCGGAGGAGGGACGGGACGACGGCGCCCGCCTAGAGGCTGAGCGGGTTTGGATAGTCGATCCGCTAGACGGTTCGTCGGACTTTGCCGATCAGTGGAGCGACACCTGGGCGGTGCATGTGGGTCTGGCAGTGAAAGGCGAGCCCGCAGCCGGAGCGGTGTGCGTGCCTCCCTGGGGTCGGACGTTCAGCACCATGAGCGCTGACGGGCCTCCCGCCGATTCTGGCCGCAAACGGCCGCTGGTGGTGATGTCCCGCTCCCGGGTGCGCTGGGACGGCCACCGTCTGGCTCGCCATGTCGACGCCGATGTGTACGGGGTGGGGTCAGCAGGGGTGAAGGCCATGGCGGTGGTAGCTGGCGAGGCCGATGCCTGGGTCCATGCCGGGGGCCTCTATGAATGGGACACCTGCGCCCCGGTGGCCATCGCCTTGGCCGCGGGGCTGCACGCATCCCACCTCGACGGCTCGCCCCTGCGCTACAACCGCCGTGATCTGGCCCAATGGGGCATCCTCATCTGCCGGCCTGAGCTGGCCTCCGACCTCAAAGCCGCGTTCGCGGCCTGACGCCTCTATTCTCCAGCCATGCGGATCGGCATGTTGGGAGCGGCTTGGATCGGTCCGATGGGTTTGATCGAGCCGGCCAAGGAGATCGACGGGGTTGAGGTTGCTGCGGGCCTGCCGGTGCGGGCGGGTATCTAGCTAGTCGTCGAGCTCGGCCAGCACCCGGCGGGTGGCGTCACCCAGCAGCCGGGCGAACCCCACCGGCCCCAAGGCATCCAAGCGGCCAGAGTCGAACACCTCCAGGGTTATGGGGGCTTGGCATCCGGCGCCGCGGATGGTCCGCAGCGCCCCTGGAAGGTCGATTGCCCCCTCGCCGGGCACGCACCGCTGGTGCCGGGTGGCCCAGCCCAGGTCTTGCGGGGGCTCCGCCGGGGCGTCGTTGAGTTGGATGGCACCGATCAAGTAGCCGGGGATGGCCGCGAAATCGGCGAAGTCACCGGGACCGTAGAACACATGCCAAAAGTCCACGGTGAGGCCGCAGTTGGCCCGTCCTGTGGCCGCCACCACCTCGGCGCTGGTGGCAGGATCGGGGATGGGCCGGTTGCGGCTGAACTCCATGTACACGTCGGCCCCGATCTCGGCGGCCTGGTCGGCCAGGCTGGCCATGACCTCCACAGCCTGCTCTTTGGTCGCTGATCCTGGGCAGACCAGCAGCGAGTTCACTCCAGTGGCCCCCAGCGCAGCAGCCGCCTCGAACACGGCCTCCCGGGGCGCCTCCTCGTAGTACGGGCTCCCGGGATCATCGGGACCGACCCAAACGATGACCGCGTCCATGTCCACCACAGCCAGGCCCGCGTCGCGGATGCGCTCTCCAATGGCCGGGTCGGCGGGGTAGACGGCGGGCCACAGTGTCAAGCCCGCGAAACCACCGGCCACCGCGGCCTCCACCAACACCTCGATCGGGGGATTGTCCAGGGAGCCTGAGCTGAGCACCAGATCTTCAGGACCCGGCAACTCAGCCTCCCTCGCGGTAGTCGGCCAACTCGACGCCGTCGATGAGACCAGCGAAATCGGCGCTGACAGACGCACCCGGACGGTCGCTCAGATGGGCCAGGAAAAAGGCTGCGGCCAGGTGTTTGAGCGCCGCTTGCATGGCCCGAGGATCAGCGTTCTCGGGTGTGCATCCGTCTTCGGCCCGGGTCACTTGTTCAGCGCCGAGGAGCGGCTCGAGCACGCCCAGCCCACCTCCCGCCAGGATGACGGGGCAGCTATCGGTGAAGCTGTTGTGGCCAGCCTGGGCCAGGTTGACAAACGTGCGAGAGCCGGTGGCCGACTCGTAGCTGGCCAGGCTGTTCTCGGTGGGAACGGTGAGATCCAATTCGGCTACCACCACCAGGATCGGCTTGCCAGCCGCATCGGGCGGCACAGTGCCGCCGCCAGCCAGTGGAATGGCGGCCAAAACTGCCTCATTGGCCAAGGCGTCGAGCGCGGTTCTGGCACCGGCGGAATGTCCGATAACTCCAACCCTGGTGGTGTCGACCACTTTCCCGAACGCCGATTCCAGTGCAGCCAGGGTGTTGGCGATATCGGCCTGGTCCTTTTCGGGGCTGAACTCGTCGGTCCCAAAGGCCTGGGCGGGGAGATTCCTATGGATGTGTTCGGGGGATGCGACCACGAAACCGTGCGAAGCCAAATGGGTGGTCAAGAAGATGGCAACGTCTCGATGACCGCCAAACCCGTGGCTGTAAATTACCACCGGATAAGGGCTTCCGTCGGCCAACGGCGCGTCGCGATAGGAATTGGTCTCGACCGCGCTCTGCATGCTCTCGGGGATCAGGGCTCGAAACGCGGCGGGAATGGCTTGGGCGGAGTCATAGACCTCCGTCTCCATGGTGGCCACCGCGCCCGAGTCGGCGGGGTACCAGACAGAAAGGGGCTGCTGGCCGGGTTCCCCGCCTAGCTCCAGGGTCCTGACCCCTACAGGCAAATCGCCGAACTCGGAGAGGATCAATGGGGGTGCTGGGATGGGTGCAGGGGTGGGCGGGACCGTCGGCTCGGGGGTCGGAACTGACGCCTCTGTGGGTGCAGGTTCGGGCGCGGGCGCCTGGGTGGGTGCAGGTTGAGGCGTGGGTTCGGGCGCGGGCACCTCGGTTGGCTGTTCAACATCAGGAGCGGCGGGCTGCGAATCATCGTCGTCGGAGGAGCACCCCGCGGCGATCAGGACCAGGGCCAGCCCGAGAGCAAGCCAGACAGAGCGCGCCCTGAGCTTGAGAACTCCAGGTTTTCTTGGTTCTGCTTGAGAAGAATAAGCTCCGTCCATGGGCCGAAAGTACAAGGTAATCAGCGCTGACGGGCATGTGGAGACGCCGCCCGACGTGTTCGTGAAGTACGTCCCCGAGAGGTGGAAGGATCGGGCGCCCCGCCTGATTCACTTGCCCGAGGGGGGAGAGGGGTGGCTGATCGAGGGCCAGCCCCTGCTCCGCAACGGCCAGAACATCGCCGGGCGCGACAAGGTGAAGTTCTCCGGCGGCACCTACTTCAATGCCGACGGCAGCCCGGCCGAAGGGGCCGGCCCCGCCGAGCAGCGCCTTCGGGAGCAAGACCTCGACGGCATCGACGCCGAGGTGCTGTTCCCGCCGGTGTTCGCCAGCCGCTTCCTCGAAGGCATCAAAGATCCCGACGTGTACCGCTCGATGATCCGGGCCTACAACACCTTCTTGGCCCACGATTACTGCTCGGTGGCCCCCGACCGGCTCATCGGCAACGCAGTGACGCCGATTACCGACATCGACCACGCGGTGGAGGAGCTGGAGTTCGTCGCCGAGGCCGGACTGCCCTCGGTGGCGTTCTACAACTTCCCCAACGGCTCTCCCTATGCCGATCCGGTGGACGACCGGTTCTGGGAGAAGAGCCTGGAGCTGGGCCTCAAACTGGCCCCGCACTTCGGCTTCGGCGCAGGGCAGGCCCCACCGCAATCAGCGGCCAAGGGCACATCCGACAGCCCGTGGGCCAGCGCCCTGGTTCAGCGGGCCGGCAGCCACTCCCCGGTGTACTGCATGGCCTAGCTCATTGCCGCGGGCGTGCTGGAGCGCTTCCCGGAAATCAAGTTCTACTTCGCCGAGACCAACGCCAGCTGGCTGCCGGGCACGCTGTATTTCATGGACGACAACTACGAGCTGTTCGGCGACTGGTTCAAGGTGAGCTACGAGCGCAAGCCCAGCGAGCAGGTACTCGACCACTTCCACTTCAGCGTGATCCGCGACCCGGTGGTGTTCGACATGGTCGACATCATCCCGTGGGACAACATCATGTGGGGGACCGACTTCCCCCACTCGGTGGGGTCGTTTCCCGACTCCCAGGAGTTCATCGAGGAGAACTTCACCAGGGTGGACGAGTCGATCTCCCGCAAGGTGCTGCTGGAGAACCCGGCCAAGTACTTCGATCTGGACCTCGACGCCGACATCACCGAGACGCCGGCGGCCTGACGGCCGGCGCCCACCTCAAGCTCAGCTCAGGTCGAGAACGCCTCCTGATACCCCGCGCACTCAGCTCAAATCGAGAACGCCTCGGGCCAGCTTCCCGGCCTCGAGGTCTTCGAGCGCCTTGTCGAGTTCGGCAAGGTCGTAGGTGGCCGACACCAGCTCGTCCAACAGCAGCCGGCCGTCCAAGTACAGATCCACCAGGGTTGGGATGTCGAACGCGGGGCGGGCCGATCCGTAGCGGCAGCCCATTATCGACTTGTTCTGATAGAGCTTGAACGGGGCGAGCTCCATCACCGCATCCATCCCGGCCACCCCCAAGATCACCATGTTGCCGCCGGGGCGCAGCATCTCCACTGCCTCTGACATGAGGGCGGTGTGGCCCACGCACTCCACCGAGCAGTCCACCCCGCCCTGCGACATCTCCTGCACGGCGGCCGCCGCGGGCACTTGGCCGGAGTCCACGAAATGGGTGGCGCCGAATTGGCGGGCGAAGCCCTCCTTGGCCGGGTTGTTGTCGACGGCGATGATCTTGGTGGCCCCGGCGATGCGGGCGGCCTGGATCACATTGAGGCCGATGCCGCCCACGCCGATCACCGCCACCGAGTCGCCCCGGTACACCCGGGCCCGGTTGAAGATGGCGCCGGTGCCGGTGAGCACGCCGCAGCCGATGAGGCAGGCGCTGGTGAACGGCACCCGCTTGTCGATCGCCACCACCTGGCCTTGGCCCACCACCACCTCCTCGGCGAACACGCCGGTGTTGGCGAAGCCCATGATCGCCTCGCCCTGGTAGGTGAAGTAGGCGGGCAGGTCGCCGGGGCCGGGCTCCTCGCCGGTCTCGTTGCGCCTGGCGATGGCGGCCCCCAGCTTGGAGGTCTGGCACAGGGTGGGATGGCCGGTGGCGCACACCGAGCAGCGCCCGCAGTTGTCGATGGTGGCGATCACCACATGGTCGCCGGCCTCGACGGTCGTCACGTCGCTGCCCACGGCCTCCACTTGTCCTGCTCCCTCGTGGCCCATCACGAACGGGGGAGAGAACATCTGCCCGAACGTGCCGTTGATCACCGACGCGTCGGAGTGGCACACCCCGGCGGCGCCGATGCGAACCCGCACCTGGTCGGGTTCGAGCTCGGTCGTTCCGAGACCGTCCACTGCCAGCGCTGCCTCGCCGTCGAAGAGGATGCCCCTCATTGCTGTTGCTCCTGTCTGCTCATGGCCGCTAGATGAGCACCGCCACCACGATCACCAGCACGATCACCGCGACGAGGGCCACCGAGGCCAAGAGCATGGCGCCGGGGAGCCTGCGACCGAACACGCGGATCGTCCGGCGGCTGGGAATGGGAGAGGCGGGCTCATTGAGCGGAATCCTCTGGGGGGCGACGGCGATGCCCGGGGGATCGATCCCGGTTTGGTCGCCGTCGCGGACCTTCTCTGTCCACTTCATGCCGTTCCACCAACGGGCTTCGTGGCGCCCGAATGGGTCGGTGTGCCAAGAGGCTTCGGATTCGGGGTTCGCAGCCAACTCGGTGCTGATTCTAACCAGGCGGGCAGCGCGACCGCGGGGCAGAATGTCGGTTGTGGAGAGCCGGGCGCAGTTCGCCGAACTCTTGGCCAAACAGGAGATAGCCGAGCTGCTGTACCGGTATTGCCGGGGGGTGGACCGCCTCGACATGGATCTGGTTCGGTCGTGCTATCACCCGGATGCCACCGACTCCCACGGCACCTTCGAGGGCACGGTGGACGAGTACGTGGTGTGGAGCGAGCGCCTGCTGCGCCGCTACACCGGATCGGCCCACACGGTGGCGAACGTCTTGATCGAGGTTGACCCGAAGCCCGTTGCATCAGCTCACCACGGCCCGGTGCAGTGGGCCCGCTCCGAAGCCCACGGCATCGCCCGGCACTGGACCGAGGGAGGCCCCCCGGAGTTGAACCTCTCGGTTGGCTTCCGCTTCATCGACGATGTGAGTCGGCGGAGAGGCGGGCCCTGGCTCGTCTCGCGGCGGGTGGCCACCACCGAGTGGGTGCGCGAGGAGCAGTTCCGCCCCTTCGACGGGCGCTTTCTGCGAGGCAGCCGGGATCGGGCTGATCCGGTGTATGCGCCCCGGCCCGGCCAATAGGCCGAACAGCCGACGCGCCACTAGCATCGGCTGCCATGCAAACCGAGAATGTAGAACTCGCCACTGCCGACGGCCCGATGCGGCTGCATGTGGCCCGGCCCGACGGCCAGCCTCAGGCTGCGGTCATCGTGATCATGGAGGCCTTCGGGCTGAACTCCCATATCGAGGGCGTCGCCCAGAAGATGGCGGCCGAGGGCTATCTGGCGGTGGCCCCCGACCTCTATCACCGCTACGACACGAAGGTGGCCGGCTACGACGAGATGGACAAGATCTTCGAGCTGATGGGCGGCCTGCTCGACTCCCAGTCTCTCATGGATCTGGACGCCGCCCTCGACTACCTCGCCGGCCAGGGGTTCCCATCCGACAAGGTGGGCGTCACCGGTTTCTGCATGGGCGGGCGGCTGGCCTTTTTGACCGCCATCAGCCGCCCGGTGGGCGCGGCGGCCACCTACTACGGCGGGGCTATCGTCACCGAGGGGTTCACCCCCGCGATGCCCAAGCTGTCCGACCGGCGCGGCGAGCTCAAGTGCCCGTGGCTGGGACTTTTCGGCGACCTCGACGGCATGATCCCCGTCGAGGCAGTGGAGCAGCTCCGGGCCGACCTCGAGGGCAACGCCCAGCCCACCGAGATCGTGCGCTACGCCGAGGCCGACCACGGGTTCTTCTGCGACGAGCGCCCGTCGTACAACGCCGACGCCGCGGCCGACGGCTGGTCGCGCATGGTGGCCTGGTTCGGCGCGCATCTGTCGTGAGCGCCGGCCAAGAGACAATCGGGGTCATCGGCTCGGGGGTGATGGGGTCGGGCATCGCCCAGGTGATGGCCGTCGCCGGCCACCCCGTGGTGGCCTACGACATCGACCCCGACGTGGTGGCCGCGGCCCCCGGACTGGTGGCCGAGGGCCGTTTCGGCATCCAGGGGGCGGTGGCCCGGGGCAAGCTGACCGAGGCCGAGGCCGAGGCCGCCCTCGCCCGCATTCGCTTCACCACCGACCGGGATGCGGCTGCGGGCGTCGATGTGATTGTCGAGGCGGTCCCCGAGCGGCTTGACCTCAAGATCGGGCTGTTCCGCGACCTCGACCGGCAGTGCCCCGAGCACACGATCTTGGCGTCCAACTCAAGCGGCTATCCAGTGCAGGCCCTGGCGGTGGCCACCGACCGGGCCGACCGGGTTGTCGGCTGGCACTGGGCGTCGCCGCCGCCGGTGATGCGCCTGGCCGAGATCGTGCGGGCCCCCCAGACCTCCGATGAGACCACCGACACCATCTGCCGCCTGGCCGCCGCCGCGGGCAAGAACCCCGTCGTGGTCCAAGACTCGGCCATGCACTGGGGCTACGTCACCAATCGGGTGTACGGGGCCATGATCCGCGAGGCCAACGCGGTGGTGGCCGAGGGCGTGGCCAGCCAGGCCGAGGTCGACCAGCTCATGGTGGACTGCTTCCGGTGGCCGTCAGGCCCCTACGGGATGGTGTCCGGTGCCGCCACCGGCTGGAAAGCCGACAAGACATAGACCCAGAAAAGAGGTTTCCATGAGGGCAGCACTCCTGGCATCGCCGGCCACGCCGTTGGTGATGGCCGACGTGCATTGCACCGATCCCGGACCGGGGCAGGTGCGGGTGCAGGTCACCAACTGTGGCCTGTGCCACTCCGATCTGACCATGATCGACGCTCCCGAGATGCTCACCCCCACCATCCTGGGCCACGAGGCCGCCGGGATCGTCGACGCGGTGGGCCCAGGGGTGGCCACGCTGGCGCCGGGCGACCATGTGATGCTGTCGCCGTTCGGCCCGTGCGGAGTGTGCTACTGGTGCGTGAGGGGCGAGACCACGCTGTGCGCGTCGGCGTCGTCGATGTTCACGGGCACCATGCCCGACGGCACGGTGCCGTTCTCGATGGACGGCCAGCCCGTGTACCGGGGCCTGGGGGTGGCCGGCTTCGGCGAGCTCACCGTGGTGGCCGCTTCCGCCGCGGTGAAGATCGACCCCGACGTGCCCTTGGAGGTGGCCGCGGTGATCGGCTGCGCCGTCCAGACCGGGGTGGGCGCGGTGCTCAACACCGCCCAGGTGGAGGAGGGCGCCACCGTGCTGGTGATGGGACTGGGCGGTGTGGGAATGTCGGTGGTGCAGGGCGCCCGGCTGGCGGGAGCTTCCCGCATCTTCGCCTCCGATCCGGTGGCCGACCGACGCAACGCCGCGGCGGCGTTCGGGGCCACCGACCTGCTCGACCCGGTCGATGCCGACGTGGTGGCCCATGCGCGCGAGGCCACCAGCGGCATCGGGGTGGACTACGCCTTCGACGCCGCCGGGGCCGGTCCGCTGGTGGAGGCCGGTTTGGCCGCCACCCGAAACGGCGGCACCACGGTGATGGTGGGCGCGCCCGCTCTGGACCACACCGTGACCATCAACCCCGCGGTGGTGTACCTCACCGCCGAGAAGAAGCTGCTCGGATGCCTCTACGGCGGCTGCAACTCCCAACGGGAGGTGCCCCGCCTGCTGGCGCTGTGGCAGAGCGGCCGCCTCGACCTCGAGCCCATGATCACCGCCCGCCGCCCCATCGACGACATCAACGCCGGCCTCGACGACCTCCGAGCCAGCATCGGCATCCGCACGGTTTTCAATCTGAGCTGACCATCTCCTGCTCCGGCCTCATTCGCGGTGGCGGAAGGTAATGGAGATGCGGGGGCGGTGGGGCGAAATCCACCGCTCAGCCTGCTGTCAGGAACTCCAAAATCGCGGGGTAGGCGGTGGGGTCTTGCATCATGAAGATGTGGCCGCCGTCGAAGGTGGCGAGGCGGGCGCCGGGGATGCGGTCGCGCAGGAGCTCGCTGTTGCGCAGGGGGGCGATGCCGTCGTGGATTCCGGCGCACACCAGGGTGGGCACGTCGATCTCGCCGAGGCGGTCGACCACGTCGTGGCCCCGGCGGGCATCGAGCTGCCCGAGGGCGCCGGGGGTGTTGAGCGGCAAGGCGGGTCCGTCGGGGCGGGCGTTGGCCACGAACACCTCCACCCCAGGGGGCAGCGGGCCGCCCCGCTCGTAGCGGGTGTCCATGATCTCCAGCGCCACCTCGCCCCGCTCGTCGGGATCGAGGTCGGCCAGGGTGTGCAGGGGCCACGAGCTGTAGTCGGGCCCACCCGGTGAGGTGCAATTGAGCACCAGCTTGCTGATGCGCTCCGGATGGAGCACGGCCATGTTCATGCCCACCATCCCGCCGAAGCTGGTGCCCACCACCGGCGCCGAGTCCCAGCCCAAGAAGTTTAGGAAGGCGACGGCGTCGGCGGCGTAGTCGGCCATGGTCCACGGCAGCGGCGGGGTGGAGGTTTGGCCCAAGCCCCGCTGGTCGTAGTGGGCCACGGTGAAGGCCGCGTTGAGCGGATTCAGGTCGGGGGCGGTCATGCGGAGGTCGCCGCCGCTGCCGCTGATGTTGAGCAGGGGCGGACCCGAGCCGTGCAGCTCGAAGTAGAGGCCCAGGTCGCGGACTTTGGCTAACGGCATCGGGTCATGTTGCCATTTCCGAAGCAGTCAAGGGGTCGGATCAGACGAACGCGGAGGCGAACACCAGCGACACGATGGTCATCACCTTTATGAGGATGTTCATCGACGGCCCGGAGGTGTCCTTGAAGGGGTCGCCCACGGTGTCGCCCACCACCGCGGCCTTGTGGGGCTCGGAGCCCTTGCCGCCGTGGGCGCCGGCCTCGATGTACTTCTTGGCGTTGTCCCAAGCCCCGCCGGGGGGGGGGGGGGAAAGGGGCCCCCCCCAACCCCGGCCCCACGCGCCCCCCCCCCACCCCCCCCCCGGGGGCCACAGGCAGGAAACCCCAAAAAAAGGGGCCCCAAAACCAA
>JAPPMA010000028.1:0-17451 GCA_028819295.1 bacterium | reverse complement strand
GGGGGGCGGCCGGGGGGGGGGGGGGGCGCCGGGCTTTTGTTTGTTGGGGGCGGCCCGGGGCCGGCGGGGGCGGCTCCCCCCCCCCGCCCCCCCCCCCGAAGCCGGTCACCAGGGCGCCGGCCAGGAACCCGCCCAGGGTGTCCACGTCGATGAAGCCGAGAATCAGGGGCACAGCTACCGCTAGGGCTCCTGGTACCAACATCTCCCGCAAGGATGCCTGCGTGGAAATGGCCACGCAGCGGGCAGAGTCAGGTTTGACCCCTTCAGCACCCTCCCGCAGCCCAGGAATCTCTCGGAATTGGCGTCGCACCTCTTCGATCATCTTGTTGGCGGCGCGACCCACCGCGTCGATGGTCAACGCCGCGAATAAGAACGGCAGCATGGCCCCCAAGAAGAGCCCGATGAACACGTCTACCTGACCGACGTCAAGGGACAGTACGTAATCGGATTCGAGTTTGAGCGCCACCTCGAAGGTCTTGAACAGCGCCAGAGCGGTGAGGGCGGCCGAGCCTACCGCGAACCCTTTGGCAATGGCCGCAGTGGTGTTGCCCAGCGAGTCGAGGGCGTCGGTTACCTCTCGCACCTTGGGATCTAACTCGGACATCTCGGCGATGCCCCCGGCGTTGTCGGCAATGGGGCCGTAGGCGTCCACCGACACCACCACCCCGGTGGTGGCCAGCATCCCGATGGCCGCCACCGCGATGCCGTAGATGCCGGCCCCGGTGGTGTCGCCCAGGGTCAATTGTCCACCCCAGTAGGCCAGCAGCACGCCGGCGCCGATCAGGACCACCGAAGCGGCCACCGACACCATGCCGGCGCTGATACCCGACAGCACCGTGGTGGCTGGGCCGGTCTCTGACTGCTGGGCGATCTTTTTGACTGGGGCGTAGTGGTCGCTGGTCCAAATCTCGGCCACCTTTCCGATGGCCCAACCCACTAGCAAGCCGCCAATGACAGAAAGGGGGAGCCCCATCGGGTTTTCGAATTCGTCACCACCAAAAAACCAAAGACCAACCAGAATCGTCCCCACCACCGTCAAACCCATCGCCACGTTGGTGCCCATGTGGAGCTGGCGCGACAGGCTCTTCACGTCGCCCTGGGTACTGCCTCGCACCGCGAAGGAGCCGATGATGGCGGCCAGCATTCCTACGAAGGCCACGGCTAGTGGAAACAGGAGCACGGCAAGTCCAATTGAATGATCAGTCACTTCAGTACCTGGCGCGATTGACGAGAACATCGAGGCATCACCGGCCTCATTGGCAGCCACCGAAAACGAAAACGCAGTGAGGGCTATTGGGGCGATGATCGAGCCGCTGTAGCTCTCGAACAGGTCGGCGCCCATGCCGGCCACGTCGCCCACGTTGTCGCCCACGTTGTCGGCGATGGTGGCGGGGTTGCGGGGATCGTCTTCGGGGATGCCGGCCTCCACCTTGCCCACCAGGTCGGCGCCCACATCAGCGGCCTTGGTGTAGATGCCCCCGCCGACGCGGGAGAACAGGGCGATGGAGCTGGCCCCGAGGCCGAAGGCGGTGAAGATCTCGAACGGGTCGTCCACGCTGAGCCACTCCACAAAGAGCAGGTAGGTGAAGGCCAGGCCCAGAAGGCTCAGCCCGGCCACCGAGAAGCCCATGACCGCCCCGCCTCGGAAGGCCAGCGGCAGGGCCTTGGCCGGTCCCTCAGTGGCGGCCTGGGTGGTGCGGGCGTTGGCCATGGTGGCCACCGTCATGCCCACGTATCCGGCCCCGGCCGAGAGCACCGCGCCCAGGATGTAGCTGATGAAGGCGAGCTCCACCCCGGTGAGCAGGGGAATGAGGATGGCCATGACCACCACGAAACCGGCCACCCAGGTGTACTCCTGCTTCAAGAAGGCCCTGGCCCCGGATTGGATCTCGGTCATGAGATGGACCATGCGGTCGTTGCCGGGCGGGGCCGACTTCACCAGCTTGTAGAAGAAGAACGCGAGTGCGAGCGCAAGAATCGCGCTCAATCCGGCAAGGTACGGTACGGCGTCCACTTTGACCCCCTGTGTCGGCAACGTGGCGAAAGTTATCCAGCAAAAAGACAACCTGCCAAGGTTGCCCGTCTCAGATGCCAGCTCTCGCGCCGTTGGCGATACTCTGGAGCAGTGGTCAGCCTCAGCAGGATGCGGGCCGAAGCCCGGGAGGCCCGTCGATCTCATCCCGATCCCTCCGGAGCGGCCCGGGCGGCGGCCAACGCCGCGACCTCGCTGGGCTGGCTCGAAGGGGTGAGGCGGCTGTCGGCCACCGTGGCCGACGACGGCGAACTGGATCCCGCGCCGCTGGTCACGGCCTGTCGCCTGCGGGGGATCGAGGTGTTCTTCCCGGTCATGTGCGATCCCGCCCCCATTCAGTTCGCCCCCGCCGGCCCCGACACCGATTTTGTGCCCAACCGCTTCGGGATTCACGAGCCCGACGTAGATCCCGGGCTGCGGGTGTCTGCCCGAGAGCTTGACGTGGTGGTGGCCCCGGTGGTGGTGTTCGACGCCGCCGGCCACCGGGCGGGCCGGGGACGGGGTTACTACGACCGGGCGCTGTCGTTTCTGCTGAACGGCCCCCGCCCGGCCAAACCCCTGGTGGTGGGGCTGGCCTATGAGTGCCAGCTCGTCGATGGTGTGCCCTCGCACCCCGGCGACGTGACCATGGACGCGGTGGTAACCGAAGAACGGGTGCGGATGTTCAGCTCGGCTCTGTCGCGCCGGTCCAGAAGGTAATGGGCCCCGAGACTGCAACCTTCGGGAGTGCTCGCACCCTCCCGGATTTTCAGTAAGGATGTAGCAGTGCGCATCGTGGTCGTGGGTGCAGGCGAGGTGGGCTCCTACGTGGCTCAGATCCTGAGCGACGAGGGCAACACCGTGGCCGTGGTGGAGTTGGACTCCGACAAGCTCCACCATTTGGCCGAGGAGCTGGACGTGCTGGCGGTGGAGGGCAGCGGCTCCCACCCCCATATCCTGCGGGAGGCGGGTATACACAAAGCCGATCTCTTGGTGGCGGTCACCGCCAGCGATGAGGTGAACCTGGTGGCCTGCTTGCTGGCCAAACAGCAGGGGGTGGGGCGCACCATCGCCAGAATCCAGGCCCGCAACCTGCGGGAGAAGGACGCCCGCGAGCTGCGGCAGGCCATGCAGGCCGACACCATCATCGATCCCGACGAGGAGACCGCCCACGAGATCATGGAGCTGCTGTCGTATCCGGGAGCCACCGATGTGACGGTTATGGCCGAGGGGGAGGTGGTGGTGGTGGGGGCCAAGCTCACCGCCGACGCGCCGTGGGCCAACCGGCGGCTGGCCGACATCGCCGAGGAGTATGAGCCCGACTGGGACTTCTTGGTGGCGGTGATAACCCGAGCCGGCGACACCCGGATCCCCCGAGCCGACAGCATGCTTGAGCCGGGTGATCTTCTGCGGGTGGTGTGCAAGCGCCGGGCCCGGGGGATGCTCCTTCCCCTGTTGGGCCTGGCACCGGGCAGCCACCGCCGGGTGATGCTGCTGGGAGGGGGCCGCACGGCCGAGATCGTGGGACGGCGGCTGAGCGAGCGCCACGCCGAGGTGGTGCTGATCGAGCGCAATCTGGAGCGGGCCCGGATTCTGAGCGAGCAGCTCGACGGGGTGCTGGTGATCCACGGCGACATCACCGATCCCGAGCTGCTGGAATCCGAGGAAGTGGGCAAGTTCGACGCGGTGATAGCCCTCACCGGCAATGACGACGCCAACATCTTGGCCTGCTTGTACGCCAAGTCGCTGGGGGCCAGTGAGACCATCGCCGTGCTCCACAACCTGGCCCTGCGCACACTGCTGCGGGACGTGGGCATCGACGTGGCCCTGTCTCCCCGCACGGTCAGCGCCAACGGCGTGCTGCGCTTCGTGCGAGGCGAGGTGGCCCAGGTGGCCACGTACCTGTCGGGGGACTTCGAGGTCATCGAGGTCGAGGTGAAGGCGGACTCGCCGGCCGACGGCGCGGTGGTGAGCGAGTTGGGCCTTCCCAAAGACGTGCTCATCGGCGCCTACGTGCGAGACGGCAAGCCCCAGATCGGACGGGGCCGAAGCCAGCTGCGAAGCAGCGACCACATCGTGGTTTTCGCCCGGCCCGACTCGGTGGACGAAGTGAAGCGCTGCTTCGGGTGAGCCGCCCATGAGCGACCCCTCTCGGGTTCGCTTCCCCTGGCACCGCTCCGCGGTCAAGGTGCTCACCACCGTGGTGGCGGTGGCAGCCTCGCTGGTGGCGCTGTCCACCGCGGTGTACCTGGCCTCGGGCGAGGTACACCGTGTGGACGATGCCGTCTTCGAATCGGTGGCCGGCTTCACCACCACCTCGCTCACCGTGGTGGACCCCGAGGCGCTGCCCGCCTGGCTGCTTTGCTGGCGAGCCGCCACCCAGTGGCTGGGGGGCGCGGGGGCTTTGATGTTCGCACTGGTGGTGGTGCCAACCTTCGGCGGCCAACGCCGGCTGAGCGAGGTGGCCGGAGGCTGGGGGCGGATAGCGGTGCTGGCCAGAACGTGGTCGCACACCGCCGGTCGGGTGGTGCTGGTGTACGCGGGGTTCACCGCGGCGGTGATCGCGGCCTACACAGCAGCAGGGATGGGGGCCTTCGACGCCGCCACCTTCGGCCTCACCACTGCTTCGACCGGCGGGTTCGCCAACTACCGGGACTCCTTCGCCCACTTCGACTCGGCGGCCGTCGAGTGGGTGGGAGCGTGGGCCATGGCACTGGCCGGCATGTCGGTGGCGGCGCTGGCGTGGCTGGCGCGGGGGCAGGTTCGGGCGCTGTGGCGATCAACGGAGTTGAAGCTCTACACCGGCTTGGTCCTTGTGGCGACGGTGCTGATTGCCGCCTGGACGTGGACCGACTCCGGCGAGGGCGCCGACGCCATCAGGCAGTCTTTCTTCACCGTGGCGTCGGCCATCAGCACCACCGGTTTCCGGGTGGTCGACTGGGGCCCCTGGGTGGCCGCCCCCCAGACACTGCTGCTTCTGCTCATCGGGGTGGGCTCGATGGCCGGTTCGGCGGGGGGCGGCTTTCGGGTGCTGCGGGTGATCGCGATCCTGGGGATCGTGCGCCGAGAGCTGGTGTTGCAGCTCCATCCCCAGGCGGTGGTGCGGGTGAAGGTGTCGGGAGTGGCGGCGCCGGAGGCGTCGCTCACCCGGGTACACGTCTTCCAGATCCTGTGGGTGCTGGCCGCCGCGGTGGGGGTGTTCGGCATAGCCTCGCTGGGCGGCGATCTGCCCACCGCGGTGTCGGGGGCGATCTCGTCGCTGGCCACTGCCGGGCCGGGTCTGGGCGATCTGGCGGGGTTCGCCGACGCCACCGCGGTGACGGCCCCGGCCCGAGGGGTGATGATCGGGCTGATGTTCTTGGGCCGGCTGTCGATCTACCCGGTGGTGGTGGTGATCGGCTGGGGGGTGGGCGAGGTGCAGCGCATGAGGTTGCGGCGATGAGGGGTGGGCCATGACCGCGGTGTTGTCGGCGGGTCGGCGGGCGAGGGCGGTTGCGAAAAGAGCCGTCCACCAACTACTGGTGGACCGTCCCTGGAATGTGACCAGCAGAGTGTGGTTCGTGGTGGGGCTGGGCCTGTTGTTCCTGGTTCCGGGGATGCTCATTGCCACCCTGGTGGAGTGGGGGTCGTCGACGTCGAACCACGAGGCGGCCCTCGGCATGGGGGCGCTGGCCACGCTGGCCGCGGGAACGCTGTTGGTGACGTTCACCCGGCTGGATGATGATATGCCGCCCGTGTCGGTGTTCGCCGCGGTGGCGTGGATGTGGATCTGCTCGTCGTTTTTCGGGGCATTGCCGCTGTGGTTCTCTGGCGAGCTGGGCAGCTTCGACAAAGCGCTGTTCGAGGCGGTGTCCGGCATCACCGCCACCGGCTCCACCGTGCTCAGCCCCATCGAGGGGACGGGCCGGGGCGTGCTCATGTGGCGCCAGATCATGCAGTGGTATGGCGGTATGGGCATGGTGGTGTTGGCGGTAACCATTCTGCCGTTCTTGGGCGTCGGAGGGCTGAGCCTCATCACTGCGGAGGCCCCCGGCCCCACCACCGACCGGCTGGCGCATCGGGTGAGTTCCACCGCTCGGAGGCTGTGGGGGCTCTACGGCGGCATCACCGCAGCGATAGCAGTTGCCCTCTTGATTGCCGGCCTCAGTCTGTACGACGCAGTGGCCCACGCCTTCACCACCGCAGGCACTGGGGGCTTCTCCCCCTACGACCACTCCATCGGCCACTTCGACAGCATTGCCGTGGAGGCCGTGATCGTCGTCGGGATGCTCGTGGGCGGGGTGAGCTTCACCCTTCACTGGCGGGCCGTGTCGGGCAGCCCCCGGGCCTATGGGAGGTCTTCTGAGTTCCGCACCTATCTGATCGTGATATTCGCGGCTGTGGTGCTCACTTCGCTGCTGAACTGGCTGAACGACTTGTCCAGTCTGTCCAACAGCCTCCGCAACGGGATTTTTGGCGTGGTCACCCTGGGCACCAGCGGTGGATTCGGCAACGCCTCCGATGCCAATCCGGGGGGTGACTTCGCCGCCTGGACTCCGGGGGCGCAAGCCCTGCTGCTGCCGCTGATGGTTCTGGGGGGAATGACTGGGAGCACCGCGGGGGGGCTCAAAGTGCTGAGAGCCCAGGTGATGGCGAAGTACATGCGGGTGGGGCTGTTGCGGGTGAAGCACCCTCAGGTGGTGGCCCGGGTGAAGCTGGGGCAGATGGCGGTGTCCGAGCCGGTGCTCCAACGGGTGGCGGGACTGGTGGCCCTGTACGCGTTGTCGGCGCTGCTGGCCACCTTGGTGCTGGCCGCGCTGGGCGAAGACCTGACCACCTCTTCCTCCGCGGCCATCAGCGCGTTGAGCAACATGGGGCCTGCTCTGGGCGACGCCGGGCCCACCTCCAACTTCTTGGTGTTCGACCGGCCGGCCCGGGCGGTGCTGATGGCGCTGATGCTCATCGGCCGCTTGGAGTTCTTCGCCATTTTCTTGGTGCTGGTGTCGGCCTTCGAGCGGACCCGTCGGGTGAGCAGGGTCAGGCTGCGCCGCTGAGCGACGGCGCCCGCTCGGCGAGGCCGCCGGTCACGCTGGCCCGCTGAGGAAGGCGCTCAGGGCCAGGGCGAAATCCAGGGGGTCCTGGGCGCCGCACATCTCCCGGGCGGAGTGCATGGAGAGCTGGGCCACGCCGGCGTCCACGGTGGTGACACCAGTCGCCGCGGCCGCAAACGGCCCGATCGTGCTGCCACAGGGCATATCGCCGCGATGAGCGTAGATTTGGTGGCCCACTCCGGCTTTCTCGCAGGCGGCGGCGAACGCGGCCTCGCCCACGGCATCGGTGGCGTAGCGCTGGTTGGCATTGCGCTTGATCACCGGTCCGTCACCCATGGCAATGTGATGGTCGGGCTCGTGGCGCTCGGGATAGTTGGGATGGGTGGCGTGGGCCCCGTCGGCCGACACGCACAGCGACCGGGCCAGCGCGGGATGCAGAGCGCCCCGGCTGCCCGCAATCCGCTCCAGCACAGTGGGCAGCAGGGTGGACGCCGCCCCCTGGGCCGAGGTGCTGCCCACCTCCTCGTGGTCGAACAGGCACAGCACTGCGCTGGGAGGCGAGTCGGCCGGGGCATCGATCAGGGCTTGGAGCCCGGCCCAGCACGACACCTGGTTGTCGATGCGGGGAGCATGGATGAAGTCGCCGTCGATGCCGGCGACTGTCGATGGGGTGAGGTCGTGGAGCATGGCGTCCCAGGCCAGCACCTCGTCGGCATCGACGCCGGCCGCCTCGGCCACCACCGAGGCGAATTCGCCGGGAGTGCGCAGGCCCAGCCCCCAAACAGGGACCATGTGGACCTGGGGATTGAGCAGTAGGCCCTCCTTGCTGACGTCCCGGTCGAGGTGAATGGCCAATTGCGGCACGCGGAGCACAGGCCGATCGATGCGAAACAGCCGTTGTCCCGCCGGAGTGGCCAGCCGACCAGCCACTCCCAGGTCGCGGTCCAGCCAGCTGTTGAGCAGCGCGCCCCCGTACACCTCCACCCCAAGCTGCCGGTAGCCGGCCTGGGCGGTGTCGGGTTGGGCGGTTATGCGCAGGTTGGGGCTGTCGGTGTGGGCGCCGATGATGCGAAAGCCCTTTTCGCAGGTCTGGTGCTGCCACGCCACCAAGCTGCCGCCCCGGCGCGCGAAACGGCTGCCGCTGGCATCGGGCCATTCGTCGGCTTCGTCCAGTTCGGCGAACCCGGAAGACCGCAGCACCTCGGCCACCCGGTCGACTACATGAAACGGCGTTGGACAGGCGTCGATGAAACCGAGCAGACCTTGGATGCCGCGGATTTCGCTTACTTCAGCCATTCCAGCCTCACCATCAACAGGTGATTCCACCCCGTAATCATGCCTTCTGGGAGTCTTCCGAGCAGAACAGACTTGGTAGGGGACCGGGCTGCGGCGGTAAAATTGCAGCCTTGCCGCTGGCCAATGTCGTCTCGGCGCGCACTCCGAACACGCCGTAAACACGCTGGAAAGGACGCGATGAGGAACTGGCCGCAGCTGCCACATCCCCAGGGCCTCTACGACCCCCGCAATGAGCATGACAGCTGCGGGGTCGGGTTCCTGGTGGACTTGAAGGGCCGGCCGCGCCACGAGATCGTGTCGGTGGGCTACGGGGCGCTGTGCAACCTCCAGCACCGGGGAGCCCTGGGCGCAGAGGTGAACACCGGCGACGGGGCAGGGCTGTTGATCCAGGTGCCCGATGACTTCTACCGCCAGGTGTGCGACTTCGATCTGCCCCCAGCGGGGCACTACGCCACCGGCATCGGGTTTTTGCCCGACGCCCCCGAGGCCGCCGTCCATGCCCGGGAGGCCATGGACGCCATCGCCCAGCAGGAAGGGCTGACCCCGCTGGGATGGCGGGAAGTCCCCACCTGTCCCGACGAGTTGGGGGCGCAGGCGCTGGCCACGCTGCCGTCATTTTGGCAGCCGTTCTTTTCCGGAGACGGGCTGGATGGAGACGCCCTGCTGCGGAGGGCTTACATCGTCCGCACTCGGATCCGCAACGAGGTGATCTACGAGACCGACGACCAGGCCGATGTCGGGGCACTGGGCTCCAAAACCCGCAAGCTGACCCACGGCTACTTCGCCAGCCTGTCCAACCGCACCATCGTGTACAAGGGCATGCTCACCACGCCGCAGCTCGGCGAGTTCTACCCCGATCTGGGCGACACCCGGGTGACCAGCGCCCTGGCCATGATCCACTCCCGGTTCTCCACCAACACCTTCCCATCGTGGCCCCTGGCCCATCCCTACCGCTTCATCTCCCACAACGGCGAGATCAACACCGTGCAGGGCAACCGCAACTGGATGCGGACCCGAGAGGCGCTGCTGCACTCGCCCCATCTGCCCGGCGACCTGGAGCGGCTGTTCCCGGTGTGCGCCGAGGGGGTGAGCGACACCGCCAGCTTCGACCAGGTGCTGGAGCTGCTGTACATGGGCGGCTACTCGCTGCCCCAGGCGGTGCTGATGATGATCCCCGAGCCGTGGGAGAACCACGAGTCGATGTCGCCGGAGCTGCGGGCCTTCTACCGCTACCACGCCTCGCTGATGGAGCCGTGGGACGGTCCGGCCGACATCGTGTTCAGCGACGGCACCCTGATCGGCGCGGTGCTCGACCGCAACGGACTGCGCCCGTCCCGCTATTGGGTTACCGACGACGATCTGGTGGTGATGGCCTCTGAGGTCGGGGTGATGGACGTGGACCCGGCGGCCATCGTGGAGAAGGGCCGCCTCCAGCCCGGTCGCATGTTCTTGATCGACACCTCAGAGGGCCGCATCGTGCGGGACGCCGAGATAAAGGCGAGGCTGGCCTCAGCCCACCCCTACGGGCAGTGGCTGGCCGACAACCAGGTTGACCTGGGCGACCTGGCCGAGCGGCCCCTGGCCGAGCCGGACGAGACGCCGCTGCTGGTGCGCCAGCAGATGTTCGGCTACACCCATGAAGAGCTCAAGATCCTCTTGGCCCCCATGGCCCGAGACGGCAAGGAGGCTTTGGGCTCGATGGGCACCGACACCCCGGTGGCCGTTCTGTCCAACCGGTCGCGGCTGCTGTACGACTACTTCCAGCAGCTATTCGCCCAGGTGACCAATCCGCCGCTCGACGCCATCCGCGAGGAGATCATCACCGCCACCTGCGGCTGGCTGGGGCCCGAGGGCAACCTGCTCGACCCCCAGCCCGAGTCGTGCCGCCAGATCTTCACCCCCCACCCGGTGATCACCGACCAGCAGCTTGCCAACTTGGTGGAGGTGGACGGACCGGGTGGCCATAGCCACTGGTCCACCGAGGTGGTGCCGTGCCTGTACGCGGTGGACGACGGCGGGCCGGGGCTGCGGATCGCCATCCAGCGCATACGCGAGCAGGTCGGCAGGGCCATAGAAGCGGGCAAGAACATCATCGTTTTGTCGGACCGGGGGGCGGGCGCCGACTCCGCGCCCATCCCGTCGCTTCTGGCCACCGCCGCGGTCCACCACCATCTCATTCGGGAGAAGACCCGCACTCGAGTGGGCCTGGTGGTGGAGACCGGCGACGCCCGCGAGGTACACCACATCTGTTTGCTTCTGGCCTACGGGGCCACCGCCATCAACCCTTACCTGGCGTTTGAGACCATCGACCAGATGATCGACGAGGGGCTGTGCGGCTTCTCTCCCGGCGACGACAGGGAGCTGGCCCACCGCAACTACATCAAGGCCTGCGACAAGGGCGTGCTCAAGGTGATGTCCAAGATGGGCATCTCCACGGTGAAGTCGTATGTGGGGGCGCAGATCTTCGAGGCCATCGGCCTGGGCCACCCCATAATCCAGGAGTGCTTCTCCGGCACGGTCAGCCGCTTGGGCGGCATCGGCTTCCCGCAGCTTGCCGAGGAAGTTCGGCTTCGCCACCGCATCGCCTATCCCGAGAACCCCGACGAGCGGGCCCACCGCACCCTGGAGGGGGGCGGAGAGTACCAATGGCGGCGGGAAGGCGAATACCACCTGTTCAACCCCGAGACGGTGTTCAAGCTCCAGCACGCCACTCGAGAGAAGCGCTACGACATCTTCAAGCAGTACACCGAGAAGGTGGACGCCCAGTCGGAGCGCCTGGCCACGCTGCGGGGCCTGTTCCGATTCCGAGCCGGGGCGCGCGAGCCGATTCCCATCGAGGATGTGGAGCCGGTCTCCAGCATCGTCACCCGCTTCTCCACCGGGGCCATGTCGTACGGCTCGATCTCCGCCGAGGCCCACGAGACCCTGGCCGTCGCCATGAACCGCATCGGCGGCAAGTCGAACACCGGGGAGGGGGGCGAGGACCCTCGCCGCTATGTGCCCGACCCCAACGGCGACCTGCGCCGCTCGGCCATCAAGCAGGCCGCATCGGGGCGGTTCGGCGTGACCAGCGAATACCTGGTGAACAGCGACGACATCCAGATCAAGATGGCCCAGGGGGCCAAGCCGGGGGAGGGCGGCCAGCTTCCCGGCCACAAGGTGTGGCCGTGGATCGCCGAAGTGCGCTATTCCACCCCCGGCGTGGGGCTCATCTCCCCGCCGCCCCACCACGACATCTACTCCATCGAGGATCTGGCCCAGCTCATCCACGACCTGAAGAACGCCAATCCCCAAGCACGCATCCACGTGAAGCTGGTGTCGGAGCTGGGGGTGGGCACGGTGGCCGCCGGGGTGTCCAAGGCCCATGCCGACGTGGTGCTCATCTCGGGCCACGACGGGGGCACCGGGGCCTCGCCGCTCACGTCGATCAAGCATGCGGGCACCCCCTGGGAGCTGGGCCTGGCCGAGACCCAGCAGACGCTGCTGTTGAACCGGCTGCGGGACCGGATCGTGGTGCAGACCGACGGGCAGCTCAAGACCGGGCGAGACGTGATGATCGCCGCGCTGCTGGGAGCCGAGGAGTTCGGCTTCGCCACCGCGCCGCTGGTGGTGATGGGGTGCGTGATGATGCGGGTGTGCCATCTGGACACCTGCCCGGTGGGGGTGGCCACCCAGGACCCCGAGCTGCGCGAGAAGTTCACCGGCGAGCCCGAATTCGTGATCAACTTCATGGAGTACATCGCCGAGGAGGTGCGCGAGCTGCTGGCCGTGCTGGGGTTCCGCACCCTGGCCGAGGCGGTGGGGCGGGTGGAGTGCCTGGACGTGAGCGATGCGGTGGACCATTGGAAGGCTTCCGGGCTCGATCTGTCGCCCATCCTGTACGCCCCCGACATCGACCCCGATGCCGACCGCCACTGCACCCAGGCCCAAGACCACGGACTCGACCGAGCCCTCGACCAGCAGCTCATCGCCATGGCCGAACCGGCTCTGGAAGACGGCCACCCGGTGCAGATCGACCTTCCCATCGCCAACGTGAACCGCACGGTGGGCACCATGCTCGGTTCCCAGGTGACCGCCAAATGGGGCGCCGACGGCCTGCCCGACGAAACCGTCCGCATCAACCTCACCGGGTCGGCCGGCAACAGCTTCGGGGCGTTTCTGCCCCGGGGCATAACCATGAAGCTGACCGGCGACGCCAACGACTATGTGGGCAAGGGCCTGTCGGGCGGGCGCATCATCGCGACCACGCACCCTCAGTCCCGGTTCAAGGCCGAGGAGAACGTGATCGCCGGCAACGTGATCGGCTACGGGGCCACCGGCGGCGATCTGTTTCTGCGAGGACTGGTGGGGGAGCGGTTCTGCGTTCGCAACTCCGGGGCCGTGGCGGTGGTGGAGGGAGTGGGCGACCACGGCTGCGAGTACATGACCGGCGGGCGGGCTGTGGTGCTGGGGCCCACCGGCCGCAACTTCGGCGCGGGCATGTCGGGCGGCATCGCCTTTGTGTACGACCCCGACGGCGTGTTCCCCCCCAAGGTGAACCCGGAGATGGTGGACCTCGAATCACCCGACGACGCCGACCGGGAGTGGCTGCGGCACTGCATCAATGAGCACATGGTGAACACCGGCTCCGAGGTTGCCGAGCGAATTCTGGCCAACTGGGGCGCCGAAGCCGACCGGTTTGTGAAGGTGATGCCCAGAGACTACAAGCGGGTGCTGGGGGCGCTGGCCGAGGCCGAGCGGACCGGCACCGATGCGCAAGCAGCCATCATGGCGGCCTCTCATGGGTAGAGCCAGGCAGGAAACCCATCGTGAACGGGTGCCGCTTCCGCTCCTGAAGGCGGCCGCTCATGGGTGATGTCCGGGGATTCATCAAACACGGGCGGGAGTTGCCGACACGCCGGGCGGTGCCGGTGCGGATCAAGGACTGGAGCGAGGTCTACAAGGATTTCGACGCCGAGTCGGTGCGCACCCAGGCGTCGCGCTGCATGGACTGCGGCATCCCGTTCTGCAACAACGGCTGCCCGCTGGGAAACCTGATCCCCGACTGGAACGACCTCGTCTATCGGGACAACTGGCGCGACGCCATCGAGCGGCTGCACGCCACCAATAATTTCCCCGAGTTCACCGGGCGGCTGTGCCCGGCGCCGTGCGAGGCCGCCTGCGTGCTGGGCATCAACGAGGACCCGGTGACCATCAAACAGGTGGAAGTGGAGATCGTGGACCGGGCCTGGGAGGAGGGGTGGATCGCCCCGGTGGTGGGCGACGACCGCACCGGCCGCTCGGTGGCGGTGGTGGGGTCGGGGCCCGCGGGGCTGGCCGCCGCCCAGCAGCTCACCCGGGCGGGCCACGATGTGGTGGTGTACGAGCGGGCCGACCGCATCGGCGGGCTGTTGCGCTACGGCATCCCCGAGTTCAAGATGGAAAAGCGCCATCTGGACCGCCGGTTGGGCCAGATGGAGGCCGAGGGCACGGTGTTCAAAACCGGGGTACACGTCGGGGTAGACATCAGCGCCGCCGAGCTCACCGGGCACCACGACGCGGTGGTGCTGGCCGGCGGGGCCACCCAGTGGCGAGACCTGCCCATCCCGGGTCGGGAGCTTGAGGGCATCTACCAGGCCATGGAGTATCTGCCCCCGTCCAACCGAGTGCAGGAGGGCGACCTGGACGAGCACCCGTTCTCCGCGGCGGGCAAGCATGTGATCATCATCGGAGGGGGCGACACCGGCGCCGACTGCTTGGGCACGGCCCACCGCCACGGCGCGGCTTCCATTCACCAGTTCGAGATCATGCCCCGCCCGCCCGACGAGCGGGCCGATTCCACCCCGTGGCCCACCTGGCCGCTGATGTACCGGTCGTCGTCGGCCCACGAGGAGGGCGGAACCCAGATCTACGCCATCAACACCGTGGAGTTCACCGGATCAGGCGGCAAGGTGGAGGCCCTGCGCACGATTGACGTGCAGCAGTCGTTCGAGGGCGGGCGCATGAGCTTCAACCCGATCGAGGGTACCGAGCGGGAGTTCAGAGCCGACCTCGTGCTGCTGGCTCTCGGGTTCACCGGCCCCGAGACCGGCGGTTTGCTCGACGAGTTGGGGGTGGAGATCACCGACCGGGGCAACGTGGCCCGCGACGGCCGCTGGATGAGCACCGTGCCCGGCGTGTTCGTGGCCGGCGACATGGGCCGGGGCCAGAGCCTCATCGTGTGGGCCATCGCCGAAGGCCGAGCCTGTGCCGCCGCCGTCGACGAATACCTAACCGGCGAAACCCTCCTCCCCACCCCGTTGGTTCCGACCGATCAGCAACTCCGCTGAGCTGGCTCAACCTTCGAGCTAGAACGGGCGGGCGTCTAAGAAGTCCAACGCGGCGTCGATGAAGTCGAACGACTTGGGGGTGGCGAAGTGGTCGACGCCTCTGAGGACCACGAGGCGGGCGTTGGGGAGGGCTTCTACCAGTTGGTCGGCGGGGTGGGCGAAGTCTTTGTCGCCCACCACCACGAGGGTGGGCACGGCGACATCGGCCAGGCAAGCGGTGTCGAAGGCGGTGCGGCTGGCCAACAGCGCGGCCAGGGCTTGCCGGTCGGCCTCGGGGTCGTCGGCCAGGGTGGAGAAGTGGAGCGCTTCGGGGTTCTCGGGGTCGGGCTCGCCGGTCACCGCATGCAGGATCATGCGGCTGTGGTCTTCATCCCGCTCGAACAGGTTCTTGCCCACCCCGGACACCACCAGCCGGTGGAATTGCTCCGGGGTCTTGGAGGCGATGGACAACAGGGTGTAGGCCCCCAGCGAGAATCCGATGGCGTCGATGGGCTCGTCGGGAAAATGGTCGGTTACGTGTTGTTCAAAATCTGCGTAGCCCTCGGGATGGTGGGGCTTGGGGGCGGCGCCGTGGCCCATCAGATCCACGCCGATCACCTCCCGGCCAGCGTCGGCTAGCAGGTCGAACCAGGCGTTGTCTCCCCAGGTTCTCCGGGCTGAGCCGGCTAGTCCGTGTAGCAAAGCAACCGCGGGTCCGCTCACGGCGCTCACCCTACTCAGGCCCGATAGGCGACTTGCCATGCACGGAACGCCATGCACCGGAAAAGCAGGAGGCCCCGAGTAGCCTCCCGGCCGAAACCGGTCGACTTCTCGGGGCCACCCCGTTCGGTCCCGGCACCCCGGCTGGCTTGCGCCCTCCGGTTCCCCGGTCCCTACCCCCCAGTTCCTCACGGCACTTGGCCCCCTTCCCGGCCCTCGGCCTTCGGTGGTGCCACCGACTTCCTCGGTCCGTTCCAGCGGCCCTGCGGAACTCTGTCGAGCTCTCGCCCTTTCGGGCTCCCGCTCTGTCAGCTAACTCCGCTTGTCTCTGGTTGGTGAGCACACCATAGCGCGCAGAAATCCCAGGTCAAGGCGAAAAACAAAATCCACAGGGTTTTCCACCGCTGTGAGTAGAAATCCCCAGAAAACCTGAAATTAACCACAATCTGGAGCCAATTTTCGGCCCCAGATCAGCCCTCTAGGGCCATGCCCCACGCGCCATGAGCACGTCGCGCAGCACCGTTGGCCGATCGGTCATGATGCCGTCCACCCCCAGATCCAGGAGCCGGTGCATCTCGTCGGCGTCGTCGATAGTCCATACATGCACCGCCAGCCCCTGGGTGTGGGCGGCATCGACAAACCGCTGATGCACCAGCGGCACGCCCTTGGCCTTGGGGGGAACCTGAGCGCATACCCCGGCTTTGACCCGCGTCGGCACTCCGGCGGCCGCCGCCTGAAGCCGGCCGACCTCGGCGGGGCTGAGGCCGGTACACAGCCGGGGTCCTCCCAGGCGCCGGGCGGCAGCGAGTCGGCGCCCGGAGAACGACCCGACGCAGACCCGGTCGATGGCGTCGGCCCGAAGCAGGGCGTCGATCAGCGGTTCAGTGGCCTGGTCGTGTTTGGGGTCAACCGCGATCCTCACGTCGGGCCAGGCCTCCAGCAGCTCATCGAAACGGGGAATGGCCTGTCCTCCGCCCACCCGCACCGTCTCCAAATCTCGCCAAACCAATTCGGCGATGGCCTCCGGTCGGCCCCCGAGCCGCTGCAAGCCCTCGTCGTGGAATGCGGCCAGCACCCCGTCGCGGGTGGCATGCACGTCGGTTTCGACATACCGGTAGCCGAGGCCAATGGCGGCGGCAAACGCGGCCATGGTGTTCTCAGGATTCTCCGCGGCACCGCCCCGGTGGGCGATGGGGATCGGGCCATCGTGGTCTAAGAACGGCCAGACAGACACCAGCAAGAGCGTAGTGGCCGAGATAGATTGCCTGGCGGTGGCTTGGGATCCCGCAGAGAAGTTCAGGCAACTGCTGCAAGGCGAGGAGTTCGCCCTCCACGAGGGGGCACTGTGCATTGCCGCCCACGGCTGTCCGGATATGGACATCGACGCCGAGCTTCACCGGCTGGACTCTCTGGCCGATAGCTGCAATCGCTCCAGTCGTGGCCAAATGCTGCACTCGCTGTTCAGCGAGCTGGGTTTCCACGGCAATCGGACGGACTACTACGACCCCCGCAACTCGTTTCTGAACGAGGTAATGCGCCGGCGCACCGGGATTCCCATCAGCCTCGCCGTGCTGACCATCGCAGTAGGAGCCCGCATGGGCTATGAGTTCGAGGGGATCGGACTGCCCGGCCACTTCTTAATCAGAGACCGGAGCGAGCCCGACACCTATATCGACGTGTTCGCCGGGGGCGCGTTGCTCGATGCCCAGGGCTGTGAAGAGCTCTTCCGCCAGATCGCCGGGGGACAGAAGGGCTTCCACCCCGCGTTCTTGGCCCCGGTTGACGATTCGTCGATCATGGAGCGGATGCTTGGGAATCTCCGGGGCATCTACGCCCAGCGCCGGGACTTCGCCAATCTGGAGTGGGTGCTGGAGTTGCGGGCGATGTGCCCCTCGACCCCGCCTGGCGAGGCGAAGCAGCTCGGCCTGGTCAATATGGAGCGGGGAAAATTCGAAGCAGCGGCCCGCCGGTTCGAGGCACTGGCGCAGGCCGCGGAGAACGACGACGAGGAGCAGCTTCAGCGGCTGGCCGCCCGGGCCCGGGCCCGCATGAACTAGTGGTGTGTCTTGGGTTTAGCGCCGTGGATTGCGACGGCAGCGGCGTTCCT
>JAPPMA010000043.1:24844-36847 GCA_028819295.1 bacterium | reverse complement strand
CGCGACACCACCGGAGAGGAGAACTGAGGTGGGCAGGCTCGACGGCAAGACAGCCCTTGTCGCCGGCGGATCAGGGGAGGCTCACTTCCCGGCGAGCACCCTCATGCGGAGGTTGTTGAGGACCGAGACGGTGGTGAACTGGCGCGTGCGCTCGCGGTCGAAGGGGAACTTGACCCGGGTGGCCGCCACTTCGCCGTTGACCAGGGTGGCCATCCACACGGTGCCGGGGTCCTCGCCGTCGAGGGGGTCGGGGCCGGCCACGCCGGTGACGGCGATGGCGCAGTCGGCGCCCAGCAGCTTGGCCGCGCCGCGGGCCATGGCGGTCACCGCCTCCTCGCTGACCACTGGGCCCTCGGGCACGTCCAGCAGGTTGAACTTCACATCGCCGGCGTAGGACACCAGCCCGCCCCGAAACACGTCGCTGGCGCCGGGCACGGCGGTGAGCCGGGCGCCGATCAGCCCGCCGGTGAGCGACTCGGCCAGCGCCAGGGTCCAACCCCGCTGCCGCAGGGCATCGAGCACGGCCGACTCCATGGTCTCGTCGTCCACCCCGAACACGATGTCGCCGATGATGGCCCGCACGATCTGCTCCTCGTGGGCCAAGATCTCGTCGGCCTGGGCGTCGTTGGAAGCCTTGGCAGTGAGCCGCACCTTGAGGCCCTCCATGCCCGAGGCCAGAAAGGCGATGGTACACCCGCCGGTCTCGTCCAGACGCTCGATCTCTTCGTGCAGCTTCTCGGCCAGGCCCGACTCGGAGTCGCCCCAGGTGCGAAGGGTGCGGCTCTTGATGACCGCGGTGATCCCGGCCCGCTGCTTGAGGTCGGGCAGCACGCACTCTCCCACCATCTGCTGCATCTCCCAGGGCACGCCGGGCACGGCGTACACCGCCTTGCCGCCGGTCTCCACTTTGAAGCCGGGAGCGGTGCCGGGCATCACCGGCAGCACCTCGGCCCCGTCGGGCATGTCTGCCTGGCGCAGGTTGTTCTCCGGCATGGCCCGCCCTCGGCCGCCGAACACGGCCGATATGCGATCCACCAGGTCGTCGCGGCGCACCAGCTCCACCCCCAACGCCGCGGCGATCACGTCCCTGGTGATGTCGTCCTGGGTGGGGCCCAGCCCGCCGCACATTATGACCGAGTCGCTGCGCTCGAGAGCCTGGGCCAAAACCGCCTGCATGCGCCCGAAGTTGTCGCCCACCTTGACCTGATGGTGGGAATCGATGCCGGCCAGCGCCAGCTGCTCGCCGATCCACGACGAGTTGGTGTCGACAATCTGGCCGAGCAGGAGCTCGGTTCCCACCGCGATTACTTCACAGTTCACGCTGGGAGGCTATACCGCCGCCCGCCCCCGGCTACTGGCCTGAGGCGGCAATGGCGCCGGCGCGTCCGTCGGCCCAGTACCGGCCACCGGTGTAGACGGTGATGGCCACCGCCAACCATATGGCCAACGACGCCGCCCAGTCGGTGTTCTCCAGCGGCGGCAGGGCGGCCACGGTGAGCGCCCCGCCCTGCATGAGGGTCTTCAGCTTGGCCGAGTGGCGGGCTGGAAGCGACAGGCCGTCTCGAGCCCACCGGGTGCGAGCGGCGCTCACCAGCAGCTCCCGCGCAGTGATGATCAGCACCGGCACCCAGAACAGCCGGCCCACGGCCACAAAGCACCAAGCCGCCCCCAGAATCATCACCTTGTCGGCCAGGGGATCCAAGAAGGCCCCCCAGCGGCTGACGCTGCCGGAAGAACGGGCGAGCTTGCCGTCGCAGTAGTCGCTGGCCCCCAGAACCCAGCCTGCGGCGACAACGGCCCAGGAGGCGCCCCCCGAATCGGAGGCGGCCAAGATCAGAACGAACAGCAATGGGGACAATGCGATCCGCCCCAGCGTGATGAGGTTGGCGGCCAACCGCAGGTCGGCCCACGAGTACACCCCCACCTCGCTCATGGCGACACTGCCTCGGCCGCCAGATCTGGCCCCAGGGCATCGGTGACCCTCACGGTGTGGAACTGGCCGACGGCCAGGTGGTCGGGCACAGTGATGATCCCGTCGATCTCCGGTGCTTCTCGATAACTGCGGGCGATACCGGGATTGTCCACTAGCACTACGACTTCTCGGCTGATGAGTTGGTCACGTTTCGCCGCGGTGATCCCGTCTTGGACCTCGGCCAGCTCTCGGCGGCGCTCGGCCGCCAACTCGGGCGGCACCTGGCTGTCGAGGGAGGTGGCGTAGGTGCCCGCCTCCGGCGAGTAGGTGAAGAACCCGCACCAATCGAGGCCGATGCCGGCCACGAATTCGAGCAGGGCGTCGTGGTCGGCCTCGGTCTCGCCGGGATAGCCAACGATGAAGTTCGACCGGAACACCGCCTCGGGCTGTCGGCGGCGGATCTCGGCGATGCGGGCGGCGAAGCGGTCTCCGTCGCCCCAGCGGCGCATTCGAGCCAGAAGCGGCCGGGACACATGCTGCAAAGACAGATCGAAGTAGGGCACGCCGGTGGCGCAGATGGCGTCGATGAGCGGGGGGGTGAGGTCGGACGGGTACAGATACAGCAGCCGAATCCAGTCGACCCGGTGGCGCAGCGACTCCACCAGCGGGATGATCCCCCGCTCGCCTCGGCCCTGGTCGCGCCCGTAGGAGGCCAGGTCTTGGGCCACCAGCACCGCCTCTTTCACTCCGAGCGCCTCCACCTCGGCCAAAATGGCGCCGGTCGACCGGGATCGCTGGGATCCCCGGAAGCTGGGGATGGCGCAATACCCGCAGCGCCGGTCGCAGCCCTCGGCGATCTTCACGTAGGCCCACGGCGCCTCCGCCGGCGGCCGGGGCAGGTTCAGCAGGTCGAAAAGAGGAAGCTCCGGCGGCCGCGGCGTTGCGGGGGGCTTGGAGCCGATGCTTACCGGAACCCCGAATCCGGCCACCCGGTCGGCCTCGGGCAGCGCTTCTGCCAGCTCGGCGCCGTAGCGCTCAGCCATGCAGCCGGTGACCACCAGCTCGGCGCCGGCGGCGGCCGCCCGCAGCGACAGCACCGCATCCACCGACTCCTGGCGGGCCTCCTCGATGAAGGCACATGTGTTCACCACCACCAAATCAGCCTCTTCGGGGGCTTCGGCGGCGGCCATCCCATCCCCTGCCAGCATGCCGGTGATCTTGTCGGAGTCCACCTGATTCTTGGGACACCCCAGCGTCTCAACCCAAAACCGGCGCACCCTATGGAGATTAGGGGGAAACGGCGTCGTAGACACCAGTGCCCGGCACCGCCTCGACCGACTCTGCGGCCGGAGCGGCATCCAGATCCTCTTGGTGGTCGGACACCAGGAACGGCAACGACACCACATAGACGGCCAGCAAGAGCGCCCCCTCCCACCATCGCTCCAAGCCGTCGCCCTGGAACATCAACACCCAGGCAGCCGCGGAGATGCCCACCATGATCCACACCGCCAGCCCGGAGAGGTTTCCGTCAACCAGTGGCCCGGGGCCGGCCAGCGCCACCACCGCGCTCACCAGCAGGCTGTTGAACGTGTTGGAGCCCAAGATGTTGCCCACCAGCAGTTCGGCCTCTCCGCGGCGGGCAGCCTGAACCCCGGTGATCAGCTCGGGCAGCGACGTTCCGAACGCCACCAGCGACAGCCCGACGAACCCGGCGCCCAGGCCGAGTTCTTCGGCGATGTCCAACGCGCCGTTCACGGCGAGCTGCGCGCCCACCACCGTGGCCGCCAAGCCCGCCACGGTGCGAACAAGCTCGACGGGCTGGCGTATCGGCTTATCGGCGCGCACCGCTGCGACTGCGCCCGCGCCATCGCTCGGCCGCAACAGGATCACTGCCATGGCCCCCGCGAAGGCCGCGAGCAGCACGATGCCCTCCCAGCGCTCGAATCCGTCTTGCACCAATACCCAGAACAAGAACGCGGCGGCGAGCGACACCACGCCCTCCCGCCACAGCGTGCTGTTGGACACCCGGATGTGGCGACCCCCCACAGCAACCACCCCCACCAGCGCGGAAATGCCCAGAACCAGGCTCAAGTTGGCCACGTTGGAGCCGACGATGTTGCCCACCCCCAGGTCGACGTTTCCCTCGGCGGCGGCCAGGCCCGACACCAGCATCTCCGGGGCGCTGGTGCCGAAGCCGATAACCAGCGCTCCGATCACGATGGGCGATATTCCCCGGGCTAAGGCCAGCCGGGATGCGCCGATCACCAGTTGGTCGGCGCCCACCGCCAGCACGAGGAGACCCCCCGCCAAAAGCACCGCTGCTAAAGCCACGAGCCGAGACTACCGATGCTCAATCAGCATTTATGAAGGGAGCTCATCGGGCGACATCAGCACCTCTCGGGCCTTCGATCCCTCCGACGGCCCCACCACGCCCCGCTGCTCCAGAAGGTCCATCAGCCGGCCGGCTCGGGCGAAGCCCACCCGAAGCTTGCGCTGGAGCATCGACGTGGAGCCGAGCTGGCTCTCCACCACCAGCCTCATGGCCTGCACCAGTAGCTCGTCGTCATCGTCTCCCCGGCCCTCCGATGCCGACGACGGCGCCGGCGCCAGCGGATCCATGTCGCCGGCTGCCCCGTCGGAGGCCACCGATGAGCTCGATGCGCTCGTTGGGCCCATGGCCGCGGCTTGGCGGCGCCAATTGCCCACCACGCCTCGAACCTCGGCCTCGGTCACCCAGGCACCCTGGATCCGCTGCGGGGAGGTTGAGGTCGGGCTGAGCAGCAGCATGTCGCCTTGGCCCACCAAGCGCTCGGCGCCCTGTTGGTCGAGGATCACCCGGCTGTCGGTTTGGCTGGACACGGCGAAGGCCAGCCGGGCCGGGATGTTGGCCTTGATGACACCGGTGATCACGTTGATCGACGGCCGCTGGGTGGCGATCACCAGATGGATGCCCACCGCTCGGGCCTTCTGGGCGATCCGGCAGATGGAGTCCTCCACATCTCGGGGGGCCACCATCATCAGATCGGACAGCTCGTCCACCACCACCAGGATGAGCGGCATGCGCTCTTTGGGCTCAGAGCCGTCGATCCCCAGCTTGCGGTCGTTCTCGAACACGCCCCGGTCGCAGGCTTCGTTATAGCCATCGATGTCGCGCACGCCCACCGAGGCCAGAACCTCGTAGCGCCGGTCCATCTCCCGGCAGGCCCAGGCCAGGGCGTTGGCCGCCTTTTTCGGATCGGTCACCGGCTGGGTGAGCAAATGGGGAACGTTCTCGTACTGCGCCATCTCCACCATCTTGGGATCGATCAGGATCATGCGCACCTGGTCGGGGGTGGAGCGCATGAGCACCGAGGTGATCATCGAGTTGATGCACGACGACTTGCCCGCCCCGGTGGCCCCGGCGATGAGGATGTGGGGCATCCGGGTGAGGTCCATCATCACCGGCTTGGCATTGATGTCGCGGCCGATGGCCACCTCGAGGGGATGGGTGGCCTTGCCGGCCTCGGGCGACGCCAGGATGCCGCCCAGCGACACCACTTGGCGGTCGCGGTTGGGCACCTCCACGCCAATGGCCTGACGCCCCGGTATCGGCGCCAGGATGCGGACGTCGGGAGAGGCCATGGCATAGGCGATGTCCTTGCTGAGGCTGGTAACCCGGCTGACTTTGACCCCGGGCGCCAGCTCCAGCTCATAGCGGGTCACGGTGGGGCCCATCACCATGCCCACCAGCTTGGTGTCCACATCGTGCGCGGCCAGAGCCTGCTCCAAGACGGCGCCCTTCCGGGATGCCTCCTCCTGGTTGATCTGCCGGGGGTCGGACCCGGCCAGCAGATCGAGCGAGGGGAGCTTCCACTTCGACGACTTGGGCTTCGACGGCCGGGGGGCTTTGTCGGAGACGATGGTCGGCGCCTGCCACTCGGGCTCGGGATCGGAGGGCGCCAGGCTGGGCGTCGGCGGCAAGGGCGCGGCACCCGACTCCGGCTCGGGCTCGGGGAGCGGGACGGGGATCACCACCGTCTCGGCCGCGGGCGGTTCGGGCTCGGTGGGGCTGGGATTCAGATCGGCTGGCGCCCTCGACGCGGGCCTGTTGGCCGAGAACGAGCAGATGATCCGGCCCAGAGCGGCCTTGAGCCTGGCGCCGTCCATCCGGCGGGCCCAAGCCCGCAAAGACACCCGGGTGAGCACCACCATGCCCAGCAGTCCGAACGCGCTCATCGCCAAGCCGGCGCCCCACCCGCCCATCGCGGCGGCCAAAGAGCCCCCAATGGCCAGCCCCAGCACCCCGCCCGCGCCCGCCAAATCGTCGAAGTCGGCGAGGCCGGGGCGGCCCAGAGTGATGTGCAGAAGGCTGGTGAGCGACACCAGCAGCAGGGCCGTGCCGATGCCCAGGCGCACGGCCAGCACCAGCTCCGACCGGGAGGGATCGCCGCTGTCATCGACGCTCGGGCCGTCTTGGGCGCCTTCGGCGGGGGCATTTCCGGGCCGGGGGCCCCGCAGCAGCATAACCCCGATCCCCACCAGCGCGACGGGCGCCGCGGCCCGCACCGAGCCGATCAGCGCTCCGGCGGCAATTCGCAGCCCCGCGCCGAACGGGCCGGCCACATCAGCCCAGATCCCGCAGGCCGCCAGCAGCCCGGCGAGGACGAAGCCCACGGCGATGATGTCGCCGCGATGGCTGGCCCAGACTGAGGCCGACGCCTGCCTCAGCTTGCTGTCAGACTTGGACTCGGCCTTGGGACGGGCAGCGACCTTGGGCTTGGCACCGGTCTTCGGGCTGGGTTTGGAAGCAGGTTTGCGAGCGGTTCGAACAGCCACAACAGCCACAAACGTACCACTGACAACACCAGCAACCAACGGTTTGCCGTTCGGCCCGGCAGCGGCCGGTTTTGACGAGCTGCTCCGGTTTGCCGTTCGGCCCGGCAGCGGCCGGTTTTCTCAGACCTCGATGATGATGGGAACGATCATCGGACGGCGACCGGTGCTGTGGTTCACGAACTGGCCCGCAGCCCGCCGAACCACCCGCTCCAAGCCGCATCCCTGTCCGGAAGCCAAGTGCTCCTCCACCGCGGCCGCCACCTCATCGGCGCCGGCCTTCTCCAAATCAACGAGGCTGTCGGCCCCGACCCAGCCCTTTCCCAAAACCCGGGGCCGAGCCAGCAGGCGCCCCTCGGCGCGGCTCAGCACCACCACCACGCTGACCACCCCGTGGCTGCCGAGGATGGACCTCTCTGCGAACAGCTCTCGGCCGCTCTCGACCACATGCCCGTTCGCGTAGTAGTAGTCGCCGGAGGTGGTCTTGCCCCGGTTGGCCAGGCCGTGGCCGCCCAGCTCCACCTGCTCTCCGTCGCGGGCCAGAACCACCCGATCGGGGGGCATGCCCATCTCGATGGCCAGCGCGGCGTGGGCCGCGAGATGGCGGCTCTCGCCGTGGACCGGCACGAAGTACTCGGGGTCGGCCACCGTGTGCAGGGTTCGCAACTCGTCCTGCTTGCCGTGGCCGGTGGTGTGGACATCCACCTGGCCGCTGTGGACCACACGAGCCCCCCGGCGCACGAGGTTGTTGATCATGCGGGCCACCCGAGCCTCGTTGCCGGGTATCGGACTGGAGCTCAGCACCACAGTGTCTGCGGCGCCGATATCGATCCAGCGGCTGTCGCCGGTGGCGGCCATGGCCAGGGCCGAGCGGGTCTCCCCCTGAGAGCCGGTGGACACCACGCACACCCGGCCAGGCGGATGGTGCTCGGCTTCAGACACGTCGATCACTGCGTGGTCGGGCAGCCGGAGCAGGCCCAATTCCCGGGCCAAGGCGAAGTTGCGCTTCATCGACAGCCCCAGCGTGGCCACCTTGCGCCCCGTTTCCACTGCCGCGTCCGCTACCTGCTGGAGCCGGTGGATGTGACTGGCGAACGCCGCCACCACCAGGCGCCGTCCAGGGTGGGCGGCGAACACCCCTCGCAATACCTCTCCCACCTCGGTCTCGGAGCGGGAACTGCCGGGCACCTCCGAGTTGGTTGAGTCGCACAGGAGCAGCCGCACCCCCTCGCCGCGGGCGATGGCCCCGATGCGGGCCAGGTCGGTGCGCCGGCCGTCAACCGGGTTCAGGTCCAGCTTGAAGTCGCTGGAATGCAGGATCACCCCCTGAGGGGTTCGGATGGCCGACATCAGCCCGGAGGGAACCGAGTGGGTGACGGGTATGAACTCGCAGTCGAACGACCCGATGCGGACTCTGTCGTGGTCGCCGATGGGGATGAGGGTGGTTCGGTGGGCGACGCCGCGCTCCTCGAGGCGGTGGCTGATCAATCCCAGGGTGAACGGCGAGGCGTATACCGGGAACGACAGCCATTCCAGCGCATGGGGCAGTGCGCCGATGTGGTCTTCATGGCCGTGGGTGCAGATGCAGCCCACGATGCGATCAGACCGGTCTCGCAGGTACTCCAAGTCGGGAAGCACGAAATCGGCGCCGGGCATGTCCTCGTCGGGGAACAGAACCCCGCAGTCCAACAGGAGCACCTCGCCTCGGCACTCGATGGCCGCGCAGTTCCTCCCGATGTCGCCCAACCCACCCAAGAACGTGATCTTTACCGGGTCGGCCATCGGCGGGAATCCTCGAAACGCCCGCTGGCTCAGCCCTGGGCGCCGAGCCGCGTGCCGGCCAGCACGGCGGCGGCGGCGGCGGCCAGGCCATCGGGCTCGACGTCCAGCGGCGGGCGGCAATGGCCCACCGGCAACCCGATGCGGCGCATCATGGCCTTGGCCGGAACGGGGTTGGGGGCCGCCAATCCCGTCTCGTAGTTGAACGAAGGCTGGAGGCCGGCGTTGATCCGGCGGGCGGCGGCAACGTCGCCCCGCTCGAAGGCGGCGATCATGTCGGCGTGCTCGGCGCCGGTCCAGTGGGTGGCCACCCCGATCACTCCCACCGCCCCAACCGCGAGCAGGGGCAGGGTGAGGCTGTCGTCGCCGCTGTACACCTCGAAGCCATCGGGGGCCTGGGCGATCAGCTGGGCGGTCTCGGCGGGGTCGCCGGCCGCGTCTTTGATGCCGGCGATGTTGGCCACGCCGTGGGCTAGTTCGAGCAGCGTGGCCGTGTCCACCTTCCGCCCAGTGCGGACGGGAATGTCGTAGATGAGCACCGGAAGGCGGGTTGCCGCCGCCACCGCGGAGAAGTGCCTGGCCATGCCGGCCTGCGAGGGCCGGTTGTAGTACGGGGCCACCGACAAGATGCCGCCGGCGCCGGCCTCGGCGGCCCGCTCGGTGAGCTCGACGGCCGCCGCAGTATCGTTGCTGCCCGCACCAGCCACAACAGGGACGTCCACCGCTGAGACCACCGCGCCGATGAGCTCGATCTGCTCGTCGTGGGTCAGGGTCGGCGCCTCTCCCGTGGTGCCGGCCACCACCAGCCCATCGCTTCCGTTGTCGGCCAGCCAGCGGGCCAGCACTGCGGCGGCGCCCAAGTCGAGCGAACCGTCATCTCGAAACGGCGTGACCATGGCGGTGAGCACCTTGCCGAATCGGGCCATGGGATCTCCTTACGCGCCTGCGGATTCGTTCACTTCTTCGGCCGCTCGATCAATGCCCAGGGTCACCAGGAGATCCTCGTGCAGCTCGAACCACACCTCATGGTAGGAATCCAAAGAAGGCTTCGTAAACCAATTAAGGTCGCCTCCCAGCACCTGGCCCAGCGCATGCTCCAGCCGCGGCCCATAGTGGCCGAAGCGATCGACCGCCTCAGCCAACCGAGCCAGAATGGGCTGGACCTGTCGATTGATGTCGGACAAACGGGCTATCACCTCGGCGTCGTAGTGCGGGTCGGTGTGGTCGTTGAGGGTTTGGCCTGCTTTGACCTGGAAGTCGGTGCAGGCCGTCTTCAGCTTCGGATCCAATACCCGGAACGACTCATAGAGCTCCCGAACCACCGAGCGCAGGCCCGAATCCTCGACCTCGGCGGCCGCCAAACGCTCAGCCTCGGCCCGGCCCTCCCCCAGCAGCATCCAGCCCCTGACCCGGCTGGCGTCTCGGTAGCGCGCCCAGTTCCGCTCCCCCAATTCACCGAGCACATCGGCAACCTGCCCCGGCGAGAGGCCCGCTGCCTGGGCCAAAGCGCCGACGTCGGCCATGCCCTTGGCCCGCAGCCCGCAGAGCACCCGCACAACCCCATCAGATGCCCTCGGCAACCCGCTCACCAACCCACCCTACCCCAACCCCCTCGCCAAACCCCGCCCCCAGATCGGCCCCGCCTTCGACGGACACGCGGCTTTTCCGGGAGTTGGCTGGCGCATTTTCGAGCCGGTTGACAGGTGGATAGCGTGGTGGAGATGACGGCGGGGCACCCAAGCTGGGCCGACAATTGACCGGGTCTGCGCCGCCCATGGCGCAGAAGCTGATGGCCGCTGCCCTCGCGGTGCTGATGGCGTCGTTCGGGTTGGCCGCTTTGTCGTCCGGCCCGCTAGCCGCCAACCCGGCGGCCGACAGGTGCTCAGAGGCCCATCGCTTCGGCGCCTCCCCCGTCCCGGTGGCCAAAACCGCCGACGGAGCCACCGTGCTGGCCTATGTGGAGTGGGGCTACGACTCGTCCATCGGCTGCTATCTGTCGCTCGACCAAAATGCCGCCACCACGCTCCGAGCCGACGCCGTCGCCTTCAGGCTCCCCACAGGACCCGTCGACCCCATTTCCCGGCAGTGCTCAGCGGTCCACAAGTTCGGAGAGCACCCGGTCCCGGTGGCCAAAACCGCGGATGGGACCGCCATATTGGCCTACATCAGATGGCTGCCCAATGACACCGGGGCCTGCTACCTCGTGCTCGACAACCAGGCGACGACCGTGCTGCGAGCCAGCGTCGCCGAACTCCTGCCCGAACCCGACCTCGAAGTGCAGCAAAACCCCTTGTCTGTCGGCGACTGGCACTCGTGCGCCATCCAGGACAACGGAACCGTCGAGTGCTGGGGCAGCAACTGGGCCGGACAACTCGACGCGCCCAACGGCCAATACACCGCCATCGCAGCCGGCAGCGCCCACACCTGCGGCCTGCAAACCGACGGCGCTGTCGAGTGCTGGGGCAGCAATGCAACACCGATGAATGCCTATCGCGGCCAGGCAGATGCCCCCCGCGGCCAATTCACCGCCATCGCAGCCGGCGCCTGGCACTCGTGCGCCATCCGGGAAGACGACACCATCGAGTGCTGGGGCGACAACGACAACAACCAGGCCACTGCCCCCGACGGCAGATTCACCGCCATCGCAGCCGGAGGAGCCCACACCTGCGGCCTGCAAACCAACGGCGCCGTCAGATGCTGGGGCCACAACTGGGCCGGACAGCTCAACGCCCCCAACGCCCAATTCACCGCCATCGCAGCCGGATGGGCCCACACCTGCGGCCTGCAAACCAACGGCACCGTCAGATGCTGGGGCCAC
Source organism: bacterium (assembly GCA_028819295.1). Classification (GTDB taxonomy): domain Bacteria; phylum Actinomycetota; class Acidimicrobiia; order Acidimicrobiales; family Bin134; genus Poriferisocius. The sequence goes on along the minus strand of JAPPMA010000043.1, from coordinate 25,526 downwards.
AACTGGGCCGGACAGCTCAACGCCCCCAACGTCCAATACACCGCCATCGCAGCCGGATGGGCCCACACCTGCGGACTCCGGCCAGCCGGCTTCACCCTATGCTGGGGCGACAACAGCAGCAGGCAGTCCAGCGAGCCCGGTGGCCAGTTCTCCGCCATCACCGCCGGCGGCTACCACACCTGCGGAATCCGCCGAACCGGCCCGATCCACTGCTGGGGGAACAACTTCTATGGCCAGCTTGACGCGCCGGCGAATCCCGAGAGCCAGTACAGCCCGATCGCCGCCGGCGCCGAGCACTCGTGCCGCATCCAGGACAACGGAACCGTCGAGTGCTGGGGCAGCAACGACGAGAACCAAACCAACACCCCCGACGGCCAGCTCACCGCCATCACCGCCGGCGGCTACCACACCTGCGGAATCCGCCCAACCGGCACCGCCCAATGCTGGGGCGACAACAGCAACGGCCAATCAACAGCACCCGACGGCCGATACACCGCCATCGCAGCCGGCACCCAACACACCTGCGGACTCCGAGACGACAACACCGCCCACTGCTGGGGATCCGACCACCACGGGCAGTCAAACCCGCCCGACGGACAATTCACCGCCATCACCGCCGGCGCCTGGCACACCTGCGGAATCCGCCCAACCGGCACCGCCCAATGCTGGGGCGACAACAGCA
>JAPPMA010000043.1:0-24744 GCA_028819295.1 bacterium | reverse complement strand
CCGGCACCCAACACACCTGCGGACTCCGAGACGACAACACCGCCCACTGCTGGGGCGAAACAGCGCCCCTGCCCCCGCCTGCACCCGAAACCCAGCACAGCCCTGTTTCCGCCGGCCAAACCCACTCATGCAGTCTGCGGGCCGACCAGACCGTCTTGTGCTGGGGGTCTGACTTCTACGGGCAGCTCCAAGTTCCCGACGGCCCGATCCTGGCCGTGTCCGCAGGCGGATACCACTCCTGCGGTCTAAGAGGCGATGGCACGGCCGTGTGCTGGGGCAACGACAGCGACGGGCAATCGACAGCGCCCGAAGGCCGGTTCACCGCCATCGCCGCCGGCACCTGGCACTCCTGCGGGGTCCGCGGCAACGGCGCCGTCGAATGCTGGGGCAGAGGCGACGACGGGCAAACCGGCGCCCCCCGCGGGAAGTTCGCCGCGGTGTCGGCGGGCTGGGCCCACTCGTGCGGCATCCGCGAAAACGGCGCCGTCGAATGCTGGGGCAACGACTGGGCCGGACAGCTAGACACGCCTGAGGGCCAGTTCACCGCGGTGTCGGCGGGCTGGGCCCACTCGTGCGGCATCCGCGAAAGCGGCGCCGTCGAATGCTGGGGCGACAGGCGCGGCGAGAGGCTGAGCGCCCCCAGCGGACCATTCGTGGCCGTTTCTGCCGGCGAGCTGCACTCCTGCGGCATCCGCGAAAACGGCGCCGTCGAATGCTGGGGCAGCAACGCCGACGGCCAATCCGACGCTCCCGATGGCCAATTCACGGCTGTTTCTGCCGGAATCTGGCATTCATGCGGGTTGAGAACCGATCAGACCGTGGAATGCTGGGGAAGGTATGTGAGGCCGCTCACGGGGACCATTGAGGTACATGTACACTATTGCGCGTCGAGTGCTGCGAATTATACAGAAGAAGATCTGCTATACGAGATAGACAGACTCAACAGGGCAGTGGCAACCTTTTATGTTGAACAGTCATCCAATATGGTAAACATAAGCTTCATATTGGGCGGTATAGCATCCCCAGATATTGACTGGGATAATCTGCTCATTGGAGACTGGTATACAAACAATGAGAACCCTTGTTGGCCTGAAGTCAAGAGGTTCAACCATCAGAATAATCTGATTCTGGCAGATCTGTCTCCTGGCAACGGAGCATCCGGCCTTGCGCCCATAATTGGCGACTGGGCTCTGTCCGCTACTGTCGAACAGTATTTCTCGTCATTGCCCGACTGCACCTTCGATGACTCCACCGACCGTGTGCGCGACCAAACAAGAGACAGCAGTTGCCGCACCACGGCATACACCCAATACTTCTCCATCATCGCCCATGAATTGGGCCACTCCCTGTTCGGCTTCGGACACCCACGAGACTGCTCAATCATGGACAACACCCGCTCGCCCTCGTGCGAAAACGAGCAGACCATCGAAACAAGCGGAATAGGATGCACAGATCGCCAACAACTCGGCTGGCCGGAAGCCGACCAATGCGGGAAAAACGGGGTCGGCACTCCTGAAGGCTGAACGCCTCCCCCGGCCTCCCTGCGGTCAGTTTCGCGAAGTAGTGCGGCGCAGGACCAGCGGATACCCCACTGCCGCAATGGAGGCGAAAACAAACCACTGCACGGCATAGGCCAAGTGCGAGCCCTCCCCGAGGTCGGTGGGCGGTATGGGGATGGGCAGGCTATCGACCGGAGGCCTCTGGGCCTGTAGCTGTACGTAAACGGGGAGCAGTTCAACGTCGAGTTGCCGGGCGAAGCGGGCCAGGTCGGGGCGGGCCATTTCGGCAAGGACGCCACTAGAAGGATCGGCTTGTTGGAGTCCAGCGGCGGTGACCGTGGCCCGCAGCAGTCCGATCACCTCCACCTCCCCGGCGGGGGGAGCGAAATCCGCCGGGGAGTCGCCCGTGCCCACCCCGTGGGGAATCCAGCCCCGGTTGACCGCCACTGCTGTGCCGACATCAAGCCGCAGCGGGGTGAGAACCCAGTACCCGGCCGAGCCCTGATGCGTGCGGTTGCGAATCAGCACCTGATCGGCCGGTTGGAACACACCCGTGGCCCGGACTAGGCGGAACTCCATCTCGTCTCCTCGGCCATAGGAGTCGTCGGCGCTCACCAACTCCTGGATCTCGGCAATGGGAATCTCGCCGCGACTGGTGACGATGCTGTTGCGATCTCGGCGCTCCGACAGCCGGTGGAGCTGCCAGAACCCCGCGGTCACCATGGCGGCCACCGCCAGCAATACCGCGATGTTCAGCAGCAGGCGCCGGGACGACACGACTGAATTGGTTGACTAGATGTCCAGCAGGGAATCGAGGCCGACGATGAGCCCGGAGCGATCCGAGGCTGCTTTCACCGCGGCTAACACTCCCGGCATGAATGAAGACCGATCAGTGGAGTCTTGGCGGATAGTGAGCGTCTGCCCCTCGGCGCCGAGGATCACCTCGTGGTGGGCCACCATCCCCCTCATTCGCACGGCATGAACCCGGATGCCCGCGGTGCCTTCGGCCCCCCGAACGCCAGACAGCATCTCGTGGACGGTGGGATCAGGGGCCCAAGTGTCTGATGCGGCGGCCATCTTCTCCACCGTGAGCCGGGCGGTTCCCGAGGGAGCGTCGATCTTGGCATCGTGGTGCAGCTCGATCACCTCGGCGGTGTCGAAGTAGGGGGCGGCCAACTCGGCGAACCTCATCATCAGCACGGCGCTGATGGCGAAATTGGGGGCAACGATGCAGGCGCGATCGGCACTGGTGAACACAGCGTCGAATCTCGCAAGGTCGTCATCGGTGAACCCGGTAGTTCCCACAACGGCGTGGATTCTCTGCTCTGCCAGCCAGACGAGGTTGTCTCGGGCTGCCTCCGCAATTGTGAAGTCCACCACCACATCGGCCCGGGCATCGGCCGCGGCCTGGCGGTCGGCAACCGCCGCGGCACCGCCCGCGGCGACGCCAACCTGATGGGGGTCGACGGCGGCCACGAGCGCCATATCAGGATCAGCAGCCACCGCCTCGCAGACGGTGGCGCCCATTCTTCCCCCCGCCCCGAAAACCCCTACCTTCAGCATGAACGAGACGATATAGGCCCGGTCGCGGCGGTACGGCTTCTAAATCGGGCGAGCAGAGGGCGGGACTATCGCGGCGCGCGATCCCGGTCGCGGCCGCGGCCCCCTCCACTTCGGCGGTGAGAACCCCCGCTCGGTCCGAGGTCGCCGAACTCATCGCGTAACTGGGATTCGAAATCGGCCTCAAAGGAAGCCGCATGCTCGGGCTCTCTCCAGTCGCCGCGATCTCGACCGCCCCGATCCTCAGAGCGGCGATTGTCGCGATCCCGTCGGTCGTCGCGGCCCCGGTCGTCGCGATCCCGGCGGTCGTCGCGGCCCCGGTCGTCGCGGCCCCGGCGGTCGTCGCGGCCCCGACCGCCCCGATCCTCAGAGCGGCGATTGTCGCGATCCCGGCGATTGTCGCGATCCCGGCGGTCGTCGCGATCCCGGCGGTCGTCGCGGCCCCGGCGGTCGTCGCGGCCCCGACCGCCCCGATCCTCAGAGCGGCGATTGTCGCGATCCCGGCGATTGTCGCGATCCCGGCGGTCGTCGCGGCCCCGATCATCAGAGCGGCGCCCCGAATCGCTGTGGCCACCGCTTTCGTCGCCGGTCAGCTTGAGGCTGATCTTGCCGTTGGGATCGATGTCCTCAACGACGACTTCGAGATCGTCGCCCAGCGACACGACATCCTCGACCCGATCGATCCGGCGGCCTCGTCCGAGCTTGGAGATGTGTACCAAACCGTCACGGCCCGGAAGGATGTTGACAAACGCCCCGAATGATGTGATGTTCACCACCTTGCCGCTGTACACCTCGTCCACTTCGGCGGTGGGCGGGTCCAGGATCAAGCGGATCTGGCGCTCGGCCTCCTCCACGCAGTCCCGATCGGGCGAGGAAACGGTGACGATGCCCGCGTCCTGGGCATCGTCCACATTGACCTCGGCCCCGGTCTCAGCCTGAATGGAGTTGATCACCTTGCCCTTGGGTCCGATGACCTCGCCGATCTTGTCGAGGGGGATCTCGAACTTGACGATCTTGGGGGCGGTGGGCCGAACATCGTCCCGGGGAGCGTCAATGGCCCCCGCCATCACCTCCAAGATCTTGAGCCGGGCATCGCGGGCCTGCTCCAGCGCTTCAGCCAAGACGTCGGCGGGCAAACCGTCGATCTTGGTGTCGAGTTGGAGCGCGGTCACGAAGTCGGACGTGCCCGCCACCTTGAAGTCCATGTCGCCGAACGCGTCCTCCGCGCCCAGAATGTCGGTGAGCGTGATGTAGCGGCCCTCGTGGAACACCAGCCCCATGGCGATTCCGGCCACCGGCGCCTTGATGGGCACACCGGCGTCCATGAGCGACAGGGTGGACGAGCACACCGAGCCCATAGAGGTGGATCCGTTGGAGGAGAGCACCTCTGACACGAGGCGCAGCGTGTACGGGAACTCATCCATGCTGGGGATCACCGGGACCAGCGCCTTCTCGGCCAGTGCCCCGTGGCCGATCTCCCGGCGCTTCGGCCCCCGCATGAAGCCGGTCTCCCCGGTTGAGTAGGGGGGGAAGTTGTAATGGTGCATGTAGCGCTTCTTGTCGATGGGGTCGATCCCGTCGATCATCTGATCCATCCGCGCCGTGCCCAGCGTCGTGATGTTCAGCACTTGGGTCTCACCCCGCTCGAACAACCCAGAGCCGTGGGAGGTCTCCACCACCCCGACGTCGGAAGCCAGCGGGCGGATGTCGGCCGCCCCCCGCCCATCGATGCGCACCCCGTCATTCACGATCCGGGAGCGGACGATGCCCTTGGTGAGCGAGCGGACGGAGGCGGAGATCTGCTTGTCGGCCCCCTCGACCTCGGCAAAGCGGTCGGCCAGCGCCTCGGCTATCTCCTCTTTGGCCTGCGACTCGGCCTCTTGGCGCTCCGCCTTGTCGGCGATGGACATGGCCGCGGCCAGCTTGTCGGCGCCCGCCTCGGCCACTGCTGCTTCAACCTCGGAGGTGTAGTCCGCCTGGAGCTCGTACTCCATGGGGGGCTTCACCCCTGCGGTGGCGATCAGCCGGCGCTGGAGGCTCACCGCCTCTTTGATCCACTCCTTGGACCGCTCCAAGCCCTCGGCCAGGGCAGCTTCGTCCACCTTGGGGGTGCCGCTGCGGTAGAGCTCCCAGCCTGCCTCGGTGCCGTTGGCCTCCACCATCATGATGGCCACGTCGCCGTCGTCGAGGACCCGTCCGGCCACCACCATCTCAAACGTGGATTCGGCGCCCTCGGAGTAGGTGGGATGGGGAATCCACTCCCCATCGGCACTGTGGGCCACCCGCACCGCGCCGATCGGGCCGGCGAACGGGATGCCGGAGATGCTCAGCGCCGCCGACGCGCCGTTGATGGCGATCACGTCGTAGGGGTTCTCCTGGTCGGCGCCGAGGACGGTGCCCACGATGTGGATCTCGTTGCGGAACCCATCGGGAAACGAGGGACGCAGCGGCCGGTCAATCAGGCGGCACGTGAGGATGGCCGACTCGGGCGCTCGGCCTTCCCGCCGGAAGAACGAGCCGGGGATCTTGCCCGCGGCATACATCCGCTCTTCGATGTCGACGGTGAGGGGGAAGAAGTCCACTCCCTCTCGGACGCGACGGGCCGCGGTTGCGGTCACCAGGATGGTGGTGTCGCCCATGCGGACCACAACGGCACCGTCGGCCTGCCCGGCCAGACGACCGGTCTCAAAGGACAGGGTCTTGCTTTCCGCGCCGCTCACAGCGGCTGAAACGGTGATGGCTTCCGCCATTTTTGCTCCTCTCCGGACCACGCGGGATCCGAGCGGGCCGGGACGGAGCCAGTTCCCAGTTGGAGAGGCCCAGCGCAACTAGGCCCCTTCAACTGGCAGCTGGCCTCTCTTGTGGCCCGCTTATTTGTTTTCTATGAATCGTCCAGGGCGATGCCCGCTTCTCAGCGGCGCAATCACTCAGCGTCGAAGGCCAAGTTCGGCAATAATGCCGCGGTAGCGCTCCACATCGTTGTCCTTGACGTAGTCGAGCAGCCGCCGCCGGCGGCCCACCATCATCAGCAGGCCTCGCCTGCTGTGGTGGTCCTTCACATGCACCTTCAGGTGCTCAGTGAGGTGGTTGATCCGCTCGGTTAGCAGAGCGATCTGCACCTCGGGTGAGCCTGTGTCGGTGTCATGGAGGCGATGCTTCTCGATCGTCGCAGTCTTGGGCACTAGTGTCTCGGCCATCCCTACTCAGTGTGTCCGTCGGTCAGAAAACGGGCGGCTGCACTGCTCCTTGCCGTGCTTGTGCCCGGGGACCCACTCAAACTACCACCCCGAAGACCCGAACACCTACCTGAGAGAAATTAGGAGATACTGGTGTTCATGAAGGTCGTGTCCTTCGGAAGCCTTAACTACGACCTGTCCGTCTGGCTCGACCGGCTGCCCGGTCCCGACGAAACCCTGCGAGCCCAACGGATGGAAGCGTTCTCGGGGGGCAAGGGCGCCAACCAGGCAACGGCTGCGGCCCGCCTCGGCGCCGACACGCACATGGTGGGCTGCGTGGGCGGCGACGACCGGGGTCGCTGGCTTCTGGAAGTGCTCACCAGCAGCGGTGTGGACACCAGCCTCGTTCGCGTCGCCGATGAGCCCACCGGCACCGCGGTGCCCCTCATCACCCCGGCGGACGTCTCCATCGTCACCGTCGCCGGGGCCAACGCCAGCACCGGGGTCGCCGACGCCGACGCCGCGGCCGATGTGATCGCGGCCGCCGACGCGCTGCTGCTGCAAGGAGAAGTGGGCGCGGCCGGGGCTCGACGAGCTGCTCAAGCCGCCCGCTCGGGGGAGACCACGGTGGTGTTCAATCCTGCTCCGGTCGACCCGTTCCTCGTGGAAGCGGTGCTCCCGCTGACCGACGTGTTGGTGATGAACCGGGCCGAGCAGGCCCAAATCAATGCGATCGGCCCGGAAGCAGGCCAGCACGACACAATCATCACCCTGGGCAGTCGGGGCGCCCAGCTCGATGAAGTGGTGGTTCCCTCCTTCCCGGCCAAAGTAGTGGATCCCACCGGCGCCGGTGATGCCTTCTGCGGCGCCCTGGCCGTTGCCCTCGCTGAAGGGCGCCCCCTGATCGAAGCGGTGCGCTTCGCCAACGCCGCCGGCGCCCTCGCGGTGCAAACCCCCGGCGCCCAGCCCTCCATGCCCACCAGAGACGAAGTCGAAACTCTCTTGGGCGGTTGAGCTTCCCGCTGACGTCCCCGCTCAGACGCGAAGAGCCGGTTTCTCACCCCGCTGTCCAAGCATTATGCGGGTGAATTGGTGCTTGGCGCCGAGACCGCCACGCTGGATTCTTCTGGGGAGGTAACCGCGGTCTACGACATGTCTGGCGTGGTCCCCGAGCAGGTGGCCGAAGCCGCATCCAGTTTTGTCGGCGACATCATGCAGGTTCCGGATCGCTCGGTGCTGCCGAGATCGGGATTGTCCACTTTGAGGTTTCGCCCGAGCAGTTTTTGCAGTTTCACGGCCCAACGCTCTGCGCCGAGATCGGGATTGTCCACTTTGAGGTTTCGCCCGCTACCGTGCAACGCGGTGCAAGTCATCGAAGACTTCGGTCGCTTAACCGACAGCGAGGAGACCGCGGCCAGCATCGGGGTGTACGACGGAGTCCATGTCGGACACCAGGCGGTGATCAACCAGCTTCTGTCTGAGGCAGAACGGCTGGGTGTGGCCCCCGCAGTGGTTACTTTCGACCGCCATCCGGCGCTGGTCTTGCGCCCGGAGAATGCCCCCAAGCTGTTGAACTCGCTCCACCAGAAGCTCGAGCTGCTAGATGCGGCGGGCATCGAATACGTGTACCTGATCGAGTTCTCGCCCGACCGAGCCCACACGATGCCTGAGGACTTTGTGCGCCAGGTGTTCGTGAAGAGATTGCGGGTGCGCAGCGTGGTGGTGGGGGAAGATTTCCACTTCGGGCGGGCGCGTCTGGGAAATATCGACACGCTGCGGAAGTTCGGCATGGAGATGGGCTTCGAAGTCCACGCGGTGAAGCTCCTTCACCATGATGAGGAATGGCCCGAGCCGGTGTCCTCGACCGCGGTGCGCCGCGCCCTGGCCGGCGGGGATGTTCGTACCGCGGCGGCCATGCTGGGGCGATACCACGAGATCAGGGGCAAGGTTGTTCTGGGGGATCGGCGGGGAATGGCCATCGGGTTCCCCACCGCCAACATCCCGGTTTCCATGGCGATGGCGTGGCCTGCCGATGCGGTTTATGCCGGCTGGTACACCCGTCCCGACGGGTCCCGCCACATGGCGGCCATCAACATAGGCCGACGCCCCACCTTCTATGAGCATGCCCAGCAATCGCTGCTGGAGGCGCATCTCCTCGATTTCGACGGCGACTTGTACGGCGAGGAGGCCAGGGTGGAGTTTGTGGAGCTGCTGCGAAGCGAGCACCGTTTTGACGGCATCGAATCCCTGGTCAAACAACTCCGCATCGACGTTGCATTGTCCCGAGAGATATTGAGCGCGGAACCTTCTGGTTAGCTATTCATGGAGCTAGCCCTTTTCTCGGAAATCCCGGTACCTCGGCCCTGGCATGCCGATAGCGAGATGCTCCGCTATCGGGAGCTGATCCAGCAGGCGGTGCTCGCCGACCAGCTCGGATACCACAGCTTTTGGACGGTCGAGCACCACTTTCTCGAAGAGATGTCCCACAGTTCCAATCCCGAAGTGCTCTACGGGGCGGTGGCCGCGCTTACAAAGCAGATTCGGCTGGGCTATGGGGTGCGCTTGGCTCCCAAGCCCTACAACCACCCGGTCCGCAGCGCCGAGTCAGCCGCCACCCTTGATGTCATCAGCGGGGGTCGGGTGGAGTTCGGCACCGGACGCTCCACCACCCGAGCAGAGCTCGAGGGGTTCGGGATAGACCCCCGCGAGACCAGGGCCATGTGGGCGGAGGCAGCGGAGCACATCGCCGGCTGTTGGCTGAACGACGAGCATGAGTTTCAGGGCGAGTACTGGTCGATGCCCCGCCGCCGGGTTCTGCCCAAACCGGTGCAGAAGCCTCATCCTCCCCTGTGGGCAGCCACAGGCAGCCGGGAAACCCATCAACTGGTGGGAGAGATGGGAATGGGGCTGCTGTCGTTCAGCGCTGGGGTGTCCCTGGAGGAGTTGGAGCTTCGGATCAACCTCTATCGCGAGGCGGTGGAGGCTTGCCAGAACCCGGTGGGCGGCTATGTGAACGACCGGGTGGCCACCTTTGCCATGTTCCACTGCGCCCCCACCACGGCTGAGGCCTACGACAACGCCCGGGAGTCGTTCTGGTGGTACCCCACGGTGGCGTTCAAACTGGTGGGAAGCGTGGCCGAGATGCTCCAGGAAGAGGGCGCCGATCTCGGCGACTGGAACTATCTCCGCTATCTGCCCGGCATGACCTCAGAAGCCGACTGGCACACGACGTTCAACATCGAGGACTTGGTGGAGCAGGGCGTCGCCATCGCTGGCGACCCCGACCAGTGCATCGAGCTTTGCCAAGGCTTCGCCGACCTCGGTGTCGACCTCCTGTTGTGCATGATGAACCCCTACGCCATTCCCCACGACAAGGTCACAGAAAGCCTCCGCCTCACCGCCACCCACGTCATCCCCGCCCTGAGACGCCAAACTGATCGGCCCGGTTCTCACCGGGGGATGACCACCGCCGGTTTCACCAAGCCAGGGCCGTGGGCCTCATAGACAGCCAGCAGGTCGCCTTGCGGTCCGAGCACGGCCCACGGGCCCTCTCCCCCAACCGGCAGCTCATCGGCGGCCAGCACCTGTCCGCTCCCCACTTTTCGGCCGAGGCATTCGTCGACCGCCGCTGCGGGATAGTCACGCAGAGCCTCGGCCATCGACAGCAGCGATGGGGCGCCGACCGGCTGGGCTTCGTCAACTGCAAACGAGCCAATGGCCGTGCGCCGCAACGCCCGAAGATGCCCGCCACCACCCAGGGCAGAGCCGATGTCGGCGGCCAATGAGCGTATGTATGTGCCCGAAGAGCAGCTCACCTCCAACCGGTACACGCCAGCGGCGGCGTCAACCGGAGCAGCCGTCAGCTCATGGACAGTCACCGGACGCGGTTCTCGCTCGACCTCGATTCCTCTGCGGGCCAACTCGTGCAGCCGACGGCCCCCAACCCTGACCGCTGAGACCATCGGCGGAACCTGCATGATGTCGCCGACAAAATTGGATGCGGCTTCGGCCACCTGCTCGGGGACGACGCCGGACATGTCGTAGACCGCGGTGACCTCCCCAGAAGAATCCAGCGTGGTGGTCTCGGCGCCAAGCACCAATTCACCCACATAATGCTTGGGCAGCGGGGTGAGAAACCGCAGCAGCCTGGTAGCGCGCCCCACCCCCAACAGCAGCACCCCCGTGGCGTCGGGGTCAAGCGTGCCGGCGTGCCCCACCTTGCGGGTGCCCAGCACCCCTCTGGCCTTGGCCACCACATCGTGTGAGGTCCATCCAGCCTCCTTGTCGATCACCGCCAATCCGTCGACTGCGCTCACCCCTCCTCCTCGTCGGCCAGATCGCGCAGGATGCGGTCGATTCGCTCGCCGGCTGAGATGGACGGATCGAGGGCAAAGACCAGATCGGGGACTTTGCGCACGGCAGAAGAGCGGGCCACCGCCTGCTTGAGATGGATGCGATGCTCATCCAAGGCCTCCAAAGCCGCCGCGGCGGCCTCATCGTCCAAGGCGCTGATGTACACCGTGGCCTGGCTCAGCTCAACGCTGGTCTCCACGCCGGTGACGCTGGCCAGTTCCAAGCGGTCGTCGTCCAGCAGGGCCAGTTCAGAGGCCACGATCTCCCTCAACAGCTCGCCCAGCCGAGCCGACCTCGAATAATGGGAGGGGCGCGTTTCCCGACGGCGTGCCATTGGTGCCCCTATTCGTCGGTGTTGAGCCAGTGGGTGGTGGCGCCCACCACTTCGATCTCGGGAATCGACCACATGTAGCGATCCAGCTCATCGGCCAGCGTCCGGCACTGGCTGGATTGCCCCGACACCACCGCGACCCCCACCTCTGCTCGCTGCCAGAGGTCGTTGTGGCCGGTCTCCGCCACCGAGACGCCGAATCGGCGGGCCACTCGCAACAGAACCGGGCGCAGCACCGAGCGCCGCTCCTTCAGCGATTGGCATCCTGGGATGTGCAGGTCATAGACGACGGCGAGTACGTGCATCGGACTGCTCAACACCGAGCGCGGTCAGACTCGGGCGACTTCCCGCTCTTCAAACGTCTCGATGATGTCGCCTTGCTTGAGGTCTTGGAAATCGGACAAACCGATGCCGCACTCGTACCCCGACTGCACTTCGCGCACATCGTCTTTGAAACGCTTGAGGGAGGAGACCGTCCCCCGCCAGATGACCGCGCCGTCTCGCAGGAACCGGACCTTGGAACCCCGGGTGATGGCCCCGTTGAGCACATAGCAGCCGGCCACTGCGCCCACGCGGGGAATCCGGAACACTTCCCTCACTTCGGCGTCGCCGGTCACAACCTCTTCGAACTCCGGGGCCAGCATTCCCACCATGGCGTTCTCCACGTCCTCGATCAGGTTGTAGATGATCTCGTACGTGCGGATCTCCACCTTCTCGAGCTCGGCCAGCTCTCGCGCTTTGCGATCGGGCCTGACGTTGAAGCCGATAATGGTGGCGTTGGAGGCGGCGGCCAGCTGGATGTCGTTCGCGGTGACGCCCCCCACCCCTCGGTGGACGAAGGCCAGCTTCACCTCGTCACGGCCGAGGCGCTGGAGGCTGTCCACCACTGCTTCCAGCGATCCGTTCACATCTGCTTTGACGACAAGGTTCAGCGTTGCGGTCTCACCGGCCTGGATCTGGCTGAAGATGTCCTCCAGACGGGCTCCCCCAGTGGTGGCTGCGGCATCCCGGCCCAAGCTGGCGATCCGCTGGGAGTGCTCGCGCGTCTGGGCAACCTTGGCCGCCACCTTCTCGTTCGGGGCCACCACGAAGGCATCACCGGCGGTGGCCACGTCGGAGAGTCCCAGCACCTGCACCGGCTTCGATGGCAGGGCCTCCTGGATCTGGTTGCCGCGGTCGTCAAGCAGGGCCCTGGCCCGACCCCACGACGCTCCGGCAACCACCGGATCGCCTCGCTTGAGAGTGCCGTGCTGAACCAAGAGAGTGGCCACCGGACCCCGGCCGATGTCCAGGTTGGACTCCAGCACCACACCACGGGCCCGACCCTCTGGCTCGGCCCGCAGGTCTTCCACTTCGGCCAAAACTGCGAGATGTTCGAGCAGGTCGTCGATCCCCAGGTTCTGAAGCGCGGAGATCTCGACCATGATGGTGTCGCCCCCCCACTGCTCGGGCACCAACTCATGCTCCGAGAGCTGCTGCATGGTGCGATTGGGATCGGCGTTGTTCCGGTCGATCTTGTTGACGGCCACCACGATGGGAACATCGGCAGCCCGAGCATGGTTGATGGCCTCCAAGGTCTGGGGCATCACCCCGTCGTCGGCCGCCACGACCAGAACCACGATGTCGGTGGCATCAGCGCCCCGCGCCCTCATCGCCGTGAATGCCGCGTGGCCAGGGGTGTCGATGAAGGTCAGCGTCCGCCCGTCTTTGTCCACCTGATACGCGCCGATGTGCTGCGTGATTCCACCGGCTTCGCCTTCAGCCACCTTGGCATTGCGAATCTGGTCCAACAGCTTGGTTTTGCCATGGTCCACATGGCCCATGACCGTGATGACCGGTGGCCGAATCGGATAGTCATCCTCGCGCTCTTCGTCTTGGATGTCGGCCTCGAGCAGCTTGAGCAGCTCGTTCTCCTGCTCTTCTCCCGGATCCACCAGGCGTATCTCAGCACCGATCTCCGCAGCAAAGAGCTCGATCATGTCGTCGGCCAGCGACTGGGTGGCGGTGACCATCTCTCCCTGCTGCATGAGGAAGCGAACCACGTCAGCCGCGGTTTGGTTCAACTTCGGCCCCACATCCAATGGAGTCGAGGCTCGCTCGATCACCACCACGCCAGTGGGCGCGGCCGTGTCTGTCGGGGCGTGGTCGGGGATGTTCAAGGGCTGGAGATCTTCGGCCACCCGCCGACGCCGCCTGCTCTTTCGCCGCCTCTGCTGAGGACGCTGAGGACCGCCGCGGCCTCGGCCGCCTGGAGCACCCGTTCCACTGGGGGGTCCGCCGCCGAGCGGGCCGGCGGGGCCGCGGGCTGCTAGAGGCGCAGGGGATCTGCCTGGTGGGCTCGTGCTCGGTCCACGAGAACCACCCGCTGGTCGCACCGGACTGCGGGGACCCCTTCGAGAACTGGGAGCCGGTCCCCGTCCCCCGCGGCCCGGGGGCGGCGGAATGGGTTTGCCCGACGAAGACACAGGTGGCCGGCCCGGTGGGGGAGGAATCGGCTTGCCCGATCGGGAGAGCGGTGGGCTGGGGGGCGCCAGAGCGGCGGGCTGGACCACGGGCGGCTCGGCTGCGGGTCTTGGTGATGGGCGAGGCGGTGCTGGGGGGGTGACGGGCACCGGAGGCTCTGAAGACGGCGGCGATGGACGAGGCCGAGGCGACATCCCCCCACTGGAGGTGACCACCCGCGCCGGTTTCGTCACGCGTTCAGGCTCGGGCTCAGGCTCAACCGGCTCGGGCTCAACCGCAACCGGCGCCGGCTCTGTCTCGGGTTCAACCGCAACCGGCTCGGGCTCAACCGCAACCGGCTCCGGCTCCGGCTCTACCGCAACCGGCTCGGGCTCGGGCTCGGGCTCCGGCTCAACGGCAACTGGCTCTGTCTCGGGTTCAACCGCAACCGGCTCGGGCTCGGGCTCCGGCTCGGGCTCCGGTGGGCGAATGAGGCCATCACGATGTGCCCGACGGCGGACGCGGTCGGCTTGAGCATCCACGATGCTCGATGAGTGGCTGTTGACGCCGATCCCCAGCCGCACACAAAGGTCAAGTGTTTCCTTGTTTGTGAGGCCGAGCTCACGGGCAAGCTCGTAAACCCGAATTTTCGCTGGCAAAAAGCTCTTTCTTGGTCCATCCGCGGTACGCGGCCAGCCCACCTGGGCCGGATTTCCATTTTCTCACGCCCAGCCATCAGATTTCGAAGTCAATCCGAGGCTCGGGCCACTACTCCTGGGAAGGCAAGTCCGCTAGAGCCCCTTCCACCTCCTCAATTGGAGCGCCCTCACTGCCACTACTCCGGGGAAGGAACGCTCTGCGGAGCTTCCTCCACTTCCTCGGCCGAGGTCCGCTCGCTGCCTTCGGCAGCCCAGTCTTCAGCCGATAGAACTGGGCCTCCTTCAGCCGGCCGCCACACCTGCTCACCAGTCGCCTCGTCCACCACCCATTCGCCCTCGGCCCACTCCATTTCTTCGTAGGCGGCCTCTTGGGCCAACTGGCTCTCGCTCTTGATGTCGATTCGCCACCCGGTCAGCCTTGCGGAAAGCCGGGCATTCTGGCCTTCTTTGCCGATGGCCAGCGAAAGCTGATAATCGGGCACCACCACCTCGGCCACACCGGACTCCTCATCGATGCCCACCTCTTTGATCTTGGCCGGCGACAGCGCTTTGGCCACAAAATCAGCCGGGTCGTCGGCAAAGGGAACGATGTCGATTTTCTCCCCCCGCAGCTCATTGACCACCATGCGCACTCGAGCGCCCCGGGCCCCCACACAGGCTCCCACCGGATCCACGTTCGGATCGTTGGACGATACTGCGATCTTGGTGCGGTGACCCGGCTCCCGGGCACAGGCTTTGATCTCCACTACTCCATCGGCGATCTCGGGCACTTCCAGCTCGAACAGCCGCCTGATCAGTCCTGGATGAGTGCGACTGACCACAATTTGGGGCCCCTTGGCCGTCTTCCGCACCTCCACGATGTAAGCCTTGAGGCGGCTGTTGGCGTCCGGGCGCTCGAATGGCACCTGCTCGGCCTGGGGCAGCAGGGCCTCTACCCGCCCCAAGTCCAACAGGGTGTAGCGGGCATCGTTCTGTTGGATGATGCCAGTGACGATGTCGCCCTCGCGTCCCGCGTACTCCTCGTATTTGAGCTCCCGCTCCACCTCGCGGATCCGCTGCATCATGACCTGCTTGGCCGTCTGCGCGGCTATACGGCCGAATCCATCCGGCGTGACGTCGAAGGGCTCCCCGATTGGCTCTCCGTCCTCATCCAGCTTCTGGGCGAAGACCTGGATGTCGGCTGTCTCGGGATTGATGGTGACCCAGGCGTACTCCTCGCTGTCGGGCATGCGCTTGTAGGCTGACTCAAGGGCGTCGGCCAGCGCGGCCAGCAAGGCATCGACCGAGATGCCCTTGTCGGCGGCCAGTGCTTGGAGGGCTTCCAGCATGTCGGGATTCATCGGCTGCTCTTTTCCTTGATCTGCTCTTTCGGCATCGGGCCCCACACAAAAACGGTCCTGGCCTTGGCTATGTCGGTGAACGGCACATGTTGAGGAACTCCGCCATCTTCAATGGCAATTCCGTCGTGGTCGCATTCCACGAGCAAGCCCTGAATCCGACGCTGCCCTTCGACATGGGGGCCGAGCTTGACGCTTATTGTCTCGCCCACTGCCCGGGCGTAGTGCTCAGGCCGGCGAAGCGGGCGCTCGAGGCCGGGGCTGGTTATCTCCAGGGTGTACCGGCCGGGAACCAGGTCGTTGTCATCCAGCAGGCGGGAGACAACCTTGGAGGCGCCGGCAACCTCGTCCAAGCTCACTCCCCCGGGCTTGTCCACGATAATGCGCAGCACTCCGCCCCCAAAGGTGAGGTCGTAGACCTCCAGACCCCTCCCGTGGAAGAGGGGCGCGAGCAGCTCGCCCACGCTGTCCGCTACTGACATCTCGCCCCTTTCCCAACTGGCGGTTCGCTCCCGGTCCCCAAAGTCAGAAGGCGTGGGCCCCAGCCCACGCCTCACTCGACTGAAGAGATCGACGACTTGTCGGCAATCTTACCCGGTGAAACCGTCCATGTCGCTGCTTGAGCGGCTCGTTTTTCAGTAGCTGCGACCGCAGACAGCCACCAGATCGGCCTCGTCGCCGCCCTGGGGAAGGGCTCCGTCAGGGCGCTGCAAGCACCTCACGGTCACCGCATCATCGGCCAAAGCGGCTTCGCCCTCAGGACCGAGTTCAGACCATGGAATCCGGGCGAATCCCGTGGCCGCCGCCTCTTGCACATCGGCCACGGTGGCCGCGTCGACAATCCGAGAGTCCCGCCAGGCCAAGGCATCCCGGTAGATCTGCTGTTGGATGTCGTCAAGCAGCGCTTCCACTTGCTCGGGCGCAGCCGAGAGACTCACCGTCTGCTTCGCGCCCTGCCCAGTGCCCTGCTTGTCCCCGCCAATCCGGGACACCAGCGTTGCCTGGCCGTGCTCCAGGTCCCGGGGGCCGATCTCCACTCGTACCGGCACCCCCTTCAACTCCCAGTCGGTGGCTCTTCGGCCAAACCCGGTTCCCGTCCGATCGTCGACTCTCGCTCTGATCCCGGCGGCGGCCAACGCGTCGGCCAAGCGGTGGCAAGCGCCCACAACCCCGTCGGCGTCGCGAACCGCAATGACAACCGCTTGGATCGGCGCCAACCGGGGCGGGACAACCAGCCCCTGGTCGTCGCCGTGGGCCATGATCAGCCCGCCGACCATTCGGGACGACACCCCCCAGGAGGTCTGCCACACGTGGGCCTGAGTCCCCTCGGCATCCAAGTAGGTGATGTCGAACATGGTGGCGAAGCTCTGGCCCAGCTCATGGGATGTCCCCATCTGGAGGGCCTTGCCGTCTCGCATCATCCCTTCGAGGCACATGGAGTTGATGGCCCCGGGGAACCGCTCGGCCTCGGTCTTGTACCCGATGAGCACCGGGATGGCCAGCACCGACTCCATGAAGTCCCGATACACCTCGTGGAGGATCATGGCCGCGTAGTCGCGGGCCTCCTGGCGGGTGGCATGGGCGGTGTGGCCCTCTTGCCACAGGAACTCTGTGGTCCGCAGGAATATCCGGGGGCGCATCTCCCAGCGGACCACGTTGGCCCATTGGTTGATAAGCAGCGGCAGGTCGCGATGGCTCTGCACCCATTTGGAGAAGTAGGCGTTGATGATGGTCTCGCTGGTGGGCCGCACCACCACCGGCTCAGCCAGCTCCCGGCCCCCGCCCTGGGTGACCACCGCCAGCTCGGGGCTGAACCCCTCGACGTGTTCGGACTCCCGGCTCAGGTAGCTCTCGGGGATGAACAGCGGGAAGTAGGCGTTCTCGGCCCCGGCAGCCTTGATGCGCTGATCCACCTCGGCCTGCATCCGCTCCCAAAGGGCGTAGCCGTAGGGTCGGATCACCATGGTTCCCCGCACCGGGCCGTTGTCGGCCAGCTCGGCCTTGTTGAGGATGTCCTGATACCAGCGGGGGAAGTCGTCGTGCTGCGGGGTGAGCACCCCCTTTTTCGCCATCTTCACACCCTCCTGCGGATCATCTCGATCTTCTCGCCGGCCTGGTTGGCATCGTCGCCCTGGTCGGCCAGCAGACGACTCCGGTCGCGCTCGGCTTCCCGCTCTGCGGCCACGGTATCGGCCTTGGCCAGTGCCGCTTCGGGGCCATGCTCGTGGATCAACTCGGCCCACTCAACCAGTGCGGGCACCATATCCTCCTCGGCCACCACGGCCACGTTGCGGCCCTTCACAAACAAGTGGCCCCGCCTGTTGCCGGCGGCAATGCCGATATCGGCGTCGCGGGCTTCGCCGGGCCCGTTCACCACACAGCCCATGACCGCCACCTGAAGGGGAATCTCCCGGTCGCCGAACGCATCCATGGCCTGATCGGCCACCGCATACACATCGATCTCGGCCCGACCGCAGCTCGGACAGGCGATGAGGTCAACGTTCTTGCGCTCCCGCAAGCCCATCGACTCCAAAAGCTGGCGGCCGGCTTTGGCCTCTTGCACCGGGTCGGCAGTGAGGCTGTAGCGGATGGTGTCGCCGATGCCCTCCGCCAACAGCGTGCCGATGCCCGCGGTCGACTTGATCAGCCCGACCGGCGGCGGACCCGCTTCGGTCACCCCCAGGTGCAGGGGATGGTCGGTGACCTCGGACAGCTGGCGGTAGGCCTCGATCATCAGAGGAACACTGGATGCCTTGACCGAGATCTTGACGTCGTCGAAGTCCACATCCCGGAAGTAGTCGAGCTCCATCCGAGCCGACTCCACCATGGCCTCCGGGGTGACCCGGTCGCCGTGCTTGCGGTACAGGTCAGGGTGCAGCGATCCCCCGTTCACCCCGATGCGGATGGGCACCCCCCGGTCGCGGCATTCCGAGGCCACCGCCCGGATGTGCTCGGGCTTGCGGATGTTGCCGGGGTTCAGCCTGAGGCACTGGACCCCGGCGTCCAGCGCGGCCAGCGCCATGCGGTACTGGTGATGGATGTCGGCCACGATGGGCACCGGAGAGCGGGGCACGATCTGGGCCAGCCCCTCGGCGGCTTCGATCTCGTTGCATGTGCAGCGCACGATGTCGGCGCCGGCTGCGGCCAGGGCATAGATCTGCTGGAGGGTGCCCTCCACATCGGCGGTGCGGGTGGTGGTCATAGACTGGACGGTGATCGGCGCGCCGCCGCCCACCGCGACTTCCCCCAGGAAGATCCGGCGGGTTGGACGCCGCTCAAAGGATGCCTGAACCTCCATGCCCTCAGCTTGGCATGTCGAGCCTGCGGCGTTCGCAATTGCCCGCAACCATCACATCCCTCAATTCGGAAGCTCTACCGGGTCGGTGAAGTCCAGGTAAACGGACCCGATGAAGACAAAGCCCAGAATCAAGATCACGGCGTAGGCCACCGGCACCATCTTGGAAACGTCGGCGGTGTATCGACGGCCTCGCCAAGACCGGAGGCGCTCATAGGTGGCAATCACCACATGGCCTCCGTCGAAGGGAAGGAGCGGAATCATGTTGAACACTCCGATGAACACGTTCAACAGAGCCAAGAACAACAGCAGGTTCCCGTAGCCGTTCTCAGTGAGATCGGCGCCAATCCGAAGCGCGCCGAAGATCGAGATCACGCGGTCTTGGCTGTCGGAGGTCGCCGAAGTCGTGATACCGCTTTCCGCGGGGGCCGTTTCTTGTTGGCGAGGTTGGTCGGCCACGTCGCGGAAAAAGTTGTTGAGCCCGTTGGGCGAGAAGAACCTGCCGATACCCAGAACAGACTCTTTGACGAGGAAGCCGAACTCGTCCAGCGTCTCGGGAACCGCGTCGAGGTAGCCGACCTCGATCGACCGGCGCACCTTGGCCGTCTCAGAGGCAATGCCGACATACCCCCGGCCGGCGTCTTGAGGATGGGCGCCGAGCGTTAGCGGGCGGACCAGCAAATCGCCGCTGCGCTCGATTCCCAGGCTCACCGACGACCCCGGTTCAGGCAGAATCTCCACCATATCGTACATGGTGGCCGCCGGGCGCCCATCGACCGACACGATGCGATCGCCGGGCATCAGGCCGGCTCGGTCCGCCGGTGTGCCTGGTGCCACCAAGGTCACTGTCCAGTCTGGGGAGGGAACGGTCTCAGTTCTCCCAAACGCCACCAGGAAAGAGAAGACCAGCGCCAGCGCCAACAGGAAATGGACGGCCGAGCCGGCCACAGCCACCGACATCCGCCGCCAATAGTGCTTGCTGCGATAGGTTCGATGCTCCTCGGCGGGGTGAACCTCATCCAAGTTGTTCATCCCGATTATGCGCACGTAGGCCCCGACGGGAATCGCCTTGAGGCCGTAGACCGTCTCGCCCCGGCGCACCGACCACACCCGGGGCCCGAATCCCAAGAAGAACTCTGTGACCTTCATGCCCGCGGCCCGGGCGGTGAGGTAGTGGCCCATCTCGTGCAGGAAGATCATGGCTATGACGGCCAGCACCACAACCAGCATCGGCAAGCCCCAGGCCACCTGCACCACAACCAGCAGGCCCGCCACCAGCACCAGGCCTCCCCAGCGATCTCGTGCGGCCCGCAGGCCGGCGGGCGGAGAAATCAGAGGCTTCTCACTCCCGGAGCGACGCAAGGGCATGACTCAGAACGATCGGATGACGACTTGTTCAGCCGCGGCTCGGGCTCTGGCATCGACTTCCATGACCGCCTCCAGGGAGTCGGCCTCGGTGTCATCGTGGTCGCCTAAGACCTTCTCCAGAATCTCGGGAATTGCCGTCCACCGTATCCGCTCATCCAGGAAAGCCTGTACGGCCACCTCGTTGGCCGCATTCAGCAGCGCAGGGGCCGTTTCCCCCATGCGCCCGGCGGCATAGGCCAGATCCAGGCAGGGGAACGCCTCGGTGTCGGGGGGCTCGAAATCCAGGCGGCGCAGTTCTTTCCAGTCGATGCGCCCGAACGGGGTGGCGATGCGGTCGGGATAGGCCAGCGCATAGCCGATGCACAGCCGCATGTCGGGCAGCGAGAGTTGGGCGATGGTGGCGCCGTCGGTGTACTCCACCATGGAATGGACCACCGACTGGGGGTGGACCACAACGTCGATGCGGTCATAGCCCACACCGAAGAGCTCGTTGGCCTCGATCACCTCCAGGCCCTTGTTCATGAGCGTGGATGAGTCCACCGTGATCTTGGGCCCCATGCTCCAGGTGGGATGGGCCAATGCGTCGGCCACCGTCACATCTGCCAGCTCCTGGAGTGTCCGGCCTCTGAAAGGCCCCCCGCTGGCGGTGAGCACGATGCGGTTCACCCGCTCTCTGCCGAATTCGGAGGTGAACACGTCGTTGGCCCTCAGACACTGGTGGACGGCACAGTGCTCGCTGTCCACCGGCAGCAGTTCCGCCCCCGGGGTCAGGCGCGCCCGCTGCACAACCGGCCCTGCGGCGATAAGCGACTCTTTGTTGGCCAAAGCCAATCGTCGGCCTGCCTCAAGAGCAGCCAGAGTCACCGGCAAACCGGCAAACCCGACCACCCCGTTTACCACCACTTCTCCCATCGCAGACGCCTCGGCGAGAGCAGAGGGGCCGCTGGCCACGCAGACCCCAGGCAGCGCGTCCTGGACCTCGGAAACCAGGTCGGCGCTGCCCACTACCACCAGACGAGGGCAGAACTCCCGGGCCTGGGAGACAAGTTGCCCAACGGAGCGGCCGGCCCCCAAGGCCACCACGTCCCAAGCGCCGATCCCAGCCCGCACCACATCCAGGGTCTGAACGCCGATCGAGCCAGTCGAGCCAAGCAGCGACAGGGAGATCATGATCTCATGGTGTCGGGGCAGTGCAAAAGCTCAAATCACCTCGAGCATGAGGGCGGTGAAATAAGTGGCCGGCAGCACCAGCAACAGGGCATCGATGCGGTCGAGCATCCCGCCATGGCCCGGCAGCAGAGAGCCCATGTCCTTGATCCCGAGGTCCCGCTTGACGGCCGATTCCATGAGGTCGGCCAGCGGTGCCACAAAGGCGACCACGATGCCCAGCACCACGCCGTCGGAGCGGGAACCGGCGCCGTCCGCGAACGGGCCTATCTCCAGAATGGAGATGAACACCATTGCGGCTGTGATGGTGGCGATCGTGCCGCCGATCAGACCCTCGACTGTCTTGTTCGGGCTGGCCTTCGACAGCGGGGTGCGGCCCGCAGCCCGCCCGACGACGAAGGCGCCGACATCGTGGGCCACAGTCAAGATCACCGCGCTCAGCACCAGCTCGCGGCCGTCGGGCATATCCAGGAGCAGCCCGCCGAATGCCCCGGCCACCCCGATGTACACAATTCCGAACAGGGTAACCCCGAGGTTGGAGAGCGGGCGACCACGCCCAACGCCGCCCACATACCACAATCCTGAGCCGAACAGGGCGAACACCAGCACCAGCACGATGCCGTCGGCGCCTCGCCAATAGGCGGCCAGGGGCATGGCCACCACTGCGACAAGGCCCAGCAGCGCTGGCGGCTGATAGCCGGCGTGCCGCAAGCTGGTGAACCATTCGGCCGCGGCCAGCAGCAGGGCAACGGCGAGCACGGCGAGGGTGGCCTCCTCGCCCCCGGCGATGGCTCCGAGAACAATGCCGCCCAAAATGAGGCCCACCACGATGGCAGTAACCGTGTTGCCCTCGCGGACGCGAGCCCGCGTGCCTGTCGCCGCACCAAGCGGTACAGACAAGAGTGTTTCAGGCGTTTCGGCGATACCGGGCATACTGGGAGACTCTGAAACGTCCAGGGAGAGGACCTCGTCCACGCGGTCTACCGAGGGGAACTCCACCGCCTCGGTGGGCTCGGGATCCTCGAAAACGCTTGCACTCTCGGCTGGATAGCTGGCCGATGCCATTTCGGGACGGTCTTCAGACGGAGGGTCTTCGGAGTCGTCACGCCAGCGAGGGGCTGCATCAGCCAGGCTGTCCCATTCATCATCGGCGCCGGCCTCATCGGCGCCCGCCTCATCGGCTGCTGACTCCTCCCACTGAGGCAGGCCGGGATCTTCCTCTTCCTCATCGAACAACGAGGCCAGGTCGTCCAGGAACATGGCCTGCTCGTCGTCTGGCGGATCTTCGGCGCCTCTTGCCGGTCTTTCGAATGACTTGTCGTCGTCCACTGGTCCCTCCAGGTGCTAGGCAGATTAGATCTCGAGCAGCTCTTGCTCTTTGGCGCCCAATGCATCGTTGATGAGCCGCTCATGGTCGTGGGTTAGGCGGTCGAGCTCTTTCCCGGCCCGGGCCGCAATGTCCTCAGATACGTCGCCCCCCTTGCTGAGCTGGTCTATTTCGTGGCGACCGCTGCGACGGGCGTTCCGAATCGCCACTCGCCCGTCTTCGGCCATCTGCTTGACCACCCTGACCAATTCGCGGCGGCGTTCTTCGGTCAGCGGGGGAAACGTCAGACGCACCACGTTTCCGTCATTGCTGGGATTGAGCCCGAGATCGGCTTGGATGATGGCCCGCTCTATCGCAGCGATGGAGCCCTTGTCAAAGGGGGAGATCACAAGAAGCTGCGCCTCCGGGACGCTGAAGCTGGCCAGTTGTTGAAGCGGCACTTCTGCGCCGTAGTAGTCCACGAGGAACCTCTCGAACAACGCAGGGGAGGCTCGTCCGGTTCTGACGGTGGCGAACTGCTGGCGGGTGTGGTGGACAGCGGAGTCCATGCGCTCTGCGGCCTCAGCCACCGCCAAATCGGTCAAATCATCACCGGTCGTCATTCCAGCAGCATCCCTAGAGCTCCCTCACGAGACCAGAGTACCGATCGACTGGCCGTCGAGTATGGCAAGGACGTTTCCCGGCGCCATGAGATCAAACACCACAATAGGCAGTTCGTTGTCCATGCACAGCGAAACCGCGGTGCTGTCCATAGCCTTCAGTCCTTGGGACAGCACGTCGAGGTATCGGACCTGGTCCAGTTTATCGGCGTCAGGGTTGGTCCGGGGATCGGCGGTGTAGATCCCGTCGGTGCCGCTGTGGGTGCCTTTCAGCAAGACGCCGGCCTCTATCTCCACCGCCCGCAAAGCGGCCGCGGTGTCGGTGGTGAAAAACGGGTTGCCGGTTCCGGCGGCAAAAATAACCACCCTGCCCTTCTCCAAATGGCGAATGGCCCTTCTCCGGATATAGGGCTCGGCCACTTGGGCCATGCCGATGGCGGTTTGCACCCGAGTGGGCTGACCCAGCCGCTCAAGGGTGTCTTGCAGCGCGAGGGCGTTGATGACCGTCGCCAGCATCCCCATGTAGTCGGCCTGGGCCCGGTCCATGCCCGCGCCCGCTCCTGCCATTCCCCGCCAGATGTTGCCCCCGCCCACCACGACGGCCACATCTACGTCAAACTCCGATCTGACCTTGACGATCTCGGTTGCGATCTGAACGGCTATCTCTCCGTCAATGCCGTAGCTGGACTCTCCGGCAAAGGCTTCTCCGGAGAGCTTCAACACGATCCGGTCCCACCGGCCCGAACGCCTGGTTTCGCCGCTGTCGATCACCGCTAGCTGCCGATAGCCGCCAACTCAAACCGGACGATTGCGCCTTCTCCCAACCGGGACTGCACGGTCTCCTTCTCCCCGAACATGCCCTGCTCCAACAGCACTCGCTCGGCGTACCACGCCCGCAGGCGTCCGGTGACGATCTTGTCCCAGGCCTGCTCGGGCTTGCCCTCGGCCTTGGTCATCTCGGTGAGCGCAATCCGCTCTCGCTCAACTTCCCCGGCGTCGATGTCGTCGCGGTGCAGTACCGTTGGCTTGGCGAAGGCGATGTGGAGGGCCACTTCATGGGCCAGTTCCTGGCCGACGCCGCGAGCCTCGACCACGACCGCGCTGGTGCCCCGTCCGTCTTGCGTGTGCAGATAGGTGTCCAAGATGTTGCCCTCGGCCGCTTGAACTCTGACCACTTGGCCCAGATGGACGTTCTCCTTTTTCGCCAAGCCCAGGTCCTCGATGGCCGCTTGGCGGGCACCCACTGCTTCCTCGCCCTCGACCAGCACCAACTGGGCCAGCTCGTCGGCCAAGGCCGTGAAGTCGCCGGCCTTCGCCGAGAAGTCGGTCTCGCAGCGCAGTTCCACCAAGGCCGCGGCATTGCCATCGGTTGCGAGAGCCACCGCGCCCTGTTCGCTGACCCGGTCAGACCGAGCGGCCGCCTTGGCCATGCCCTTCTCGCGCAGCCGCTGGGTTGCCGCCTCCATGTCGCCGTCGCTCTCGGTTAGGGCGCGTTTGCAGTCCATCATCCCGGCGCCAGTGGCCTGGCGCAGAGCCTTGACGTCTTGTGCTGTAAACAAACTCATACCTGCTCCTCTGGCTCGGCCGGCTCAGCGACAGCCGACACCTGCTCCTCTGGCTCGGCCGGCTCA
>JAPPMA010000060.1 GCA_028819295.1 bacterium | reverse complement strand
TCTGTCGGCTGATGCCCATGCGGCAGGACTGCAAGTTCTTCGAGAGCCGGTCGTATCCCAATGGAGAGACCGTGAGGAAGTGCGATTTGGATTTGGCCCCCGAGGCCCCATGGCGCTGTCCCGACGACTGCTCTGCCTATGAGCGCCGCATGGTGGACGTGAATTGGTCGCATGGCACGCTGGTCACCCCGCCCACTCCCGAGGCCCCGGCCAGTGTGGGCAGCGACGACAGCATCGGCGCCCTGTTGGACGCGGCCGAAGACATCGTGAATGAAGCGGGCCCCCGGGTGCTGGCCGAACTGGAGAGGGAGAAGTCGCGGCGGCGGCTTAGAGCTGGTGGCGGCGGAAAGGCGAAACGGCGAAAGCGCCGTCGGCGCTCGTGACCGAAACCCAGTTCACCCCCGATGCGGCCGGGGCCATTCCCGGCCCCGCCTGGCTGGTCCAGCGACGGATTGCTGCTGCCGAGCAGGTTGCCGCCGCGTCGATGCCCTCGGTGGAAGAAGAGGTGTGGCGGTATACGCCCATCGGCCAGTTGGACCTCAGCCGGTATCAGCTGGCGGTTGATCCTGGCGAGCGGTCTTCGGCCGAGGTTCCTGACCACTGCGCCATTGCCGATACCAGCAATGGCCGGCTGTGCTCGGTGGAGCTGGCTCCGGAGCTCGCCGACCTGGGGGTGGAGATCCGTCCGCTAGGCGACGGCGACGGCGACGCCGACCTGGCCGCGACAGTCGATGTGGATCTGTTCGCCCTTATGAACGCCGCGTTCGCGGCTGAGCCTGTGCTGGTGCGGGTGCCCCCGGGAAAGACCGTGCCAGAGCCTATAGTGGTCCGCCACTGGCTCGATGTCGACGGCGCCGCGGTGTTCCCTCGGCTCATCGTGGACGCGGGGGCCGACTCTTCGGTCGAGGTGCTGGAGCTGTACGGCTCGGCCGACGTGGCTGCGTTCGTGAGCCCGGTGATTGAGATCAGGGCGGCGGCCGCGGCCCGAGTCGGCTACTTGGCTGTACAGGATCTCGGCCCCAAGGTGTGGCACATCGGCTCGCAGGTCAGCCACATCGGCTCGCAGGCCCACATGCGAGCCTCCACCGCCGCGCTCGGCGGGGAGTATGCCCGGATGCGGCTGGACACCCACCTGTCGGGTCGGGGGGCCACCGGCGATCTGATCTCGCTGTACTTCGGCGACGGCGAGCAGACGCTGGACTTCCGCACCTTCCAAGACCACGCCGCGCCCGACACCACCAGCAGCCTGCTGTTCAAGGGGGCGGTGGACGACGGCTCCCGGTCGGTTTACACCGGGCTTATCCGGGTGCGGCCCGATGCCCGGGGCACCAACGCCTACCAGACGAACCGCAACATCAAGCTGTCGGAGGACGCTTGGGCCGAGTCGGTGCCCAATCTGGAGATCGAGAACAACGAGGTCCACTGCAATCACGCTTCTGCCGTGGGCCCCATCGACAGCGAGCAGTTGTTCTACCTGGAGAGCCGGGGTGTGCCCACCGAGACCGCCGAGCGGCTGATCGTCGCCGGTTTCTTCGACGAGGTGTTGGACCGGTTCCCAGTCTCCGGGGCGGTGCCGGCAGTGAGGGAGAGGCTTCAGTCCAAGATCGCAGGCTTGAGCCATCATCATGCGGGCAATGGGGGCGGTCCGTGAGCCCTGATCGGGTGATGCTGTGCCCCTTTGAAGAGTTGGTGGACGGGGAGGCCCGGCGGTTCGACGTCGAGGCTGGCGGCTTGGCCCGCAAGATCGCAGTCATCCGCCTGGGCGATGACCTCTATGCCTTGGGCGACATATGCAGCCACGCCGACTACTCCTTGGCAGAAGGCGAAGTGGATGCCGAGGATGGCACCATCGAGTGCTGGAAGCACGGCAGCCTGTTCTCCTTGGCAACCGGGGAGGCCGAGACTCTGCCCGCCACTCGACCGGTGCCGGTCTATGACGTGGGCGTGGACGAAGGCCAGGTCTGGCTGGAGGTCGGCTGCGATGAGTGAGGCAGCCACGAGCGAATTGGTAGTTGAGGGCCTTCATGTCCAGGTCAGCGGGCAGATGGTGCTCAATGGAGTGGATCTGCGGGTGGCGTCCGGCGAGGTCCATGCCGTGATGGGTCCCAACGGTTCAGGCAAGTCAACCCTGGCCTACGCCATCATGGGCCGTCCCGGCTATGAGGTCACTGCGGGGTCGATCGCTTTAGACGGTGTTGATCTGGTAGACCTCTCCCCGTGGGAGCGGGCTCACGCCGGCTTGTTCTCCACCCAGCAGTACCCCACCGAGGTGCCGGGCGTGGGCTTGGAGAACATGCTGGAAGAGGCAGTGGCCGCCGCTGGAGGGGATCGCAGCGCGGTGGAGGCCCAAGTGGTCGCCGAGGCCGAGTTGGTTGGGTTCGACCTCGACCTCCTGTACCGCTCGCTAAACGTCGACCTGTCCGGGGGGGAGATGAAGCGGAGCGAGGCGGTGCAGCTAGGCGTGCTCCGCCCCCGCATCGCCATACTGGACGAGCTCGACAGCGGCCTCGATGTGGATGCGCTGGCCGCGGTGAGCCATCGCATCGAGCTGGCAACCCATGAAGACAATCTAGGCGTACTGGCCATTACCCACTTCAGCCGCTTGCTCACTGTGCTCCATGCCGATGTGGTCCACATCCTCATCGACGGTGCTATCGCCCAGACTGGAGGCCCAGAGTTGGCTGCCCAGTTGGAGGAGACTGGCTACGACCCCTGGATCGACACCCGTGTCGAATCGCCCGTTGAGATCCACTTAGGAGGAAACCCATGGCCGTAGACGCCGACGCCAAGAGACTGCTGACCAACGAGGAGATTCTGGCCGCCCTGGCCGACCTGCCCGGGTGGGAGCGTCAGGGCGACAAGCTCGCCGCTACGTTCAATTTCTCCAATTTCTCCGAAGCCTTCGGCTTCATGTCCCGAGTGGCTCTGATCTCTGAGCGCCTGTTCCACCACCCCGAATGGTCCAACGTCTGGTCCACCGTCGAGATTGCCATCACCAACCACGCCGCCGGTGGCCTAACCGAGTTGGATCTGGAATTCGCCCGCCGCGTCAACGCCCTGGTCTAGTGGTGTGTCGGATCGGACCGTAACCCCAGGCCGAGGGCCCCGGCAACCACAAAGATGACACGATGGCCTCTGAGGTGGTTGTGGCATTCCTATGTCTGCGGTATGGTTAGCCACAACCACTCGAGGACGTGGACCAGTCCTCCTCAAACGATAAGAACATCCGAGGAGCCTGAAAATGCCCGCGAGCGAACAGAAGCGACTGGCGTTGCGCAACCGCCTGATCGAAGTCCTGGGAGAGGAGGAGGCAGAAGTTCTGATGGAAAGCCTTCCCCCCTTCGATTGGCACAGACTCGCCACCAAGGACGACATCTTTGTCCTCAAGGACGACGTCGAGGCCCTCAAGAAGGACGTCGAGGCCCTCAAGGGCGACGTCGGGGCCCTCAAGAAGGACGTCGAGGCCCTCAAGGGCGATGTCGAGGCCAGCGAACAGCGTCTCCGCACCGAGATGAACGCCGGATTCACCAACATCCGCACCGAGATGGACGGCAAATTTGCCAAGATCGATGCAGAGTTCACCAGGTTCCGGGGGGAGATGGCGCTTCAGCTCGCCAAGCAGACCCGCACGATGGTGTTCACCATGTTGGGTTTGTCGTTGCCGACCTGGGGCGCAATCTTGGCCGTGGGTCTGGGCTGACGCTGGCGGTGAGTAGCCGCCGGTGGCAGGCCCTGATGGTTATGCCCAGAACGTAGTCAGAACTGGCTGGGCTTCTCTGCGGGTGGCGGCTGCTGATAGCGCCAGTTCCAATGCGAGGCTCCGGAATTGACCGCCAAGTTGGTGGCAGGAAATTGCCGTTGCCTTGGCCGCGACAAGGTAACTTGCAATAGTGAAGAAGCCGTTGATCGCAGACAGCGCGCGAAAACACGGCTTTCAGGACCATGACATACTCCATGCCTTCAACAATCCAATCTTGGCCGAAGACCTTGATGACGGCCTCACGATGCTTGTCGGCCCCGACCAATCCGGAAACCTGCTCGAAGTTGGTGTTGTTGATTCGATCGAAGGACCGGTCATCATTCATGTGATGACGGCTCGCAAGAAATACCTGAGGTGAACTGATGCCCCGTACTGCGCAAGAGATAATTGACCGAGCCAATGAGCTCATTGCCCGATTCGAGGAGCACGAGCCGTCGGAGGGCGAAATCAAGGACGCCGCATCTCTCCGTGCCATCCGTGTCGCCTTTCAGGACAGGGCCGATGCCGAGCGTCGAGTCGAGGAGGCGGTCGCCCTTGCCAGAGGCCATGGCCATTCCTGGGCGTCGATAGGGGCAATGCTCGGAACGTCTGGTGAAGCCGCCCGCCAACGGCATGGTCGCGCGATTCCTATCCCGACTACCTGACCTTGCTATCTGAGGCTGACCTACGGAACCCAAGTCGGGTTCGGACGAAGGCCAGGGCTTCGCACCGTTGGAGAGGTCGTTCGACAGTGTTGCGGTCGGGGATGAGGTCGATATCGGATCCGCTGGTCGGTGGCCGCTAGAACCGCATTTGCTGGATCTGAGCGGAGAGGCCTCCGTCGAGAACCCACAGTTGTCCGGTGGCGTACCGGGCCTCGTCGGAGACCAGCCAGTGGACCAGGTTGGCCATGTCGGTTGGGGTGCCGATGGTGCCCAAAGGGTGGATTCGCTCGGCTTCGGCGCGGGCATCGGCCAACTCAACATGATCGGGGTAGAACTGCTCCAGCATCGGAGTGTCGATATAGCCGGGGCAGATGGCGTTGACTCGAATGCCCTCCGGCCCGTGGTCACAGGCCATCGCCTTGGTGAGGGCGTGTACCGCCCCCTTGGTGGCGCAATAGGCGGCCAGCTTGGGGTCGGCGATGAAGCCGTCGTAGGAGCCGAAGTTCACGATGGCCGCATGGTCCGACTGTCGAAGCAGCGGCAGCGCGTGCTTTGAGGTCAAGAATGTGCCGGTCGCGTTGATGGCGAAGATGCGGTCCCATTCCTCGAGCGAGGTGTCTTCGACCGTCTTCTCGATCTCGATGCCGGCGGCGTTGACCACGATGTCGAGGCGGCCTTGAGCCGACTCGATGGCAGCGATGCCGGCCACCACCTCGTCTTCGGAGGTGACATCGAACCGGAGGAACTCCCCGGCGGCGGGCTCCTCACCAACAGGACAATCGTCGCTGAGCCCGGCCGCGTACACATGGGCCCCTTCGCCCACAAAGCGGCGGCACACGGCGCGCCCGGCTCCACCCCGACCTCCCGTCACCAAGGCCACCCGGCCCTCCAACGTCCCAGTCATGAAGCAACTCCCTCGTAAGCGTCCAGCACCAGCCCGTGGAAGTGATGCACCGCATGTTCGGAGAGGCCCGACCCACTGGGGTCGTTGACAATGCGGCCCTGTTGGAACGCCGGGGTCGACATGCCCCGCTGCACGCTTTCCACCAGGTTGATGTCCTCCACCTGAAGGACCTCGTCGAGATAGCGGATCGACTCCAATTCGGCTTCATTGGGCTCAGCAGTCTCAAAAAAGAAGTCGTAGGTCTCGTAGGTCAGGTCGGGGCCGGCGGGGATGACCTTCAACACGATGAAGTTGCCCCGGCCCGGGTATCGCATCATGCAGGTGTTGGGCCACAGCCACCACACCGCGTGGTCGGTGACGGTGGCCTCGGTCACGTCGTAGGCGGTGTTGGCGGCTTTGCCGGCCTCGGCCATGTGGCTGGAGTAGATGCCGTGGGTGGTCACCACATAGGTGTCCATGTCCACCAGCGACACGAAGTCCTTGTGGGCGATGTGGCAGTGGTAGCACTCCAAGAAGTTGTCCACCACGTTCTTCCAGTTGCTGTCGATCTTGTAGGAGAGGCGGTGGGCGAAGGTGAGCTGCTCCACATCGGGAGCCCAGTGGTCGATCTCGGCCCCCAAGTCGCCCGACTGCTCCTGTAGGGGAGCGGCCTCGGGGTCGAGGTTCACGTAGACGAACCCGCCGAATTCGGTTATCTGCACCGGGTCGAGGCAGATCTGGTCGGTGTCGAAGTCGACCAGGTGATTGGTGTGGCGAGCGGCCTGAAGCTGGCCCGACAGGTCATAGGACCATCCGTGGTAGGGGCAAACCAGGTTCTTCAGCTGGCCCTCGCCCTCGACCAGTTCGTGGGCCCGGTGCTGGCACACGTTGTAGAACGCCCGCAGCTCGCCGTCGGCCCCGCGGATGGCGAAGACCGGCTGCCCGGCGACGGCTTCGGCTACAAAGCTGCCCGGCTCGCGGAGCTTCTCGCCATGGCAGATCCACTGCCAGGTCCGGCCGATGATTGCCGATTGGTCTGCGTCGAACCACCGCTTGTTGGTGTAGGCGTCAGCGTGCAGCGAGAGCGACGAGCTGGGGTCAGGGTGCCAACCCTGACCGATGTCGACGCCCGACACGCTACTAACCGGTGGCTTGGGCTTCTTCGACGGCTTGGGTGAGGGTGTGCCAGGACAATGTGGCGCACTTGATCCGAACCGGGAACTTGACCACGCCTTTGAGGGCTTCCAGGTCGCCGAGTTTGATGTCGGCGCCGTTGCCGCTGACGGGGGCGGGATCGTCGGGGTCGGGCTCGATGGACATCATGGACTTGAAGGCCCGGTTGAGCCGGTGCAGCTCCTCGGTGGTGCGGCCCTTGACGGTTGCCGACATCATCGATGACGAGGCTTGGCTGATGGAGCAGCCCTGGCCCCCGAACTTGATGTCGTCGATCACCCCGTCTTGCAGGCGCACGTAGATGATGACCTCGTCGCCGCACAGAGGGTTGAACCCCTCGGCCCGGACGGCGGGCGGAGTGTCCAGCTCACCCCGATTGCGGGGGTTGCGGTAGTGATCGAGGATGATCTCGCGGTAGAGGTCTTCAAGGTCGGGCATGTCAGCGGTTAACTAGTTTACGAGCGAAGGTTCAGCGATATGCAGTCATTCTTCATTCGATGAAGAAGGCGTCGGCTTCGCTGAGCGCGTCAGCCAGGGCATCAACGTCGGATTCGTCGTTGTAGACGTACATCGAGGCCCGACTGGTGGCTGAGCAGCCCAGTACCCGCATGAGCGGTTTGGCGCAATGGTGGCCGGCCCGCACGCACACCGCTGAGCGGTCCAGCACCTGGGCCACATCGTGGGGATGGATCCCCTTGTACTCGAACGACAGCACCCCGCCCCGCTCGGCCGGCTCGGTCGGCCCGTGGATGGTGATGTCGTCGCCGTAGCGCTGGTTTAGCGTGCGCAGGGCATAGCCGGTGAGGGCCACCTCGTGCTCTCGAACCTGCTCCATGCCCAGCCCGTTGAGATAGTCCACCGCCGCTCCCAGCCCGACCGCCTCGGCAATGGGCGGGGTGCCGGCCTCGAACTTCCACGGGACGTCGGCGGTGCTGAACCCCTCTTTGGTCACGTTGAGGATCATCTCGCCCCCGCCCAGAAACGGCGGCATGGCCTCCAGCAGCTCAGACTTGGCCCACAGCACGCCGATTCCCGTTGGGCCGCACATCTTGTGGCCGGTGAAGGCCACGAAGTCGGCCCCCATCTCCATCACATCAGTGGGCAGATGCGGGGTGTACTGGCTGGCGTCCACCATCATCAGGGCGCCCGCCCGGTGGGCGGCCTCGGCCAGCTCCCGTATGGGGTTGATGGTGCCCAGCACATTGGACACCGCGGCCACGCTCACCAGCCGGGCGCCGTCGAGCAAGCGGTCGAGGTCGCTCAAGTCGAGGTGGCCGTCGCTGCGGATGGGAATCCAGCGCAAATCGATGCCCTGCTCGGCGGTCAGCATGTGCCAGGGCACGATGTTGGCGTGGTGCTCCAACTCGGTGATCACCACCGGGTCGCCCGGCCCCAGATTGGCGCGGCCCCAGGTTCGGGCCACCAGGTTGATCGCCTCGGTGGCGTTCTTGGCGAAGACGATTTCCGAGTCCTGGGAGGCCCCGATGAAGCGGGCGACCTTGGCCCGGGCCTGCTCCAGCGCCTCAGTTGCCTCCACCGCCAGCTGGTAGGAGCCCCGGTGGACATTGGAGTTGAAGCGCTCGTAGTAGTCGGTGACCGCGTCGATCACCGGCTTGGGCTTGTGGGAGGTGGCCGCCGAGTCGAGATACACCATGCGGCGGCCGTGTACCTGCCGGCACATGATGGGGAAGTCGGCGCGGACGGAGGCGGGGTCTAGCGCCATGCCTTGGCTCCTTCTGCCACCGGGCCGTCTCCGTCGATCAGCGCCATGCCTCGTACCCCTCGGCATCCAATTGCGCGGCCAACTCGAAGCCGCCGCTGGCGGCGACCTTGCCGTTCATCAGGATGTGGACGTGGTCGGGGGCCAGATGATCGAGCAACCGGCGGAAGTGGGTGATGGCCAGCACCCCCATCTCCGGGCGGGAGGTCCGCACCTCCTGCACACCGTTGGCCACGATCTTCAAGGCGTCGATGTCCAAGCCGGAGTCGGTCTCGTCCAAGATGGCCATCTCCGGCTCCAAAATGGCCAGTTGGAGCACCTCGTTGCGCTTCTTCTCGCCCCCGGAGAACCCGTCGTTCAGATAGCGGTCGGCGAACGACGGGTCCATGTCGAACCGCTCCATCCACTCCATCACGGCCAAGCGCAGTTCCAGCACCGACAAGTCGATGCCCTTGCGGGCCGACAGGGCCTGGCGCAGGAAGTTCATCACCGACACGCCGGGGAACTCCTGGGGGTATTGGAAGGCCAGGAACAGTCCGGCCTTGCCCCTGACGTCGGCGGGCCAGTCGGTGATGTCGTCGCCCTTGAAGCGGATCCGCCCGCCGGTCACCTCGTATTCAGGGCTGGCCAAAAGCGTGCTGGCCAGGGTCGACTTGCCCGAGCCGTTGGGTCCCATGAGGGCGTGTACCTCGCCCGTCCGAACGGTGAGGTCGATGCCCGACAGGATCGGGATGCCGTCTTCCGCCGTGGCGACGTGCAGGTTTTCGACCTCGAAGAGCGGGGCCTCAGGCTGGCTCACCTGATCAGTCTACGCCTGAGGGGATGCCGCCCCTATCACCGGAAAGCGTGAACACCGGCCAGCGGGCTGGTTTACCAGCCCCGATCGATCCATTCTTGAAGGCGGGGGGCTTCGGTGCCGATGGTGGTCTGGTCGCCGTGTCCGGGCAGCACCACGGTGTCTGCCGACAGCGGGGAGAACATCCGCTGCTCGATGGAGGCGATGATGGTGGCGAAGTCGCCGCCCTCGAAGCCGGTGGCGCCGGGTCCGCCGGGAAAGAGGGTGTCGCCCGAGAACAGTATGGGCGAACCCTCCAGGCGGAACGACATCGAACCCGGGGTGTGGCCCGGGGTGTGGATGCAGTGCAGGCGGAGCCGCCCCACCTCGGTCACCGACTCGTCCTCGAGCAGGTAGTCGTAGGAGTCGAGCATGGCGGCGTCTTCGGCGGTCACCCCCACCTCATAGCCGGCGTCGCGCACCGCGGGGATGGCCTGGATGTGGTCCCAGTGTCCGTGGGTTTCCAGAACGGTGCGCACCCCGAGCGACGAGCACAGCTCCAACAGCCGCTCGTGCTCATTGGCCGCGTCGATCAGCACCGCATCGCCGGTTTCGCGGCAGCGGACGATGAACACGTTGTTGTCCATCGGGCCCACCACCACCTTGTGGATCTCGGCCTGGGTGTCTTGCCAGTGCAGGGTCATAGCGGCTCTTTTCACGGGTGCCTTGCGTTATGCCCCCGATTGTGCCCCATCTGGCGGGTTTGTGACAGGTCATCAGCGAAGAGGGCAGCGAGCCGATCGGTGAGCATAGTGGTCGGGCGTGGCTACCAGGGTTGCGGTCTAGTAGAAACAAGGCCGTGAACTTTGCCTTCAGCGAGGAACAAGAGGAGCTGCGGCGCTTCGTCCGGCAGTTCTTGGATGACAAATCCCCCGAATCGGCGGTCCGGGAGCAGATGGACACCGAGAAGGGCTACGACGATGCGGTCTGGAACCAGATGGCCGAGCAGCTTGGGTTGCAGGGGCTCATCATCCCCGAGGAGTACGGGGGCAGCGGGTTCAGCTACGTCGAGCTGATCGTGGTGCTGGAGGAGATGGGCCGGGCGCTGCTGTGCGCCCCGTTCTTCTCCAGCGTGGTGTTGGCCGCCAACACGCTCATCCACAGCGGCGACGAGGAGGCCAAGGCGGCACTGCTGCCCGGCATCGCCGGCGGGGAGACGGTGGCCGCGCTGGCCTTCACCGAGGAGAACGGCCGCTGGGACGAGTCGGGCATAACCGCCGAGGCCGCTGCCGACGGCGACGGCTGGCGCGTCAGCGGCACCAAGATGTTCGTGATCGACGGCCACACCGCCGGCGTCGTGCTGGTGGCCGCCCGCACCTCCGGCGGGGTCAGCCTGTTCTGGTGTGCCGGTGACGCCGACGGGTTGACCCGCACCGCATTGTCCACCATGGACCAGACCCGCAAACAGGCCCGCTTGGACTTCGACAACACCCCGGTCACGCTGATCGGCGCCGACGGCGGGGGCTGGGCGGTGCTGGAGCGGGTGCTCGACCTGGCGGCGGTGGCCTTGGCCGCCGAGCAGGTGGGCGGCGCCCAGATGTGTTTGGACATGTCGGTGCAGTACGCCAAAGACCGGGTGCAGTTCGGTCGGCCCATCGGGTCGTTCCAGGCCATCAAGCACAAGTGCGCCGACATGCTTCTGGAGGTGGAGTCGGCCAAGTCGGCCGCCTACTACGCCGGCTGGTGCGCCTCGGAGCTGAACGACGAGCTCCCCTCGGTGGCCAGCCTGGCCAAGGCCTACTGCTCGGAGGCCTATTTTCACGCTTCAGCGGAGAACATCCAGATCCACGGCGGGATCGGCTTCACCTGGGAGCACCCCGCCCATCTGTACTTCAAGCGGGCCAAGTCGTCGGAGCTGCTGTTCGGCGACCCCACGTACCACCGCGAGCTGCTGGCTCAGCGCATCGGCATCTGACGCTCATTTCGGGGCTGGCAGCCGATTGAATCGGTAGGCGGCTGGGACCGGGATCGGTGTGACGCTCCTACTCGTTCTCGCCGCAGTCTTGGTGGTCGGGCTGGCCGCCTATGCGGTGATGCGGGCGTCGTCACGCCTCGCCCACACCCGGGCCCGGGCGGTGTACGACCTGTTCGAGGCGGTGGACTTCGTGGCCGAGCGTCTTCCCGACGCGTTGTCGGCCAAATTGAGCTATGACGATGTGCAGGAGATCTTGCTTTGGCGGCTGGACCACCTGCGGCTTCAGGGATCGGCCACCTACGGCCGGGGCGATGTGACTGCTGCGGAGGCGGAGGGTCGGAGCGACGAGGTGGTGACCAGCGACGACGATTCGGTGGACTACGTGCTGGCCAAGGCCTCAGAATCGGGTCTGGACATCGACGCCCTCGACGTTGTGGTGGTGCTCGACCTTGAGAGCCAATACCTCAGGGCCATCGGAGCCCTCGGCCCTCCAGCCGGGGAAACCGATTGACCAGACGGTACGGTTGGGGAATGGACAGGCCGAGGGCGTTGGAGGGCTTCCGCTACGTGGGCGACAAGCGGTCCCAGTCGGTGTATGACTTGGACGACGTCAGCGACGAGTCGGTCATCGAGGAACTGGTGGCATCCGAGCAGTTCTTGGTGTTCGGCCCCGACACCCTGGCCGAAGCGCGAAACCGCGGCTATCGGCCTCGGGCAGTGTGACTCACTGGCAAACCGCTGGCGGGCTCAAGCTTGCCGGGCACTTGGCGTTGCCGGAGAGCCGCCGGATTCGAGCGCTGCCCGGCGTGGCCCTTTGTCCCGGCTTCCCATCGGAGGCCAACGGGGGTTCGAGGGCCGCTGAGCGGATCTATCCCCTGGCTGATCGGATCGCCCAGAACATGGATTGGGCCGCCTTGGTGCTCAACTACCGGGGATGTGGAGACAGCGAGGGCGACTTCTCCCTGGAAGGGTGGACGGACGACATCCGCAGCGCAGTCGGCTACATGAGCGGGCTTGAGCAGGTTGAGGGAGTGTGGTTGGCGGGATTCGGAATCGGCGGCGCGCTGGCCGCCCATGTGGCCCAAGAGGATCCCCGGGTCAGGGGAGTTGCCACCATGGGGGCACCGGTGGATTTCGAGCACTGGGGGCTGGATGCCCCGGGGGTGGTGGAGCACGCACGGTCGCTGGGCATCATCACCACGCCCGACTTCCCCGACTCGGTTGACTCCTGGGCCGAAGCCGCCCGGTCGATCCGAGTCGACCGGTGCGCCGCCGAGATCGCTCCCCGGCCCATGCTTGTGCTGCACGGGTCCAACGACCGGGAAGTGTCGCCCCTCGACGCCCGGGCCGTCGCCGATGCCCACGGCGACGCCGGCCTTCGCATCATCAGCGGCGCCGACCACCGCCTCCACTCCGACCCCCGCTGCATCGCCATCCTCTTAGGCTGGCTCGACTCCCAAATCACCCTCATCCCCTGACGGGCTGAACGAGAGAATATGGCGGCGACCAGGGTTGCACCGGTGGGCAGCCGATTCACCCCAGTGGCAGAAACGGGTCGGGCGGAAACAGGAAGGCTAGGTGTCAGTCAGGGTCAGCCCAGCCGTAGACTTGGCCGTCGTCGTGGGTGAAGCAGCCCCACGGCGCACCGTCCAGGCACTGGCTGATGCTGGTGTACGGCCCGTGGGTGGCGTCGGACGGAAGGTTGGTCTCAGGCGGCGGCGGGTCTGGCTCGTACTCCTGAGTGACACTGTTGTACGGGGGCGGCGACCCGATATAGGAGTCGATCCGTTCGGTCAGCGACACGTTGGTGCAGTCCTCGTCGAGGCAGCCGGTCCACAGCGGGGTCTGCGAGTTGGCGCCGACGGATAACTCCTGCCACCCCTTGACCGCCGCTATGCCCTGGTGGATCCAGACCTCCCAAGTGTAGTCGTTGATAGCTGTTACATACGACCAGTACATCGTGACGGGGCCGCACTGCCGAACCGACGAACCACCGGTCGGAGCGCACACTTGTTGTCCGGTCGTGCCGTCCTCGTCGGTGCCGAGAATGTAGATGGAATCGGTTTGGCCGACCCCGGTCAGATAAAGGTCGCAGTATCCCCACCCGCTCAGCGGGTTGGATTGGCTGTCGGTGGGACAGGGGCTGCCGTGCCGTTCGAGCGGTTCTGCCGTCGCGGTTTGGGCAGTCGCTCCGTGGGCGGGAATGAGGCTGGCGGCGGTCACGGCCAAGATGGCCATTGCGGATTTGAGTATGGGATTTGAGAATGAGGGCTTCATGATCCAAAGATAGTAGGACTTGCAACCTTTGTAAAGAGATGTGATATAAGGGTCCGGCGGCGGCTTCCCAGCCCTCTGGGGTCACGTTTGGCTAGTGGTGCGTCTTGATCGCCGCGGCAACTTGGTGGCTTGGGCCGGGCTCCAGGATGCCCAAGCGGTGGACAAGGCGCTTGCGGTTCACCGACCGGATGAGCTCGCATTGCACGAAGCTGGCCTCAGACAGGCCGTTGAGATCGTTGGCTTCTGTCTCGACATGGAGCGGCAGGCCGCGATGGGTGGCAGTCAGCGGCACGACGATGATGAAGGGAAGCTCGACGTCTGATTGGTCCGGTTGGCCAATCGATCTTGCTCCGTTCTGCACCACACCGACACCGCAAATCTTGGTGCTGGTTCAACCATACTGCGAGACCCGTCTAGTTGGAGTTGGCCCAAAGAGAAGCTGTCACTGGTGTCAATAGACTTGTATGTATGGAGTTTAGATCCTGTGAGCAGGGGAAACGGGCTGATCGGGAGCCTTCTGCGCCGGTGTGGCCGGAGGTGGTTGATGTGGCCGGCCTGTCGCTGTCGGAACTCCGGAGGCGGTTGGGGTTGATCAAGAAGTCTGAGGCACGTCTGGCGGCTATGAAGACGGCCGCGCTGGCCGAGTACGCGAGCCGGGGCGGCGAGGGTTTGGCCCGGCGGGTGGCATTGGATGAGCTTCAGGCTTCCAAGCAGCAGGTTCGACCCAGAGGCCGGAAACAGAATCGAGGCCGCGCTGGCCGCCCAGGAGCGCCGACTGCGAAACGGCTACAACACCTACCGCCCCCACTCCGCGCTCGGCATGCTCGCCCCAGCCGAATACGCGGACCAATGGGCAAAAAACAACCCGAAAAAACCCTCATAACGGGTGGACCAAAAAACGGGGTCCGGTCACGAGGCCCACCACATCGAGGAGTGGTTCAAAGGCGGCCGCACCGATATCGACAACCTCGTGCTGGTGTGCACAAGCTGCCATCACAACATCCACGACGACGGCTGGGAAGTGATCCGGCAAAACGACGGTGCCTACGAACTCAGACCCCCACCCAAACCCCACGCCCACCTGCGACCCTGGCAATCCAAACCCGACAAGCCCTCCCAGGAAACCGACCCATTCCCCGAAACAGGAATCAGCACGACTCATCCCATCGACCGCCAGCCGGTACTCCTGAGCTGGGTCCCGCGCCCACCCTAGAGAGACTCTTGTGGATTCCGCGTCCTTAAAGGGCGGCTAGCAAGTCTCCAAGTTGTTGGAGCCGTTGCTGAATGACTCTCGGCGCTGTAGCCAATACGTAACCCTTGTCGGCGGTGCCTTGGATTGCGCCAACTAGTGGGCTGGCCAAGGTGTCCAGGACTTGTTGAATCTCTTGCACTGAACTGGGCTTGTCGGGTTGATCGAGCATCACCATCAGTTGCGAGGCGGTGAGCGGTCCAAATGCACTGGTCTTCTCAGCCAACTTTGCACAAAGCTCCACTGCGAGGTCCCGAAGCCGGGTCAAGTCTTGGGCGGCTCTGCTTAATCGGGCCATATCGACAGCACCGCCTGTGTCGAAAAGCGCCCGGTAGTTCTCGAGGCCCAGTGGCGCTTCGGCGTGCTGGATGCAGAGGTTTGCCAGTTGCTCGGTTGAGAGCACAGCCACTGACTTGTCAATTGCTCGGTTCATCAAGCGACTCCCGGATGGGTTAGGTCCGACGAGCATCGAGTAGTCAGCGTTGTGTTGCTTGCGGTGGTCATCCAAAGTGACCCAGTCCACCTGGTGATCGCCCAAAGAGCCGGCGCCGACTGTCTTAGCATCGACGGTTACATAGTAGGAGTCATCCAGGACCAGCGGTGCCTTGACGAGCACATCGGTCTTGCCGCTGCCGCCGAGCTTCTCAGCGTCGAACCCAAGAAACTGAAAGGCGTCCCGAACAGCGATCTCTAGTCGGTCCGGGTTCTTGCTGTCGGTGGATGCCTCTCGAATCTCTTTGGCGAGCACCTCTGCGGGGAGCGGCTCGCGATCTGCTGGGGGGTCGTCTTGCTCAAAGGGAGCGGTCAAAATCGTTGTCTTGGGAGTGGAAGTGGGTTTGCCTTCCGGAGCGGGTCTAGGGAGCGGATGTGAACGAGTGTGCTCTAGCGCCAGGTCAGGTGAATGGACGATCAGCTTGGCCAGCAGGTCGCGCCCCGCATCCGTAATGGCCAAACGGCCCCTGTCGGTGGGTTCGATCAGCTTGGCCGACTGGAGCCAGCCCCTCCGTCTTTGGACCTGAGCCTTCGTATCCCAGTTCAATCCAAAGTTCTTCGCTACTTGACGAAGCTCTTCGCTCGAACGGGGTTGGTCTTGCAGCTCTGCCAACAGTTCTCCGACGAATTGAATTCGGCTGTGCAGGAGCCCAATCAAGATGCCATCGTCTTCGGTTTCGTGCCATCGACTTGCTTGCCTTGTGAGGTAAAGCAAGCCGCTTGTGGATTCGAGAACGGCAGTCTTGCGGAGAAATTTCTCTCTGCCTGCGGCACTGCCTTCGGTCAACTGGTAATTGCTCTGAAGCCATGTGGCCAGGCTCTGAGAGGTCGGTTGTTGTTTGACGGTGTGTTCGCAGATCTCACGCAAAGTGTCGATGTAGCCCGCGTACCCGCCCGGCAAAGTTGCGATGTTCTTACCGCGCTGGTCCCAGGGGAGGGGTTTCGGGATGTCGGCTGGGTTGGTCATGCGGGGGCAATCGTACTGAATCAGGCGGTTGCGGTCAGTCTTGCTTGGTTTTGCCTTTGGCTTTTTGGGCCTTCTTCCAGGCTCTCACTTGGGCGAGGGCTTCGGGGCTGTCGATGTCGGCGACGGTGCGGGGGGTGGGGTCGGAGAAAGGACCGGCGGCGGTTTCCCAGCCCTCGGGGGTCACGTCGAAGCGCTTGGCCAGCACGGCCAGGAAGATCTTGGCCTTCTCTTCTCCATAGCCGGGCAGGGCTTTGAGCCGCTTGAGGAGGTCTTGACCGGTAGCGGCCTCGGTCCAGACTCGGGCGGCGTCGCCGTCGTAGTGGTCCACGATGTGGCGGGCCATCTCTTGGGCCCGGCGGGCCATCGAACCGGGGAACCGGTGCAAGGCGGGCTTCTCCTTGAAGGCGGC
Source organism: bacterium (assembly GCA_028819295.1). Classification (GTDB taxonomy): domain Bacteria; phylum Actinomycetota; class Acidimicrobiia; order Acidimicrobiales; family Bin134; genus Poriferisocius. The sequence goes on along the minus strand of JAPPMA010000060.1, from coordinate 21,062 downwards.
CTCGGCCTTCTCGGGGTCGAGCACAGCGAGGCGCTCGGCCGAGAAGTCGTTTGGGATCCGCTCCTTCAACCGGAGGGGCGACTTGAACGCCCACTCCATGGGGATCTGCTGGTCGAGCATCATGGCCAGCAGCAGGGCGAACGGATCATCGAGGATGAGTTGGTCGGCGTCGTGATCGCCGGTGACGGCAAGTGTTCCCATCCGCCCATCGTACTGATCGATCGCTGGAGGGCGTAGCCTCGAACAGCGGCGGCATCGACATAAAAAGGCCCATCGTGCTGATCGATCGCTGGAGGGCGTAGCCTCGAACAGCGGCGGCATCGACATAAAAAGGCCCATCGTGCTGATCGATCGCTGGAGGGCGTAGCCTGAAGGCCGTGGCTCGATCGCTGGCCAGGCTGCTCGTACATCCCAGCCTTTGGACGACAGCAGTGCGGTTGGGATGGCGCCTGAGGCTCTTCCCCGATCCGGCATACATGAAGTTCCGAATGGTCACCATGTACGGGGATGCCGAAGCTCTGCCCCGCGCCGAAGACCTGATCACCTACCTGCGATGGTGCAAAGCCTGGGGGAGACCCCGGTAAACCAACGCTGAACCGCTGCTTTCGACGACTCAACGCGGGGGTGTGTTCTCGGTAATCCGCGCGAAGCAGCCCGGCGGGTTCACTATGGTTTGCCCCATGAGCCGGGCGCTGGTGCTGAACGCGAGCTTTGAGCCGCTGAGCGTGGTGTCCCCCCGGCGCGCCGTCGTGCTGGTGATGGCGGAGAAGGCCGAGGTTGTGCTGGAGTCCGATGAGCGGTACCGCTCCGAGCGGCTGGACCTGCCGGTGCCGTCGGTGGTCCGGCTGAGGTACTACGTGAAGGTGCCGTTCTTCCGCACCGGAGGGCTCAGCCGCCGGGGGGTGTTCGCCCGCGACGGGTACCGCTGCCAGTACTGCGGGCGCCATGCCGATTCCATCGACCATGTCCGGCCCCGCAGTCGGGGAGGAGCACACTCCTGGGAGAACGTGGTGGCGGCCTGTCGGCGGTGCAACATGGCCAAGCGGGATCGGCTGTTGTCGGAGACCCCCATGAGGCTGATGCGCCCGCCGGCCGAGCCGCCCCGCTCGGCCTGGGTGGCCTCCGCCGTCGGCCATGTGCCGTCCGACTGGCTGCCCTACCTCGACCCAGCCGCAGATTCTGTCGCCCAGTCGGCCTGATCCCTTGGTGGGCGAGGCCGGGTGGACTGCCCGTCGTTTGAGCGGGACGGTGGACGAGTTGCATGCCCTGGCCCCCGGTGCCGACACCGGGCGGGAGGTTTGGCTGATGTTGCCCACCGACACCGCTTTGGTGCTGGGCTCGGCCCAATCTGCCGAGGTTGTCGGAGGCCTGCATACGGGCGAGGGCCGAGTGGTGCGGCGCCGCAGCGGTGGAGGCGCGGTGATGGTGGATCCCGATAGCTCGGTTTGGATCGACATAGTGATCAACCGCGGCGACTCGTTGTGGGAAGACGACGTGAACCGGGCCCCACTGTGGCTGGGCGGAGTCTGGGCCGCGGCACTGGCCTCGCTGGGTGTCGCTCACGGGGAGGTGTTCGACCGCTATGAACCCGGCCCGTGGGGACGATTGGCGTGCTTCGCCAGCCGAGGCCCGGGCGAGGTGCTCATCGGAGGGGCCAAGGCGGTCGGCGTCACTCAGCGGCGCACCCGGACCATCGCACGATTCCAAACCCTCCTGTATCGCCGCTGGGATCCGGAGGAGATGTTCACCCGCCTGGCCGAGTCATCTGATCAGCTTCGAGGCGCCCTCGAAGCGGCAGCGCGCCCAGTGGCCGCACACCCCGACGAGATCCGCGCCGCGTTTGCTGCCGCCCTGCCCCGGTAGTCGGAGCACGGCGCCTTCTGCCTGAACACCGCTCTGCCGCGGCGCTGCCCCGGCGTTGTGGTTCGCAGCATTGGGTTGCGCTAGTGGGGTGTGAGGGGATAGTGTGGGGCGAAGTGGGAGAGAAGGGGAACTGCTCGAGGCTCGCAGGAGGCAATTGTGCTTACCGGTGAGCACACGCGTTCCCTGGATGACAAGGGCCGGCTGTCGCTGCCACCGGCCTTTCGCTCAGTGCTGGCCGAGGGGGCATACGTGGCCATCTACAAGCGGTGCCTCGGCATCTGGACCTCGGAGGAGGCCCGCAGCGCTCTGGAGCGGCTTGAAGCCGCCGTCCGAGCCGGTGAGGCCACTGGCGACGAGTTCCGCCGGTTCTCTTCCAGCCTGGAACTGGTGACCGTGGACGGCCAAGGCCGGTTGAGCCTCCCCGCCTCCAAGCGCGAGGTTCTGGGCTTGGGCAAGGACGTGGTGCTGGTCGGCGTGTTCAACCGCGGCGAGGTATGGGACGCGGGGCAGTGGCAGTCGCTGCAAGCCGAACTCGGCGAAGCAGACGTGGATCGGTGGTTGTGATGTGGATCCGTAGACAGACAAAGGGCTCGGTGGTCTCCATGTAGGCCCAGCCGGGAGTGCGCTTATGGGCAGTCCTCCGTCCGACGAGATGGAAGGCCCCTACTCCGCCCGCTAGCCATCTGGCACAGCCGGGGAGAAATCCCGGAGTGCGATCGCCGGGCGGAGGACTGCCGATGGGCGACATTCTTGCCGCCCGAGCACATCGGGCGCAAAAGCTGACCCTTCAACCGTCCGTCTGCTGAGCCGCCAGGGAGGTGAAAAACATGAACGGGGGGACACCGACAGCGATTGAACGTCGTTTCGTCCATCACCCCGTCATGGTGACAGAAGTGGTGGAGCACCTGTCCGCGGTCCCGTCGGGAGTCTTTCTCGACGCCACCGTGGGCGGGGGAGGTCACGCTCGGGCGCTCTTGAATGCCCGCCCTGACCTCTCGCTAATAGGCCTCGACCGTGACCCCTCCGCGGTCGAGGCCGCCACCACCGCCCTGGCCGGCCGGGCCGCCACGATCTGTCGTGCCAGCTTCGGCCATCTGGACGACGTTCTGGATTCCCTGGGCGCCGTCAGCATCGCGGGTTCGCTGTTCGACCTCGGGGTCAGCTCTCCCCAACTGGACAGGCCCGAACGCGGGTTCAGCTATCGACAAGACGGTCCGCTGGACATGAGGATGGACTGCGACCAGAAGCTGTCGGCCGACCAAGTGGTGAACGCCTGGTCGACCGACGAGTTGGCCGGGATCCTGCGGTCTTACGGCGACGAGCGCTACGCCAACCGCGTCGCCGCCGCCATCGCCTCGGCCCGGCCCATCGGCTCCACCACCGCGTTGGCCGACGTGGTTCGCGATGCCATTCCCGCTCCCGCCCGCCGCCGCGGAGGCCACCCGGCGAAGCGGGCCTTCCAGGCCATCCGCATCGCGGTCAACGATGAGCTGAATCAGATAGAGCCCGCCCTGGAGACGGCCATTGACCGGATGGCGCCCGGTGGCCGGGGGGTGGTCCTCAGCTACCACAGCGGGGAGGACCGCATCGTCAAACGGGTTCTGCGCCGTCGGGCCGGACTGGCCGACGAGTCCCGCTTTCGGGGCCTGCCCCGCGCCGCCACCCAAGCCCCGCCCGCAATCGAGTTGGCGCCCCGGGGCAGTCGCCGGCCCAGCCCCGCGGAGGTGGCCGACAACCCCCGAGCCTCCAGTGCCCGCTTTCGGGCCTTCTGCAAGCTGGGCGCCGACCAGGGTGAAGGGGCAGCGTGATGGCCGCCCCGCAACCCCACCCGCAACCATCTCCGGCCAGCCCGCCGGACAGTCCCCGGCGACACCTCCGGGCCGCGCCGCGGCCGAGCCGAAGACTCATGCCCAGGCTGGGCTGGGGCGCGGCCATCACCGTGGTGGCCGGCTTGTTCGCCCTCGCCCTCCTCCATGCCATCATCGTGGACCGCCAAGCCACCCTCGACAGCCTGAATGAGCAGATCGAGGACGTTCGGGCCGTGAACGACAGGCTGCGGCTCAATGTGGCCAGAGCCGAGGCGCCCGAGCGCATCATGGCCGAGGCCCGGTATCGGTTGGGGATGGTGGAGCCTGACCGCCGGATATACCTTTCGCCGCTGGAACTGGGCGGGAGCGGGGCGAGGTGAGCCCGTCCACCGAGGTCGGCAGCACCAGCTCGCGGCGACGCCGCGGTACGGCGATGGCGGTGGTGTTCGCCTTGCTGGCTGTGGGTCTGGGCATTCGACTGGCCGACCTTCAGCTCTTCCGCTCCGACGCCTTTGTGGAGTACGGCCAGCAGCAGCGAACCCGCACGGTCAAGCTGACCGCCGACCGCGGCCAGATCTATGACCGAAATGGAGTGGAGCTGGCGCTGTCGGTGCCTCAGTGGACGATCTGGGCCGACCCCAGCCAGGTGGAAGATCCGGCCGCGGCGGCGGCCGCACTCGCCCCCGTGCTGGATATGGACGAGAATCGGCTCTTCAGGTTGCTGAGCGAGCCCGACCAGCACGCCTACCTGGCCCGGATCGCGCCCGATGGCGTTGCCCAGTCGGCGGCCGAGCTCGACATCGAAGGGGTGTTCCGAGTGGAGGAGTCCGCCCGGTTCAACCCGGCCGGTTCCCGGTTGGGGCGGGCAGTGGTCGGCATCGTGGATGTTGATCAAGCGGGCATCAGCGGCATCGAATACCAGTACGACGAATACCTGGGCGGCATTCCTGGCGAGATGGTCTTGGAGAGCAGCCAGGATGGGCGCACCATCCCCACCGGCGCCCGCCACATCAGGCCCGCGCAGCCGGGCGCCGACCTGTACCTGACCATCGACCGCTCATTGCAGTTCGAGGCCGAGCAGGCCTTGAAGCGCCAGATCGAAGAGGTCGATGCGTCCGGGGGCTCGGTCATCATCATGGTTCCCGACACCGGCGAGATCCTGGCGATGGCCTCGGTGGGTCGAGACCAAGCGGGAAATCCGGTCTCCCTCAGTGAGAATCGGGCAGTGACTTGGGCCTTCGAACCCGGATCGGTCATGAAGAGCGTTGTGCTCTCCGGGGTGATCGAGGAGGGATTGGGGGCGCCGCACCATGTGCGAGAAGTCAATCATCGGCTTCAGCTCTACGATCAGGAGTTCACCGACCACTCAGAGTACGGGACCGTGCTGTACAGCATGGAGGAGATCCTGGCCCGTTCGTCCAACACCGGCACGGTCGAGTGGGCGCTGGTGCTGGGCGCCACCCGGCTGGCTGCCTACATGTCCCGATATGGGCTGGGGTCAGCCACTGGGCTGGGCTTCAAAGGCGAGTCGTCTGGGCTGATTCCGCAGCTTTTGAGCTGGAGCGGTACCGACGTGGCCAGCTTCGCTCTGGGCCAGGGCATCTTGGCCACCCCGTTGCAGGTGCTGATGGTGTACAACACCCTGGCCAACGGCGGGGTGCGGGTGCCCCCCACCCTGGTCCGCTCGGCAGTCGGCGCGGACGGCCGGGAAATTCTGTTGGAGCGGGGCGAGCCCGCGAGAGTGGTGTCGGAAAGCACCGCCGCGCAGATGACCCAGATGCTGGTCACGGTTGCGCGGGAGGGAACCGGGAGAAATGCCCAAGTCGAGGGCTACTCCATCGCCGGCAAGACCGGGACCGGCCAGAAAGTGCTGACCAGCGGCAGCTATGAGGACAGCGAAGGGTTCAGCCGCTACACGGCCACGTTCGCCGGATTCTATCCGGCAGAGGATCCCCAGCTCTCGATGATCGTGGTGATCGACGAGCCGGTGACCAACTTCTACGCCAGCCAATCGGCCGCACCGCTGTTCGCGGAACTGGCCAAACACTCCCTGCAACGTCTCCGCATCGCCCCTCCCGTCGACTACATAACCGTGGTGCCCAAGCTGGGCCCGGCGCCCACCCCCGAGCCTGCCTCCGCTCCCGAACCCGAGCCTGGGCCATGAGCGCCTCGTCGATTTCGATGGCGTTGCCGGAGCTGGCCGAAGCTGCTCCCGGGCTGATTGCCAGGAGCGGCGATGCCGAGATTTCCGGGTTGGCCCACGACTCCCGGACGGTGAATCCCGGCGACCTCTTTTTCTGCGTGCCGGGCGCCGTGCATGACGGCCACGACTTCGCCGCCGACGCGCTGGCAAGGGGGGCGGCGGGGCTGGTGGTGGAGCGCCCGCTGGATCTGGACTGTCCCCAGCTTCAAGCCAAATCGGCGCGCCAGGCCATGGGGCCCATCAGCGCGGTGTTCTACGGCCGCCCGTCCCACTCCATGGAGGTGATCGGGGTTACCGGCACCAACGGCAAGACAACGGTGTGCAGCCTGCTGGGCTCGGTGCTCGGCGCCGCCGGACTGCAAACCGAGGTTCTCGGCACGCTCACGGGGGCTTTGACCACCCTGGAGTCGGTGGACTTGCAGTGCAAGCTGGCCGGTTGGCGATCGGCCGGAACCAAGGCGGTGGTCATAGAGGTGTCGAGCCACGCACTCGACCAGCACCGGGTGGATGGCATCCGGTTCGACGTTGCCGTGTTCACCAACCTCACCGCCGACCACTTGGACTACCACCGCACCATGGACGAGTACTTCGCGGCCAAATCCCGTTTGTTCACGCCGCAATTGTCGGACCGGGCGGTGGTCAACGCGGGCGATGACTACGGCAAGCTGCTGGTGGCCCGGCACCGCATCCCCACCGTGGCCTACGACCCCCGGAAGGCGCCTGTTTGGCTCGGGCCCCGGGGCCTGGCCCTGAGGTGGAGGGGGCAGGATGTGGGGTTGCCCCTCATCGGTCGGTTCAACGCCGCCAACGCGCTGGCCGCGGCGGAGGCCGCCCTGCTGCTGGGCGCCAGCCCTTCCGAGGTCGTGGCCGGGCTGGAATCGGCTGCCCCGGTCCCGGGCCGATTCGAGACCATCGGGGCCGGCAGCCCGTTCACGGTGGTGGTGGACTATGCCCACACCCCTGACGGCTTGGCCCAAGTGCTGGTGGCCGCCCGCGAGCTGGTGGCCGGCGCGGGATGCCTGCGGCTGGTTTTCGGCTGTGGGGGAGACCGCGACCCCCAGAAGCGCCCGATGATGGGCGGGGTGGCGGCCGAGTTGGCCGACCAGGTGATCGTCACGTCCGACAATCCTCGATCGGAGGAGCCCGAGGCCATCATCGCCGACATCTTGGGCGGAGTGCCTGAGGACTCCGATGGCATCTCGGTCCAGCCCGACCGCCGGGCCGCCATCGCCCAATGCCTGGCCAACGCATCCGACGGCGACGTTGTGCTGGTGGCCGGCAAAGGCCATGAGACCACCCAGGCGGTGGGCCACCGGCTGATTCCCTTCGACGACCGAGTCGTGGCCCGAGAACTGCTGGCCTCAAGGGGCCCAGCCCGATGATCCGCCTTCTGTTCGCCGTCGCCATCGCCGGTGTGGTGTCGGTGGTCGGCACCCGCCTGTTGATCTCCTTTTTGCGCAAGCACTCCATCGGCCAGCCCATCCGCTTGGACGGGCCTCAGGGCCATGTCAGCAAAGCGGGGACACCCACCATGGGCGGGGTGGCCATTGTGATCGGCGCGCTGGCCGGTTACGGCATCAGCGATCTCTACAACGGCATCTTCACCCGCACGGGGCTGATTGTGATGCTGGCCATCATCGGCTCGGGCGTCGTCGGCTTTGTCGACGACTGGCTCAAAGTGACCAAGGAGCGCAACCTGGGCTTGGGCAAGAGGACCAAGATCCTGGGCCTTCTCATCGTGGCGGTGGGATACGCGCTGCTGATGATCCATCTCACCGATGTCCGCACCGAGCTCTCCTTCACCCGCTACGACTCCCTGAGCATCGACTTGGGATCGTGGGGCTGGGGACTGTGGGCGGTGCTGCTGATTCTGGCTGCCAGCAACGCGGTGAACTTGACCGACGGGCTGGACAGCCTGGCCGCCGGATCGTCGGTGTTCGCCTTTGCCGCCTTCGTGGTGATCGGCTTTTGGGCCTTCCGCAACGAGGACATCTATGGCATACCCCATGCCTTGGATCTGGCCATTTTGGCCGCGGCCATGCTGGGGGCGTGTGCCGGCTTCATGTGGTGGAATGCCGCGCCGGCCCGCATCTTCATGGGCGACACCGGATCGCTGTCACTGGGCACCGGGATGGCTGCGCTGGCGTTGGCCACCAACACCCACCTGCTGCTGCCCATCATCGGCGGATTGTTCGTGATGGAGACCTTGTCGGTGATCATCCAGGTGTTCAGCTTCCAGGTGTTCGGCACCCGGGTGTTCCGCATGGCCCCGATCCACCATCACTTCGAGCTGAGCGGCTGGCCCGAGACCACGGTGATCATCCGGCTGTGGATCATGACCGGGTTCGCCACCGCGGTGGCGCTGGGGCTCTTCTACGCCGATTACGTCTCCATCGGAGGGGCAGATTGAGCCGGGCGCCTGTTCTCCTGGTGGGTTTCGCCGCCACCAACCAGGCGGTCTGCGCCCAGCTTGCTGAGCGCGGCCATGCGGTGGTGGCGGCTGATGACGCCCCCGGCGAGCAGGCTCGCCGCCAGGCGGCGGCGATGGGAATTGACTTCGTTGAGCGGCCTGCGGTCGAAGACTGGCCTGCTCTGGTGGCGGGCGCCCGGTTGGTTGTGCCCACTCCGGGGCTTCCCGAGTCGCACCCCTCGCTCAGCGCCGCCGCGGCCGCAGACACGCCCGTCGCCTCCGAGCTCGATCTGGCCCAGCGGTGGGATGCGCGTCCCACGCTGGCGGTTACCGGCACCAACGGGAAGACATCGGCGACGCTGTTGGCCGCAGCCATGCTGGATGCCTCCGGGATCGAGGTGAAGGTGGCTGGGAACACCGAGACCCCGCTCGTGGAGGCCATCCGAGATGATCGGCCCGCGGCCTTCGTGGTGGAGGCATCCTCTTTCCGACTGGGACATAGCCGGAGCTATCGCCCCGCCGTGGGCGCCTGGCTGAACTTCGCCCCCAACCACCTGGATGTTCACGCCTCCCTGGCCAGCTATCGCGCGGCCAAGGCCGCGTTGTGGACCAGAGCCGACGAGCACGCCGTCTCGGTGGTGAACCGAGACGATCCGGTGGTTGTCGCCCATGCCCCCGATCAGGGCCGAGTGTTGACTTTCGGGGTCGGTGAGGGTGATTTCCGGGTGGGCGGAGAGGCCCTGTGGGCGTGGTCGGAAAAGCTGGCCGACATCGAGGACCTGCACCGATCAGGGCCCCACGAGCTGTCCAACCACCTGGCCGCGGCGGCCGTGGCCATGGCCGCAGGGGCCAAACTGGAGGGAGTGAGGGAGGCCCTGCTGGCCTGGACCGGACTGCCCCATCGGGTGGCGTTGGTGGCCGAGCACAACGGGGTGCGCTTCTTCGACGATTCCAAGGCCACAACCCCCCACGCGGTGCGGGCCGCCGTTTGCTCAGTCGGACAGTCGTCCGGGCAAACTGATGGGCGAACGGTTCTCATCGCCGGGGGGCGCAACAAGGGACTCGAACTGGGGCCGATGGCTGAGGTGGCCGACAGGCTGCGCTCTGTGGTCGCCATCGGAGAGGCCGCCGCCGAGGTCGAGGAGGTGTTCGCTCCAAGTTGCCCGGTGTCGGTCGCCCAATCCATGGAGGAAGCGCTGGAGCAGGCGGCGGCGATGGCCCGAAGCGGTGACGCAGTGCTGCTGTCGCCCGGCTGTGCCTCTTTCGACTGGTACGGCTCCTACGCCGAACGGGGAGACCACTTCTCCCGGCTGGCACGCGAGCTGATCGGAGGATCACCATGACCGCTCTTGCTCCCCAAATCCCCCGGCGCAGCCTGGGGGCGCTACTGCGGTCGGCGCCGGTGGGCCAGGCCACCATGCCGTTCTACGTGCTGTTCGCCGTGGTCATAGGCCTCAATGCCATCGGGCTGGTCATGGTGCTGTCGGTCTCGTCGGTGACCAACCTCTATCTGGGCCAATCCACCTGGTACACCTTCCAGCGCCAGTTTGTCTGGAGCATCGTCGGGCTTCTGGCGCTGATCCTGGTGATGCGGATGGACTACCGGCGGTGGCAAAGGCACTCCAATGCCCTGGCGGCCCTCGCCTTGCTGCTGGTGGGAGCCGTGCTGGTTCCTGGAATCGGCACGTCGGCCAATGGCGCCACCCGCTGGATCTACTTCGGGCCGATCAGCTTTCAGCCCTCTGAGCCGGCCAAGTTGGCCATGGCCCTCTTCGCGGCCTCGTGGCTGGCCGACAAGGCGGGCTTGGAGCGCGATACCCGCACCACCATCCGCCCGGTTATGACGGTTTGCAGCCTCTTGGCCGGGCTCGTATTTCTCCAGCCCAATCTGGGAAACCCGGTCATCATCGTGGTGATCGCATTCGCCGCGCTGTTCATGGCCGGGGTGCCCCTGGTTCCCCTTACGGGCTGGTCGCTGATCAGCGGGGTCGTCGCCGCCTTGGCCGCCTGGGGTACGGGCTATCGGCGCGACCGTGTGACCGCCATGCTCGACCCCTGGTCCGATCCCCTGGACACCGGATGGCAGACCATTCAATCGCTGGTGGGCATTGCATCGGGAGGCGTCTCAGGGGTTGGCCTGGGTGAGAGCCGCATCAAGTGGGGATTCCTGCCCGAGGCCCAGACCGATTTCATCTTCGCGGTTCTCGCCGAGGAGATGGGCTGGCTGGGGGCGATGTTCATCATCGGGCTCTTCACCGGCTTTGTGCTCTGCGGCATCTGGACCGCCCTGCACAGCCCCGATCGCTTCGGCCAAATCCTGGCTGCCGGCATCACCGTGTGGGTGGGGGCTCAGGCTTTTGTGAACATCGCCGCGGTGGTCGGGATGCTGCCGATCACCGGTGTTCCCCTGCCGTTTTTGTCGGTGGGGGGCTCCGCCCTGCTCACTTGCATGGTGGCCACCGGAATGCTTCTTAACATCGCCCGCCAAATCAGAGCCGAGCCGTGAGCACCAGCACCCAGCCCGGCCAGCCGGAAGAGGAGAAGAGCCCGCCTTCCAATAGCCCTGTGGTGTGGGCTGTGATCGCGGGGGGCGGCACCGCCGGCCATGTCCATCCCGGATTGGCGGTGGCCCGCGCCCTGCTCCGGCGGGGCCATCGGCGCGAGAGCATCTACTTCGTGGGTTCGGCCCGGGGGGTGGAGCGGGATCTGGTTCCGGCGGCCGGCTTCGCGTCGACCATGCTGCCGGGCCGGGGAATCCAGCGTCGGCTCACATGGCAGAACCTCAAGGCGGCCCTCGGTCTGGCCCGGGCGGTGGCTCAGGCCATAGGAATACTGCGGCGCCTGCGCCCCGCGGTTGTGCTGGGATTGGGCGGGTACGCCAGCGTGCCCTGCGCCATCGGAGCCCGGCTGCTCGGGATTCCGTTGGTGGTGGCCGAGCAGAATGCCGTGGCCGGGATGGCCAATCGCGTGGCCGGGCGATGGGCACGGGCCTGCGCGGTGTCTTTCCCGGGCGCCGAACTGCCCCGGGCGGTGCTCACCGGCAATCCAGTGCGCGCCGAGGTCCAGGGGGTCGACCGGGATAACGACCGGGCTGCGGCCCGAGCTTTCCTCGGGGTGGGCGCGGGGCGCTGCTTGGTGGTGGTGGCTGGCGGGTCGCTGGGCGCGGCTCGAATCAACCGGGCCGCGTTCGAAGCGGTTCGCCATTGGGCCGATCGACAAGATCTGGCTGTGCGACATGTGATCGGTCGGAGGGATTGGCAGGAGCTTGCCCACCTGCGCCCCGACCTTTCCGGTGCGATGCTGGACTACGAGGCGGTGGAGTACGAGATGGACATGCCTAGGGTGTATGCCGCTGCCGACCTGCTGGTCGGACGAGCCGGGGCGTCCAGCGTGGCCGAGTTGGCCGTTGTCGGGCTGCCGTCGGTGCTGGTTCCGCTGCCGGGCGCGCCCGGCGACCACCAGACGGCCAACGCGGCCCATCTGGCCGCCGTCGGAGGGGCGGTGATGGTTCCCGACGCCGAGATGGACGGTACACGCATGGTCGAAGAGGTGGAGAGCCTGCTGAGGGCGCCCGGCCTTCTCGATGCCATGGGACGGGAAGCGGCCGCGTCCGGCCGCCGCGATGCCGATGATCGGGTGGCCGATCTTCTCGAACAGCATGCCCGCAGGCTCCGCCAGGGCTCTCGGAGGAGGCGAAAATAGGGCCATGATCGATCTGTGCCCGACAACCCGGGTTCACCTCTTGGGAGTGGGTGGTGCGGGGATGTCGGCCATCGCCGTGGTGTTGCGCGGGTTGGGATGTCGGGTCAGCGGCAGCGACTCGGCCGACACCCCGGTGCTCGACCGGCTGCGAGAGGTCGGAGTCGATGTCTTCGTGGGCCACGATGCGGCCCAGATTTCCGGTGCCGAGCTGGTGGCTCGGTCCACCGCGGTGGGCGACGACAATCCCGAGGTGGTCGCGGCCCTCCAGGCGGGCATCCCCGTTTATCGCCGGGCCGAGATCCTGGCGGCGATCACCGCGTTGAGATCCACGGTGGCGGTGGCCGGCACCCACGGCAAGACCACCACTGCGGCCATGCTCTCCCATGTGCTGATGGCGGCGGGCGCCGATCCCGGTTTTGTGGTCGGAGCGATGATGGCCGACGGCAGCATCGGGGCCCGCTGGTCGCAGGGTCGGTGGCTTGTGGTGGAAGCCGACGAGAGCGACGGGACCTTTGGCGAGCTGAGCGCGAGCCGGGCGGTTTTGACCAGCGTGGAGCCCGACCACTTGCGCCGCGATCGCCCGGTGGAGCAGCTGGAGGCCGAGTTCGCCCGCTTCTGCACTGGCGCCGCCGACGGGCTGGTGGTTTGCGCCGACGACCCCGGCGCCATGAGGGTGTCGGAGGACTGCACCCGTGTTCTCTACGGCAGCGGCCCCGAAGCCGACTGGCGCTGGCGGCTTCTGCGGCGCAACCGGCATTCCATCGTCGGGGAGGTGTCGTTGGGCTCAGAGGTGCTCAGCCCGGTGACGGTGCCCATGCCGGGAGACCACAACGCGCTCAACGCCACAGCGGCGCTGGCCATGGCTTGTGAACTGGGCATAGACGGATCCGACGCCGTCGCAGCGCTGGCTGGTTTCGGGGGCGTGGCCCGGCGATTCGAGCGGCGAGGGGAGGTTGCCGGAGTCGAGTTCATCGACGACTACGCCCATCTGCCCACCGAAGTGGCCTGTTCGCTGAGAACGGCATCCGAAGGAGGGTGGGGCCGGGTGGTGTGCGTGTTCCAGCCCCACCGCTACACCCGAACCTCGCACTTGTGGGCGGCCTTCGCCCACTGCTTCGAGGCCGCCGACGTTGTGATCATCACCGATGTCTACTCCGCGGGCGAGTCGCCCGTTCCCGGCGTCTCCGGCGAGTTGATCTGGCAGGCGGTGACTGAGGCCCACCCGGAAGCCGACGCTGTCTATCTGCCTCGACTCGACGACGTCGCCGACCGATTGGCCGAAATGCTGCGCCCGCAAGACTTGTGTCTGACCCTGGGCGCCGGTGATCTTGTCGAGGTGCCCGACCAGGTGATGTCGATGCTCGCTGGGCGGCGATGAGCGCGCGTCGCTGGGATCGGCTGGCCCAAGACTTGGCCGGGGTGCTGGATGGGCCGGCGGTCAGCCGGGAGCGCCCGATCGGGCCCGACACCACCTATCGCGTCGGAGGCGCGGCCCGGGTCGGTGTGACCCTGGCTGCCGATGCTGTGGCTGATGCTGTGGCTGTGGCGGTGGCCGAGGTTGTGGCCGCCCACCGCTGTGACGTGCTGGTGGTGGGCAAGGGCTCCAACATGCTGGTGGCCGATGCCGGTTTCGACGGGGTTGCCGTTTGGCTGGGCGCCGGATACGACTGGGTGGAGATCAACGGCACGCACCTCAGGGCGGGGGCGGCAGCGGGGCTGCCTGTGCTCGCCCGCCAGAGCGCCGCCGCCGGTTTGACCGGATTCGAGTGGGCAGTGGGGGTGCCGGGATCGCTGGGGGGCGCGGTGCGCATGAACGCCGGCGGCCACGGGTCGGACATGGCCGCGTCGCTGGTGCATGCCGATGTGCTCGACCTGCGGAGCGGCTGCATCGAGCACTGGACACAGGAGCGGCTGGAGTTGGGTTACCGGTGCTCGGCGCTGGCCGATCACCACCTGGTGTTGGGCGCCGAAGTGGGCTTGGCCTCCGGCGATGCGCCGTCGTCGCAGGCGCTCATTGCCGAGATCGTGGCGTGGAGGCGCGAGAATCAGCCGGGCGGCCAGAACGCGGGCTCGGTGTTCGCCAACCCGGTGGGTGACAGCGCGGGGCGGATCATCGAGGCAGCCGGGCTCAAGGGGCATCGGGTGGGCACAGCCTCGGTCTCCGACAAGCACGCCAACTTCTTCATTGCCGATCGGCGCGGCTCCGCCGACGACCTCCACGCGCTGATGGTCGAGGTGTTCGCCCGTGTCCGAGCCGAGTTCGATTTGGCGCTGCGGCCCGAAACCCGCCTGGTGGGATTCGAGGCCGGTCCATGGGCAGGTCAGACAGGCTGAAATGATCTCCGATGAGCCCCCGCAGAATCCGCACGAGGATCAGCCGGAAAGTGCTCTGCCCCAGGTTGATCCCCGCATCCAGGCCCGGCGCGTCGGAGTCCGCTCCCGACGGCGTATTCGAGCATGGATTTCCATCGGGGCCATCGCCGTGTCGGCGGCCGGGGCATTCGGCGTAACCCAGAGCCCTCTCATGGATGTGGATGACGTCGAGGTGATCGGAGCGCCGCGTACTGGCGCCGATCGGGTCTTGGAGGCCGCGGGGATTGAGGTGGGATCCCCGCTGTTGGGGCTGGACTTGTCGGGGCCCCGGCGGTCCATCGCCGCGCTGCCCTGGGTGGATGAAGTTCGATCTAGCCGGACTTGGGGGGGCAACGTCACCTTTGACGTCACTGAGCGGAAAGCGGTTGCCCAGATCCCAGTCGATGGAGGATGGGCGCTGGCCGACGGCCAGGGGAGGGTGCTTGAAGTGACCCCGACTCCTTGGGATCTGCCGGTGGTGCTGTTCGGCCCGGTTCCCCGGCCCGGGGGGTGGTTGCGGTATTCGGCCCTGCCCCTCTTGGATGCGAGCGAGGCCCTGATGCCTCTTCAAGGGCATGGCATCGAATCCATTTCCCTGGTGAGCGGCCAGGTGGTGGTTGATCTCCCCGGGGGTGGGGAGGCCTATTGGGGAGGGGGAGACGACCCCCGCGGGAAGGCGATTGCGCTCGCCACCATGCTGGCCGAAATGGTCGACGCCGATTGCTTGGAAGAATTGGAGAAGATTGATCTGAGCGTTCCCGAGTTTCCTAGCTTGACCCCAAAGGATGCCTGCTCTTAGGCTAGTTAGACCTCAACTAGAGGAATAGATTCTGAAACCTCAATCTCTCATTCATATAAACCATTTGTTGAGAGTTAAGGTCAGGGCTTTGGAGTGAGGAGTCCCCATGATTGAACCCCAGAATTATTTGGCAGTCATCAAGGTGATCGGCGTGGGCGGCGGCGGTGTCAACGCGGTTGACCGCATGATCGAGTCCGGTTTGCGCGGCGTGGAGTTCGTGGCCGTCAACACCGATGCTCAGGCGCTGCTCATGAGCTCAGCCGAGGTGAAGCTCGACATCGGCCGGGAGCTGACCCGGGGTTTGGGCGCGGGCAGCGATCCCGAGGTGGGCGCCCAGGCGGCGACCGATCACCGCAAGGACATCGAAGAGTCGCTCAGCGGTGCCGACATGGTGTTCATCACCGCGGGCGAGGGCGGCGGCACCGGTACCGGGGCCGCTCCGGTCATCGCGGAGATATCCAAGGGCATCGGCGCGCTCACCATCGCGGTGGTGACCCGGCCGTTCGGCTTCGAGGGCCGTCGCCGCTCGGTGCAGGCCGAGGGCGGGATCCAAGCCCTCAGGGACAAGGTGGACACCCAGATCGTGATTCCCAACGACCGGCTGCTCACCATCTCCGACGACCACACATCGGTTGTGGACGCGTTCCGCAAGGCCGATGAGGTGCTGCTGCACGGGGTGCAGGGGATCACCGACCTGATCACCACTCCAGGGCTCATCAACACCGACTTCGCCGATGTGCGCATGGTGATGCAGGATGCCGGATCTGCGCTCATGGGCGTCGGCATCTCCTCCGGCGAGGGGCGGGCGGCCAGCGCGGCCCGCAAGGCCATCGCCAGCCCGCTGCTGGAAGCCTCCATCGAGGGCGCCCGCGGGATCCTGTTGAGCATCTCCGGCGGTCCAGATCTGGGCATCTTCGAGGTGAACGAAGCCGCGGAGATCGTCCAGGGAGTAGCCCATCCCGACGCCAACATCATCTTCGGCACGGTGGTGGACGATTCGATGGGCGACCACATCCGGGTGACGGTGATCGCCGCCGGCTTCGACCGGTGGGAAGGCGAGCGGGCTACTCGGATGTCGGTCTCCGGATCTCCGGGCGCATCAGATGTGGCCGACGTGTTCGGAGGGGCAGACGACGACCTCTTGGCCTCCGATGCGGACGACGAGTTCGACATCCCCTCGTTCCTGCGATAACCAATTCCCCCGAAAAGAGGACACGCGGACAGCCGAGACGTTGCATTGACCAGCCCCGAGGAGGTGGCCGATCGCCTGGGCGCCTTGCAGGAGCGGCTGGCCCGGGCCGGAGGCGACCGCGTCAAGCTTGTGGCGGTGACCAAGGGGTTCGGCCCCGACTCGGTTGCTGCGGCGCTGAGTGCGGGGTTGGCCGATGTGGGGGAGAACTACGCCCAAGAGCTGCTCTCCAAAGCGAGCAGCCTCAGCTCCCAGCCCGCCGTCGGCCTTCAGCCCCGCTGGCACTTCATCGGCCGGCTCCAGCGCAACAAGATCCGCAAGATCGCCCACCTCGTCGACCTGTGGCAGAGCGTGGACCGCTCGGAGGCGGCGAGCGAGATCGCCCGGCGGGCCCCGAGTGCCGCCGTGCTGGTGCAAGTGGACATTGCCGGGGGGGAGGGCCGTGGTGGTTGCCCGCCGTCTGAAACCGCTCGACTGGTGCGGCACTGCCGCGATGCCGGTCTGGTGGTTGTCGGCCTGATGGCCGTCGGGCCCCCCGGACCGCCGGAACTCGCCCGTTCCGGCTTTCGGCTGCTGGCCACCCAGGCTGCTGATCTCGGCCTTCCCGAGCTGTCCATGGGGATGAGCGCCGACATCGAGGTCGCCGTGGAGGAGGGGGCCACCATGGTCAGGGTGGGCACCGCGCTGTTCGGGCCTCGCCCCCGCTGAGCGTCTTCGCGCTGCCGTGGTCTCCCGTCCCCGATATTGGGGGCTGATTCCTGTACCATCGGAAAGACCAAGCGATTCACTGCCGAGAGGGGGATGTGCATATGTCATCCGTGTGGCAGAAAACAAAGTTCTGGCTCGGGTTCGGGACTGAAGACGAGTTCCCCCCCGGGGGCTATAGGGACCAGGAGCCCGACATGCGCCTCGTGGCCCCGACGCCCGACGACCAGTATTCGCCGGGCGGCGATACCGGCTCGGTCCGGCCGATTCCCTCGAGCGAGTCGCCCGAGGCCGAGGCGACAGCCGACCAGCCCCACACCGGGTTTGTCCGCCCCATACCCTCTGTCTCCTCCAAACCGTCGGTGGTGACTCCCACCTCGTTCGACGACGCCAAAGACGTGGGGGACTGCTTCCGGGGCGGGCAGGCGGTGATCGTGAACTTGCAGCACGGCAGCCGGGAGGTGGCCCGGCGGCTCATCGACTTCTCCAGCGGACTCTGCTATGGGCTGGACGGCCGCATGGAGCGGGTTGCCGACCACGTGTACCTGCTCACCCCTTCCAATGTGGAGGTATCGGCCGAGGACCGGCGCCGCATGGAGCAGACCGACTATCAGAACTCCTGAGCGGCGGCCGCAGCAGCTACTCGGATTTCGCCAAGTCGATTCGCAGTCTGCCCGCGTCGACTCGAAGGGCGTTCTTGGAGGGTGCCAATAGGACGTCAACGCCCTCTGGGTCTTCTAGTTGCAGATCGACGGCCAAGACCTGATCGCAGACGTAGCTCTGGTGGGCCCTGACCGCATTGATGATCTCCGATCCGGCGGTCAAGGCCAGGGTGATCCGATCGGTGACCTCCAGGTTCTGGTTCTTGCGCTCGGCTTGGATCAGCCGGACCACGTCTCGGGCAATCCCCTCGGTGGCCAGCGCGGGGCCGATGGCGGTGTCGAGGGCAACCAGGGCGTCGTTGGTGCGCAATGCGGCGGCGGTGGTGCCCTCGACCGGGTTGAGGGCCAGTTCGAACTCGGTGCCCGACAGAGTGTGACCGGCAACCGCCACGGTGCCGTCGGGGTTCTGCTCCCACCGGCCGGATCGGGCGGCGGCGAACACCTCCTGAACGTCTGGGCCCAGACGGGGGCCCAGCACCTGGCCGTTGGGACGGAGCACGAACTGGCCGTAGGCCGTCAGGTCTTCGCTGAGAAGAACCTCCTTCACGTTCACCTCGTCGGCGATCAGATGGGTGAACGGTGCGAGGGCGTCCACGTCCCGGCCCGCCACGGTGAGCGACAGCAGGGGCTGGCGAACCCGTATCCCCTCGTCCTCGCGCACCCGCAGCCCGGTGGAGCACACATCGCGCGCCCGGTCCATCGCCGCCACCAGGGAAGGGTCGGCCGGCAGCTCGGCGGGATCGGGCCAATCGCACAGGTGAACGCTCGGCGCCCCGGTGAGTCCCCGGTGGATCTCCTCGGACACCAGGGGCAGGAACGGGGCCAGCAGCCGGGTCAGGGTGGTGAGCACGGTGTACAAGGTGTTGTAGGCGTCCTGCTTGTCGCCGGCTGACGCCGGGCGGGCCGGCGCCCAGAACCGGTCTCGGCTGCGGCGGATGTACCAGTTGTTGAGGGAGTCGACGAACCCCTCAAGCTCGAGGGCGGCGCCGGGCAGGTCGTAGGCGTCCATGCGCTGGGTGACCGCCTCGGCGAGCTGCCGGGTTTTGGCCAGGATGTATCGGTCGAGCAGCTCCTCGGAGTCGGTCCGGTTCTCGGCCAGGACGCCGTCGGCGTTGGCGTACAGCGCGAAGAAGTAATAGGCGTTCCAAATGGGGATGATCACTTGGCGGACCACGTCGTCGATCCCCGAGTCGTCCAAGCGGAGGTCGCCCCCCCTCACGATGGGCGAGCCCATCAGGTACCAGCGCAGGGCGTCGGCGCCCTTGGTGGCGAACACCTCCTCGGGCTCGGTGTAGTTCCTCAGCTTCTTGGACAGCTTGCGGCCCTTGGCGTCGAGCAGGATGCCGTGGCAGATCACGTTGTCGAACGCGGGCCGGTCGAACAGCGCGCAGGCCAGCACGTGGAGGGTGTAGAACCACCCCCGGGTCTGGTTGATGTACTCCACGATGAAGTCGGCCGGAAAGTGGTGCTCGAACCACTCCTTGTTCTCGAACGGGTAGTGGACCTGGGCGAAGGGCATCGACCCCGACTCGAACCAGCAGTCCAGCACCTCGGGCACCCGCCGCATGGTGGATTTGCCGGTGGGGTCGTCGGGGTTGGGCCGGGCCAGCTCGTCGATGAACGGCCGGTGCAGGTCGGCGGGCCGCACCCCGAAGTCCCGCGCGATCTCGTCCAGGCTGCCGTACACGTCGACCCGGGGGTGTTCGGGGTTGTCGCTGCGCCACACCGGGATGGGCGAGCCCCAGAACCGGTTCCGGCTTATCGACCAGTCGCGGGCGCCTTCCAGCCAGGTGCCGAACCGCCCGTCGCGCACATGGCCGGGCACCCAGTTGATTTGCCGGTTCAGCGCCAGCATGCGGTCGCGGATCTCGGTGACCCGCACGAACCACGAGCTGAGCGCCCGGTAGATGATGGGCTCGTCGGTGCGCCAGCAGTGGGGGTAGTTGTGCTCGTAGGTGGAGTGGCGCAGTATCCGCCCCTGCTCCTTGAGCCGGGCGATGATGCCGCTGTTGGCCTCGAACACGTTAACCCCCGACCAATCGGCCACCTCGGCGGTGAAGGCGCCCTGGTCGTTCACCGGCACCACCACCGGCACGCCGTTGGCCTCGGCTGCCTGCTGGTCGTCCTCGCCGAATCCGGGGGCGGCATGGACGATGCCGGTGCCCTCGGCGGTGTCCACGAAGTCGGCGCCCACCACCCGGAAGGCGCCCTCTGAGGCCAGCGGGGCGAAGTAGTCGAACAGGGGCTGGTAGCGCCGGCCGGCCAACTCGGTGCCGGCCACGGTGCCCACCACCCGGCCCTGGCCCAGTTCGGCCCCGTAGCTCTCCAGGGTGGCGGCGGCAAGCACGAGGCAGCCGCCGTCGTGCTCCACGATGGCGTATTCCACGTCGGGGCCCACGATCAGCATCAGGTTGGACGGGAGGGTCCACGGCGTGGTGGTCCAGGCCAGCAAGCGCATCGGCCCCGGGTCGCCGGGCTCGGCCAACAGGTCGAAGGCCACGGTGATGGCTGGATCCTGGCGGGGGCGGGTGGCGTCGTCGAGGCGGATCTCGAAGTTGGACAGAGGGGTCTCGGCCGCCCAGGAGTAGGGCATCACCCGGTAGGCCTCATAGACGAGGCCCTTGTCCCACAGCGTTTTGAACGCCCACATGACCGACTCCATGTAGGGCAGATCCATGGTCTTGTAGTCGTTGTCGAAGTCCACCCAGCGGGCCTGCCGGGCCACGGTGGTCTCCCACTCCCGGGTGTAGCGCTGCACCGACTGGCGGCAGTAGTCGTTGAAGCGGTCGACGCCGTAGGCGGCGATGGCGGCCCGCCCCGACACCGCCAACTCCTTCTCGGCCTCCATCTCGGCGGGCAGGCCGTGGCAGTCCCACCCGAAGCGGCGCTCTACCCGGCGGCCCCTCATGGTGTGGTAGCGGGGGATCACGTCCTTCACATAGCCGGTGAGCAGGTGGCCGTGATGGGGGAGTCCGTTGGCGAACGGGGGGCCGTCGTAGAACACGTATTCGTTGCGGCCGTTGTCGCCCGCGGGCCGTCCCCCGACCGATTTGGCGAAGGTGGCATCGGTGGCCCACGAATCCAGCACCCGGCGCTCTATTTCGGGGAAGAAGGGCTTGGGGTCGACCGCGGGATAGTGGGCAGGGGGTTCGGACAACGGGCCTCCAGGCATGGCGGGAAGTCACAAAGTAACCCGTCATGAGGCTGGCTCGGACATCGTTAACCCTTCCTGGACCATTCGGAAGTAATTGCCGCCAGCGGCGGCTACACTCCCGCCTGCGATGGCTACGAAGAAACCCGCCACCAAGAAGCCCGCGGCGAAGAAGCCTGCGGCGAAGAAGCCTGCGGCGAAGAAGCCTGCGGCGAAGA
>JAPPMA010000012.1 GCA_028819295.1 bacterium | reverse complement strand
GGCGTCGATGCCTAGCAGGACACGCGCGAATAAACCCAAGACACACCACTAGGGCCGCAAGCCGGGCAATCGGCTAGTTCCAGGTCATGTCCAACGGGAGGTGTTCGTGGCGGCGGACGAATACGCTCTTCTCCCACCGGGGCGGATCGTCGTCGGCCAAAGAGAACCAAGAGGTTTCTTGCAGCAGCCGCTCCAACGAGCAGAATGTCTCCAATCGAGCAAGCGGTGCGCCCACGCAGTGGTGGATGCCCCGGCCGAAGGCGAGGTGGCTGCGGGGGATGCGGCGATTCAACACCACCTCGTCGGGCCGCTCGTACTCGGCGGGATCGCGATTGGCCGACGACCACAGCAAGAAGGCGGTAGTTCCCGCCTTGAGGGTCACACCTCCTAGCTCGCAGTCGCGCTTGACCTGCCGGTAGTGACCCCGGAACGGCGACTCCAGCCGCACCGCCTCCTCGATGAAGTTCTCCAAGAGGCTGTGATCGGCCCGAATCTGCTCCTGAAGGGCGGGATCTTCGGCCAGCATTCGCACCGCGTTGCCGATCAACGACGCAGTGGACTCACCGCCCGCGCCCAGCAGCACTGTGAGGGTGCCGACGGCATGGGACACGTCTAGGTCGCCGTCGGCCACGGCCTTGGCGCACACCCCCACCAGGTCGTCACCCGGGTTCTCGCCGGCCTCCACAAGCTTGGCGAACAAGAAAGCCCCGGCTTGGACGGACTCCTCGGTGATGGCGGCCATTGTCTCCCGAGTGAGGAAGCCGGCCAGCAAGAGGCCCCCGTGAAGCGCCCACTTCATCACATCAGGCCAGCTTTCATCGGGAAGCCCGATCAGCCGTCCGATAACTCGGGCGGGCACGGGATGGGCCACGGTGTTGGCCCACTCCACCCGGGAGGTCTTGGACCCCGACTTGCTTGCAATCCCCGCAGTCGCACCCGGCGCGTTCACTCGGGTCCCCTGCGAGCGGGCCGCCGCGAACTGCTCGTCGATGAAGGCCTCGATCTCGGGCCGCATGGCCTCCATGCGCCGGGCCACCAGCTCGGGAAACACCACGCTGCGGTGAACAGTGTGCTCCGGCGGGTCGGCGGTGGCCAGGGTGGTGGTGCCCTCGCCAAACTCATCAGTGCGGAACAGTTCAGGGTTGCCGTCGTCACCGGTGATCAACAACACGTCGAGGTGGTTGGAGAAGTCGTCGATCCGCCGGAGGGCGTCCACAATCAGTTCGTGAGTGGCCACGAAGGCCAAATCGAGCCCCGGCACCAGCCACACCGGATGCTCCTGGCGGAGCCGATCGAAAAACGGGTAGGGATCGGCCCAGACGGCCGGATCGATCACCGTCCGGGAATCCAATTTCACGGCGGAAGAGGCAGCAGCGCCCATGGCCAATACTGGCACAAGGCCGGTCGAGACGGAGGCTCGCTTCGGCTGATCGATCGCTTATTTGGGAGAGTGGGGACGTGACCGAATTCTTCTACGAGCAAGACGCTGATCTCGCCGCCCTGGCCGGCCAGCAGGTGGCGGTGGTGGGCTACGGCAACCAGGGGAGGCCGTGGGCGCTCAACCTCCGGGACTCGGGCTTGGCGGTATCAGTGCATGTGCGGGCCGACGAGACCCGCAACCAGGCCATCGCCGACGGCTTCGAGGCCGGGGACATCGCGGATGCCTCGTCGGCCGACGTCATTTGCGTGTTGATTCCCGACGACTCCGTCCCCCACTTGGGGCTCGATCCCCGGCCAGACGCACTCACCATCGTGGCCAGCGGCTACACCCTGGCTTTCGACCGTTTCTCTCCGGCAGGCGACATCGCCATGATCGCCCCCCGGATGCTGGGCCCCGAGGTGCGGCGCTGCTACGAGGAAGGGGTTGGCTTCATCACCGCGGTGGGCGTGCATCGGGACGTCACCGACACTGCCCAGCCTCGGATGCTGGCGGTGGCCAAGGCCATCGGCGGTCTCCGGCAGGGGGCCATCGCCATGACCCCTCGCCAAGAAGCGGTGCTCGACTTGGCGGTGGAGCAGCTCCTGTCGCCGGTGCTGACCCATGTGAACACCAATTTCGTGATGGTGATGCTGGAGTTGGGCATCCCGTTGGAGGCCATTACCACCGAGCTGTTCTTTTCCGGTGAAGTGGAGCGCAACTACCGACTGCTGCGCGAAGAGGGCTTCGTGGCCCAGCTCGACCACCACTCCCCGGCCAGCCAGTACGGCCAGCTCTCCCGGCGGGGTCGGTTCGACCATGTGGACGTGACCACCACCATGCGGGAGCTGGCAGAGGACATCACATCAGGGCGGTTCGCCGATGAGTGGGACGCTGAGTCGGCCGCAGGCGCGCCCCGGCTGGCCGAGCTGCGGAACGAGCACGCCGGGGAGTTGATGAAGGCTGTCGAAGAAGACCTGCGGGGCAAGCTCGGCCCCACCGCCGGTCCTGTTTTCGAGGGGTGAGCCCCGACCCCCCGCGAACCGACCAGCGCTCGCGGTTCGAAGACTGGCCCAACTACCGATGGGCGGTGCTGGGGCTCACCATGGCCGGGATCGCATCGACCAGCTTTCCGGTCACCGTGTTGTCGGCGTCGCTGCCCGAGATCGCCGACGATCTCCACACGTCGGAGAGCGCGGTGAGCTGGGTGCAGACCGCGCCGCTGATCGCCATGGCGGTGGGCACTCCCATCGCCGGCAAGCTGGGCGACCTCTACGGCCATCGCCGGCTGTACCTGTGGGGATACGCGCTGGCCACCGGCTTCACCGTGCTGACCGCGTTGTCGTGGAGCGTGGGCGCGCTGGTGGCCATGCGCACTCTCGCCCAGCTGATCGGGGCGGCCACCCTCCCTGCGTCCATGGCCATCATCATGACGGTGTTCGACCGGCGGGAGCGGGCGGTGGCCTTGGGATACTGGTCGGCGGTCACCGCACTGTCGCCGGCCATCGGAGTTGCGTTCGGAGGTTTTTTGGTGGATGCCTTCGGTTGGCGGACCATTTTCTACGTTCAAGCGGTGCCATCGATGATCGCCCTTTTGGCCGCGTTTCCGCTGCTGCCGAGTACCCCCCGAAAACCCGAGGTGCGCTTCGACCTCTGCGGCGCAGTCAGCTTGGGGCTGGGAGTGGCCGGACTGCTCATGGGCATAAACCGAGGGCCTGCATGGGGCTGGGATCACCCGCTGGTAGCGGCGGGGCTGGCCGTTGGTCCCGTGGCCCTCGCGGTGTTCGCGGCGGTTGAGCGTCAAACCTCCGACCCGCTGTTTCCCCTGGAGTTCTTGCGACGACGCGGATTCCTGATCCCCAGCCTGGTCACCTTTTTGGGCCACATGGCGTACATGGGCACGCTGGTGGTGGCCCCCTTCATGCTGGAGCGCACGTTCGGAATCATCGAGGTCAGCCGGATATCGGCGGCGCTCATCGCCCGACCGGTGGGGTTCAGCGTGGGAGCGTGGTACGCCGGACGGATGGAAAGGCGGCTGGGGGGTAGAACGATAATGGTGGCCGGTGCGCTGGTGCTGTCGGCCGCACTGGCCGGAACCGGGGCGTCCGTCCAAGCCGGTTGGCTGGCCGGGGTGATCGTGCTGCTCTTCGCGTCCGGAGTGGGCCACGGCACCATCCGGCCCGCCGCGGTGACCAGGGTGGCCAACTCGGTGGACGATGCTGAT
>JAPPMA010000087.1 GCA_028819295.1 bacterium | reverse complement strand
AACGCAAAATTGGCCCCAAGTTGGGTTTTAAAAAAGGGCTAAACGTTTTAAATTTTGTAACAAAAAAAAATAAAAAATACACCCCCCCCCCCCCCCACGCCAGTCCCCCCCACGCCAGTCCCCGGCTTTATCTCCAAGATGTCCGCTAGGTTGAGCGTGACCATCTCGGCATCGATCAAGTGGTACCCGTCAGCCCTAACCCCAGTGATGCGCAGCGAAAGCGTGAGCTTGGCCGGAGCAGTCAAGGTAGTCACCTGATCTGGATCACTCGTCCCGCTGAACCCCACGCCAAGTCGGCGGTCAACACTTGGGAATCGGCCCGCTCCCCAAGTGCCAGACACAACCGGTCGGCCAGCGACAGGCCCTCGCCCCGTTTCCAGCGGCGGGCCGCCCATTCGGCGTCATCGCTGGTAACGGCCTCCACCCTGATTCCGTAGCTCTCCAACAGCGCCCGGACTATCCCCCAGTCGCGTCCGGCAGCCAGAACTTTCTGGGACACCTCCGACCAATTGGCCGCCCCGCAGCAGGAGTCGCCGGTCAAAGCCGCCTCCACCGCTTCGGCACCGTCCTCGTTCAATAGGAACGCCAATATCGCCGAAGCGTCCAGTACCACGCTCACGCGGCGTCCTCGTGCTCGGCAGCCCGCCGGCGCTCGGCCAACAACTCGTCCACCAAATCGACTCCCCCCAGCTCCTCGCGCACCCGGGCGAGGAGCTGCTCACGGGTCAGCAGCACCAAACCCCCCGAAGTGGTCAGCAGGACCAGCGCCGTCCCCTCAACAAGGCCCGCTTCCTCGCGCGCCGCCACAGGCACCACGATCCGGCCCCGATCTCCCACAATAAGAGTGTGCGTCCCATTCATGTCACTATTGTACCACTAATACATATAATGCGGGATAACGGTGATTCAGGAACCGCGGTTACTCAGATGCCTCGTCTCGCTGTACCTTCATTGCAGCGATCCTCCCTGCCCGATACTCCTCGGAACTCCACCCTGCCCTTCCCCGGTTGCAGGATCAGGGAGCCGAAGCATCGGTAAGGCGGGCCCAATCCTGGAGGGTGAGCTGTTCGGGACGGGCGGTGGGGGAAATGGCGGCTTGGGCGAAGTGTTCGGGAGTCAAGTGGGCGGCCAGGGAGCGGCGCAGCATCTTGCGGCGCTGGCCGAAGGCGGTGCGGACGAGGGAGAACATGCGGTCGGGGTCGGCGCTCACCGCCGGTTCCGGTAGGCGCACCAGCCGCACCACCGCGGATGAAACCCGGGGTCGGGGGTGGAACACCGTGGGAGGGACCGAGCGGACGATGCGGGCCTCGCACCAGTAGGCCACTTTGAGGGTGGGGATCCCATAGGCCTTGGTGCCCGCCGGGGCCACGAGGCGCTCGGCCACCTCCTTTTGCACCATCACCGTGAATGCCTCGATCCGGGGCTCGGTGTCGAGCAGATCTAGCAGCAGCGGCACCGCGATGTTGTAGGGCAGGTTGGACACCAACGCCCACCGCCGCTCGCTAGGGCCGAGTTTGGCCCGCCACTCGGGGTTGGTGGCGTCGGCGTGGACGATCTCCACATTCGGCGCGCTCACAACCTCCCGCAACGGTGCCAGAAGATGGCGATCGGCCTCAACGGCCAGCACATGCTGCGCCTCGTCGGCCAAGGCTGCGGTGAGCGACCCCAGGCCCGGACCGATCTCCACCACCGAGCACCCTGGTAGCAGCTCCGCTGCCCGAACAACGCCCGCGACGGTGTTGTGGTCGACAACGAAGTTCTGCCCCAGCGCCCGGCTGGGAGCAATGCCGTGGCGACCAAGCATTTCCCGCACCTGTTTGCGGGAAATGCTTGCAGAATCAGACGTTAGCGTACATCAATGGTGGCGTTAGCGTGGCCCTGATGGGATGGCGCGACCACAGCCTCCCCTGAGGCATCCTGTCCAGATTTCCTGCCTCCCCGGACTGCTTCGAGTTCGTCTTCGTTCAGCTCGCGCTCGGGAGCTGCCGATTCAGACTTCGCTGTCTTGCTCATGTCATACCTCCATGTTGCAATGGCAAACGCTAGCGAAAGCCTAGCCGCGGTATCAAGCGCCGTGGTAGGACCACGCCAGAACAACTCATAGCAGTTGGCGCTGCACCAGTTCTCGGAACGGGCCGGGGGCTTCCAGCAGCTCGTCGAAGCCGCCGGTTTGGGCGACCCGGCCCGCGTCGAGCACGTATATCCGCCCCGCTCGCCGGATCGTGGACAGGCGGTGCGCGATCACGATGCGGGTGATGTCCAGCCTCTCGATCCCGCCCATCACCTCTGCTTGGCTCGGGGCATCCAGCCAGCTCGTCGCCTCGTCGAAGATCACGATGCGCGGCTTGCGAACCAGCGCGGCGGCAATGCGGATGCGCTGGATCTGGCCGCCCGAGAAGATGCTGGCCCGGTCTCCCACCTGGGTCATCATCTGCATCGGCATCTCGGCGATGTCGGCGTCCACCGCGGCCAGCCGGGCGGCCGACCACGCATCGTCGAGGGTCAGATCGTCGGCCATGCCGATGATGTTCTCCGCCAAGCTTCCCGGCTGGAGCCCGCATTCCTGGGGCACGACGCCGATCTGGCGGCGCACCGAGCCCGCGTCCAGATGGCGCAGGTCGCGGTCGTCGAAGTACACCGCGCCTCGCTCGGGCACCTCGAGTCCCAGCATCAGCCGCACCAGCGTGCTCTTGCCCGAACCCGACGCCCCCACGATGGCCACGAACTCGCCGCGGCGAGCCGAGATTGTCACCTTGTCGAGCACAAGCGGAGCATCGGCGCCATAGCGGAAGCTCACTTGATCCACCACCACCTCGCCCTCGAGGTCGACAGGGGTCAGCGCCGCCTCGCCCCGCTCGGGCACCGCGGCGAGCACCGGGGCTATCTGCTCGTAGGAGGTGAACGCCTCGGCCAGGGCGTCGACCATCCGGCCCAAGCCGGCCACTGCGGCGTACAGGGTGAATGAGGCAGTGAGCACCACCACGAAGTCGCCTGCGGTGATGCTGTCGCCCCGGCCTATGGACACAGCGCACAGCAATGCCGCGAACCCGAAGGGGAACGCGGCGCCGAACGCCGCCAGATGCTCGTTGAAGCGCGCGCCGCGTATCTCGGCAAGCTGCTTGTTGCGGTACGACTCGGCCCACGAGGCGAACACCGCCGACTCGGCCCCGCAGGCGCGGATCTTGGCGATCCCGCCGATGAACTGGAACAGGCGTCCCGACAGCGTGCGCACCGCGGCATGCCAGCGGCGCTGGTGGGGGATCTGGGCCAGCCCCAGCCCGACGGTGACCGCCAAAGCCAGCGCCGTCATCGCCACTGCGGTGGCGGCCAGCACCGCGTCGTACAGGAACAGCACGCCCAATGTGGGCAGCAAGAACACCGCGGATGCCACCACGCTGGCGACGGTGCCCGAGATCAGGTCGCGCAGGTGCTGGAACGTGGCCATGCGCACGGCCAGCTCGCCCGCCACCGCGTCGCGAAAGAACGGCAGCGGAAGCGCCAGCAGCCGGTCCCACGCCGCCGCGCTGAGGCGGGCGCCCACCCGGGCCTCGACGCGCGTGAACATGGCGCCCCCGAACACCGCCAGCACCATCCCCGCGATGCCGAGCACCCCCAGCGTCACCAGGATCGCGGCGACGGCGTCGGCGCGGGCGAACGGCAGCGCCCAGTCGGTGAGCGAGGCCAACGCGATGGCGGGCGCCTGGGCCAACAAGGCCGTGAGCAG
>JAPPMA010000025.1 GCA_028819295.1 bacterium | reverse complement strand
GTGTGCGGCAAGGAGGCGCAACGCAGCGAGGGGCGTCGATGCCTAGCAGGACACGTGCGAATAAACCCAAGACACACCACTAGCCTCAGACTCGCCATGGCTGTGACTCCTGCTCTCGCCGACTTCGTGCCAGCGGCGGACGATCCCGATGAGCTGTTGGGGGCTTTCTGCGATTGGGCGGATGCGGCGGGATTGGAGCTGTACCCCCACCAGGAGGAGGCGGTGCTGCGGCTGCTGGCGGACGACAACGTGGTGTTGGCCACCCCCACCGGCTCGGGCAAGTCGCTAGTGGCGCTGGCCGGGGCGTTCGCCGCGCTGGCCCAAGGGCGGCGGGCGGTCTACACCGCGCCGATCAAGGCGTTGGTGAGCGAAAAGTTCTTTGAGCTGGTAGCGGCGTTCGGGGCTGAGCGGGTGGGGATGGTCACCGGGGACGCCACCGTGAACGGGGGAGCACCGGTGATCGCTTGCACCGCCGAGATCTTGGCTCTGCGGGCCTTGCACTCCGGCCATGAGACCGATGCCGATCTGGTGGTGATGGACGAATTCCACTACTACGGCGACCGCGACCGGGGCTGGGCCTGGCAGGTGCCGCTGCTGGAGCTCAGCCAGCCCCAGTTCCTGTTGATGTCGGCCACCCTGGGCGACACCACTGCTCTGCGCCAAGACCTGAGCAAGCGAAATGGCCGGCCCACTGCGCTGGTGGCCTCGGCCCAGCGGCCAGTGCCGCTGGATGTGGAGTACCGGGAGACGCCCCTGCATGTGTCCGTCGCCGAGTTGCTGGGGGCCGAAAGGGTGCCGGTGTACATCGTCCACTTCACCCAGCGGGAGGCCACCGCCCAGGCCCAGAGCTTCACCAGCCTCGATGTGCTGGACGCCGGCGCCAAGGCCGCGGTCAAAGAGGCTGTGGGCGGCTTTCGCTTCGACACCCCGTTCGGCAAGGACCTGCGCCGGTTCGTGCTGGCCGGGGTGGGCGTACACCACGCCGGGCTGTTGCCCAAGTACCGGCTGTTGGTGGAGAAGCTTGCCCAACAGGGGCATCTGAGGTTGATCTGCGGCACCGACACCCTGGGCATGGGGGTGAACGTGCCCATCCGCACGGTGCTGTTCACCCGTTTGTACAAGTACGACGGCCGCCGCACCCGGGTGCTGTCGGTGCGGGACTTCCAGCAGATCGCGGGCCGAGCCGGGCGAAAGGGCTTCGACGAGGAGGGCAGCGTTTGGGTGCAGGCGCCCGAGCATGTGATCGAGAACCGACGGGCCGAGGCCAAAGCCGCGTCTGACCCGGCCAAGCGCCGCAAGCTGGTCAAGAAGAAGCCGCCCGAGCACAACTACGCCCACTACGACGGCGACACGCTGGCCCGGCTGTGGCAGGGGCAACCCGAGACCTTGGAGTCGAGCTTCGCGGTGAGCCATTCCATGATGCTCAACGTGCTCGACCGGCCCGGCGATGGCTGCGCGGCCATGAAGCGCCTGCTCACCGACAACCACGAGCCCCGTTCCCGCCAGCGGGTCCACATCCGCCGGGCGGTGGGGGTGTTCCGATCGCTGATCGATGCCGAGATCGTTGAGGTGCTCGACGAGCCCGACCACCTGGGTCGCCCCGTGCGGGTTAACCTCGATCTGCAAGACGAGTTCCGGCTGAACCAGCCGCTCGGACTGTTCGCGGTGGAGGCACTGGAGGCGCTCGACCTGGAGGCGCCCGACTATCACTGGCAGGCGCTCAGCGTGGTGGAGTCGGTGCTGGAGGACCCCACGGTGGTGCTGCTGGCCCAGAGGGACAAAGCCCGCGACGACCTGATGGCCCGGTTGAAGGCCGAGCGGGTGCCCTACGAAGAGCGATTGGAGCGGCTGTCGGAGGTCACTTGGCCCCGCCCCGAGGCCGAGTTCATAGAGCCGGCCTTCTCGGTGTTCGCCCGCCACCACCCCTGGGTAGGCGGTCACCGCCCCAGCCCCAAGTCGGTGGCCCGCGACCTCATGGAGGTCGGCGACACCTTCAACCAGTACGTCTCCCGCTACGGCATCAAACGCTCCGAGGGCGCCCTGTTGCGCTACCTGTCCGACTGCTACAAGGCCCTGGTCCAAACCGTCCCCACCGCCGCCGTCAACGACGCCCTGTCCAGTCTCGCCGCCGAACTCCGCACCCTCCTGCGCACCACCGACTCCAGCCTCCTCGACGAGTGGGAAAGCCTGCGAACTGGGTGAGCGGACGTGTCTTCGATGTTGCTCTCCAGCAGGGCGTTGGCGCCGAGCGTCTTTCCGGCTTGTCCACCCCCGCGCTGTCGACAGAGTGGGCCCACTCCGCGACGGTGAACGGCCTGGGGAGGTCAATGTGTCATACCCGGTTGCTATGACTTACTGCCGTGAACTCTCGAGACAGCGACTCAGGTCGTAGAGGTGTTCAGTTGGGGTTGAGCTTCGAGACATCAGAGCATATGCGCCAGTTCCTGGGTGGCGCGCGCCAAACTGAGCCAGTGGAATTCGGTGCAGCCATATCGCTCTTCTCGGGGGCGGGAGGTCTCGACCTTGGGGTAGAGGAGGCAGGTTTCCGCACCAACGTGGCTGTCGAGTGGGATGATGACGCTGCCGACACCATGGAAAAGAACTCGTCGGCGTTCTTCCCCGATCTGCGAGAGGTGCTGCGAGCGGATCTGTATCCGCTCGCATCTGGCACCGGACAGGGGTTGACCACTGCTGAAATCTTGCGGGCTGGCGGATTCGGTCACCGAGACCGGCCAGACCTATTGGTGGGTGGGCCTCCCTGTACCGCCTTCTCGAAGTCGGGTTTCTGGCTTGACTGGAAGCGCGATGGCGCCGATCCCGCAGCGAGTCTGCTTCAGGCCTACACGCGGGTGCTGGCTGAAGCTCGACCTCGTTGGTTCATCCTCGAGAACGTGTATGCACTCACCTTTCGAAACAAGGCCAGCCGGCCGGCGTTCACTCGGCTATTGGCAGAGATCGAAGCGGCTGGATACGGCTATAAGTGGAAGGTGCTCAATGCCGCTGACTATGGGGTGCCGCAGTTGCGGCCGCGGCTGTTCGTGGTTGGCGCTTGCAAGGGTGAACCTGTCCCAGAGTTGCCGGTGCCCAGCCATAATGGTGAATGGGAACGACGCCGGACCGAAGGCGGGCCTCTGCCCCATGTCACCACCGGAGAAGCGCTCGAAGGTCTCGTCACCAGCCCGGAGACGAGCGAATTGGTACGAGGCAAATGGGGGCATTTGCTTCCTGAGATCCCGCCCGGTGACAACTATCTCTATTTCACGGCTCGACGCGGCTTTCCCAACCCTGTGTTCGAGTGGCGGTCCCGCTATTGGTCATTCCTGCTCAAACTGGACCCAAATCGGCCGTCCCCGACGATTCAGGCTCAGCCGGGGCCCAACGTCGGACCCTTTCACTGGGAGAACCGCCGCTTGCGGGTTCCCGAACTTCGTCGCCTCTGCTCATTTCCAGACGATTTCGACTTCGTTGGCAAACGGGCGTCAGTGCAATCACAGCTCGGCAACTCGGTTCCTCCTCTGCTGGCCCGTCGGGTAGCCGAGTCAGTCGCTGAAGTTGGCATGAGCGGCGCCAGGGACGTGAGCTAGTGGTGTGTCTTGGGTTTATTCGCGCGTGTCCTGCTAGGCATCGACACCCCTCGCGGCGTTGCGCCTCCTTGCCGTACACTGGGAGTATGGCTGTGTCGGCGCGCCTTGCGAGGAACGCCGCTGCCGTCGCAATCCACGGCGCTAAACCC
>JAPPMA010000080.1 GCA_028819295.1 bacterium | reverse complement strand
TCTTCACCGGGTCTTTGTGCTCGGTGATGCCCAGCAGGCCGGTGATGCGGGCCACGTGGGTGTCCACCGGCAAGCCGGGCAGCCCCAGGGCCACGCTTCGCACCACGTTGGCCGTCTTGCGGCCCACGCCGGGCAGGCTCACCAGGTCGGACATCTTGCCCGGCACCTCGCTGTCGAAATGCTCGACCAGGTCTTGGGCCATGCCCACGATGTTGCGGGCCTTGGTGGCGAAGAACCCGGTGGACCGGACCAGCTCCTCCACGTGGGCCAGGGGCGCTTCGGCCAAGTCCTCGGGGGTGGGATAGGCGGCGAAGAGGTCGGGGGTCACCATATTCACCCGCTTGTCGGTACACTGGGCCGACAGGATGGTGGCCGCCAGAAGCTGGAAGGCACTGTCGTGGTCGAGCTCGCATACCGCCTCGGGGTATTCCTCGGCCAGAAGCTCGTGCGTGCGCTTGGCCCGGCCCTTGGGAGTACGCGGCTTGCCCATCGCCGGGATGTTAGTGGCGCGGGAAATTGGGGCCGCTACCGTGGTCTCTATGACGTTCACGGTTGTCCGCCCTGCTCAGGGAGAGTTCTCCTGGTCGATCACCGTGGGCCCCGACCAGCCCCGTGACGACAGCACCGCCGACCAGATCAATGCAGTTTTGGGCCAAGCCAAGGCCGGGGAGTCGGCACAACTGTGGATCGAGCGGGCCGGCCCCGACGACGACGCGTTCGCCCTCGGGCTGGGCCTTGCCCCCTATCGGGATCTCTGGCGGATGCAGCGCCCCCTGCCTGCCGACCGCTCCTCCATCGCCACTCGGGCCTTTGTCCCCGGCGCCGACGACCAGGAGTTCCTGCGGGTCAACAACCGGGCGTTCCACTGGCACCCCGAGCAGGGCGGCATGACCGCCGGTGATCTGGCCGACCGCATGGACGAGGAATGGTTCGACGCCGAGGGGTTCCGGCTCTATGAGCAGGGCGGGGAGCTGGCCGGGTTCTGCTGGACCAAGGTCCACCCCGGCGAGACCCCGCCAGGGGGCGAGATCTACGCCATCGCGGTGGACCCCGACTTCCACGGCCGGGGACTGGGCAAGCCCATGACCCTGGCCGGGCTCGACCATCTGGCCGATCTGGGGCTCGCGGTGGGCTTCTTGTATGTGGAATCGGACAACGACCCGGCGGTGGCCACCTATCGCAGCCTGGGCTTCGACCACCACTCCACCAACCGGGCCTACCGGATGATGGTCGAATGAGCCCAGACCCCGCATTGCCCCAGGGCCAGGACAAGGCTTGGACCCAATGAGCCCAGACCCCGCATTGCCCCAGGGTCAGGACAAGGTGGCGGCAGTGCGGTCGATGTTCGATGCCATCGCCCCCCGCTACGACCTGCTCAACCGACTGCTCACCTTCGGCTTGGACAAGCGGTGGCGGCGGCGGTCGGTTCGGGAGCTGAGGCTGCCAGCCGGCGCTCGGGTGTACGACCTGGCCTGCGGGACCGGGGACCTGTGCCGAGACTTGGAGGTCGCCGGCTTCTGTGCAGTGGGTTTCGACCTGTCGTCCGGGATGCTCCTCACCGCCCGGAAGCACCGGGCGGCGGCCAAGCTGCGGGCCCCCCTGGTGCTGGGCGATGCCCTGTGCCTGCCGGTTCCGGCCGCCAGCGCCGACGGCATCACCTGCGGATTCGCCCTGCGCAACGTGGTGGACCTGAACAACTTGTTCGCCGAGTTGGCCCGAGTGGTGCGCCCGGACGGGCGGATTTCGCTGCTGGAGGTGGCCGAACCGTCCAACCCGGTGATTCGAGCCGGCCACCGGTTGCACTTCGGCAAGGTGATTCCCCTGGTCGGCGGGCTGCTGTCGGATCGAGCCGCGTATGAGTACCTCCCCAAGTCGGTGGCCTATCTGCCGCCGACAGACGAACTGCTCGGCCTCTTGGCCGGGCACGGGTTCGAGGCGGTCGACCGCTTGCTGCTCTCCGGCGGCATCGCCCAGCTCATCACCGCCACCCGAAAGCGCCCCCGGTAGAGATCGCCAGCAAAGCGCAACTAGGCCGGTCGGCCACAGGCAAGATCGACAAACAGGCCCGGCGCGCCCCCTGCTGGAAGGGCCACGAGTCTTGGAGGGGGCAAGGCGCTAGGCCGAGACCGCCAGGGTAATCGTGAACAGAGTGCCGAAAACCAGGTGCAAGAGGGCAGTGTGGTTGAGCAGGGGGGCCTTGGGCGCCCTCGACAGGGCCAGGCCCACCGCGGGGAGGGCGATGCCGAGAGCGGCCAGTGTCAGCGGCGCCCAGGAGCGGGCAATGCCCAGCACGCCCACCACCGCGAAGGCGGCCGCCACCAGGGTGGTGTACAGCCACCCGGTGCCCTGGTCGCCCAAGCGCACCGCCAAGGTCCGCTTGCCCGCGGCCTGGTCTTGGGGGACGTCGCGCAGGTTGTTGGCCACCAACAGCGCCGAGGCCAGCAGTCCCACCGGCACCGAGGCCGCCACGGCCAGCCCGGTGAGCTCCTCGGTCTGCACAAAGGCCGTGCCCGCCGTGGCCACCAGGCCGAAGAACACGAACACGGCCACCTCTCCAAAGCCGGCATAGCCGTAGGGCCGCTTTCCCCCGGTGTAGTACCAAGCGGCGACGATGCACGCCAGCCCCACCGCGATCAGCCAGGGCGCCACCGCGATGGCCAGAACCAGTCCGGCCGCCGCCGCCACCCCGAAAGCCCCGAACGCGGCCCGCCTCACCGCCGCGGGCGCCACCGCGCCGCCGCCCACCAACCGGGCCGGCCCCACTCGGTTGGCGTCGGTGCCCCGAATCCCGTCGGAGTAGTCGTTGGCGTAGTTCACCCCAACCTGGAGGGCCACCGCCACCACCAGCGCCACCGCCGCCCGCCACCACACCACATCGGGGGCGGCTGCGGCGGTGCCAACCGCCACCGGCACCAGCGCGGCAGGAAGGGTTCGGGGCCGAGCCCCCTGTATCCACAGCTTCACTGGCGTCAAGTCTTGCCGATGGCCTGAGTTGGTTAGTGTCAGAGCCGTGAACCGACTCGGGGCCGAGACCAGTCCCTACCTCCGCCAGCACGCCGACAATCCGGTGGACTGGTACCCGTGGGGCGCCGAGGCCTTCGCCGCCGCCCAGGCCGCCGACAAGCCCATCTTGTTGTCGGTGGGCTATTCGGCCTGCCACTGGTGCCACGTTATGGCCCACGAGTCGTTCGAGGATCACGAGACGGCCAAGGTGATGAACGACCTGTTCATCAACGTGAAGGTGGACCGGGAAGAGCGCCCCGATGTGGACACCATCTACATGGAGGCGGTGCAGGCGCTCACCGGCCGGGGCGGGTGGCCCATGACCGTGTTCATGACCCCCGACGGCCGCCCGTTCCACGGCGGCACCTACTACCCCAGGGTCAGCCGGGGCCAGATGCCGTCGTTCGCCGAGATCATGAACCGGATCCAAGACGTGTGGGTCAACCGCCGCACCGATGTGGACGACCAGGCCAACCAGATCACCCAGTCGCTCAACCGCACCGCGCTCATCCAAGCCGACCCCCAGCAGGCCCCGGCCGGAACCGGGTCGGAGGCCCTGAACCGGGCCGCCGCCGCGCTGCGCCAGCAGTACGACGCGGCGTGGGGCGGATTCGGCGGCGCGCCCAAGTTCCCCCAGACCATGAGCCACGAGGTGCTGCTGCGCTCCTACCTCCAAAGCGGCGACCAAGACGTGCTCAACATGGTGATCAACTCGCTCGACGCCATGGCCTCGGGGGGGATCTACGACCATCTGGGCGGCGGCTTCAGCCGCTACTCGGTGGACGCCCAGTGGATCGTGCCCCACTTCGAGAAGATGCTGTACGACAACGC
>JAPPMA010000093.1 GCA_028819295.1 bacterium | reverse complement strand
GTTGAGCCTCCTGCGACAGTTGAGCCTCCTGCGACAGTTGAGCCTCCTGCGACAGCGGAACCGACGTCTGATGGGCCTCTAGCGGCGTCGCCTACGGCGCAGGCTGAGGCGCCCTCGACGGCACAAGCGACTTCTGAAGGCTTCGAGCTGGTGATCGGAGAGGTGCTGCCCGAGACCGGCCCGCTGGCCTTCCTGTCTTCGCCGATGATCGAGGGCGTCGCCTTGGCGATGGACGACATCGCGGCGGCCGGCGGAAACGTGCGGCTGTTGACCGGAGACACCGCCACCGACCCCGACATCGCCCCCGAGACGGTCAATCGCCTGCTGGGCGAGGGGGCTCATGTGATCGTGGGGGCGGCGGCGTCGGGAGTGTCGCAGTCGTTCATCCAAACCCTCTACGACGCGCAGATTCCCCAGTGCTCCCCGTCCAACACCTCGCCGTCGTTCTCCACCCAGCAGAACGCGGCCTATTACTTCCGCACGGTGCCGCCCGATCAGGCGGTGTCGCCGATTCTGGCCGGCCTCGTGGCGGCCGACGGGGCCACCAACGTCGCCATCCCCGCCCGGGCCGACGATTGGGGCAACGCCCTGTCGAGCCTGCTGGCGGAGAGCCTGGCCGAGTTCGGAGTAGGCGCCCAGATCTTCTCCTACGACGAGGATGCCACGAGCTACGACGCCACGGTTGCGGCGATCGAGGGCATGGGCGCCGATGCTGTGGTTCTGGTCACCTTCGCCGAGGGCGCCCAGATCATCCGGGGAATGCTGGAGGCCGGCATCCCGCCCCATGTCATGTACGCCAGCGACGGCATCTACGACCGGAATCTGGCCACCACTGTGGATCCCTCCAATCCCAATGTGCTCGACGGCTTCGTGGCGGTGACCGCAGGGGGCGGCGACGAGTTCAGCGAACGCCTCGTCGACCGCACCGGCGGCGATGTGGCCTACGGGGGCCAGGCCTACGATTGCGTGGTGGTGTTGGCCCTGGCCGCGCTGGCCGCCGACTCCACCGCCGGTCCCGACGTCATCGAGCAGGTTCAGGCGGTGACCCGCGGCGGCCAGAAGTGCTTTTCCTATGTTGAATGCGCTGGTCTGATAGCCGAGGGCGCCGACATCGACTACGACGGCGTGTCCGGCCCGCTGGAGCTCGACGACGTGGGCGATCCCACATTCGGACGCTACCTCATCGCCGAGTTCATCGACGGCGAGCTGACCGTCACCGGCAGCCAGGATGTGGACCTCGCCGCCCTGGGTTGACCGGACTCCGTTTTTCGGTTCGCTTGATCGGTGAGGTTCTCCCCTGATTTTGGGTTGTGGCTGATTCGCCCTGGGTTTCGCGCAGGTTGTTTGTTGTGGTTTTCTGTTTTTTGGCCGTGGGTGTTCTCGGCAGCATAGGCGGCTTCGAGCTCGTCGGGTGAGAGGATCGCTATTGCGAGCGGCAGCGTCCGCTGTGACCGGCCACCAATATGCAGTACGCCTGTTTGCGAGGCATCCACTTTCTGCAACGGTCGGTGCCTTTGGAGGATGGGGAAGGGTCAGATGGCATGGGCGTGACGCTGATGGGCTGCGATTCGTCCGCGCCTTCTAGGGATTCGCCTAGTTCTTGGGTGATTATTCGTTTGGGCACCAATTCGGTCAATCGGACGATGCCACTGTCGTTTTGCAGGTAGCCCGATATTGTGAGCCGTCGGCCGATCCCCCTGGCCGTCTCAACGTTTTGGCCGGATCGGACGGCGATGTCGGCGACCTTGCCTGCCCATCCCAAGTCAGCAAGCCCTTTCAAGAAACGCCGTTCAGAATCAGACAAGTCGTAGAAGGCGGGCTCGCTGACCTTCTCATCAAAGCTCTTCTGCGCTAATTCAACGGCTTTGTTGACCGCACGAGCATCGATGACCCTTTCAGGGGCATCGGCAATAGTCCATGCCGTATGCCCGACTAGCTGAAGTTTGTATGGCAGTGTCCCAATGTTCTCAACGGCCAAACGAAGCGCGTCGTCGGTTATCTCACCGCCGAAATCTTGTATCGGGTGAAGCAATCCTTTGGCTACGTCGGCCTCGGTCAAAGGGGGCATGTCGTATTGCTCGCACCTTCTGAAGAAGGTCATCTTCTTGTCTTGCAGCAAGGTGTACTTCATCTCCGACAAGCCGGCGCCTAGGAAAGCCAGGGGCAATTCGCTTCGCCGCCTTGTGATGTGTTGAAGGTCGTTTGAGAGCCTTCTGCCCTCCTCCCTGTCAATGGCATGCAGTTCGTCCACCGTCAATAGCACTGAAGTGTCCCGCCGTTGTGCCTGTTCGGCGAGATATGTCAACTGCCATCGCAACCCCATGGCCCTGCCGCGCGAGAGCGACACCGTTTCAGCCACTCCTCCCTTGAATCCGCCTATGTCGACACCCTTTGTGCGCTCGACGGTCATCTCTCCGCCCAATTTGCCCAAATCCAACTCGGGATATCTTTCGGGCAACGCTCCGAGTTCGTCTTGTATCCGCTCCAAAATGCCCTTACTGCTAGCATCCAGGGACAAGATCACCCAGCCGTCTGAGGCTGCCCGATCCTCCAGTTCAGTCACAGCAACGGTCTTGCCCGACCCTCGCACGCCCATAAAGAGGCTGGTGTAGCGTATGTCTCTAGGACCGGTGACCAGCCCCGAACCAATCTCGGCCAGCAAGTCGTCTCGGCCTACCAGCATTGAGGGGAGCTGGCCGAAGCCAGGAGAAAAGGGATTGGGTGCTGGCTTGCCTAATGCAGATGCGACTTCGCCCATGCCGCCAGGATATCGCACTAGCTAACGATTTTCTCACTAACTAACGGATATCACACTAGCTAACGGTGTTCTCACTAGTGGCAGCATAAACCACCCTGAGGTTCCCCCCTTTTCGTGGAGAGGTTGGTTGGGGGGGGGGGGGGGGGGGTGTGTTTTTTTTGGGGGGGGGAAAAAAAAAAAAAAAAAAAAAAAAAAAGGGGGTGTTTTTTTTTTTTTTTGGGGGGTGGCGGGGGGGGGGGGGGTGCCCGGGGCCCCCCCCCCCCCCCCCTGGTGGTTGGTGTGTAGGTTCTAGGTCTGCTGCGGGGCGGCGGGTTTGGGCCGCGGTTTTGGCGTGTGTTCTGTTGGCGGGTGTGTTGGGTGGTGTTGTCTCGTCGGGGGCGGTTGCGCAGTCGGCGAGTCCGATGACGCTGTCGGTGCAGCGGGCCAGCGTTGGCGATGGCGGGTCGAGTTTTGTGGATGTTCTGGTGACGGTGACGGCTCCGGCGAGTTCCGCGTCCCGAGTCCGCTACCTGCTGTGTTTCGGCGGGTCGGCGACTTTGGACCGGGGAATGCCGCAGCGGGCTGCGGGCGAGGACTACCAGGTGATCCTGGCCGACGGCAGCTTCAATGGCCAGTGGGGTGCCAATGGCGACGACTCGTGCGCGGCGTCGAGTGGCTCGGTTTCAACGATCGCGCCGAACACGAGCGAGGTGTGGAGGATACGGGTGCTCGGCGATGCGGTGTTGGAGTCTGAGGAGACGATCATCGTCGAGCTCCGGGAAAGCACCGATCATCCGCTGTTGGCGTTGCCGTCGGATGTGACTCTTCCGTCTGTGGGGAATCCGTTCACGCTTACGGTGGACGACAGCCCGTTCAATGATTGTGTTGCGCCGGTTTCCGATGGCAGTTTCGCGGTGCCGGCTGATTGGCCTCTGGCGCCTGAGGGTTTGGAGCCGTGGTCGCTGTTCCGTTTGCTGTTCGTGACGGCGGGCGAGTATGCGCCGCCGGGCGGGGTGGTGGATGTTTCCGTTCTGGATGAGGTGGTGCGGGCCGAGGCGGTGGCGGGCCATTCGGCGTTGGGCGCCGGGTGTGCGGGCTTGTTCTCGCTTCTGGGGTCGACGCTGGACACCTCGGCGCGTGAGAACACGTCGACGCGAGCGTCGGACACGGGGGCATCTGTT
>JAPPMA010000056.1 GCA_028819295.1 bacterium | reverse complement strand
GTGGGCCCAGTCGTAGGTGGGGTAGATGCACCACCGGTCGCCGGTGCGGTGGTGGGTGCGGTGGCGGATGCGGTACAGCACCGGGTCGCGCATCAGCATGTTCTCGTGGGCCATGTCGATGCGGGCCCGCAACACCCGCTCGCCGTCGGCGAACTCGCCGGCCGCCATCCGCCGGAACAAGTCGAGGCTCTCCTCGGCGCTGCGGTCGCGCCACGGGCTGTCGGTGCCCGCCTCGGTGAAGCTACCCCGGTTCTCGGAGATGGCCTCGGCGTCCTGGTCGTCCACATAGGCCAACCCGGCCCGGATCAGATCCTCGGCCCACCGGTAGAGCTGCTCGAAGTAGTCGGAGGCGTAAAGGGCGCCCCGGTCGGACTCGTAGCCCAGCCAGGCGATGTCCTCCTCGATGGCGGCCACGAAGTCGGCCCGCTCCGTCTCGGGGTTGGTGTCGTCGAACCGGAGGTTGCAGGTGCCGCCGAACTCTGCGGCCAAGTCGAAGTTCAAACAGATCGACTTGGCGTGACCGATGTGGAGATAGCCGTTGGGCTCGGGAGGGAACCGGGTCTGCACCCGGCCGCCGAAGGTGCCATCGGCGATGTCCTGGCGGATCAGGCTGCGGATGAAGTCGCTGCGCTCGCCGGGCTCATCGCTCCCCGGGCTGCCAGCGCTGCTCATGCCCTTAATCCTTGACCGATCCGAGGTCCGCCGCCAACGCATTAGTGGCTAGTGGTGTGTCTTGGGTTTATTCGCGCGTGTCCTGCTAGGCATCGACGCCCCTCGCTGCGTTGCGCCTCCTTGCCGTACACTGGGAGTATGGCTGCGTCGGCGCGCCTTGCGAGGAACGCCGCTGCCGTCGCAATCCACGGCGCTAAACCCAAGACACACCACTAGATTGCCGCCATGGGCATTCAGTGGGACCGGCAGGCAGATGTGGTGGTGCTGGGGATGGGGGCGGCGGGGTGCGCCGCGGCCATCGCCGCAGTCGATGCCGGGGCGTCGGTCATCCTGTTGGAGAAGATGCCGGAGGGACGGGAGGGGGGCAACACCCGCATATCGGGGGGCATATGGTTCAACAGCCTCGACCCGGACGGGATGGCTGTGTACCTGCGGTCGCTGTGCGGCCCCTACACGCTGCCCGAGGAGGTCATCGAAGTCTGGGCCGACGAGACCTACAAGAACACCGAATGGCTGGAGAGCCTGGGGGTGAGCTCTGGCGTTCACGCCGACTACAAGCCCGAATACCCCGAGATGCCCGGCGCCGAGTTCTACGGCGGCTATCTGGGAGTCGACGGAGAGATGGGCCGGCAACTGCTGTGGAAGGCCCTGGCGGCGGTGGTGCGGGACCGGGGGGTGGAGGTGGTGCTGGACACCCCGGCCGAGGAGCTGGTGGCCGACGACGACGGATCGGTGGTCGGCGTGGTGGCGTCCTCGGGTGGCCGGCCGCTGCGAGTGGGCGCCCGCCGGGGCGTGGTTCTGGCCACTGGCGGCTTCGAGAACAACCCGGAGATGGTGCGCGACTACTTGCAGCTTCCCGGCTCTCCGGTGTGGGGCTCGCCGGCCGGCACCGGCGACGGCATCAAGATGGCCCAGAAGGTGGGCGCCGATCTGTGGCACATGGACAACATGATGGCCACCCTCGGCTTCGCCGCCGAAGGGTTCGAGGCGGGGATGTACGTGATGTTCGTCTTCTCCATGGGGTTCATCTGCGTGGGCAACGACGGCCGGCGGTCCCACAACGAGATGCCGCCCCAAGGCCACGGCCACGGCCTCATCGACGGCGACTACGAGCTGTTCCAGCGGCGGCCCCTGCATGTGGTCTTCGACGAGGCCACCCGGCAGGCCGGGCCCATCTCGCCGCCCCGGGCGATGTTGCCGGTGGGGTGGAACCTGCTCATGGAGGGCTACGAGTGGAGCGCCGACAACTCGGCCGAGATCGAGAAGGGGTGGATCCAAAAGGCCGACACTCCCGCCGGGCTGGCCGAGGCCCTGGGGATCGACCCCGGCGGGCTGGAGGCGTCGGTGGTCTCGTGGAACGACGCCTGTGCCGCCGGGCACGACCCGCTGGGCCGCCCTGCGGCCACCCTCGCCCCCCTGGCCGCGCCCCCCTACTACGGGTTCACCTCGGCGCCGCTTTTGGGCTGGACCAACGGCGGCCCCCGCCGCAACGAGAAGGCCCAGGTGCTCGACCCCTTCGGCGAGGCCATCGGCCGCCTCTACGCCGCGGGCACCGTCAGCTCCACCTACAGCCGCTGCAAGGACGGCGGCTTCCACATCGGCGACGCCCTGGCCTTCGGCCGAGTAGCCGGCCGCAACGCCGCCGCGGAGTCGCCCTGCTAGCCGAAGGCGCTCATGCCGGCGACCTGTTCGGCCATCCCGTCGAATTGGATCGCCGCGGAGTCGCCCTGCTAGCCGAAGGCATTCATGGCCCGCCTGCCAACATCGGAGTCGGTCGCCCCTGAGCCGCTGTTCGTGGTGGGGGCGGTGTCGCAGTATCTGGGCGCGGCGGTGGCGGTTCGCCTGTTCGACGAGATCGACCCGGCGGGCGTGGCGTTGGTGCGGGTGCTGGGCGCGGCGGTGATGATCATCGTGCTGCGGCGCTCCTGGCAGCGCCGCTGGAAAGCCCGGGATCTGGCGTGGGCCTCGGCGTTCGGAGTGGCGCTGGCCGCCATGAACCTGTCGATCTATCTGTCCATCGACGAGCTGCCGCTGGGCAACGCGGTGGCCATCGAGTTCACCGGCCCCATTCTGGTGGCCGCCGTGGGCACCCGAACGC
The DNA here is from genome assembly GCA_028819295.1 of bacterium. Taxonomy (GTDB): domain Bacteria; phylum Actinomycetota; class Acidimicrobiia; order Acidimicrobiales; family Bin134; genus Poriferisocius. The sequence goes on along the minus strand of JAPPMA010000056.1, from coordinate 1,220 downwards.
TGCGGTCGGGGGCTGCGCTGCTGCTGGCCGCTGGCGGCGTAGTGGTGCTGGCCGGCGTGGAGGCCGAGGGCACCATGCGGGGGGTGGGGTTCGCGCTTTTGGCCGGATTGTTCTGGGCCGGTTACATCGTGCTCGGCCACCGGGTGGCCCGCGGCCCGGCGGCGGTTGACGGGCTGGGCCTGGGAATGCTGGCCGGCGCGGCCGCCATCAGCGGGTTCGGCGCGCCCAAGCTGGGGCCGGCGCTGGACTCGCTGGTGCTGCTGCTGTTGGCTCTGGCCACCGGCCTGTTGTCCAACGTTGTCCCCTACTGGATCGATCAGTTGGTGATGAAACGCATCACCCAGCACCGCTTCGCTGTCTTGCAGTCGCTGCTTCCCGCCACCGCGGTGCTGGTGGGTTTGGCCGTGCTCCTTCAGGTGCCCAGCAGTCGCGAGATGCTTGGCATCGCCTTGGTAATCGCCGCTATTATTACCGGTCGCTCCGCGCCGGGGCGTGGCAGCACTGCTGCTGAGGCGGGCATGGGAGCATCGGGATAGCCGGTTATGCTTGTTATCTCAAGAATCTGCCTGTAATTTCAATTGCATCTAGCTGTTGGCATACGCCAAAGCCCCACCCTCATCTATGCGCCGAATCCGCTTGCTCAGTTTTATCGCCCTGGCTGCTGTGGCCTTGGTTGCCGCTGGAAGCCGTATCGACAGCTACGACCACTACGGCGTGGAGCAGTGGCGTCCGCTGGTGGAGGAGTTCTTCCCGGCCGATGAGGTGGAAAATGTGCTCTCGGTTATGGCCTGCGAGTCGCATGGCAAGCCCAACACCCGCTACATGGAAGAGTGGGGGGTGGAATCGGTGGGACTCATGCAGATCAACGAAGGCTGGCTGACGGGCTGGAGCCGTCCTGAATGGTCGATTCTCTCCCACAGCGGGCAGCCTGTGGACCTGACCGATCCGGCGACGAACTTGCAGGCGGCCAAGTTCGTCCGGCATTTCGAGGACACCACCGGACTGCGACCGTGGTCCCAGTGGGCCTGTCAGCCCCAATAAACGGAATTGGCCGATACGATTCAGCGTGTCTCTCGTGGGGATATACGACGCCGACGGGACGTTCAGCGGCGAGGTGCGATACGCCATTGGGAAGCTGCTGGGCCGGGGGAAGTGTTCGCTGTGCGACATCACCCACGGGTGGAACCCGATGGGGTCTCGGAGCTGGAAGCAGGCCTGCG
>JAPPMA010000068.1:37704-40848 GCA_028819295.1 bacterium | reverse complement strand
CCCCCCCCCCCCCCCCCCCCCCCCCCCCCCCCCCCCCCCCCCCCCGCCGCCCCGGGGGCTCGGGTTCAGTCGGGCGGGCAGGGCAACTCGACGCAGGGCCAGTGGTTCGTGACCGACACAGGCCAGCAGTTGCTATTGCAGCGTGGTGTGGTGGTGATCTTCGAGGCAGGCACAACAGCCGCGGAGGTGGAGGTAGTGTGGGCCCGCCATGGCGTGTCGCCGGGCGATGTCAGGCCATTTGATGGTTTGGACGCCGGGTTTTTGGTAGACGCTCCGCTGGATAAATCCCTTGAGATGGCATCGGCGCTGGCCCGCGAAGAAGCGGTGGTGGCAGCATCGCCCAACTGGCATTCCCCGCAAGAGTCGGATTGGCTGGTTGCGGGGTCGCAACAGGATTTCGTGGGCGAGGGGGGTCTAGTGGCGGATGGGATCACTTCGGCGCAGCGCACCTATTGCTCGGGTTTGGCCCCCATGGCCGACTGGAAGTACTCCGATCCGTTGCACTTGTGTGCGTGGCATTTGGACGCAGACACCGGCTATACGAAGTCGGGAGTGGATCCGTCGGTGGACATCAACATCGGCAACGTGTGGGACACCACCATGGGCGCGGGCGTGACCGTGGCGATCGTGGATAACCATTGGAACGGTAACCACGAGGATCTGAGTGACAACGTTGATGCCCAAAGGAGCACTAACTGGGGTGAAACAAGCGAGCCGTTCAAATTGGTCCTCGAGCCCTGCGGTGGGGGCCAAGTGGGCTTCTGCCTAGGGAAAACAATAACCCATGGGACTCTGACGGCGGGGGTGGTAGGGGCGCGCGACAACACCTTGGGCAGCCGAGGGGTGGCGCCGCGGGCGTCGCTGGTGAACTTCAACCATTTGGACGATGAGGGGCAGCACAGGATAGTCGATGCTTGGACGCTTCACAGCGACGTTGTGGGGGTGTCCACCCACGGTTATTCCCTTTCGGGGCCGGGGTTGAGGCGGGGGGGAGGGTTTTGGTGGTACGCGGTCGATAGTGTGCTGGCGAGCGGGCTGGACGGGAAAGGTACGGTGTTCACCAAGTCGGCTGGCAATGACAATCAAAGGGCCGGTCATCAGGTCTATGCAAGTCATGAGGAGCAGAACAACCACCGAGGGGTAATGACGATATGCGCGGTGGGCCCCGACGGCACACACTCCTCTTATTCCGAAATGGGACCTAACCTGTGGTTGTGCGCACCGTCTACGCACACCACTGGCGGGCCGGGCATTTTGTCGACGGAGGGATCTAACGGATACGACGACACCTTCGGGGGTACCAGCGCGTCGGCCCCGCAGGTGGCGGGGGTGGCTGCTCTGGTGCGCGCGGCCAACAGCAGCCTCACGTGGAGGGACATAAAGCTGATTTTGGCCGACACCGCCAGCAAGAACGATTCCAGCGACAGTTCGTGGATGGCTGGCGCGTCGAAGTACTCCGACTCGAACAGCACCTATAGCTACAGCCACAAGTACGGGTTTGGGCTGGTCGACGCCAAGGCAGCGGTGGACAAGGCGAGTTCGTGGACGCTGCTGCCGGTTCAGAAATCACACACTGCCGTATCCACTGGCCTCGACACAGTGCTCAAGGACGACACCCGCACCACAAACTTCTCATTGAACGTGGCAACTGGCATCGACTTTGTCGAGCACGTGAACCTCGAGCTCGACATGCGGACGGACAACTTCCGCGACTTCACCATCACGCTGGTGTCTCCTGCTGGCCGCGAATCAGTCATTTCGCCCTACTATCAGGGCTGTAGCGAGAAATGCCAAATCTATGGGATGTTCGCATTCGCCGCGACCCGCCATCTCGGGGAGGATCCCAACGGTACCTGGAAGCTCCGATTCGACTACGGCCCCAGCCTCCAGACGGATCCCACCCAGGCGGCCGACAAAGCCACAGTGAAATCGTGGAAGCTGAGGATCTACGGCCACACCAAAACGTCGACCCCCAACAAGCCTTATATCACTTTGACCGTCGGCCCCGACGATGCCCAAGAGGTGACCGTGGACGAGGGCGATAGCTTTCAAGTCGCCGCCACTTTGCACAACGGTACGCTGACCGCAGACTTGATCGTGCCTCTCGAGTTCATAGAAGTGAAAACCCTCCCATTCCCCCACCCCAAGCCCGACTTCACTTTGCCCGCTAGGGTTACCATCCAGGCGGGGACCACTACTGGGTCTGGCTCAATCACCACCACCTTCGACCAGGATACCGAGTCAGTAGAGAAGTTCGAGGTTAGGGTCGGCGCCCTAGATGGCTACGACTTTGTTGGCCCCGGCCCTATCGTCATTATCGAAGAGCCACCCGTCATAACCATCTCCCCCGAACGCGGTCCCATAGAGGGGTTCGACGCCATTTTCCTCATCACCGCATCCCCGTTTCCTGACGCTTGGTTCGATCAAGAAGTTGATATCAGCGCCACCGGCGGTTTCGGGGTTGCGACTGGGACGCACACGGTCAGCGTGCCCACATCTGGCAAGGCCTACCTTTACGTGAAAACTTCAGATGACTCGACCATAGAGAGCAATGGATCGGTAACAGCCACCCTGAAGGAGCCGCCTCCCAGCACCACTTACACGGTGAAGACGGGGTTGGGGTCGGCCACGGTGGAGGTGTTAGACGACGAACCGACTGTGTCTATGTCGATAGCACCGGGCTCTATAGCAGAGGCAGGCGGCAAGGCGAAGATCACAGTTTCGCTGAGTCGGGAATTGACCGATGGGGTTGGGGAGTGGGAGTTTGTGAAGGTGCCGCTGGTGTCTAGCGGCGGTAATAGGAATGAGCATTGGAAGCTGGACCTTGTCAATGCCGATCCCCTTTCCGTATTCCTGAGCAGTAGTGGCAGTGTGCATACCCTTACACTCCTGCCTGGCGTCCAGGAAGTGGAATTGAGTTTGACGGCGGTGCCCAATACCGACCCCTTCAAGCGGACGATCACGATTGGGTACGGCACGGGTTCAAAGTCGCCGACGCATTCCAAGGGCGGAACCCGGAGACTTACTCAAACTGTATCTCTGGCGACCAAGGGCGGTTCGGTGAGCGTGGACATCGAGAATGACGATCCTGTGCCGGTGGTTTCTATTTCGGGGGGCGGCGGCGTCACTGAGGGTTCTGATGCG
>JAPPMA010000068.1:0-37604 GCA_028819295.1 bacterium | reverse complement strand
TGTGCCGGTGGTTTCTATTTCGGGGGGCGGCGGCGTCACTGAGGGTTCTGATGCGGAGTTCACGGTGTCGGCGAACTGCGCCCCTGCTGCCAACCTGGATGTGAGTGTGATGATCACCGCCGCCGGCGACTTCGGCGTAACCGCCAGAACGCGCACGGTCACGATCGCATCGGGGACGACGAGCAAGAAGTTTACTGAGGCGACCACCGACGACAACGTCGCGGAGGCCGACGGTTCGGTCACCGCGACCTTGGTCGACGGCACCGACTACGACCTCGGCACTGACAAGACGGTTACGGTGGCGGTGGCCGACGACGATGTGCCGGTGGTTTCTATTTCGGGGGGCGGCGGCGTCACTGAGGGTTCTGATGCGGAGTTCACGGTGTCGGCGAACTGCGCCCCTGCTGCCAACCTGGATGTGAGTGTGATGATCACCGCCGCCGGCGACTTCGGCGTAACCGCCAGAACGCGCACGGTCACGATCGCATCGGGGACGACGAGCAAGAAGTTTACTGAGGCGACCACCGACGACAACGTCGCGGAGGCCGACGGTTCGGTCACCGCGACCTTGGTCGACGGCACCGACTACGACCTCGGCACTGACAAGACGGTTACGGTGGCGGTGGCCGACGACGATGTGCCGGTGGTTTCTATTTCGGGGGGCGGCGGCGTCACTGAGGGTTCTGATGCGGAGTTCACGGTGTCGGCGAACTGCGCCCCTGCTGCCAACCTGGATGTGAGTGTGATGATCACCGCCGCCGGCGACTTCGGCGTAACCGCCAGAACGCGCACGGTCACGATCGCATCGGGGACGACGAGCAAGAAGTTTACTGAGGCGACCACCGACGACAACGTCGCGGAGGCCGACGGTTCGGTCACCGCGACCTTGGTCGACGGCACCGACTACGACCTCGGCACTGACAAGACGGCGACGGTGGCGGTGGCCGACAACGATCTTTCGGTGTCTTTGTCGGCGTCGCCGGGGTCGGTGGCGGAGGCCAACGGGGAGGCGCGGGTGGCGGTGTCGTTGGGCCGGGCGCTCATCAGCACCCAGCAGTTGGCGGAGTGGGCGAAGGTGCCGCTTGCGGTGAGCGGCGGCGTTGAGGGAGTGCATTACAGGCTGCGCCTGCGCCGGAGCGACAATCGCGGCAGCAGCGTCTTTTTGACTGCCAACGGCGCGACTCCGATCCTCACGCTCTACAACGGCGCACAGACCGCGAATTTGGTGCTGACGGCGCTGCCGAATACCGACACCGCCGAGCGGAGGATCACGGTGGCATTCGGCACGGGATCGCAGGCGCCGTCGGTGGGCGGCTCCGATCCTGTTCCGTCGAAGCTGCCCACCGTGGGCGGTTCGGTGAGCGTGGATATTGAGAATGACGACTCGGGTGATCCACTTCCGGTGGTGTCGATTTCGGGCGGCAGTGATGTGACCGAGGGAGCGGCCGCGGTGTTCACGGTGTCGGCGAGCCCGGCGCCGTCGGCTGGTTTGGATGTGGGGGTGAAGATCAGCGTGGTGGGCGATTTCGGTGCGACGGCCAGGTCGCGCACGGTGACGGTGCCCACTTCGGGCAGCGTCACGTTCTCGGTGCCCACCACAAACGACAAGGCCGACGAGCTCAATGGATCGATCACTGCCACGCTGGAGGCCAGCAGCGATTACTCGGTGTCGCCCACTGCGGGTTCGGCGAGCGTGGCGGTGGCCGATGACGACGATCCGCCGCCGGTGGTCCCGGTGGTCAGCGTCACCTCCAACGGCGATGTCACCGAGGGAGCGGACGCGGTGTTCACGGTGTCGGCGAGCCCGGCGCCCGCGGCTGATCTCGACGTGAGCGTCACGGTCACCGCCTCCGGCGATTTCGGTGCCCCCACGGGGTCGCAGACGGTGACGGTGCCGACGTCGGGCAGCGTCACGCTCACGGTGGGCACCACCAATGACAACGCCGACGAGGCCGACGGTTCGGTGACCGCCACCGTCAACGCGGGCAGCGGCTACACGGTGTCGCCCACTGCGGGTTCGGCGAGCGTGGCGGTGGCCGATGACGACGATCCGCCGCCGGTGGTCCCGGTGGTCAGCGTCACCTCCAACGGCGATGTCACCGAGGGAGCGGACGCGGTGTTCACGGTGTCGGCGAGCCCGGCGCCCGCGGCTGATCTCGACGTGAGCGTCACGGTCACCGCCTCCGGCGATTTCGGTGCCCCCACGGGGTCGCAGACGGTGACGGTGCCGACGTCGGGCAGCGTCACGCTCACGGTGGGCACCACCAATGACAACGCCGACGAGGCCGACGGTTCGGTGACCGCCACCGTCAACGCGGGCAGCGGCTACACGGTGTCGCCGACTGCGGGTTCGGCGAGCGTTGCGGTGTCCGATGACGACGATCCGCCGCCGGTGGTCCCGGTGGTCAGCGTCACCTCCAACGGCGATGTCACCGAGGGAGCGGACGCGGTGTTCACGGTGTCGGCGAGCCCGGCGCCCGCGGCTGATCTCGACGTGAGCGTCACGGTCACCGCCTCCGGCGATTTCGGTGCCCCCACGGGGTCGCAGACGGTGACGGTGCCGACGTCGGGCAGCGTCACGCTCACGGTGGGCACCACCAATGACAACGCCGACGAGGCCGACGGTTCGGTGACCGCCACCGTCAACGCGGGCAGCGGCTACACGGTGTCGCCGACTGCGGGTTCGGCGAGCGTGGCGGTGTCCGATGACGACGACCCGTCGCCACCGCCGCCGCCACCGCCTCCACCGCCTCCACCGCCGCCACCGCCCCCACCGCCTCCACCGGTGATCCCGGTTGTCAGCGTCACCTCCAACGGCGACGTCACCGAGGGATCCTCCGCGGTGTTCACCGTCACCGCCAGCCCGGCGCCGGCCGCGGCTTTGCTGGTGACGGTGGAGGTCACCGCCTCCGGCGACTACCTCGTGCGGACCGGGTCTCGTACGGTGAGGATCCCGGGTTCGGGCCGTGTCACGTTCAGGGTGCACACTGTCAACGACTACGCCGCCGAACCCGACGGTTCGGTCACCGTTGCGGTGAGCGCCGGCAGCGGGTACACGGTGTCGCCCACCCAGGGCACGGCCACGGCGGCCGTCGCCGATTCCGGCAATTCGGGTTCGCCCGACGCGAACGGCGACATCTCGCTGCGCCAACTCTTGGAAGCGTTATTCGAGGGCCATTGGTTCTTCTATGAGAGCGGGCCGGGCTGCACATCCTTGGGTCCGGGCAGAACGACAGGCCGAACAGTCTACAAATGCCCCGACATCTAGTGGGCTGAGCGGTTGGTTTGCTGCATATGTGAGGCCATGGCGTCGAATGGGCGATATGCGACGCGGCTGTGTCCGCCCGGGAAAGATGGGCATGAATGGCGGCGTAGCGGTTCTCATATCAGGGCGCTAGGTGGTTGATGGGCACGATGGCTATGCCGTCTTTGGTTTCGAATGCCCGGCCTGAGGCGGTGATGACCATAAGGCGTCGGGGCTCTCCTGCGAGGTCGGTGTCGACGTTGGCCCGCAGCCAGCGCAGTGCCTTGATTCCCTTTTCGATCAAGACGGGGCCGCCCAGCTTGATTTCGGCGGCGGCCCAATCGCGGTGTCCGCGGGTGATGATGGCATCGACCTCATGGTTGGCGCTGTCTTGGTAGTACCGGACTTCGGCGCCGAAGGACTGCGCATACACCCGCAGGTCGCGCATCGCCAGCGACTCGAAGAGCAGGCCAAAGGTTTTTGTGTCGGCGAGAAGTCCAGGTGGCGTGGCGCGGAGCGCGGCGGCGGCCATCGATGGGTCGACGAAGTACCGCTTGGACCTGGTCCGCAGGGTTGCCTTGCTTCGCAAGTGCGTCGACCATGCTGGCAAGGGCTCAAGGACGAATGCCTCGACGAGCCGGTTGACATAGCGGCTGACCGTGTCGCGGTCGGCCGGGCCTCCAGCGTTGGCGGTGTCGGCAATGAGCGTCTTGGCTGACGTCGAGGTTGTCTCGTTGCGGGCCAGAGAAGTGATCAGTGCCAGCATTTTCGCGGGGTCGTGGGTGGCCGGTTGATTGGTGGCAAGGTCGATTTGGGCGACGTCTCTGAGGTAGTCGAGCATGCGGCCGCGGGCATCGAGCGGGTCGAGTCGGATCATCCTGGGCAGGCCACCCCGGCATACCAGTTCGGCGGCGCGTGCGGCGCCCGCTTCTTGGACAGCACCCTCCTTGCTGAGAGCGGCAGCATCGGCGGCACACAGCTCGCCGTTCAGCAGCCCTTCCAACGAGATGGCCCCGGTGGAGTCGCCCGACTCGAAAAGCGACATCGGGCGCATACGCAGCCGGGCAACCCTTCCGGCTCCGCTGTGGTCGGTGAGGGCGTAGGTCGGCTTGACCGAGCCGGCGAGGATGAACTGGCCGTTGAGTGCCCGGTCGTCGCAGGCGTGGCGCATCGCATTCCACAGGCCGCCGGCCAAGTGCCACTCGTCGAGCAGACGCGGCGTAGGGCCTTCGAGGAATGATCCCGGTTCAAGCTCCAGATGCAAACGGGTGGCCTCAAGCTCGTCGAAGCGGACTTCGCTGGCGGCGAATCGCCTGCCCGTCCATGTTTTGCCGCTTGCCCGGGCTCCCTCCACCACCACGGCGGGTGCCGTGCGGAGCAGGCGGGTGAGCTGTCCATCGACCACTCGGGGCAAGTACTCCGCCGCAGGGAGCCCGCTCAAAGCCATGCCGCAAAATATAGCAACATCATGCCGCAATAAACAACATATTCATACCGCAGAATATAAGAGTGCAATGCCGCAAAATACAGAGACTCCTGACAGCGATACTTCATCGACGGCTGAGATAGCGGTTGATGAGGGATTGGGTGGAGGAGTCTCGGGCCGGGTTGGGGTGGGCAGCGCCGGTGAGTTCGGCGGCGATGTCGGTGGCCAGGGTCTTGCCCAGTTCGACTCCCCATTGGTCGAAGGGGTTGATGCCCCACACGGTGGCCTGGGTGAACACCTTGTGCTCGTAGAGGGCCACGAGCTGGCCCAGAGTGCGGGGGGTGAGTTGGTCGGCCAGAAGGACGGTGCTGGGCCGGTTGCCTGAGAACTGCTGGTGGGGGTCGCCAGCGTCAGGGGCGCCGAAGGCCAGCGCCTCGACCTGGGCGAACAGGTTGGCCATGAGCAGATCGTGGTGCTCTATGTGGGAGTGGTTCGGGCGACAGAGGCCAATGAACTCCACCGGGACGATGTCGGTGCCCTGGTGCAGCAGTTGGTGGAAGGCGTGTTGACCGTTGGTTCCCGGCTGTCCCCACACCACCGGACCGGTGGCGGTAACCGCCGGGGTGCCGTCGGCTAGTACCGACTTGCCGCTGCTCTCCATGTCGAGCTGTTGGATGTAGGCCGGGAACAGGGCCAGCTCTTGGGCGTAGGGCAGCACCGCGAGGGTGGGCCAGCCCCAGAAGTTGCGGTTCCAGATGCCGATGAGTCCCAGCAGTGCGGGCAGGTTCTCGGCCCACGGGGCGGTGCGGAAGTGCTCGTCGATTTGGTGCATCCCGGCCAGCATGTCGGCGAAGGCGTCGGGGCCGACGGTGATCATGAGGCTGAGCCCCACCGCCGAGCCCAGTGAATAGCGGCCGCCCACCCAGTCCCACATGGCGAAAACGGCATCAGCGTCGATACCGAAGCTGTGGGCCTTGTCGGGGCTGGCGGTGACGGCGGCGAAGTGGCCGCCAGCCTGCTCCGGCCCCACGGCGTCGGCGACCCAGGCCCGGGCGGTGCGGGCGTTGGTCAGGGTCTCGACGGTGGTGAACGTCTTGGACACCACGATGAACAAGGTCCGGGCCGGGTCAAGCCCGCGGGTGACGGCCCCGAAATGAGCCCCGTCCACATTGGACAAGAAGCGCACGTCCAGACCAGGGTCGGCATAGGCGCCTAGTGCAGCAGTGGCCATGGCCGGTCCTAGGTCCGACCCGCCTATGCCGATGTTCACCACCGCATCCCACCGCCCATCGCGGACTTCGGCGGCGAAGGCGGCCATGCGGTCGAACTCCAGTCCAACTTCGGGAGGCGGGTCGGGACGGCGCAGGGCGGCGTGCCAGGCGGGACGGTCCTCGGTGGTGTTCACCGGCTCGCCGTCAAGCAGAGCTTCGATTTGGCCTCGTAGCTCGGCTCGGTCGGCCAAAGCGGACAGCAGCGCCACCGTTTCATCGGTGAGGCGGTTCTTGGAATAATCCAGCAGCAGCCCGTCGGTCTCGGCCGCCAGCCGCTCGCCCCGCAGCGGATCGCCATCGAACAAATCCCGCAGATGCACCTCATCCAGGGCCTGCCGGTGACTGCTCAGCGCCTGCCACTCGCCGGTGTCGTGCATGCTCCGCAGCGTAACCGGGGCTTGCGTCGCCGCCGGTCGACTATTCGTAGGAGATGGCGTCGAGAACGTTGAGGCGACTGGCCCGGCGGGCCGGTATCGAGGCGGCCAGCAGACCGGCAACGGCCACCACCACCAAATAGATCCACAGCGTGCCCCATGGTATGGAGAACGACGAGACGAAGGTGTCGGGGATGATCTCCACTGTGGCCCAGCCGAACAGCACCCCGACGGTTATGCCCATGAGCCCGCCGAACACGGCCACGATGCCGCCCTCCCAGCGGATCATCCGCCGAGCTTGCCGCCTAGACATGCCCACTGCTCGCAAAAGCCCCAGCTCCCGGGTCCGCTCGAATACCGAGAGGGCCAGCGTGTTGGCCACTCCCATGAGGGCGACGATAAGGGATATGGCCAAGAAGGCGTTGACCACCCCCAAGAACGTGTCGATCTGGCTCTCTTGGGTTTCCTGAAACTCGGCCTGGTCTCGCACGTTGAGCTGCGGATAGGCCGAGGTGGCCTGCTCGATAGCCTCTCGAGCCTGGTCCGCGGTGTAACCCGGGGCGGTGAGAGCAGAGATGAAGCCGTCCTCCTGGGCGACGAGGTAGCGGTCCCAGTCGGCGGTATCGATTATCCAAGAACCGAATACCGCGTTGTCACCGAAGATGGCCGCCACCTCAAAGGTCGCCGTCTGGCCGTCGGAGAACTCCAGTTCCACCGGATCGCCTACGCCCACCGACAAGTCGTCAGCCTGACCGGTGTGCAGGGCAACATCGCCAGCCCCGGCCCCGGAGAAGCTCCCCTCCTTCACATCGAGGTCGAAGTGCATGGGGACCACATCCAGATCGACAGATCCGACGTCGTCGATATCGTCGTCGATCACCGACCGAATCCCCTCGAACTTGTATCGGAAGGCCAACACCGAGGCCACCTCGTCGCGTTCGCTGATCCTTTCGGCTGCTTGCGTGCTGAAGGTCTCGGTGGGGTCGCCGCAGCCTCCCGGGCAGATGAGCCAGTCGGACTTGACCGAGCGGTCCAGGGTGTCATCCAGGGTCTGTTTGAACGACTGCCCCAACACCGAGACCATTGACACCAGTGCCAGGCTGATCATGAGCGCCGAGGCGGTGTTGGCCGTGCGCCGGGGACTGCGCTCCGCGTTCTGGCGGGCCAGCCGCCCGCTCACTTGGGAGACCTTGGCCGGGATCCATCCCAAGACTCTGGCCACTGGAACGGCAAATACCGGGCTGACCAAGTTCATCCCCACAAACACCAACAACGCGCTCATACCCAGCAGGGCCAACAGCGAGCTGGTCGGGAAGTCTCCGACCACCGCCACGATGAGCATGGCCAGGCCCAAGATCAACACCCGGGCTTGTCCCACCGGCTGGGGCAGGTTGCGTCCCCCGACGAAGGCCAGCACCGCGCCGACCAGTGCAGTGACCACGATGACTGAAGCTGTTTCCGAGACGATTCCGAATGCCACCAAGATCACGCTGGCCGCGGTGAGCAGCTTCTCCAGGCCGGTTGAGCGGCGCTCTTCGGTGAGTCGGGGGGGCATATTGCCGGTGAGCGCCGCCATGGGAGGCACTCGACGGGCTCGCAGGGCGGGCCAAATGGCCGACACCGCGGTCACGCCCACCCCGACCAAGACCGCGGCCAGAATCGAGTTGGTGCCCACTACGATGGGCGCGTCGGGCAAGCCTGCGCCGAAGCCTGAGATCAACGCTCGGATGCCCAGAGAAATCAGCACGCCCAGACCGAGCCCGGCAGCGCTGGCCACCACCCCGACGGCGATGGCCTCGCCGACGACGATGGCGGTGATCTGTCGACCGCTGGCCCCCAAAGCCCGCAGCAGCCCCAGCTCCCGGGTGCGCTGGCTCACCAGGATGGTGAAGGTGTTGTAGATGATGAAGGCCGACACCACCAGGATCACCACGGCGAATCCCAGCATGAAGTACTCGAAGAAGCCGATGAACTCGTTGAATAGGTCGGACTGTTCCTCCACCAACTCCTGATTGGCCACCACCTCCAGTCCATCGTCAAGAACCGCGGTGACGGCCGCCGAGGCTGCCTCCGGCGAGGTGTTGGGCTCCAGTCGGATGTCGATGCTGTCGAAGCCCCCGCCGTTGTGAAGCAGCTGGCGGGCGGTCTCGATGTCCCAGGCCATCATCTGCGCGCCCGCGGTGGCATTGTCGCCGCTGCCGTAGCGGAACAGCCCTACCAGGGTGAATGCTTGGGTTCCGCTGGGGGTGGACACCCGGTAGCGCTCGCCGATTACGAACCCGTTCTCGTCGGCGGTGTCGGCGTCCATGGCGAACTCGTCGGGCCCTGAGGGGATCCGGCTCACGCCATCGGGCCACACCTCTAAAGCTCCCAGGGAGTCGTCGGAAGGCCAGCCGATGCCGATCTGCGGCGGTCCGAACAGCTCCACCGCCTCGCCGTCGGCGGTGATGGGAATCACGTTGAACTCGACCACCGTCCCCACTGCGGCCGCCACCCCGTCCACCGACCGCACATCGTCGAGCAGCTCGGGGTCTACCAGTGTCCCGCTTTCGCCCCGGTTGCCGAAGGCCAGCTCGGGGCGCACTGACAGATCAACGCCTTCGAAGATGTCCTCGGAGAGGGTGTCGAACGTGGCGCGAAGCCCCGAGGTGGTGACCAGCACGCCCACGGTGAATCCCACGCTCACGACGACGGCCAGCGTGGTCAACAAGAACCGGATGCGGGTTCCGGCGATGCTTTTGAGGGCGTAGCGGACGAGGCCTATGGGCTATTTCTACTGGTGGGAGATGGCTTCGAGCACATTGAGGCGGTTGGCCCGCCGGGCGGGGAAGAAGGCGGCCAGCATTCCGGCCACCGCCGACACCACCAGGTAGACCACCAGCGTGAGCCACGGCACGCTCACGGTGGAGATGACGCTGCTGGGGAGGGCGGCGGCAGTGATGGCGCCAGCCACCACGCCGGTGGCGATGCCCACCAATCCCCCAAAGACGGCCACAATGATGCTCTCCAAGAAGATCGTCCCCCAGGTTTGCCGCTTGGCCATGCCGATGGCCCGCACCAGTCCCAATTCCCGGGTTCGCTCGAAAATCGAAAGGGCCATGGTGTTGGAGATGCCCACCACTGCGATAAGCAAGGCGAGGACCAAGAACACGTTGATGATCACCAGGAATGTGTCGATCTCAGTGGCCCTGCCCTCTCGGTATTCGGCCTGGTCCTTTATGGTTACCTGGGGAAAGTCGGAGAGCTCTGATTCCAGGCTGGACCGAGCCTGGTCCAAATCAATCTCAGGAGCGGTGATGGCGGTGGCCAGGTTGTCTTGGCCTTCGCCTATGAGGTGGTTCCAGTCGCTGAAGTCAACCACCAAAGGACCGACCACAGAATCTTCGGTGTGGAGGGCGACAACTTCAAACGTCACTTTTTGGTCGCCGGGAAACTCGAGGAACAGCTGGTCTCCTACGACGATGTCCAGGTCATCGGCCACGTCCTTGTGTACGAGCACTTGGCCGGCACCGGCGCCATCCAGGGTTCCGGCAGCCACGCCCGGATCGACATGGGGGGAGAACGCATCGAGGTCGGTGGCGGTTACTCGGCGTTGTTCGCCATCGGGGGAGCGGGCCCCGTCGGGGCGGAATCGGAAGGCCATCACCGATTCCAACTCGGGCATCTCGGTCATGATTTGAGTGGCCTCGGTGCTGAACGCGCCCAGAGCGGTGCTGAACGCGCCCAGATCAGTGCTGCATTCGTTGACGCAGACGAGCCAATCGGCTTTTACCGAATCCCCGAGTTGGTTGTTCAGGGTTTGCTTGAAGGATGTCCCCAGCACGGTGACCAGCGAGACCATGGCCAGGCCGATCATGAGCGCGGAGGCGGTGGTAGCGGTGCGTCGGGGGTTGCGAGCCGCGTTGAGCCGAGCCAATCGACCGTTGATGGTGAACAGGCGGTCGGCCGGCCAACCCAAAAACAGCGACAAAGACCGGGCTACTCCCGGGGTGGCGATGTTGACCCCCAAGAGCATCAACAACGCCCCCAAGCCAAGCGGAAGAAGGAGTTGGGAGGTGGAAAGGTCGGCCAACAGGCCCACCAGCATCAGAATCAGTCCCACCCCGCCGGCGGCAGATCCGATGACCAAGGCACGTCGCCGATTGAAGGGGTCAATCTCGGCTTCGTCGGCCAGCGCCACCATGGGCGCCACCCGGCGGGCCCGCATGGCCGGCCAGATGGCGGTAACCATGGTCACACCGATGCCGATGACCAACGCGGCAACAACGGTCCACCCACCGATGATCACGTCGATAGCGGGCAGGTGAGCCCCGGCGCTGTTAAGCGTGCCGGCAATGCCGAGAGCCACCAAGATGCCGAGCGTGAATCCGAGGATGGTGGCCACCACCCCGACGATTAACGCTTCCACCGCCACGACTTGAGCGATCTGGCGTCGCTCGGCGCCCAGTACCCGCAACAGACCCAATTCTCTGATGCGCTGCCCCATGACCAGGGTGAACGTGTTGTAGGTGATGAACCCCGAAATGATCAAAACGATGATCGCGAATCCCAGCAGGAGGCTTTGGATGCGGTCGATGTTTTCGGCAAATTCCGCGTTGCTTTCATCGATGTTGTCCTGCCGGGAGATCACTTCGATATCGGGGCCCACGAGGGCGCCGATGGCTTCGGCCACCTCCTCGTAAGTCGCTCCCGGTGACAGCTTCCCGTGGATGAGGTCGTAGCCGCCTCCGTTGTGCAGTAGCTGCCGGGTTCTATCCATTTCCCAAGAGACGGTCTGAAGCGCGATCCGAGTCTCGGGGTCGAGGAAGTACAAGTAACCGACCAACTCGAAGTTGAATGTGCCGGCGGGTGTGGCTATGTCGTAGCGCTGGCCGATTATGAAGTTGTTCTCCCGGCCGGTGAAGTGGTCGATGGCGAATTCATCGGGCTCGGTGGGCTGGCGGCTTATGCCGTCGTCATAGACATGGACCGTGCTCAGCGACTCATTCTCGGGCCAGCCGTAGCCGATTTGTCGTCCTAGGCCGGGGTCTAGGGCGTTGCCATCGCCGTCGATGGCAACGACGTCGAACTCCTGCGCCAATCCGGTGACTGCTTCCACCCCGTCGACTGATGCGATCTCATCGCTTAGTGGCGTGGGTAGTAGGGGCACGCCCTCGTTGCGATCGCCGATGTCGGAAGCGGCCCGCACGGTGAAGTCGTATTTTTCGTAGATCTGGCCCGCCAGGCTGTTGAGGGAGGCGCGGAGCCCGTCGGTGGCGATCAGCACCCCGGTGGTGAGGGCCACCCCGATGATCACGGCAAGGGTGGTGAGCGCGAACCGGACCTTGACGCCGGCGATGCTTCGGAGGCTGTATCGAAGGAGTGTCATCAGCCGCTTCCCGGATCATCATCGCCGAAGTGAGTGTTGCCTAGCTGCGTCCCTTCTCAGTCGTCTAGGTCCTTCATGTACTCCAAGACTTCTTCCACCGTCGCCCCCTCTGGCACGCCCTTGACGAACTGGCCCACTTGCAGGATCTTCATGTAGTCGAGGATCTGATCGGCGGTCGGGTTGAGCATCTCGCCCTGAAGCAGCCCGTCGGCCAAGAACACCGCCCGGTCGGCGAACGATGCCGCGTTGGCGTCGTGGGTGACCATCACAATGGTCTGGCCCAGATTGTCCACCGCACCCCTCATGAAATTCAACACGTCGGAACTGGACCGGGAGTCGAGGTTGCCGGTGGGCTCGTCGGCAAAGATGATCTCCGGCCTGCTGGCCAGCGCCCTCGACACCGCTACCCGCTGCTGCTGGCCCCCCGACAGCTCGTTGGGCCGGTGGGTGAGACGGTCGCCCAGCCCCACGGTGGCGATCACATTGTCGACCCACTCCTGATCGGGTTCCCGCCGGGCCAGGTCCATGGGCAGGGTGATGTTCTCGATGGCGTTCAGCGTGGGGACCAGGTTGAACGCCTGGAAGACGAACCCCACCCGATCGCGGCGCAGCAAGGTGAGCTCTTTGTCCGACAGGGTGCTTAGGTTGGTATCGCCGATGAAGGTCTGGCCCTCGGTGAGGTTGTCGAGCGCGGCCATGCAATGCATGAGCGTGGATTTGCCCGACCCCGACGGGCCCATGATGGCGGTGAACTTGCCCTTCTCGAAGGTGATGTCCACACCGTCCAAAGCACGAACTTCGGTCTCTCCCGAACCGTAGATTTTGACCGCGCCCACCGCTCGGGCGGCGGCCATGGTCTGAGTAGCCAGCGTGGACGCGTCGCTCATGGAAATGGCACCTCTTCGGCGTTGGCCAGGTTTGCCCCGGCGGTGATTATGGTTGGGAGACTACCCGGAGGTAGGGCTTTTGCTCATCCCAGCCGCCGGGGAACAGCTCCGCGGCCTCGTCATCGGAGAGGGCGGGCACGATGATCACGTCGTCGCCGTGCTGCCAGTTCACCGGGGTGGCCACCTTCTTGGCGGCGGTGAGCTGAAGCGAGTCGATCACCCGCAGCACCTCGTCGAAGTTGCGCCCGGTGCTGGCCGGATAGGTGATGGTGAGCTTGACCGTGTTGTCGGGGCCGATCACGAACACCGAGCGCACCGTCATGGTGTCGCTGGCGTTGGGGTGGATCATGTCGTAGAGGTCGGCCACGGCGCGGTCGGCGTCGCCGATCATCGGGAAGTTGGGGCGGATGCCCTGGGTGTCCTCGATGTCCTGCGACCAGGCCACATGGTCGTCCACCGTGTCGCACGACAGGCCGATCACCTTCACGTCGCGGGCGGCGAACTGCTCGGCCAGCCGAGCGGTGTAGCCCAGTTCGGTGGTGCAAACCGGGGTGAAGTCTTTGGGGTGCGAGAAGAGGACTGCCCAGGAGTCCCCCTTCCAATCGTGGAAGGAGATGGTGCCCTCGGTGGTGTCGGCCGTGAAATCGGGGGCGACATCGCCCAATCGAATAGCCATTTTCGGCTCCTTGCTGTGCGGTTGACTATGGAAAAAGTCTGCTCAGCCTACCCCGCGGCGGCGATACCCGACTAAAGAGGTCTGGATTGGCCTGTTGCTACCCAGCGTCCTCGGTGGTGCTGCGGCGGCGGAGGAGGCGGCGGATGCGACCGCCTTCGAGGTCTTCGGTGGTGTCCTCGGGCACACCGACTGCAACCTCAAGGGCATCCTCGGGTTGGTTTTCCAAGTCGAAGGCGGGTTCTGAATCCTGTTGCACCATGATCGGGGCCTCGAAGCCGGGGGCGTCCTCTGCTGGCTCTTCGGTTCCGATCAGCGCGATCTCCAGCGCCGTGCGTATCTCCTCGAGTTCGAACTCGGTAGCGGACATGACCGCCCGCAGGTTGCTCATCGGCTCTTCGGAGAATTGGCGCAGTCGCTCGATCCACTCGTCCCGGTACTGCACGTAGACGAGGTGCTGGCGACGGGCGGAGGCATAGTCGCTCTTGATCACTGCGAAAACGGCTGCCTCCCCGGCCACGTGCATCGCGCTCAACTCGGCTCTCATCACTGGCGAGGGGTGGCTGGCGATGGCCGCTCGCATCCTTGGGGCCAGCTCATCGTGCCCGGCCAAGAGTTCGTCGCGATCGTCCATATCGATCTGAAGACCCGAGGCATTGATGTCGCCCAGCACCCTCTGGTGGTTCTCTATCCAGGCCGAGACCGTTTGGTTGTGGCGTTGGTGCCATTCGGCCAGGCTTTGGTGGTCGGACCGAGCGGTGTCCACATCGGTCTGCACTTCGTCTGTCGCCTCACCTACCAGCTTGAGCTTGGGTTTGCCGCTCACGCCGTGGGGTTCGTTGTCGGGATCGGAGAGCCCAGCCTCGCCGTCGAACAGCACCGGCCCCTCATCTGAGGCCGCGTCACCAGCTTCGGGCACCGGGCCCGGGAAGATGTCCCACAGGGCTCGTTTCTTGCGGGTAGCCATGGCCACGATGCCAGCAAGCAGAGCGCAGCCCAAAATGATGATCGCTGGAATGGCAAGCCCAGCGCTCATGGGAGGTCAATCGCTGGAATGGCAAGCCCAGCGCTCATGGGAGGTCAATCGCTGGAATGGCAAGCCCAGCGCTCACGGCTCGCCGACCGTGCTGGTGGCCAGCACGCGAACATTGGCAGTGGGGGCCGGGGTCGTGGCGGTGTGCTGGCGGCACGACCAACAGGTGTCGCGCGCCGTGCCCCACCAGGTGACATCGCAGCGGGGACACCACATGGTGGCCTTCCGTCGTGCCTTTGACGCGAAGAGCCGAGTACGAGCTATAGCGGCCATGTCGCCCACACTAGGAGCGCGGTCAGCCGGAGTTGTGGATATCCGAGATGTGGGTCGGGCTTGCCGGGCTGTCCAGCCCGAAACGCGCTTATTGGGTGGGTTCTTCCTCGTCGGGTGGGATGATGAGTTCTTGGCCGATCTGAAGCAATTCGGCCGTGACGATGCTGTTGGCCTCGGTGATCTCATCCAGCGTCTTGCCGTACTGGAGGGCGATCCCCAGCAGGGTGTCGCCCTGGACAACGATGTGGGTGCGCTCGCCGGGACGGACGGTGCCATCGCTGTTGAGCACGACGGGAACGTCTTGGGGTATCTCGATCTGCTGGCCGATGCTCAAGAGGTTGGGGTTGGCCAAGTCGTTGACGGCGACAATCGCATTGAGGCTGGTTCCGAACTCAGAGGCGATGCTGCCCAGCGTGTCACCCTCCCTCACCACATAGATGAACGCTTCTGGAGTGGAAGTGGGTGTGGGGGTGGGCGCAGGAGTGGGGGCCAAGGCCTCAACAGTGGGGACGGCAATCTCGTCGGAATCCAAACCCAACGGGCGCTCCTCGGTAGAAGTCCCCCCTCCGCCGCCGCAGGCTGCGCCCAGCACGGCCAACATCAGCACCATCAACAACATTTGAGCCCGGCGCATGGCGACACCTCCTCTGAACCAGTGGGCTACAACAATACGCAACGCGCCCCGAAACCTAAAAAAGAACGACCAACGCCGCGGATGCTGTGGCGCCGTCTGCCGCCCGGACAGGCGCGCTCGACGCTCGCGTGGGAAGCTTGGATTATGAGCGCAGATGTTGTAATCCGTGGGGGAGTCGTGGTGGACGGCTCGGGCGAGCCGGGACGCGAGGCTGATGTCGCCATTACCGGAAACCGCATCAGTGAGATCGGCATGGGGCTTTCGGGCCGGGTGGAGTTGGACGCCGGCGGGCATGTGGTGGCGCCCGGCTTCATCGACATCCACACCCACTACGACGCCCAGGTGTTCTGGGATCCGGCGCTCAGCCCGTCGTGCTTCCACGGGGTGACCTCGGTGATCGCCGGCAACTGCGGCTTTTCCATCGCTCCCACCCGGCCCGGCCACCAGGACCTCATCGCCCGCACGCTCGAGAACGTGGAGGACATGAACGTGGACAGCCTGGCCGAGGGCATCCCCTGGGACTTCGAGACGTTCCCCGAGTACCTGGACTCCATCTCCCGTCGGGGCATCGCCCTCAACTTCGGGGCCTACATCGGCCACACTGCCCTGCGGCTGTTCGTGGTGGGCGATGAGGCCTACGAGCGGGCGTCAACCGACGAGGAGGTGGCTCGCATGGTGGAGGTGGTGGCCGAGGCCATCGACGCCGGGGCGGCCGGGCTGGCCACCAGCTTTGCCATGACCCATCGGGGTGCCGACGGGCTGCCCATCCCCAGCCGATTCGCCACCCGCGAGGAGTTCGAGGCCCTTATAGGCGTGCTCGGCCAGAAGCGCCGGGGCGTGGTGTCGGTCGCCCCCGGCGAGCAGGTGGGCATCGACGACATGTACGCGTTGCAGCCCCAGGTGGGCGTGCCGTTCACCTACGGCGCGCTGTTGACCTTCCCCAATGGGAGGCATGAGGAGAGCGCGGCCCGCAATCGGGAGGCGTGGGCCGAGGGCATCGAGGTGTGGCCCCAGGTCACTCCCCGCCCGCTCACCTTCCAGATGGTGATGTCGGATCCGTTCACCCTCAACGTGAATCCCGAGTTCGCCGCCCTGATGAGCGAGGACCACGACGCCCGGCTCAAGGCCTACGACGATGAGGATTGGCGCGACCGAACGGCGGAGGCGTTCGAGCACCAAAAGGCCATGCGGCCCCGATGGGAGACGTTCCAAATCGCCGAGACCGCCGCCCGGCCCGAATTGGTTGGGCGGCGGCTGACCGATGTGGCCGAGGAACAGGGGGTGCGCCCCCTCGACGTTTTGCTCGACACCGCGGTGTCCGACGACCTGACCACCCGGATCAGCTGCATCATCGCCAACGACGACCCCGACGGGGTGGCGATGCTGTTGCAGCAGGATGGCTGCACGCTGGGCCTGTCCGACGCCGGGGCCCATGTGGGCCAGTTGTGCGACGCACCGCAGGCCACCGACTTCTTGGGCAACTGGGTGCGCGACCGCGAGCTCATGTCGATGGAGAAGGCGGTGCGGAAGCTCTCCGCAGTGCAGGCCGACCTGTTCAACCTGGTGGACCGGGGCTATCTCCGGGAGGGGGCCTATGCCGATGTGGTGGTGTTCGACCCCGACACGGTGGCGCCGGGGCCGCTGCGCCGGGTTCGGGACTTCCCCGCCAACGCCGAGCGGCTGACCGCCGACGCCTCGGTGGGCATCGCCCATGTGCTGGTGAACGGCACCGCCATCCGCCGCGACGGCGAGGTGGACCAGGGCGGCGTGAATGCCCATCCCGGTGCCATACTGCGCCCCTCGGCCCGCTAGCCGCCTGCCGGCAGGACATCCTGCGATCTTCGGCCCGCTGGCCGTTCACTGGAAAATTCGCCAAAGTCCTCTGGCGCGGCTTGGGGGAGTGGGCCTATGCTGGCCCTGAACGCGAGAGCGACAGCGTGGTCGTTCCCACATGATGACGAGGAGATTCGCCATGGGGGAAAACACAGACTGGCGCATTGAGCTGAACCGGGCAGGGGTCGGCCTGCAAACGCTCTTGTCTGAGGGCATGCCCGCCGACAATCCCGACCGCTGGGTGAAGCGCCTCGAGGATAAGCTCGGAGAGCTGAGCCGAGCGCTCACCGGCTTCTGCTCGGATTGCGATCTCGGGCTGTACGACGAGTGCATTGAGCTGGCCCCTCGCCTGGTGCCCCGGGTGAACAAGATCCGCTCCGAGCAGGTTCAGCTCCAAGCCTCGGTGCAACAGCAGATCCAGCGCCTGCACGCCCATGAGCCCGACCCCGGCCTGCAACGGTCGATGGCCGACATCGTCCACCGGGTGGACCAGCTCAACCACCACGCCGTCGATCTGGTGTACAGCGCCTACGACACCGACTTGGGCGGTCCCGGCTGATTCTTCGGCAGCCGGGAAAATTCAGAGTTCTCCGAACTGGCGGTCGCCCGCGTCGCCCAGCCCGGGCACGATATAGGCCCGCTCGTTGAGCCCATCGTCCACGGCCGCGGTGAACAGATGAACACCGGGGGCCGCGGCTTCGAGCGCCGCCACCCCTTCGGGAGCGGCGAGCACGCAGACCGCGGTAATATGTCTGGCCCCAGCCGCGGCAATCCGCCCGCATACGTAGGCCAGCGACCCTCCGGTGGCCAGCATCGGCTCCAATACCAATGCGGCATGCCCGCCGAGATTGTCGGGCACGGTGTTGAGATAGGGCTCGGGTTGGAACGTCTCCTCATTGCGGCGCACACCCAGAAAACCCACCGCGGCCTCCGGCAGCAGCCTCCGGGCCGCGTCCAGCATGCCCAGCCCCGCTCGCAGCACCGGCACCAGCAGTGGGGGATCGTCGATTCGGACTCCAGAAGTGGGTGCCAGCGGGGTGGCCACTTCTACCTTCGCAATTGGAATGTCTCGCAAGGCCTCGTAGATCAGAAGCCCGCTCAGTTCTTCTAAGGCCTGTCGAAACGCTGGCGAAGGGGTGTCGGCCCGGCGCAAGGTGGCCAAGAGGGCCTGCACCAGCGGGTGGTCGACGACCGTTGCGCTCATTGCCTCACCTTAGGCATGGATCACGGGTGACCGGTTGTCGAACCGCCGCTCTATCCTTGGACGGGTGACCGACCTGCTTGCAGTTGACTCTCCGGTAGGAGCCGCCGATGCTGTGGCCGGCGTGCGCATCACCCCGGTGGACGCGGTGGGGCTGGAGCAGCGGGCCGCGTTGCTGTGTGCTCGGTCGATCAAGGCCTCGTCGAAGGGGGCGGCGCTCGACTTGGCCATCCGGGTTATGGATCTGACCACCCTGGAGGGGGCCGACACCCCTGGGCGGGTCCACGCCCTGTGCGCCCGCGCCCGCCGTCCCGACGCGGCCGATTGGTCGGTGCCCTCGGTGGCCGCGGTGTGCGTGTACCCCGAGCTGGTGTCGGTGGCCGCTGAGGCGCTGGCCGACAGCCCGGTGGCGGTGGCCAGCGTGGCCGGAGGGTTTCCCGCTGGCTTGGCGCCATTGGAGGCCCGGCTGGCGGAGGTCTCGTGGGCGGTGGCTGCCGGGGCCGATGAGGTGGACATCGTGCTGAACCGCTCGGCATTTCTGTCCGGACGCTACCAGCGGGCTTACGACGAGATCGCCGCGGCCAAGCAAGCCTGCGGATCAGCCCACCTGAAGGTGATCCTGGAGACCGGCGAGCTGGGGTCCTACGACCAGATCAGGCGGGCATCCATGCTGGCCATGGTGGCCGGGGCCGACTTCATCAAGACCTCCACCGGCAAGATCAGCACCTCGGCCACTCCCGCCACCGCCCTGTGCATGGCCGAGGCCATCCGGGACATGGCCGAGCAAACCGGGCGGGCCGTGGGCCTCAAGCTGGCCGGGGGCATCCGCACCGCCAAGCAGGCTTGGCATTACCTGGTGATCGTGGGCGAGACGCTGGGCTCGGGTTGGCTGACTCCTGAGCGGTTCCGGCTGGGGGCATCCAGCCTGCTCAACGACGTGCTCATGCAGCGGGCCAAGCTTCGCGACGGCCGCTACCAGCGGCGGGAGGACTTCAGCGTTGACTGATCGATCGTCTCCCGACCGCGAGGTGGCGCCGGTCGGCGAATTCACCCTCGACTACGCCCCCGCCCCTGAATCCACCGCTCCGGTGCGACTGGCCTCCCAGCACGGCTTGTACGTGGGGGGCGAGATGGTGGAGCCCGCCGCCGGTCGCCTGGTTCCCACCATCAACCCTGCCACCGGGGAGGCGCTGGCCGAGGTGAGCGTGGCCGACGCCGCCGACGTGGACCGGGCCGTGGCCGCGGCCCGCGCCGCGTGGGAAGGGGGCTGGCGGGACCTGCCCGGCGCCGAGCGAGCCAAGTACCTGTATCGGGTGGCCCGGCTGCTCCAGGAGCGGGCCCGGGAGTTCGCGGTGTTGGAAACCATGGATGGGGGCAAGCCCATTCGGGAGTCCCGCGATCTCGACATCCCGCTGGCCGCCGCCCACTTCTTCCACTACGCCGGCTGGGCCGACAAGCTCGACTACGCCTTCAGCGGTCGGCGGGCTGCGCCCCTGGGGGTGGCCGCCCAGGTCATCCCGTGGAACTTCCCCTTGCTCATGGCGGCCTGGAAGCTGGCCCCTGCGCTGGCCTGCGGGAACACCGTCGTGCTCAAGCCGGCGCCCACCACCCCGCTCACTGCGTTGCTGTTGGCCGAGGTGCTGCGCGACGCCGAGCTGCCCCCCGGTGTGGTCAACATCATCACCGGCGACGACGCCACCGGGGCCGCACTGGTGTCCCATCCCGGCGTGGACAAAGTGGCGTTTACCGGGTCGACCGAAGTGGGCCGGGCTATCGGTGCCGACGTGGCCGGGACCGGCAAACGACTCACCTTGGAGTTGGGGGGCAAGGCGGCCAACATCGTGTTCGAGGATGCCGCCCTCGACCAGGTGACCGAGGGCATCGTCAACGGCATCTACTTCAACGGCGGCCAGGTGTGCTGCGCCGGTTCCCGCCTGCTGGTGCAGGAGACGGTGGTCGACACGGTGGTGGGCAAGCTCCAGCGGCGCATGGACACCCTGCGGGTGGGCGACCCGCTGGACAAGAACACCGACATCGGGGCCATCAACTCCCAGGCCCAGCTCGCTCGCATCGCCGAGCTGGTGGCCTCCGGCGTGGCCGAGGGGGCCGAGCTGTACACGCCGCAGTGTGTGCTGCCGGAGCGGGGCTTCTTCCACCCGCCGGCGCTGTTCACCAAGGTGTCCACCGCCCACCGCATCGCCCAGGAGGAGATTTTCGGCCCGGTGCTGTCGGTGCTCACCTTCCGCACCGCGGAGGAGGCGGTGGCCAAGGCCAACAACACGCCGTATGGGTTGTCGGCCGGCATCTGGACCGAGAAGGGGTCGCGCATCTTGTGGATGGCCGATCGGATGCAGGCCGGCGTGGTGTGGGCCAACACCTTCAACCGGTTCGACCCGGCCAGCCCGTTCGGCGGCTACCGGGAGAGCGGCCATGGCCGCGAGGGGGGCCGGGCCGGACTGCTGCCCTATGTGGAGTTGGTGGTATGAGCAGCGGCATGAGCAGTCGGTTGTCGGTGAACAAGACCTACAAACAGTTCATCGGCGGGGCATTCGAGCGCTCGGAGTCGGGCCGGTCGTACCCGGTGACAGGGGCTGGGGGGGAGCTTTTGGCCCACGCCGTTCGGGGATCGCGCAAGGATGTTCGCGACGCCGTGGCTGCCGCTCGGTTGGCCCAAGAGGGCTGGGCCGGGCGCACCGCCTACAACCGGGGTCAGATCCTGTACCGAGTGGCCGAGGTTATGGAGTCGCGCCGCGACGAGTTCTGCGTCGAGGTGCTCCGGGCAACCGATGGAAGCTCGGAGGCGATCGCCGCCGAGGAGACCGCCGCGGCCATCGACCGCTGGGTGTGGTACGCCGGCTGGGCCGACAAGTTCCCCACCGTGCTGGGCGGGGCCAACCCGGTGGCCGGCCCCTATTTCAACCTCAGCGTGCCCGAGCCCGTCGGCGTGGTGGGGCTCGTCGCCCCCGACGAGCCGCCCCTGCTCCCGCTGGTGTCGCGGCTGGCCCCGGTGATCGTGTCGGGCAACACCGCGGTGGTGCTGGCCTCCGAGCGCTGCCCGCTGGCGGCCGTCACCCTGGCCGAGACCCTGGCGCTGAGCGATGTGCCCGCCGGGGTGGTCAACATCATCACCGGCCACCGCGATGAGCTCGTCCCTCCGCTGGCCGGCCATGTGGCGGTGGATTCGCTGGACCTGACCGGCTGCGACTCCGAGCAGGGCACGGCTGCGGCCCGCCAGGCCGCGGCCACCATCACCCGGGTGGTGAGCGCATCTACCGCTGAACGCCAGTGGGCCGATGAGGCCGCCCAGAGCCCCTACCTCATCGACGCCTTCTGCGAAACCAAGACTGTCTGGCACCCCAAGGGAAGATGAGTCAGGGTCCTTTTGTGCTCGGCGTCGACCTCGACGGGGTGTGCGCCCAGCACACCGTGGCCTTCCGCAAGATCGTGGCCCAGGAGAAGGGCGTGCCTGAGGAGTCGCTGACCCTGGAGTGCAGTTGGGGCTTCCAGGAATGGGGGTTCGAGGACGGCGACTTCGAGGCCTACCACCGCCGGGCGGTGAAGGAGTATCGGATGCTGGCCGACATACCGCCCATGCCCGGCGCATCCCGAGCACTGTGGCGGCTATCGGAGGCCGGGGTGTGGATTCGCATCATCACCCACCGTCTCTACACCAACTGGGATCACGCCATCGCGGCGGGCGACACGGCAGAGTGGCTCGACAAGGCCAAGATACCCTACCGCGACCTGTGCTTCGTGGGCGGAAAGTCGGCGGTGGACGCCCACGTCTACATCGAAGACGCCCCCCACAATGTGGAAGCGCTCAGGGCTGAGGGCCGAACCGTCATAGTGTTCGACCAGCCCTACAACCGAGACCTGGACCCACCCCGGGCCACCACATGGGACGAGGTCGAGGCCATGGTGTACCACGAGCTGGCCGCCCACCAGGGCGTCGTGCAGCACCAGCTCCCCACCTTCGACCCCAGCACCGACCGCCTCGACGACCGAGCCCTGTAGAGCGTTCCTCAGGATTTGCAGATGTTCGAGATGGTTTGCGGCGAAGCCCCTGCCACCGCGGCGATGTCTCGAAGGGAAGCGCCGTTAGCATGAGCCAGGCGCACCGCGGTCTCCCACTGTTCGCTGACATCTTTTCTTTCTTGGGTTACCCGCTCCACAACCCGGAGCGCGGCACCCTGAGCACTGCTGGAGACCTCGATTTCGTCGAGATCCCAGCGAGAAGTGGTCTTGCTCATTCTGCCTCCCTGATCGCTCGGCGTATTTTGGCAATGACTTCTCGTATGAGTACTGCGGCCACCAGCTGATCACTGCGACGCTCGAGAATCTCTGCAACGCCGCCGAGCGCCTCAAGCGTATGGGCGAGTTCGGCCTCGTCAAGTTCCAGGGTGATCCGCACGATCAAATTCTATCAACTAGACACTCTGTCCAAAATCTAGACATCTCGTAGTCAAGCTACTGGTCGGCCAGCCAGGACGGAAGTTGGCGGTTGTTGCGCCGAACTGAGTGGCTAGAGGCGACGCAACTCGGCAACTGATCGGGGTAAACCCGATCTCGATAGTCGGTCGAGGACCTCGGATGTCGACAGGGGCGGCTGCCTTAGTGCTGCCGCCTGTTCCTCGATGACTCGGGCGACCGCAGTCGGAGACAGGTCGATCAAGTGGAGAACGAAGACGTCCGGTGTCTGAGCCTCCATGTCATATTCGTCGAGCGACTGCGCGGGAAAGTCGGCGACGTTCTCTGTGACGATGACCTGTGCGCCGGCTCGAATGGCCGCAGCGAGGACGTGGCGGTCGTCCGGGTCGGGCAGTTCAAGGCCCTCGATCAAGGCGCGGTATCCCGAGGTGAGGCATCCGGGTACGGCTTCGCACATGAGTTCGCGAGTGCGCTCCAGTTGCGCTGGCTCCAAGTGAGGCCGGTGTTTGAGCACCGACGAGACCATCTCGTCGAGTATGTCTTCGCTCCAGTTGGCGCGGAACAGCCCGGTCTCGGCGAGCCTGACGAGGAAATCGCGTAGTGCGGCTGAGTGCAGGACGCACGCGTCGTAGGTCGCGCCGAAGGCCATGGCTCACATCCTCGTCAGTCGTAGAGCCCCAGCCGTTGAGCCTCACCGGTCAGCTGATCGGCAACCTTGCGGCGATGAGCAAGGTCGCGGTGCTGGTACTCGAGCAGGTCGGCTAGCAGCACGCGGCGCCGGTTTCCGACCCGGCGGAACGGAATCTGCTCGTCGTCCAGAAGTTTGACGACGTATGGGCGAGACACATTCAGCAGGTCTGCGGCTTGTTGTGTGGTGAGTTCTGCATGGACAGGTGCAACCGTCACGGCGTTTCCGTTCGCGATCTGGGCGAGCATGTCCACCAGCAATCGCAGCGCGTGGCCGGGGATCTCGAGCGTCGTATCGTCGTCGTCCGCAGTCAGCGATACCGATGCCGCTGCCACGTCGGGATGACGGCGCAAGAAACGCTCCAACTCCTCGACGGCCTCCGCAGCCTGTGCAGCTACGTCCTCCGTCGGGATGGCGAGATGGTGCTCCAAAAGGGCTGCTGTGGCCATGGTCTCCTCTCCTTGTCACAAGCCATGCTTCCTAGGACACCTATTGATCTAGTAGATCTGGATCCCAGTTGCGACGCCCTGAATAGTAGCCACACCGCTATCTATTCGCAAAACAAGAATCATTCGAAGTGTGCGAAACATGGGAACCGTTTTGCTATTGTGTATCACAAATCTCGTGATACTGTGAAGACTACGGGAGAACCTTGGAGGAGCATTGGTGAGAAATATCACCGTGGCGGTGGATGAGGAGACGCACCGGTTGGCGCGAATCCGAGCAGCAGAATTGGACACCTCGGTGTCGGCTCTTGTGCGCGGCTACCTCCGAGGGCTTGCTCGGGGCGACCGAGCAGCGACCGGGGCCAAGGCGATTCAGGAAACGGAAGCAGAGCGCCGAAAAAGGCTGCTGGGCGAGGCCATCGACGACATCACCGGCAACGGCGGAGGTCTGCGGGTAGGCGCCAATACACCTCGGGAGGCCCTGTACGATCGCAGTGCGCTTCGTTGACACCAATATCTTGCTGTACGCCGTTAGCGCCTTGTCTGAGGACTCGGCCAAGCGCGGCCGCGCCCTTGCGCTGTTGGAGGATGGCGATCTGGCCCTGTCGGCGCAGGTGATCCAAGAGTTCTACGTGCAGGCGACTCGGCCGAGCCGCCCCGACGCCCTCACCGCCGAGCAGGCACTGCGATTCCTGGAGGCCATTGACAGCTTCCCGGTACAGCCGGTGACGGAGCAGATCTTCCGACAGGCTGTGTCCATGAGTGGGCGTTTCGGGCTGTCGTATTGGGACAGCGCAATATTGGCCGCCGCGGATGCGATGGATTGCGAGATCGTCTTCTCCGAAGACATGAGCTCTGAGCAGGACTACGACGGCATCCGAGTGGTCAACCCCTTCGAATCCTGACTGACCTGTTCGCGCCGCGGTTTGCTACCGCTGCACGGTCTTTTCTATTGAGCGGCCAGCCAGGGGGGGAGTTGGCGGATGTCGGACAGCTCCACCCAACTGTGGTGGGGGGAGATGGTGGCGTGCTCCAGGTCCCAGGTGAGGTGGTAGGGGATATGCACGCCCCGGCCGCCGAGGGCGACCACCGGCTCGATGTCGGAGCGCACCGAGTTGCCCACCATCACGAACCGGTCCACCGCGATGTCGTGGCGCTCCAGCAGCCGGGAGTAGGTGGACATGTCCTTTTCGGCCACGATCTCCACCGCGTCGAAGTGGTCGGCCAGCCCGGATGCGGCGATTTTGGTCTCCTGGTTCCACAGGTCGCCCTTGGTGATGAGCACCAGGCGGTAGCGGCGCTCCAACTCCTCAATGGTGTCGGCCACCCCGTCGAGCAGTTCCACCGGGTGGGCGTGCATCTCTTTGGCCCAGCCCACGATGGTGTGGATCTCTTGGGCGGTGATCTGGCCCTCGGTGGCCTCGATGGCGGTCTCGATCATCGACAGCACGAAGCCCTTGATGCCGTAGCCGAATATGGCCACGTTGTGGCGCTCCAGTTCGATGAGCCGCTCGTGGAAGTCCACATCGGGCAGGTAGCGGGCCACCAGATCGGCCATGCGCTCCTCGTAGTCGGCGAAGATC
Source organism: bacterium (assembly GCA_028819295.1). Lineage (GTDB taxonomy): Bacteria > Actinomycetota > Acidimicrobiia > Acidimicrobiales > Bin134 > Poriferisocius. The sequence goes on along the minus strand of JAPPMA010000068.1, from coordinate 12,242 downwards.
GACTCGTTGTGCCACAGGGTGTCATCGGCGTCGAGCCCGACGGTGTCGATCACCGGACTCTCCCCCCGGCGTCGAGCCCGACGGTGTCGATGGTGCTGGCGGTCACAGCGCGAGGGGGCCGTAGGCCGGCTTGACGATCTTGTTGATGATCTCAAGCCGCTCATCGAAGGGGATGAAGGCGCTCTTCATGGCGTTGATGGTCAGCCACTGGATGTCGGCCCAGCTGAATCCGAACTCCTCCACCAATTGCATCACCTCCTGGGTCATCGAGGTGGCGCTCATCAGGCGGTTGTCGGTGTTGACCGTGACCCGGAACCGCAGGTCGCTCAGCACTTTGATGGGGTGCTCGGCGATGGACGTTGCCGCCCCGGTGTGGACATTGGACGTGGGGCACAGCTCCAGGGGGATGCGCCGGTCCCGCACAAAGGCGGCCAGGCGGCCCAGCTTGGGAGCGCCATCGGGGCCGAAGTCGATGTCGTCGACGATGCGCACGCCGTGGCCCAGCCGCTCGGTGCCGCAGTACTGCACCGCCTCCCAGATGGACGGCGGACCGTAGGCCTCTCCGGCGTGGATGGTGAAGTGGAAGTTCTCCCGCTGAATCAGATGGAAGGCGTCGAGGTGGCGGGTGGGCGGGTTGCCGGCCTCGGCGCCGGCGATGTCGAAGCCGACCACGCCCCGGTCGCGGTGGCGGATGGCCAACTGGGCGATCTCCAGCGAGCGGGCCGCGGTGCGCATGGCGGTGAGCAGTGTGCCGATGCGGATGTTGCGGTTGGCGCTGCCCGCGTCGAAGCCGGCCACCACCGCCTCCACCACCTCGTCCAGGCTCAGCCCTCCCTCGGTGTGCAGCTCGGGGGCGAACCTCACCTCGGCGTAGACCACGCCGTCGTCGTCCAAGTCTTCGGCGCACTCGGCCGCCACTCGCTCCAAGGCGTCGCGGGTCTGCATGACGCCCACCGTGTGAGCGAAGGTCTCCAGGTACAGGGCGAGGTCCAACCGGCTGGCCCCCCGCACCATCCACCGGGCCAAATCGTCGGCATCGGTGGTGGGCAGGTTGGCGTAGCCGGTCTCCGCCGCCAGCCCGACCACCGTCTGCGGTCGCAGGCCGCCGTCCAAGTGGTCGTGCAACAAGACCTTTGGTGCGGCCCTTACTTCTTCGGTTGTCGGATGAATCACTGCCCTAATCGTACGGAATCCGGGAGGCAATCAGGCGACGAGGCTCAGGAGCGGTGTCGGCGATGGTCAAAGCTGAGCTCAGGGCCTCGTGGGCCGCGGGCAGCAGGGAGGGATCGTCGGTGTGGAGTTCGGCGATGACCTCGCCTGCGGCCACCGGGTCGCCGTGGACCCGGCGCAAGAGCACCCCGGCCACCGCTGACACGTCGTCCTCCTTGCGGGCCCGGCCTGCGCCCAGCCGCCAGGCGGCCACCCCCACGGCCAGCGCGTCGATGCGGTTGATCACCCCGTTGGCCGGGGCAGTCCAGTGGTCAACCACCGGGGCGGCGGGCAGGGGAGCGGCAGGATCGCCGCCCTGGGCGGCCACCATGGCCCGCCACACGTCCATGGCCCGGCCGGAGGCCAGCACCTCGGCGGGGTCGGCGTTGAGACCGGCCAGAGCCACCATCTCCTGGGCTAGGGCCAGGGTCACCTCCACCAAGTCGGCGGGCCCGCCCCCGGCCAGGGTCTCGACTGTCTCAGCCACCTCCAGGGCGTTGCCCGCGGCCCGGCCCAATGGCTGGTCCATGTCGGTGAGCAGCGCCACGGCGTCAACCCCGTGGGCGAGGCCCAATCCCACCATGGTGCGGGCCAGTTCCTCGCCCATGGCCGGGTCGGGCAGAAACGCGCCCGACCCGAACTTCACGTCCAGCACCAGCCCGGCGGTGCCCTCGGCGATCTTCTTGGACATGATCGAGCTGGCGATCAGCGGGACCGACGCCACCGTTCCAGTCACGTCCCGCAGGGCGTACAGCACCCGATCGGCGGGGGCCAGGTCGGCGGTGGCCGCAGCGATCACCGCGCCCACGTCCTGGAGCTGGGCCAGGAACTGCTCGTGGGTCAGCCCCGCCCGCCAGCCGCTGATGGCCTCCATTTTGTCGAGCGTGCCGCCGGTGTGGCCGAGGCCCCGCCCTGAGAGTTGGGGCACCGCCGCGCCGCAGGCTGCCACCAGCGGGCACAGCACCAGCGACACCTTGTCGCCAACGCCACCAGTGGAGTGCTTGTCGACCGTGGGCCGTTCCAGGCTCGACAAATCCAATCGCTGGCCGCTGCTGATCATGGCTGCGGTCCAAGTGGACAGCTCCCGGCCGGTCAGGCCCCGCCACACGATGGCCATGAGCAGGGCGGCGGCCTGCTCGGCCGGGATGACCCCTGAGGTGACCCCGTCGATGAACCAGTCGATCTGCTCGTCGCTCAGCTCTCCGCCGTCGCGCTTGGCGACAATGAGATCGACCGCGTTCACGCGCCCTCCTCGAACCCACCGGAACCCAGGCGAGGGCGGCTCACGGCAGGTCGTCGGGGCCGAAGGCGCCGGGCAGAAGGTCGCCCACGGTGTGGGTCTCGTTCACCAGGCAACTCGCCCCGCCCGCTTCATAAAGCAGTTGGCGGCAACGCCCGCAGGGGGTGAGCGGGTTGCCGTCACCGTCGGTCACCGCCACCGCCACCAGCCGTCCGCCACCGGTGCGGTGCAGGTCGCCCACCAATCCGCACTCAGCGCACAGCGTGAGACCGTAGGAGGCGTTCTCCACGTTGCATCCCGACACCGTCCGGCCGTTGTCGGTCAGCCCGGCCGCTCCCACCGACAGGTTCGAATATGGGGCATACGCCTCTGCGGCGGCCCGGCGGGCGGCGGCCCACAGGTCACCCCACGAGATGGCCTGATCCTGGTTCATTCAGGCCCATTCCCGATGCTCGATCATCTGCTTCTGTTGAAGGGCTGGCCCGCGGCCGCCGGTGGGATCGAACGGCCCACCGCCCCCGCCACCACCACCAGCGTGACTACGAACGGCAGGGCCTGGAGGAACTCGCTGGGAATCTCGAACCCGCTCACCTCTACCCCGAGGAACTGGAGGCGGGTGCCCAGAGCCCGGGAGAAGCCGAACAGCAGCGCCCCGCCGAACGCCCCCCACGGGGTCCATTTGCCGAAGATCAGCGCGGCCAGGGCGATGAATCCGGCGGCGTTGGTCATGTTGTCCTCGAACCGGGTTTGCGACTCCATGGAGAACCAGGCCCCGGCCAGTCCGGCGATGAGCCCGCCCAAGATCACCGACTGATAGCGGACCCGCACCACGTTCACCCCCAGTGTCTCCGCCGCGTGGGGGTTCTCGCCACAAGATCGCACCCGCAGCCCCCACGGCGTGCGGAACATCACCAGCCAGGTGCCGATCACCACCAGGTACATCATCCAGTAGATGGGCTTTCCCCGGAATAGCTGGTCGCCGATCACCGGGATTTCCGACAGCAGGGGCAAGCCGAACTCAGAGGTGCCCACCCCGGTGGTGATGCCGGTTTTGACGATCACCTCTGAGCGCAGGAAGCCGGTGAGCCCCAAGGCGAACAGGTTTATCACCACGCCGCCCACAATCTGGTTCACCCCGAAGCGGATGGACAGCACTGCGAGGAGGGCGGCCACCATTCCGCCAGCCAGTACCGAGACGAGGATGGAGAACCACAGCCAGCCGGTGGACTGGGCGTCGCCGATGGTGGCGTAGGTCATGTAGCCGATGCCGGCTCCGGCCAGCATGGTGCCCTCGATGCCGATGTTGATGATGCCCGAGCGTTCGCACCAAAGACCGGTGGTGGCCCCCAACGCCAGCGGGGTGGCCAGCACCAGCGATTCGTTGAACAGGTTGATGACGTTGGTGCTGGGATTGTCGGACAGCGCCAGGCTGAGCACCAGCACCAGCGGGATCAGTGCCACCGCGCTCAATAGCCGGGCCGGGCTAGCCCATCGTCGGGCCTCGGGCGGCGCGAATCCCAGTACCGCAGTGAGCAGGAACAGCACGCCGATGGCGATGACCCACGTCGGGGGATGGAAGCCGATTCCGGCGGGGTCGGGCGGCGGCTCGAAGTTGAACTTCCGGCTGGTGCCGCTGATGGCAGGGGCCACTCCGGCGATCAGGGCAACGCCCAAGAGCCCGAACACCAGGCCGGTCGCCGACTGGCGATCCAGACCAACCCGCTCCGAGGCTCCGGCTGCGCCCGCGGCGTGCTCCGCGGTGGTCACACGATTCTCCGGAGTTGTGCCGATGTCCAAGCCGTGCTCGTGGTGTGGTCAATCATGTTCACACCGCCCCCTCGATGGATGTGGCCTTGAACGGGCTCTGGTCGAGCTCGCGCACCCGGAACAGGTAGCGGACGATGGCGTCAGCGGCCACGAACAGCAGCACCATTGCCTGGATGATCCGGACCACGTCGATGGACACGTCGGCTTCCTGCTGCATGAGCGGGGCGCCCGACAGCATCGACCCCCAGAGAAGCGCGGCAGCGATGATGGCCACCGGGTTGGTGCGGGCCAGCAAGGCGATGGCGATGCCGTCAAAGCCCATCAAGAAGAACGTGCCCGGCTGGAAGAAGCCGTTGGTGCCGGATATCTCCGAGGCCGCCGCCAAGCCGGCGAACGCTCCCGATGCAGCCATCGAGGCCACGATCACCCGGTTCACGTTGATGCCCGCGTAGTGGGAGGCATGGGGATTCAGCCCGACGGTGCCCACCTCGAACCCGAACGTGGTGCGGTTGAGCACGAAAGCCACCAAGAAGCAAACGCCCAGCAGGGCGAACAGGCCGACGTGAAGCGTGGGCTGGCTGTCCACCAACTCGGGCAGCACCGCAGTGTCGGAGATGGGGTCGGTGCGGGGAACAGTGCTCTCGGTGTCCCGCAGCACCACCGGATCGCGGGAGTTCACCATCCAGCGGACCCCGAACAGCACCAGGGAGTTGAGCATGATGGTGCTGATCACCTCGTGGGCGCCGGTCTTGGTTCGCAGCACGCCGGGAATCCCGCCCCAGATGGCGCCCCCCATCGTGCCGGCGACGAGGATCAGCGGGATGGCCACGATGCCGGGCAGGTCGGACATCCATGACAGCGCCCCCACATAGGCCGCGGTGATGCCGCCGGCCAGCAGCTGTCCCTCGGCGCCGATGTTGAACAGCCCGGCCCGGAAGGCGAAGGCCAAGGCCAGCGCCGATCCGATGAACGGCACCGACCGGGCCACCGACCCCGCGATCTCGTCGCCCCCGCCCACCATGCCCCGCAACAGCGCCCAGTAGGCGGTGAAGGGGTTGACCCCGATGATGGAGATCAACACGCCGCCGACCACGAACGACAACAAGATGGCGTAGAGCGATACGTACAGCGGTTGGAGCCGCCACGCCTCGGTCAGCAGGCGGTGGACCTGGCTGGCGGCCCGGCTGATGCCGGCGTTGGCGTTCTTGGCGCCGTTCACGGCTGGCCTCCAGCAGAGCCCGTGGCTGCGCCGTTCACGACTTGCCCCCCGTCGCACCGGTGGCCATGAGCAGGCCGAGCTCTTCCCGGGTGGCGTCGGCGGCTTCTACCGTTCCGGCCAGTCGGCCCCGATAGAGCACGCCGATCCGGTCGGACAGCGACAAGATCTCGTCCAACTCGGCCGACACCAACAGCACCGCCACCCCTCGGTCGCGCAGCTCGATGATCTTGCGGTGGATGAACTCGATCGATCCCACGTCGAGGCCTCGGGTGGGCTGGGCCACAACCAATGCCTTGAGGTCGCCGGTCAGCTCTCGGGCCACGATCACCTTCTGCTGGTTGCCGCCCGACAGAGTGTCGATGACGGCGTCGACCCCGGGGGTGCGGACGTCGAACTGCTCGACCAGCTCGCGGGCTTCGGCATTGATGGCCGCGGTGTTGCGCACCCCGCGCTGGGAGAACTTGCGGTGGTGGTAGCGGTTCAACACCAGATTGTCGGCGATGGTGTACTGGGCCACCACTCCGTGCTTGCTGCGGTTCTCGGGCACATGGGCCACGCCCAGTTCGTTGATCTGGCGCGGACCCCAGCCGGTGGTCTCCTGGCCGAGCATCTCCACTCGCCCCCCGGTTGCCGGCCGCATCCCGCAGACGGTCTCCACCAGCTCCCGCTGCCCGTTGCCCTCCACGCCGGCGATGCCGAAGATCTCCCCTGCCCTCACTTCCACGTCCAGTCCCGTGACCGTCTCCACCCCCCGGTCGTCTAGCGAGCGAAGTCCCTGCACCCGAATCACCGCCGGGCCTGGGTCGGCCTCGGCCTTGTCCACTCTGAACACCACATCGCGCCCCACCATCAAGTTGGCCAGCGACTGTTGGGTAGCGCCGTCAGCGGTGGCGGTTCCCACCACCTGGCCAGCCCGCAGCACGGTGATGCGGTCGGCCACGGCCAGCACCTCGCGCAGCTTGTGGGTGATGAAGATGATGGACTTGCCCTGGCCGGTGAGGCTGTCCACCACCTCGAAGAAGTCGTCCACCTCGCCGGGGGTGAGCACCGCGGTGGGCTCGTCGAGGATCAAGATGTCGGCGTCGCGGAACAGCGCCTTGACCAACTCCACCCGTTGCTGCTCGCCTACCGACAGGTCGCCCACGGTGGCATCGGGGTCCACGGCCAGCCCGTAGCGCTCGGCCAGGGCGTCGATCTGGCGGCGGGCGGTGTCGAGGTCTAAGAACGCCCCCTTGGTGATCTCGTTGCCCAAGATGATGTTCTCGGCCACCGTGAACACCGGGATGAGTTGGAAGTGCTGGTGGACCATGCCGATGCCCCGGGCGATGGCCTCGCCTGAGTCTTGAAAGCTCACCTGTTCGCCCCGCACTCGGATGGTGCCGCGGTCGGGCCGGTAGAGCCCGAACACCATGTTCATCAGAGTGCTCTTGCCCGCGCCGTTCTCCCCCAAGAGGCAGTGGATCTCGCCCTGGTTGAGGGTGAGGCTCACGTTGTCGTTGGCCACCACCCCTGGGAAGGCCTTGGTGATGCCCTCGATCTCCAGTACGGGGCCTGCTGCGTTCCCGCTTGCCTGAGCCATGCCCTGCCAAGACTACGCCATACGGGGAGCACCGATCGCGAGGAGCGGCGGCTGAGGTTCGCTCAGCCGCCGCCCTTCATAGAATGTGGTTGCTCAGTCGCAGAGGGAGCCCTCGCCCAAGAACAGGCCATCGATGCCGCACACCCCCGTGGTGATGCTGCCGTCGGCCAGCCCGGCTCGCACCCTCTCCACGGCGGCGGCGGCCTCTGCACTCACTGCTGCGTCGTGGAATGGGGCGTAGGTGATGCCCAGGTTCCCGGCGGTCAGCACGAAGATGCCACCGCGAAAGGTGCCATGGATGATCGCGCCAATGTTGCGGAACACCGAGAGGTCCACCCGCTTGATGGCCGAGCTGGCCAGGTACTCCGAACCAGGGGCACTGCCGCCGTTGAAGGTGGTGTAGTACTCGTCCTGGTCCACGCCGATGCCCCAAGCCCCGGCCTCAGCGGCGGCCTTGATTCCGCCCGAGCCGGTGGGACCGCCGGCGCCGAAGATCACATCGGCGCCGTCGCCGATGAACTGCTGGGCGTCGGATGCTCCCTTGGCCGGGTCGGTGAAGCTCTCGTTGTACACCGACAGCACCTGGATATCGGGATCGATGTACTTGGCCCCGGCTTCGTAGCCGTTGACGAACTTCACCACCGGGGGCACGTCCTCGCGTCCGGCCACCACGCCGACCACGCCCGACTCGCTGAGCGAGGCGGCCAAGGCACCGGCGATGAAACCGCCCTCATGCTCGTTGAACAGCACGCCCACGTAGTTGCTCGGGTACTCGACATGGAATTGGTCGATGCCGATGTAGTTGATGTTGGGGTTCTCCTCGGCCGCCAGCATGGTGTCGGTGCCGAGCAGGAAGCCGACAGTTATGAGCGCGTCGGGGTTCTCGCTGGCCGAAGTGCTCAGGTTGGCGTCGTAGTCGGCTTCCGACGCGGTTTCGATCACGCTGAAGTCCTCGATGCCGAAACACTCGGTGGCCCCGATCATGCCCTCGTGGGCGAACTGGTTGAACGTGCCGTCGTCAACCTTGCCGATGTCGGTGACCATGTTCACCCGGAAGCCGTCGGGGGCCTGGATGCCTCCCCATGCCTCGCACTCCTGCTCCAGTGAGATCAGGGCCTCCGACGGCGCCGTCGGCGCCTCGGGGGCCGGGGCCTCGGTGGGTTCGGGAGCGGGCGCTTCGGTGGGCTCAGGCTCAGGTGCCTCAGTTGGGGCCGGGGCCTCGGTGGGCACCGGGGCCGGGGCCGACTCCGAATCGTCATCGTTGCCGCACCCGGCCGCGACCAAAGCCAGGCAAAGCAGCAGGGCAAACAAAGCCATCAGTTTCTTGTGCATCTTAACCCCTCCGTCTGATGCCGGTGATTGGACTTATGAGGCTAGCCCAGTCCGCCGGCAATCGAAATGTCGAACCTGAGCAAAGCTTTGAACGAGAGTGAAATCTCAAATCCGATCATCGGCGGTGCCGAAGTCAACGACATCGACACCATCATCGACATCTCCCGCGCCAACAGCGATGTGACCTCGATAATCCACGCGGTGCAGGACAACAGCGACGCCCTGTTCACCTGGGACTACGCCAAGGGGGCCGGCCCATTGTTGAGTCGTCGCGGCGGCTATCTGTCGCACTTTGTCGGGCTGCCGAAACGGGGCAGGCGGTAGCGATTTCCAGCGACAAAGCGGTAAGTCCAGCGAGCGAGCGGGCTGATTGGTCCTAGGGTGAGCAGGCGGCCTAGTGCGGGCCAGGGGGCGCGCATGGCTCTCAGTGCCTTGGCGATGCATTGGTGCTCGTCGGAGCGGGTGCCGTCGGGGTCGATCCACCACGCGGAGCGGGCTACGTCGGCGTGGGTAAGGCCGAGGGCGGCCAGGTCGGACTGCTGCGAGGGTACTACTCGGTAGTCGTCGTTTAGCCGACGGCTTGCCCAGCGGGCCGTGGCGGTGCAGAACCCGCAATCGCCGTCATAGATCAGCGTGCCCGGGGGGAGGGGCGGAGAGGGAGGTTTGGGCTCAGCTGTTGCGCCCGGCGGCGATGGCAGTGCAGCTCTCGGCTCAGCTATTGCGCCCGGCATTGGGCTTTCGCCCATGATTGGCCTTCTTGCGCCGGGCCCGGGCCTTGCGCTTTTGGGTTCTCTTCGACATTCGGACCTCCGAGTGTTCGTGCAATTCTACCGCTTGGGGTTAGCCTGAACGACCCGTGGAGCGCTTCGGGTTCGTCGGTTTGCCCAATTCCGGCAAGTCCTCCCTGTACAACGCCCTGATCGGGTCGGACGTGCTGGCCGCGCCCTATGCGTTCGCCACCACCAGCGCCAACGTCGGCGTGGCCAGGGTGGTAGATGCCCGACTCAGCGCCATTGCCGAGCTCAGCGGCTCACGCACGGTGACCCCGGCCAGCGTGCAGTTCACCGACATCGGCGGCCTGGTGGAGGGGGCCAGCCGGGGGGAGGGTTTGGGCAATCGCTTCTTGGCCGGCATCCGCGAGGTGGACGCGGTGGTGTTCGTTCTCCGGGCCTTCGTCGACCCCGATGTGCCCGGCCCGACCGACCCGCTGGAGCATCTGCGGGTGCTGGAGATCGAGCTGACGCTGGCCGATTTGGAATCGGTTGAGAACCGGCTGGTGAAGCGGCGCAAGTCGGCGGTGCAAGACCGCTCGCTGGCCGCCGAGGTGTCCGCTTTGGAAGCCGCCGCCGACGTGCTGGGCGAGGGCATCCCGCTTTACCGCAGCAGTCTGTCGGCTGACCAGCGGGCCGGTTTGCGGGAGAGCTTCCTTTTGACGAATCGCCCGGTTCTGGCAGTGGTGAACATCGGTGAAGACCAGCTTGAAGCCGCCGATGCGGTTATCGAGCCGGTGGACGATGAGCTGGAGGGGCGCGCCGGTGTGGTGGCAGTGTGCGTGCAGCTCGAGGCCGAGGCCGCCCAGCTTTCCGCCGATGATAGGGCAGAGATGCTCGACGGCCTGGGCCTCGGCGAGGGGGCTTTGGGCCGGTTCACCCATGCGGCCTACGACTTGCTGGGGCTGCGGACCTTCTTCACCACCGGCGAGAAGGAGACCCGGGCGTGGACGTTCCGCCTCGGTGCCACCGCTCCCCAAGCGGCTGCGGCGATCCACACCGACTTCCAGCGGGGCTTCATCCGGGCCGACGTGGTCGGCTGGCAGGAGCTTTTGGCCGCGGGCGGCTGGACCAAGGCCAAAGAGCAGGGCCTCATGCGCACCGAGGGGCGGGACTATCTCGTGGCCGACGGCGACGTGATGGAGATCCGATTCAACGTCTAGCGGTGTGGCTGGTTGTTCGCGTTTTGTGATCGGTGGCCGGCGCCTCGCCGGCTCGGCCCCCGCGTCCCCCTGCGCTTTCTGTAAACGGCTACTGGCCTGCCAGGGGCTGCACACCAGGTAGCTCCACCGAGCGGATGGCCGTCTCCACTGCCGCCTCGGCCAGCAGCCGGACCAGGCCGAAATCTGCGGTGACTTGTCCGGTGGCGCCCACCACCAGAGCGTCCCCATCGCCATCGGTGTGAGCCGGAAAGAGCGCTCGGGCCATACCGCTGTGACCGCTGCGCGCCACCCGGTAGCAGCCCAGCTTGTCGAGCACCGCATTGGTCGCCACCACCCCTATGGTGGTGTTGGCAGGCGCTTCGGGATCGGCCCCATCAGAAAGAGGCTCGACAGGGCGGTGCTCGTAGGCGCCCGCCGCCAAATCGGCCACCACACTGCCGTCGTTGAAATCACCAGCCGCGTTGACTGCCACCAACGCGCCCACCTTCACACCCTCTGCCTGAAGCAGAGCCCCGCCCAGACCTGCGGGCTTGCGATGGGTGCCTCCCCGCCACTTGTTGACGGTGGCCCCAGTGCCGGCCCCCACCCTCCCCAGCGCAGGCATAGCCTCGCCGGCGGCGCGAGCAGCCGCGTAGCCGGCAGCGGACCCCGGCCGCACCGAACCGTCGCCCACAGTCAGGTCGTACAGCGACAAACCCACCACTATGGGCACCCGTCCGCCTCGAGTCTCGTATCCCCGGCCCTGCTCCTCACACCACCGCATCACCCCGTCGGCCGCCGCCAGCCCGAACGCCGAGCCTCCCGACAGCACCACCGCGTCGACTCGGCTCACCGTCCGCTCCGGCGCCAGCAAGGCAAAATCCCTGGTGGCCGGGGCACCGCCGCGAACTTCCCCGGAGGCTGTGGTCCCTTCGGGAAACACCACCACCGTGCATCCGGTAAGCGCAGCCCCATCGGTCCAGTGCCCCACCAGAACACCCCCGCCAACTCCCAACATCACCGCCGACGGTACCGCATGCCCGATCTGAGAACCCGATCAAACCTTGCTCGGCCATTGCCCCAGACTCCCGCAGACTGGGCCGGACGCAGCCATATTCCCAGCCTACGGCAAGGAGGCGCAACGCTGCGAGGGGCGTCGATGCCTAGCAGGACACGCGCGATTATTTCTGCGACACACCACTAGTCGGTGAAGGTGACGTTTTGTTGGGTGTGGCGGTTGGCGATGCCGCTGCTCCATGCGAGGGCGAGGCCGAGTTCGGTTTCGGTGCCGATGTTCAGTGTGATTGTTGTTGTGAGTTGTGTTTTCGACAGTGAGATGAACAAGGTCGCGCCGACCACGCCGTCGCGGAACGGGGTCATGATGATTATCGGGTTGCGGTCGGGGATGCAGCTGAGCATGACTGTGAAGTCGACTGACGTGTCAGAGCGGCTAGCGGTGGGGCTGCTGATCAACAGTTCAGGGTTGTTCTGGCAGGCGGTCAGCGTCGCTGGGTCGGGCAGTGTTGTTCCGACTGGTTGGTCGGGTTGGTCTTGCCCGATCGGTGACCGGTCGTCGTTGTCTGAAACAGCGACGGTGGCTGAACCGCTGCCGGAGTAACCACTGCCCGCCACCAAGGTGACAGTGACCGAGCCGTCTGCTTCGTCAGTGTCGTCGTCGGTGGTCGCGACCGTGAACGTTGCACTGCCCGTGGTGGGGATCGTGACAGTACGCGAACCGGCCGTGACGCCGTAATCACCGACCGTCGCGATCGTGACGCTCACGTCCAGGTTCGACGAAGGCGCCGGGCTAGCAGCCAACGTGAAAACCGCGTCGCCGCCCTCAGCCACACCCCCACCCGCAGTGATGCTCACCTCAGGCGTCGGCGGCGGGGGTGGCGGAGGAGGAGGAGGAGGAGGAGGAGGGGGTGGCGGCGGCGGCGGAGGCGGCGGCGGTGGCGGCGGCGGTGGCGGCGGTGGCGGTGGC
>JAPPMA010000014.1:3687-4005 GCA_028819295.1 bacterium | reverse complement strand
CCCGCCCGGGTGGTGGAATTGGTAGACGCGCCGGACTCAAAATCCGGTTCCCGCAAGGGAGTGAGGGTTCGAATCCCTCCCCGGGCACCATAGTGATTCCTTAACCTGTCTCAAAAGCTCTGACTCGCGACATTCGCAGGATCTCTGGTATTCTGCTGCGCCAGTGCGGGCGTACTGGCTGAACGGAGGTCAGTGTGATGAGTTCTGAGCGTGGAAATGCCAAGCATCTAACCCCCCCCCCCCCGGGGGGGGGGGGGGGGGCGCGGGGGGGGGCGCGGCGGGGGGGGGGGGGGGGGGGGGGGGGGGGGGGGGGGGGGG
>JAPPMA010000014.1:0-3677 GCA_028819295.1 bacterium | reverse complement strand
TGTGTTTTTCTGGGGCGCCTGGGCGGGGGTAGTGGGTTAACGGCGGTATGTGTTATTTTTTCTTCGGGTGTTATTCCCACGCATTTAACCCCCCCCCCCCTTCGGCGTTGGGCGGCCCGATGAGGCCGCGCCGCCATTTGCTGCTGGGGCTCGCCGCGGCGCTGTCGGTTCTGGTGGCCTTGGTGGCTTTGGCGCCGCCGCCCGAGCAGGCCGGCGCGCAGGGGCGGCTGGACAGCATTGCGTCAGTCCAGATCAGCGCTGCGGGCCAAACCAGCACCACCCCCGCCACTTGGCGCGAAGGCACGGACACTAACGCAGAATTCCGTCTGTGGATTCGTCCATACCAGCGAAGCGGCTCGTTCCCCACCTCGCTCCAAATAAACTACCGGATCACCCAGGAAGGCAGCTTCACCACCGAGCATTCCACGCACACAACCGCCACCTCTACTGACGGCCGAACGCCCTTTCTTCACACCATCAATATCCCCATCACCAACGACCGCGCCAACGAGGCTGACGGCACGATCACGGTAGAGCTGCTGTGGGGGAATGGCTACAGAATCGACAGCAGCTTCAGGAAGGCAACCGGCATTGTGCGCGACGACGACATTCCGACCGTGTCGTGGGGCGGGGTGGATCTGTCGGTACGGGAGAACGTGACGGCTTCCTTGCCGGCGGTGCTGCATGTGGACCCGCCGTCGTACCAGGACAGCTTCACGGTGCGGGTGGTGACTCAGGAGTCATTGCCGGGCCGCTGGTCCGCAACCGAGGGCAGCGACTACACTGTGGCCGGCACCGACGTGCCCATCGGCACGCGAGCCTCTGGTGAAGCCTTTCTAGTCAGCAGCAGTGGTAGCGGCGACAACGTTGTGGGACGCATCATAGACGACAGCGTCTCCGAGGACTACGAGCGGTTCTATCTGAAGCTGGAGTGCGGCCAGGAGTGCCGGGTGGAGGGCCGGGACTGGCTGCGGGTGACGATCATCGACGACGATGCCCCGCCGCCGACGCCCGAAGCGAACGCGGACGGCACCTTCACGGTGCCCGCTGTTTGGCCGCTGGTGCCCGAGGAGCTGCGCGAGATCGGCGGCGAGTTCAGGCTGCTGTTCTTGACTCATGGCCGGCATCCCTTTAAGACTGCCAACCCCGCTGACGGCCTCGCGCCTTTCGACGCGATCGTGCAGGCGTCGGCCCGTGGCGGGCACGAGGCGCACAGGGCGATCCGTCCGTACGCGGACCACTTCAGAGTCGTCGGGTCCACCACTGCGGTCGCCGCCCGCGACCACATCGGCCTGCATGCTGCCAACCCCGACTACCACGACGTGCCGGTTTACTGGATGAATGGAGCGCGGGTGGCCGTGGACAGCGCCGGGTTCTGGTCCGAGGAGTGGGAGAACTGGGACACTGCGGACCAAAGGACCGCGGCCAGCGTGTCTGACAGTGACTTCGGCATCCGCGGGATGCAGTACTTCACCGGCACCAGGCGTGACGGGACGTCATACAATGCCTCTTTCGCGCTTCAAGCCGGTGGGGTAGCCAGAACAGGCAGGCCCAAGGATTATTCCGGCTCAGGCCACGAGCCCATAGACTCTGGCACCTCTACCAGTCACCAACCGCTTCTGGGCATCTCGCCGGTGTTCCGGGTGGAGCATCGGCCGCGGCTGGAGATCGACTCCAGCGAGATGGTTGTCGGGCGGCTCGGCGACGACAGGAGGCAGCAGATGCTGGTGGTGGACGAGCCCGCTGCCTGCGCCACTGCGCCCAACGACGTGTCCGAGCTGGGCGGCGTCGCGCACCCCTCGGATCTGGTCACCTACCGGGTGCGCCTGTACGCCGACCCGGGCAGTGAGGTCAAGCTGTATGTCTACAACCCCAAGTACGTGGTGTACCGGCAGGGCAGCTTGGCCAAGGGGCCGGCGGACAGCGACCACGCTTATCTGCCCTTTCGGGAGGAGATTGCATTCTCCAACTTCTATCGCCGCGGCGTCACCGTGCGCCCGCCCGGCGAGGACACGACGTATGCGGTCTCCGGCGGCCCGCCTGTCAACACCTACATCACGCTGGGCTTCGACTCCAGCAACTGGGATCAGTGGCAGACGGTCAGCGTCAACGTCCACTGCGCCGACCATGAGGATCACAATGCGTACATCATCCAGCACGAGCTGACGCTGCCCGGCGACCGCCACTCTACCTACAGAGCCACTGAGGACCGGCGGTTTGTTGCCGACTTCACCACTTGGCATGACGTGCGCGTCAAGGTGCTCGACACCAAGTCCCCGCAGCAGCCCGCCGACCTGACCGTGGACACGGCCTATCCGGGCAGGCTGCGGGTGGAGACCGACGGCTACATGCTCAATCGATGCCAGGGGCGCAGCCCCGACAGCCAGTGCGAGTGGTTCTTCGGCGTGGAGTGGGATTGGGACGTGCCGGGCACGACCAATGAGAACGACTTCCTCCACGCCTCGGAGCATTTCTCGGAGTTCCGGGTCAGGCTCGAGGGCGACCAGAGCGTGTCGCCGCCGCTGCCGGTGTATGAGTTCTCGAAGGCGTCCGACGATGTGTGGCGGTTCGACACGAACAACAACATTGAGCCGTATATCCAGTATTTCAGCCGAACCGGGCTGACGCACGCGTTCAGCTCGCGCCAGAATCCCGGCGACCCGGTGTACCGGATCACCGTAACGCCGGTCACCATCCGCTACGACGAGGTGCCGGGCGAGGCGGTCACCGTCTGCGTGCAGCTCCAGTCGCCGTCCGCCCTGCCGTCGA
Organism: bacterium; assembly: GCA_028819295.1. Lineage (GTDB taxonomy): Bacteria > Actinomycetota > Acidimicrobiia > Acidimicrobiales > Bin134 > Poriferisocius. Next base: position 908 of record JAPPMA010000014.1, on the reverse strand, counting down.
ACAAGTTCAGCGCGGTGGTGGATTGCAGCCTGTTCACCGCCCCGTCGACCGCGCCTCCGCTGATCAGGGCGAAGATGTCGGCGCAGGACGGGGAACCCCCGCCTCAGACACTGGCGGAGGTGATCGCGGAGGTGAAGGCGCTGGCCGCGCAGACCCATCACGGCGCCGACCATGTGAATCGGTGGCGGCGGGCGCTGGCCGGCTTGGGCGCGCTCGACGCCGCAGCCGTCACCGGCGGCGCGATGACCGCCGTGGAGGCCCAGGAGATGGCCGACCGCTACAGCAGCCCGGTTTGGGACCAGGTGGTCGCGGCTCTGGTAGTGCTGGAGGCAGCCTCGCAGCAGCTGCTGCCCCCGCCCCCGCTGCCCGAGGTGAGCGTGACCGCGGGCGGCGGTGTGACCGAGGGCGGCGACGCAACCTTCACGGTGTCGGTCAACCCGGCCCCCGCCGCGGACCTCGATGTGAGCGTGACGGTGACCCAGAGCGGCGAGTTCGGCGCGGCGACGGGCCAGCGAACGGTCACGATCCCCGCCACGGGCAGCGCCACCTTCACGGTGGCCACGGCGGATGATGATGACGACGAGGCCGACGGGTCGGTCACCGCCACCGTCGACGCCGGCACCGGCTACACGGTGTCGGCCACCCAGGGCGCGGCTACCGTCGCCGTCGCCGACGACGACGACCCCGCCGAAGAGCAGACGGGCCACACAGTCGACCCCGCAGTTGTCGCCAAAGTGCAGAACCTGGCGTCGCAGACCCAGCACGGCACCGCCCATGTGAACCGCTGGAACCGCGTGCTCGTCGCCTTCGGTGAACACGACGGCACCGGGGTCACCGGCGGGGCCATGACCGCCGCCGACGCCCAGCAGATGGCCGACGCCCACTCCAGCCCGGTGTGGGACGAGGTG
>JAPPMA010000046.1 GCA_028819295.1 bacterium | reverse complement strand
TGGCTCGGCCGGCTCAGCGACAGCCGACACCTGCTCCTCTGGCTCGGCCGGCTCAACCTCCACCGGCGCCTCCGCGACAGCCGGAGGCGCAGCATCGGGCTCAGGCGCAGCATCGGGCTCAAGCGCAGCATCGGGCTCAAGCGCAGCATCGGGCTCAGGCGCAGCATCGGGCTCAGGCGCAACATCGGGCTCAAGCGCAACATCAGGCTTGGCGGCAGTGTTGCCCCGGGCGATGAATCGGCCCTCGAGAACAGCATCGCTGATAATCCGACACATCAGCTCGCCTGAGCGGATGGCATCGTCGTTGCCGGGAATCACATACTGGATCACATCCGGGTCGCAATTCGTGTCCACGACCGCGATAACCGGCAGCTTCAGCTTGTTGGCCTCTGCAACCGCGATGTGCTCCTTTTTGGTGTCGAGCACGAACACCGCGTCGGGCGGGCGGGTCAAGTCTCGGATGCCGTTGAGGTTGCGCTCTAGTTTCGCCAGCTCCCGAGTGATGAGAAGGGCCTCCTTTTTGGGCATCACGTCCAACTCGCCGGAACTGCGCATCCGCTGGAACTCCTTCATCTTGCCCATGCGCTTGGAGATGGTCTCGAAATTGGTCAGAAGACCACCCAGCCAGCGCTCGTTCACATAGGGCATTCCCACCCGCTCCGCGTAGCTCTGGACGCTGTCTTGGGCCTGCTTCTTGGTGCCCACGAACAGCACTTGACCGCCTTTGGCCACCAGATCGCGCACATAGGTGTAAGCCGCCTCAATGTAGGCAAGGGTCTGGGTCAGATCGATGATGTAGATGCCGTTGCGCTCTCCGAAGATGAAACGCTGCATCTTCGGATTCCATCGGCGGGTCTGGTGTCCGAAGTGGACCCCGGCATCGAGCAGCTGACGCATGGTCACGACAGGCGCCATGGTGATTCTCCTCTCCCAGCGGTTCAGCGAAACCCGGGGTCAGCACCTGACGGCGACCGTGGGATGCCCCGGGCGGTGATTGTCTTCAGCCGGGAACTGCTTCCAGGCCGTTTCAAACGATAGCCGCTTCACATTCCGTTGCCATAAGCAGAAAGCCGACTTCGGCCGGGGGGATCGCGATGAGGCACCAGCCGAACGCGTCCAGCGGTCATGACCAAGCCCGGATCTAGATACGCATCGCCTGCCCTCACGCTGAAGAAGAAGCGCTGGGTGGTGGTGCCCAGCAACTGCCCGGCCTCCACCCAGTCGCCCTCCGCTACCGCGATCCAACCCAGATAGCCGTAAGCAGTACGCAACCCATCGCGGTGGTACACAGTGACAAACCGGTTGTGCGCCACCGCCCCGGCGAACACAACCTCGCCATCTGCGGAGGCCCACACCGGCCGGCCGGGCTCGGGACTGTACTCAAAGCCCCGATTCCCCGGTGCTCCCACATGGGCCGGAGGCCGAAAATGATCCACCACCTCTGCGTCAACCGGGGGTGAGTACTCCTTGGGCGCATCCTTCGACTCCTCCGCTTGCCGAACAAGGAAGCCCACTGGTGGCGGGGTCTGCCCATGCACCGTCGGCCCGACCAGAAGGGCCAGCCCAGCCACGGCCACCCAGCCAATCCGCAATCCCCATGCCATGGCATTTCCTCATGAACTTTGACCGGAGGGGAAGCAAAAAGATGCTATAAGAACTTTGACCGGAGGGGAAGCAAAAAGATGCAATCAAGCTCGAGGATGGCTGTCCTCCACCACGCTGCGGAGCCGCTCCCGGCTGACATGGGTGTATATCTGCGTGGATCCCAGATCGGTGTGGCCCAACAACTCCTGCACCTGCCTCAAGTCGGCTCCGCCGTCGAGCAGGTGGGTGGCAAAAGTGTGGCGCAATGCATGGGGGTTGGTCTTGACGCTGGCCCGACGGTCCACGAGCCGACGGACGGCCTGGGTGTTCATCGGCCGGCCGCGCAGATTCACGAACACCGCGTCCCCGGCAACTGACGGGTCGGCCATCTCCTCTCGGCCATCGGCCATCCACTCCAGCAGTGCGGCCGCGGCAGGCTCGCTCAGCGGCACGATCCGCTGCTTCGACCCCTTGCCCTTCACCGTGAGACGCCGACGCTCCCAATCGATGTCCCCCGCGCGGATGGCGCACACCTCGCCGACCCGAAGACCGCTTCCGTACAGCAGTTCCAACACTGCGATGTCGCGTTGGCAGCGAGCGCGGCTGTCGTCGACCACCGCCGCCCGCGGCTGCTCCAACAGGGTGTCCAACTCCTCGGAGCGCAGCACCCGGGGCAGTCGGCGCTCTCGGATCGGCACCGTGGCGCCCACTGTGGGGTCGGCGGCAACTCGGCCAGTGCGCTCAGCCCATCGGAAGTAGCGGCGCAACGACGATGCCTTTCGGGCCACCGTCTTACGTGCATAGCCCTGCGTGCTCAAATGGGCCAAGTACCTCCGGATCGCACGGAGGTCGACTTCGCCTGGACCCGCATGGTGTACCGAATCCGGAGAAGCACCGCTGCTGGATTGCCCGAGCCACTCGGCCAACGCGGCCACCTCTCGGCAATACATCGCCGCGGTGTTCCGGCTGACCGATGCAGCCGAGTCAGCAAAGGCATCCAGATCCCAGCCCATCAATGCTCAAGACTACCGATGGGCAGCACAACTCCGGCGCCGGCCTCATCGGGGAGCGCCTATCCGCTCGATCCAGCGCCCCGAGACCGCCACCCAGCCTGCGGCTCGCAGCCCTTCCACCGCTCCGGCCACATCGGGCATGTCCAGCCCGGAGCGAACACGAATCTGCTCGGCATCGGCGGGCTGCCAGCCCAGTGCATCCAACACCCGCTGGCCGATTGCGCCAGGGCTCGTACGGGCGTCAAGGCCGCTGGCCTCGGCGCCTGACATGCCCAGAGCCAGCAGCACATCATCGGCGCCGCGGCAAGGGGCGCAGCCATCGGCCAACAGGTCGAAACAGCCGTCTGATGCCGAACTTCGCACTGGCCCGGGAACGGCCATAACCGCCCTGTCTCGATCAGCCGCCTCAGCCACCGTGTGCATCGCCCCTCCCGAAGCGTGGGACTCCACCACGACAACGACGTCGGCAAGGGCCGCGATGATCCGGTTCCGAGCGGGAAACCTCCACCGCTCTGGAGGAGCCCCCAAGGGCGCCTCGCCCAACAGCACTCCCTGATCGGCAACCGCCCGCCACAGAGACCGATTGCGCTCTGGATACACCTTGTCCATTCCATTGCCCACAACCGCGATGGGCGGAGCGCCCTTTGCATCCAGAGCGCCGGCATGGGCAGCAGCATCGATTCCCAGGGCCAGACCCGAGACAACGCCCACCCCGGCGGATGCCAAGTCCCGACCCAACTCGAACGCCACATCGCTGCCATAGCGTGTGCAGCGTCGGGTGCCGACGATGGCCACACGGGGGCCGCCGACCACCTGAGGATCCCCTTTGTGGAACACCACCGCGGGCGGATCCAAATCGTCCGACAATGCGGGCGGATATCCGGGAGCGCCCAGGGCTGCCACGCCAATGCCATGCTCGCGGTGCTGCAACCACAACTGGGCAACATCGAGACCGACAGCAGTACGGCGCCACTGCTCGTACAAGTCTTGCTTCCCGGCCACTCGGGCAACCTCGGGTGATGGTGGGCCATGGATGCTGGCCCACACTTCAGCCGGCCCGCCGATGGCGAGCAGTGCGCGAAGCCGAGCCGGCCCCACAGCAGACAAAGAGGCCAACGCCACAAGCCAGGCCTCCACCGGCAACTCCCCCACCCCCGCGGCCTGGACATTGGCAGACGGGAGCTCCCGGAAGCACTGGTGGACTTGGCCTTGCGCCGTTTTGGCAACCTGGACATTGGCAGACGGGAACTGCTCCTGAAATGGCACCGATCCCTCGGGCGCCTGCACCGCCCCGGCGCCGGTCAAAAGCTCATCTCCCGACATTGGCGAAGTTCCAGGGATCGTGGGCGACGGTAACCGGCTCCGTGCGCATGAACAGGGCTTGAGCGACAACCATCCCGTTCAAGGGGGGTGGCTGCTCGGCCAAATCGGCCAGCGTGAGGGCAACCCGGCGAACCCGCTGGAACCCTCGAGCGGTAAGCCGACCCTCCGTGATGGCGCGGCCAAGCAGGTTCTTGGCTTCTGGGTCAAGGGGAGCGAGTTGGTCCAGCGCGTCGTCTCCCAGTTCGCTGTTGGAGACCACCCCCCGATCTCGGGCCATGGCTCGTGCCCGATCAACTCTCTGCCTGACCGCAGCGGAAGACTCCCCCGGTGGGGCGTCGAACAAGTCGCTGACCTCCGGGCGCCCCACATGGATTCTCAGATCGAACCGGTCGAGCAGCGGACCGCTCAGCCGACGGGCATAGCGCAGTCGGGCCACCGGGGTGCAGCGGCACATCCCCGGCTGCCCGAGCTCACCGCATGGACAGGGATTCATCGCCCCCACCAACAGGAAGCGGGCGGGAAACGAGGCCACCGCGGTAGCCCGGTTGACTCGAATCACCCCCTCCTCCAGCGGCTGGCGCAGCGCGTCCAGCGCTTGGGGCGCGAACTCTCCCATCTCGTCCAAGAACAGCACGCCGCCATGGGCGCAGCTGATCGCACCGGGCCGAAGTGTCTGGCTCCCGCCACCCACCATTGAGACCATCGAAGCCGAGTGGTGAGGCGCCTGCCATGGACTCCGGCGAATCAGTCCTGAGGTGGGCAGGTCCAGGCCTACGGCGGAATGCACCATGGTCACCTCAATGGCGGTGGTCTCATCCAACGGGGGAAGCAGCCCGGGCAGCCGCCGGGCCAACATGGTCTTCCCTGCGCCCGGAGGCCCGATCATCAGCAGGTGGTGTCCGCCTGCCGCGGCCACTTCCAATCCCAAACGGGCCATGTGCTGGCCTCGCACATCGGCCAGGTCCACACCCTCTTCCAACCGGTTCTCCGACCCGGCGCGGGGTGGATCGGGCCAACACTCTTCGCCCCGCAGCGCGGAGACAAGTTTCCGCAGCGTGGACGGCGCCCGGACCACAGGGCCGTTGGCCAACGCAGCCTCTGCCGCGCTCTCCGGGGCCACCACCACTGCGGCGGCATCCAGACAGCGAACCTGGGGCAGCACGCCGGGCACCGACCGAAGGCGACCGTCTAGCCCCAGTTCGGCCAAAAAGGCCACGCCGGCCAAGACCTCAGCAGGCAGCTGCTCGTCGGCAACCATCACGCCCATTGCGATGGCCAAGTCGAGCCCCGGACCCTCCTTTCGGATCCCCGAGGGCGCCAGGTTGACGGTGATGCGGCCGGGGGGCCAAACGACACCGCTGGAGAGCAAAGCGGCGCGAACCCGATCTCTGGCCTCCCGGCACGCGGCATCGGGTAGGCCCACGACGGTGAAGGTGGGCAGGCCGGAAGAGACGTGGACTTCAACCGAAACGGGATGTCCGGTGATGCCGGCGAGAACGGAGGCGGGAATGGTGGCGAGCACGGATGGTGCTTTCTCGAGGATGGCTCCTCGTGCCTGGAAGGAGGCCATTGCGCCGGCCACGAGCGTGTCTTGAGACCTTAGCGAAAGCCAGTGACAAGTGCCCCTGGTCAGAGAACCTCGTTGATAGCGAAAGCCAGTGACAAGTGCCCCTGGTCAGAGAACCTCGTTGATATAGCGGAGCACCGCATCGATTTCATCCGCGGTCAGCAGCCCGCCGAAAGCCGGCATCCGGTCTCGACCATTCGAAACCACCGCCACGGCGCCGCCGGGGTCTGAGTACGCCCGCAACAGCCGACCCCGGTTCAGCCGAGGGCCGTCACCGGTCCCACTGCCGTCGGCGTCGTGGCAGGACGAACACCGGTCGGCGTACACCGCCCGACCGGATACCAGCACGGGATCAGGGGTGCCTTCAGGCCCTTGCCCCACCTCAGGAGAAGAGGCAGATCCGCATCCGGACGCGACTGCAAATGCCAGGGCCAGAACTGCCAGTCCAGAAACAACGGCTTTCCTTGCCACCACCAGTGGGAACATACTGGGATATCGGCTTTGATCCCACACGCAAGCAGCGACGCACGCCTTTTGACTACTGGTACGTTGCCGCGGGCCTGCTGGTGTGTATAGGACTGATTCTGTGGGCCGTGCTGGGCTAAGGCCAGACTAAAACGCCGACTCGATGACCCGGAGCTCTCGGCCCATCACCTCGGCGACGTCAAACCGGAGCTGCACCACCCCTCTGTGCTCCTGCTCAGACAGCCACTGGGCGGCGAGCCGGCGAATTCGCCGCTGCTTCTGCCAGCCGACGGCCTCGGCTGGAGCACCAAACGCGTTCGACGACCGGGTCTTCACCTCGCACACGGCAACGACAGACCCACGCCGCACAATCACATCCAACTCGCCGTGTCGAGACCGCCAGTTGCGGTCTAGAACCTCGAACCCATGGCGGCGATACCACCGGACCACTCGGTCTTCTCCCCAACGGCCCAACGCCTGCTTGTATGCCATACCTCCACCATAAGCATGGGGAGCGACAATTAGCCTAGAAGCGCTTCTCCTCGACGCGGGGGCTGACAGCTCGCCTAGAAGCGCTTCTCCTTGACGCGGGCAGCTCGGCCGATGCGATCGCGCAGGTAATAGAGCTTGGCCCGGCGTACATCGCCGCGGGATCCAACCTCCACCTTGGCGATAATGGGTGAATGGATCGGAAATGTTCGCTCCACTCCCACCCCGAAACTCACTTTTCGAACGGTGAAGGTCTCGCGTATCCCGCTGCCCTGGCGGCGGATGACCACACCCTCGAAAACCTGAACCCGCTCGCGGCTGCCCTCCACCACGCGAACATGCACCTTCACCGTGTCGCCCGGGCTGAACTCCGGAATGTCGGTTCGCCTGGTGCCGCGGTCAACGATGTCGGTGGGGTTCATAGCACGCCTCTTGTGAGTACTTCAGCGCCCAACTCAGGCTCTAGGGGCGCAAGGGGCAATCATACCCGCGTTGATCAGACGAGGCCGAACTCTTCCAGCAGGGCACGCTCTTCGGCGGTGACGCCCCCGCGGGCTTCGATGAGGTCGGGCCGCAAGGCCGCCGTTCGGGCGAGCGACTGAGCCCTTCGCCAGCGATCCACACGACCATGATCGCCGGAACGCAGCACCTCGGGTACCGGCCAACCCCGGAACTCCGCAGGACGGGTGTAGTGGGGATACTCCAACAGACCATCGCTGAACGACTCTTCGGCAGCCGACATCTCGTTGCCCAGAACGCCGGGAACCAGCCTTCCCACAGCCTCGATGATCGCCATCGCTGCGACTTCGCCGCCAGCCATGACAAAATCTCCCAACGACAGCTCACCGTCGACCAAGTGGTCCCCCACTCGCTGATCCACCCCCTCATAGCGGCCGCACAGCAAGGAGAACCCGTCTGCCTCGGTCAATTCCCGGGCAGTGGCCTGATCGAATCGGCGTCCACCGGGACCCAGCAGAAAAAGAGGCCGCGGGTGATCCTCCTGTTCAACGGCGTTGAACAAAGGCTCTGGCATCATCACCATCCCCGCACCGCCCCCAAAAGGCGAATCGTCTACTGAGCGGTGGGGATCGCCCGCGCCCATTCTTAGATCGTGGACCCGCACCGACACCAAGCCCTGCTCAATCGACCTTCCGATCACCCCGCAGTCCAAGAACGCCTCGAGCATCGAGGGAAAAATGGTGAAGACGTCGACTCTCATGTGCTCCTCACACGGTGTCGAAGAGGCCGTCTGGCGCTTCCACTATCAAGCGGTCCTCCGCCTGCCCCACCAGAAAGGCCAGGGGCACAAGGGCCCCCGATTCCAACACCAGAAGATCGCTGGCCGGGTTTGCCTGCACCGCCTCAACCCGGCCCCTTTCCGTGCCATCGGCCTCGCGCACCATCATCCCGATCAGGTCATGGACCCACAGCTCGTCGGGATCGGAGATGGGCTCGGCCCTGAGCACTTGCCCCCGCAGGGATTCAGCCATGCTCCGGTCGCCGACCTCGGCGAACCGCACAATCCAGCGCCGTTGGAAGGCTCGAGCCTCGACCACCGTGAGCGAACCAGATTCGGCGCAGAGCACCGACCCAGCCTCAAGCCGCTCGGAGCGATTGGTCCACAGTGTGACCACCGTCTCCCCCCGGATTCCATGAGCCCGGTCGACACGGCCGACCTCCAGCAGAGGAGGCACGCTCGGCGCTCTCGAACGGTCAGTCGACAAACTCGACGTCGACGAAGCTGCCGTCTTTGCTGGCTGCGGCCCGCACGATGGTGCGGATCGAGTTGGCGACTCGACCGCGGCGACCGATCACCCGGCCCATGTCGCCTTCGGCCACCGTCACCTCCAGCGCCACCGACCCCTGTCGCTCTACCACCTCGATCTTTACCTCGTCGGGGTTCTCCACCACCGACTTCACCAGATATTCCAGAACATTGCGGGCAGTTGGAACCTCGATGGTGTTGATGTCGCCGTGCTCGTCGAAATCATCGTCGTAGTCGCTGTCCTCGTACTCCTCGTCTTCAAAGCCCAAGTCGGCGTCGCTCATGATTCTCCACCCTCGACTTTCTCGATGTCTTGCTCTAGGTCTTCGGCTGAGGCGGCCGTGGTCACTATCGCAGGGCGCTGATCGGCCTCCGGGGCCGGACCTCCACCACCGGTGAACTCCGCCCACGCCCCGGAGATGACCAGGAGCTTTTGCACTCGATCGCTCGGCTGGGCGCCATGGCGCAGCCAGTGCAGCGCTCGCTCGTTGTCGATTTCAATCAGCGACGGCTCCTGGCGTGGGTTGTAGGTGCCCAAGATCTCGATGAACCGCCCATTGCGGGCCTTGCGGGAATCAGCGGCCACCACGCGGTAGGTGGGCTGCTTCTTCTTGCCCATCCGCATCAGCCGGAGTCTTACTGCCACGAGCCAGTCAGCCCTTCTGTCATCTCGGGTCCATTGGTCGTCCTAAGCCCAATCGGCCCCTCATCAGTACCCGTGCAGGCACGAACCGGCGCCAGCCGCCGGAACAGGGAAACTCTACCCGCCGAAAATCCCTGCGGGCTACCTCAGGGAGGAGAGATCGAACGGACCGTCTTCCAAGCCCGGCAAAGCCAGCTTGGGCTTTCCCGGCTTTCCCTGCCCACCGCCCGGCGGAGTCACCCGACTTCCCCTCTGCCGGCCGCCCGGCGGAGTCACCCGACTTCCCCTTCGGCCCTTCTTGGACTTCTTTCGACCGGCGCCGGGCCCCTTGCCGCCGCCCATTCTCTTCATCATCCGCTGGACTTCGCTGAACTGCCGCAGAAGCTGGGAGACCTCAGAGGGGCGGGTGCCCGAACCGGCGGCGATCCGCTGACGGCGAGAGCCGTCGATGATGCGGGGGGCAGCCCGCTCTTGTGGGGTCATCGAGCAGATGATGGCCTCCACTTGGGCGATCTGCTCGTCTTCGATCTCAGCTTCGCGCAACTCGGGGGTGGCGCCGGGGAGCATCCCCACCAGGTTTTGGAGCGAGCCCATCTTCTTGAGCTGGCGCATCTGCTCCAAGAAGTCCTCCAGCGTGAACTCGCCCTCCAGCAGCTTGGCCGCGGCCGCTTCCGCCTCGGCCTCCTCGTACACCTGCTCGGCCTTCTCGATGAGGGTGAGCACATCGCCCATGCCGAGAATCCGGCTGGCCACCCGGTCGGGGTGGAACAACTCGAACTCGTCGATCTTCTCGCCGGTGGAGGAGAAGGCGACCGGCCGGCCCACCACCTCTTTCACCGACAGCGCCGCGCCCCCCCGGGCGTCCCCGTCCACCTTGGTGAGGATCACCCCGTCGAGTTCGAGAACGGCATGAAACGACTGGGCCGTGGCCACCGCGTCCTGGCCGGTCATGGCATCGACCACCAAGAAGGTGTAGTGGGGCTCGATGGCATCGGATATCCGCCCGACCTGCTCCATCATCTCGTCGTCGATGGCCAGCCGCCCGGCGGTGTCGCAGACAACCACATCCCGGCCGGAGGCCGCGGCCTCGGCCACACCGCGCTTGGCCGCGGCAATCGGATCGGATGGCTCGCTGAACACCGGAACCCCGATGGCCGCGCCAAGGGTGCGGAGCTGCTCTACCGCTGCCGGACGCTGCAAATCGGCGCCCACCAGCATGGGGTTGCGGCCCTGCTGCTTGAACCAGGAGGCCAGCTTGGCCGCGTTGGTGGTCTTGCCCGAGCCCTGAAGCCCGGCCAACAGCACCACCGTGGGGGGTTTGGCCGGATGGGATATCTCCAGGGTCTCGCCGCCCAGGGTGGCAACCAGCTCCTCGTGGACGAACTTGATCACCTGCTGGACTGGATCCAGCGCCTTGTGGACCTCGGCGCCCACGCACCGCTCGCGGACTCTGTCCTGGAAGCCGCGGACCACGTGGAGGTTGACGTCGGCATCGAGCAGGGCGAGGCGGATCTCCCGCAGCACCTCGTCGACATCGCCCTCCCGCAGTGTCCCCAAGCCGCGCAAACGCTTGAAGATGCCCTCGAACCGATTGCTCAGCGTGTCGAACATGGGCTGCCTAGCCTAGTGGCCCAGCTTGGATTTCGAGCATCGACAGGTTAGGCGAGAAGGGCTTCGGCGAACTCGGCGGCATCGAATTCCACCAGGTCGTCGAGCCCCTCCCCGAGGCCCACCAACTTCACCGGGATGTCCAGCTCATTCTGCACTGCCATCACAATGCCGCCCTTGGCCGACCCGTCGAGCTTGGTGAGCACGACGCCGGTCAGCTCCGCCGACTCGGTGAACCGGCGGGCCTGGGCGAGGCCGTTCTGGCCGGTGGTGGCGTCGATTACCAACAGCACCTCGGCGACCCTGCCCGGCCCTTTGCCGGCCACCCGGTAGATCTTGGCCAGCTCGTCCATAAGGTTGGTGCGAGAGTGCAGGCGACCGGCGGTGTCGGCCATGACCAGCGGCACTCCTGCCGACGCGGCATGCTCGATGGCGTCGTAGATGACCGAGCTGGGATCGGCACCCTCAGCACCCCGAATCAACTCGGCGCCCGACCGGTCGGCCCACATGCCCAGCTGCTCGGCTGCCGCCGCTCGAAAAGTGTCGCCCGCCGCCAGCACCACCTTTCGCCCGGAGCGCACCTCCCGAGCAGCCAGCTTGCCGATGGTGGTGGTCTTCCCCACCCCGTTCACGCCCACGAACAGCCACACAGCAGGACTGCCGTCGGTGCCCAATTCCAGATCACGACCTCCGAGGTTCTCAGCCAACTGGGATTTGAGCATGGCCACCAGCGCCTCGGGATCGGTGATCTTGTCGGCTTTTGCCCGTTCCTTCAACCGATCCAAAACGTAGGCCGCAGTGCCGACACCGGCATCAGCCAGCACCAAGGCGTCTTCCAACTCCTCCCAGGTGGCTTCGTCGACTCCCCGGGAGGCCACCGACGCCAGAAACCCCGAGAACGTGCCCCGTGCCGTGGCCAGCCGGTTCCGGAAGCTGGCCCTCTCGGTTTCCGGCTCAGACTCGTTCTGCTCGCCAACTGGTGCCGAACCAACCTCCGATCCAACAGGAAGTTCGGCTTCCGGCTCAGACTCGTTCTGCTCGCCAACTGGTGCCGAACCAACCTCCGATCCAACAGGAAGTTCGGTTTCCGGCTCGGCAATTGCCTGCCCATTCCTTTTTCGCCGACGGCGCAGCACCACTATTCCTCAGGCTCCTGGTCGGGCAGAGCACCAATGACCACGGTGAGCGCGATGTGCTCGTCGTCGCGCACCACCTCCAATTCCACCTCGGTCCCCGGTGCCCGGAACTGAACCTTGGCGGCCAGTTCGGTGAACGTCGACACCACCTCGTCGTCGATGAGCACGATCAAGTCGCCAACCTGCAACCCGGCACGATCGGCGGGAGTGTCGTCATGCACCTCCAGTACCAGGGCGCCGGGATGGCCCATCTCCGGATCGGTCCCCGAAACGCCGAGAAAACCCAGCTCCGTGCTCCCCCCAGCCAAGATGCGCTGGGCGATGTTCAAGGCGATGTCAGAGGGGATGGCGAAGCCCAAACCGATGTTGCCAAGCGAACCGTCGGTTTGGATCAGGGTGTTCATGCCGATGACCTGGCCGAAGCGGTTGGCCAAGGCGCCACCCGAATTGCCGGGGTTGATGGGCGCATCGGTTTGGATCATCTCGACAAAGGCGCCGTCGCCCCTTCCCTCTCGAACCGCCCGTCCGACGGCGCTGACAATTCCCGAGGTAACCGACTGCTGCAACCCGAAGGGGCTGCCCACCGCCACTGCAAGCTGCCCCACCTCGATGGTTGACCGGTCGGCGAACACTGCCGGCGTGAGCGCCCTGTCGGTGTCAACCTTCACCAAGGCGACATCGATAGCCGGTGCGGCGCCCACCACCGTGCCCTCGGCCCGGGTGCCGTCGGCAAACTGCACCCTCACCGCCTCGGCCTCACCGACTACATGGGCATTGGTGAGGATGTGGCCGGAGATGTCGTAGATGATCCCCGACCCCTGTCCTATGATCCTTGGCCGATCCTCAAGGCCATCAGGTAGTTCTGCGGGTGGCCCCTGTTCATTCCCGGGCGGAAGCTCGCCCTCGGGGCCTGTTTCCGGCGGATCCAATTCGGGAATATCGGATTCCTGCCCATCGGCGATCGCCTCGATGAGCACCACCGAGGGGATGACGGCGCGGGCCACCTCCACAACGGGATCTATGGGAACCACCGAACCGGTGGGTTGATCCGATGGCAACTGAACCGCGGGCGGCACAACCAGCGGGGCTTGGATAGCCGGCGCCTGGCCTGGAGGGGCGCTCACCACTTGCGGCCCGGAGACCACCACAACCTCGGGGGGAGGGGCGTCTTGGTTGAAGAAGACGCTGCCGACACCGATGCCTATGCCCACCAGCCCGAAAACGGCCAGCAGAACCGATGCCGCCAACATGGATGCAGAGGGATTTCGAGGGGGGGGCGGTGGCGGCTCGGGCGGCGCCCAAGCGGTGACTTCCACCGCGCGGGGCACCGGCAAGTCGCTGGATTGCTCGGCTGGGCCTTCCAGTTCCCACCCTAGGGGATCCCACTCCGACCGGGGATCGTCGGGCTCGTTGCTCATCGTGTGCGCTGAGTCCTCAGCTCTGTTCGAGAAGTACCTTCGGCGCCGAGGCTACCACCACTCTCTCGGAAAGCACCTTGGAGCTTCCCCCCGGCTTCATCGACACGCCGTAGAGGCAGTCGGCTGCCTCCATGGTGCGCTTCTGGTGGCTCACGATCAGCAGTTGGGCATCGGCACGAAACTCGTCGACGAGATGGAGAAAGCGGTGCAGATTTATGTCGTCGAGCGCAGCCTCCACCTCGTCCATGACATAGAACGGCGACGGTCGGCTGCGGAACACCGCGAACAGAAAGGCGAGCGCGGTGAGGGAGCGCTCCCCTCCCGACAAGAGGCTCAGGCGTCGGATGTTCTTGCCCGATGGCCGGGCCTCGATCTCCACTCCGGCGTCGAGCAGCGCATCGGGTTGGGTGAGCCGCAACCTGCCCTCGCCGCCGGGAAACAGCGTCTGGAACAGACCGGCGAAGTTGCGCTCCACATCGGCAAACGCGGCCGAGAACACGCTCACAATCTCCTCGTCGATCTTGCGGATCACCTTGCGGAGCTCCCGGCGACTCTGGCGGATGTCGTCAATCTGGCCTTGCGTGAAGTCGTGGCGCTCCAACAGAGCCTCGTACTCATCCAACGCCAACGGGTTCACCGGCCCCATGATGCGCAGCTCTTGCTCCAATGCCCTTATCCGGTCGACGGGGGCGACGCCCGGCGCCAGGGGCGGGCATTCGACAGATGCTGCTTCACCGGGTTCGCAGTCCAACTCCCGACGGCAGCGGTCGATCGAGGCCTCCAGCCTGATGCCCGCCTCAGCCAACTCGATCTCCGCGCTGCGGTCCCGCTCCTGGCAGTGCCCCAGCCTGGCCTCTGCTTGAGCCCGCTGGCCCCGCAGGTCCTCAAGCCGTCGAGCAGCCGCGGCAGCCGCTTGCGATTCCTCAGCCCGCCGACGGCGCAGGTCTTCAAGCTTCCCGCCCACCGCTTCAAGCCTGCCGGCCGCCCAGTCGGCCAGCTCGTCGACAACAGCCAGGCGCATGTCAAGGGCCTCTCGACGGGATGCAGCCTCAACGCGGGCTTCAGCCATCCGACTCAGCCGCCGCTCGACATCGCCGCGCTGAGCGGCCAGCAAACGGCGCCTCTCCTCCAGCCCAGCAGCCTTTATCCGGAGATCGGAGCGACGGCTGCTCACCGCCTGCGACCGCTGCGACAGATCGTCGCGGGCTCGACTCATGCTCTCGGCGTGCTCAAGCTCCTCCGCCTCCCGGGCTTCGTGCTGGGGCAGCTCTTGGCGCAAATCGCCAGCCCGGCGGCGATCTTCGGCGATCTTGTTCTCCAATTCGCCCCGGCGGGGGCCGAGTGCGGCGATCTCCACCTCAGTGTCCCGCAGCCTCCGACCCTCCGCATCCGCCCGGCTCCGGGCGCTGGACACCGCTCCAGCCTGCGCCTGAGCGGCTTGTCGAGCACCGTCCGCGTCCTGCACTGCCTGCTCCAGCCGGCCGTCTGCCAAGCGCTGTTCGCGCTCCGCGGCGTCAGCCCGTTGGGCTGCCCGGGCCGACTCCCGCTCAGCCTCCTCGAGCAATCCCTTCGTGGCCCCAGAATGGCGGACGCCAACCCTCCAACCCCACGGCGAAAACCGGTCACCCCGGCGGGTGACAACCACTGCGGACGGATCGGCGACTGCTGCCGCCGCCGCCTGCTCGCTGGTGTCCACCACCCCGACCCGGCCCACCAAGGCATCCAGCAGGCGATCCACGCCGGCCATCGAAGAGCGCACATGGGGACGAAGGGGATCGCCGGCCGCCGGCGCCGGCATCGGCGCACCCATCGCGCCCAGGGCCGGCACCGAAGGATGCGCTCCCGACCCGCCCAACGCCAGCACCGCACCGCCAACGCTGTCGGCCTCGAGCGTGGCGATGGCCCGCATGGCGACCTCGGTGTCGGTGGCCACCACCGCGGCCACCGCTTCCCCGGCCGCTGCTTCAAAGGCCGCCTCCCAGCCCCGGTCTATGTCCACAACCTCCAGCAGGGTGCCGACCACGCCCTCGATGCCGGCCAGCCGCTGAGCACCGGATCGGTCGCGTGCCTCGTCCAGCGCCAACGAAAGCGCCTCTCGCCGTGCCTCCCACGCCTTGTGGTCTCCACCGGCATCGGCAAGATCGGCCCTCGCCCGCTCCCGTTCTTCCCGGGCCTTTTCGCATCGCTGCTCGGCGACCGCGAGCTCCTGCCGGCGAATCTCGTGGGCCGTCTCGGCATCAGCGGCCTCAGCCCATGCCCGGTCCAACGCCTCAACCGACTCCTGGCGGCGCGACTCCAAATCCCCCAGGCTCCGGCCCAGCCGGTCTGCCTCGGCCTGGTCTCGCAGGATCGATGCCTCCAATGCCCTCATCTCACCCCTCAACCGGGGGGCATCCGACCCGGAAGCAGGCAGGGCTTGGCCACCCCACTGCTCATCGAACGACAGCCGGAGCTGCTCGAGCTGCTGTTCGGCATCGGCAACCTCGGCGGCGTCAGGCGCCAAGGCGGCCGACTCGGCCTCCACCTCGTCCAACTCCCGGCCCAGTCGGTTTGACTCGGCTTCCAGCGTGGCCACCACGTCTTCGTCCACTCCGGCGCTGCGGTCGCGCTGCAAGCGCAGACGCCGCTCCGACAACAGCGCATCCAAGCCCCGAAGGCGCTCGTTGAGCCCTTCGAACCGCATCAGAGCCTCGCCGATGTCCTGGCCATCTGCGGCTGACAGCCGAGCTTCGGCCGCGGCCAGGTCTCGGTCCAATGCCTCTACCCGCGATGAGAGCTGCTGCATCTCCCGGCGATTCGCGGCCTGGTCCTGGGTGAGCTGGCCAACCCGGCGGCGAAACTGCTGTATCTCCTGTCCAGCCAGATACCGGCGAAGGCTGCTCAACTCAGCCAGCAGGCCCCCGTGGCGGCGAGCAGCCTCTGCTTGGCGCTCCAGCGGCCGAAGCTGGCGGCGGATCTCCCGCACCACATCGGACAGCCGCGTGAGGTTGGCCTCGGTCGCCGCCAGCCGCCGTTCGGACTTCTCCTTGCGGCGGCGATACTTCAGCACGCCTGCGGCCTCCTCGATCACCGCCCGGCGGTCCTCGGGCCTGGCACTCAACACTGCCTCGATCTGGCGCTGGGAGACGATCACATGCTGTTGGCGGCCGACGCCGGTGTCGCTCAGCAGTTCTTGGATGTCAAGCAGGCGACAGGGCACCCCGTTGATGGCGTAGGTGCTGTCGCCGCTGCGGAACAGCGTGCGGGTGATGGTGACCTCTTCGAACTCGATGGGCAGGATGCGGGCGTTGTTGTCGATGCTCAGCGACACCTCGGCCCGACCCAGGCCCGGCCGGGAGGCGGTTCCCGCGAAGATGACATCGTCCATCTTGGCCGACCGCACCGCAGTGGGTGCCTGGGCGCCCAAGGCCCAGGCCACCGCATCCACCACGTTGGACTTGCCGCTGCCGTTCGGGCCCACAATCACCGTGACGCCCGGTTCGAAGACCAGCGTGGTGGGATCGGCAAAGGATTTGAACCCCTTGAGGGTCAACGCCTTCAAGAACACTCATTCGACCCTACCCAGCCGGGGGCCGCGAATAGCGGAACTGCTCCCACCTCATCCAACCGAAATCCAACCGAGCGCAACGGCCATGGCGGTCATATCTGGCACTGCTCGCAGTAGTACGTCCAGCGGCGGCGGAAGCGGTACTTCTGGATCGGGCGGTGGCAGCGGGGACAGGGGCGCCCGTTCTTTCCCGCCTGCTTGAACACGTTGATGTACTCCTCATAGCCGCCCGGCTGACCGTGTACATCCGCGTAGAGCCCGTCTTCCAGCGTGGCGCCCCGATGCTTGGCCGCATCGTGCAGGGTCTCCACCATCGCCCGGTGCAGCCGGCGGACCTCTTGGGGCCCCAACGAGTTGGTCATGCGGTCGTACCGCAGGCCGGCCGCGAACAGGATCTCGTCGGAGTACATCTCACCCAGTCCGACCACCACCCGGTCATCGGTCAGCACCGCCTTCAGCTTGGCATCCTGAGCCAAGAGAATCTGGCCGAAAATCCGCCACGGCACCGGCTGGTCGAGAGGGTCTATGCCCAGTCCTTCCAGCTCGGGGACCTCCTCGGCCAACTTCTCGGCACTGGCCAGGAACAGCGCGGCGTCGCCGACCCCGTCGACAAGCCGAAGCTGGCCGCTCTTGGTAAAAGTGATGGACAGCGCCGTGTCGGGCGCCAACTGGTCTCTGTTGGCGTGGCGCCGAAGCTGACCGCCGCTTCCCAAATGGACCACGATCACATCCTCGCTGTCCGTGCCCATGATCAAGTGCAGGCCACGGCGGCGCACACCGGTTATCTTCGCCTTCTCCAGACGGTCGGCGAACTTCTTCGCCCCCCCTGACCGCTTCGCCACCTGGGTGTTCATGACTTCCACAGACTTGACGCGAAGACCAGACAGCTCTCTGTCCAAATCGCGTCGGATGGTCTCGACTTCCGGCAAGGCGATCATGGGGCGGCTCCTGT
Organism: bacterium; assembly: GCA_028819295.1. GTDB lineage: Bacteria > Actinomycetota > Acidimicrobiia > Acidimicrobiales > Bin134 > Poriferisocius. Next base: position 24,105 of record JAPPMA010000046.1, on the reverse strand, counting down.
CGTCGGGGTCATGAGGCTCATCCGGTGGTTGCGGTCGTCAGGGTTCGCAAAGCGGAGGCGGCCGCGGCCTGCTCTGCTTGCTTCTTCGATCTGCCCTCGCCTCGTCCTCTCTCTTTGCCGTCCACATGAACAACGGCAAAAAACCGCTTCTCGTGGTCAGGGCCCTTCCCGGTAAGACGATACTCGGGCGCATCCTGCTTGTTCCTAGCGCAGTGCTCCTGCAACCGGGTCTTGAAGTCCCGCACGCCGGGACCTTGGGCTGCAATGGCAATCCGGTCGGCCAGCCACTCCCCGACCAGATCAACCAGCACCTCCCAAGAAGCATCCAGGTAGACGGCGCCGATCACCGCCTCCATGGCATCGGAGAGAATAGACAGCTTTTCCCTGCCACAGGATCCGTCTTCACCACGGCCAAGCCGCAGGGCCTCCCCCACCCGAAGCTCAACGGCGAGATCAGCCAGCGCTTCGGCTCGGACCACCTCGGCACGCAGCGGGGCGAGCTGGCCCTCGGCCATTTCAGGGTAGGCGGCATAAATGTGGTCGGTCACCGCCAACGCCAGCACGGCATCGCCCAGGAACTCCAGCCGCTCGTTGGACGATACTCCCTCATGGTCGGCGCACCATGAACGATGAGTCAGTGCCTCCACAAGCAGGCTGGGCTGCTTGAACGCGTAGCCGAGGCGCTCGGCCAGCGCGGCGAAGTCGGCTTCGGCAGTCAGGAGCTTCGGCTCAGCCGGCCGTGGACGTAGTCGACGGCATCGCGCACCGTCTTGAGATCCTCCAAATCCTCGTCGTCGATGCTGAACCCCACCGTCCTCTCGCTCAACTCCTCTTCCAGGGTTTCCACCAGCTCGATAAGGGCAAGAGAATCAGCGTCGAGGTCATCGGAGAATGCCTGGCCTTCCGTGATGCGGTCGGGGGATATCTCCAAGATGTCGGCCAGGCACTCCCGGACGAGGGACAGCACTTCCTCACGATCCATCGGGCTCTGTTCAACATGGGTTTCGGATGGCACGGCTTCTCCGAGGCTGTTCAGCAAACGGCGCCCGAAGAGTATAGGCCAGCTTTTTCTCGTTCCTAACCACTGGGCACCCAGAAGCCCGCGGGTACTGCTACTCCGTACGCAGAATCCGGCGCAGTGAGCCCACGGTGTCGCGCTCAGCCAGCTCGTGGGCCACTTGTATGGCGTTGGCCAGCGCCTTTGGCGACGAAGCACCGTGGCTGATGATGCTGACGCCGTTCACCCCCAAGAGGATGGCGCCGCCCACGGAGTCGGGGTTGAACTCGTCGTAGAGCGGGGCCAGTGCCGGGGCGAGGAGCCTGGCCCCCTCCCGAGCTTCCTCAGAGGAATCGAGCGCCCCCAACAGCGCAGCGATCAACTGCTTGGCCACCCCTTCGGCTGTTTTCAGGGCCACATTCCCGGTGAATCCGTCGGTGACGATCACATCCACCAGGTCTTCCAGCAAGTCCCGCCCCTCCACATTGCCCGCGAACACCGCGCCGGTGCGAGTCTGCCAATCCCGATCGCCCAGCAGCTCGAATGCCTGCTTGACCAGGGGCGAGCCCTTGCCGGCCTCCTCCCCATTGGACAAGAGCCCCACCCGGGGCTTTTGAACCCCCCACCGGTCGTGGCAGTACACCGCGCCCATTTGGGCGAACTGCACCAGCCACTCGGCGCTGCACTCCGTGTTGGCCCCCGCATCCAGCATCACGTTGGGCCAAGCCCGGCCGGGCACAATTATCGGCGTGGCAATGGCCGGGCGGGCCACTCCCCGGATTCGCCCCATCTTGAGCAGCGATGCCGCCATGGCCGCTCCGGTGTTGCCGGCGCTGACCATGGCCGAGGCCCGTCGGTCGCGCACCGCTTCGGCGGCCCGCACCACAGAAGAGTCCTTCATCTTCCGCACGCTGGCCGCCGCCTCGGCGCCCATCTCGATCACCTGCGACGCGGGAACCACCTCGAGGCCGCGGCCCTCGCCAAGCCGCTCGGGCTGGCCCACCAACAGCACGGGAATGCCCCGCTCGGCGGCGAGTCGGGCCCCGGCGATCACCGACCGAGGGGCATCGTCGCCCCCCATTGCGTCTACTGCAACCGGAAGCAATTCCGAAAGGCGCCCTTCGAGAGGTCTGGGCAGAGCGGCCTAGGCCACCTCAACGGCTTCACGACCTGCATACCAGCCGCATTCCCTGCAAACCCGGTGTGGCCGCTTGGGCGCCCCGCACCGAGGGCAGGTGCTTTGCGCCGGAGCGGCCAGGCGCCAAGCCGATGCCCGGCGGCTGCGGCCTTTGGCCTTGGATGTCTTCTTCTTGGGTACAGCCATCGCACAGTCCTATACGTTGAGGAAGAATGCCGCGCCCTGATCAGAGGCGGCGCGAACGCAACGAACAAATCTACTTGCCGGCGCGCAGCGCGTCTAACGCAGCCCAGCGGGGGTCTCTGGGACGGTCTTCGGGAGAAGGCTCAGGCTGGTTCATGGGATAGGCATCGGGTGCCGGCCCGACGCATTCCTCAGAGCAGAGCGGGGCAATGGGCAGGGCGAGCACCAGGCAGTCGCGAACCATGGGGGTCAGGTCTACTTCACCGTTTTGTATCGGGTAAGTCTCCTCATCGGCCGGGGCGGTGCTGAATATCTCACGCAAGTCCTGCCGCACAGTCTGCTCAACGGGCTCCAAGCACCTCCGGCACGAGCCGCGCCAACCTGCTTCCAGTGAGCCGGTTACCTCCAGTCCGCTGATGATCGACTCCAGTTGGAGTTGGATGCCAACCGGACCGTGAACCGCGGCATCAGAGTTGGCCCAGCCATCGACGTCAACGTGAACCGAGAGCTCGCGGAGCGAGCCGGGTCGGCGCAGCAGTTCCGCAACCGGCACCTTCAGATCGCTTGTCATGGCAGCTCGCTCGTCACAGCCTCTCCTCTCGAAGATCAGCTTGATGTGTCCTGATCGAAGAAGCCATCGTCGGGCGCCGGTTCCGGCTCGGGGCCGTAAGCCCGAACCAGATCGGCCAGCGGGTCGCCTTGAAGCCGGGTCCGGGCCTCCTTCACCGTGTTCAGGATCCGCTCAAGGGCGTTCTCGAAGCTTCCCAGCTTGGTGTCGCAGTAGTCCTCGGTTTCATGCCGCAGCCTGCGGGCGGTGGCTTCGGCTTCCTCCACCATGCGCCGGGCCCGCTGTTCGGCCGCCTTGACCACCTCCGTGCGCTGCACCATCGTCTCAGCCTGCGATCGGGCGGCCACCAATATCTCGTCTCCCTCCCGGTGGACCCTCTTCAGGAAATCCTCTCGCTCCTTCAGCAGCCAGCGGGCGGCCCGGATCTCCTCGGGCAGCCGGTTCAAGCAGTTCTGAAGCAGTTCCAAGATCTCGTCCTTGTTGATCATGGAGGATGCCGACAGCGGCATGGGACGGGCCGCGTCCACCAGCTCGATTGCCCGCCGCAGCAGAAGATCGAACTCGGGGTCCACGAACGTCCCGGCCACCGAGTGGTGGGTTGCGGTGGTATTGCGATCGGCGTCAGTCATCTCGATACCTCTCGATAAGTCGTTTGGCCACCGGTAAGGGGACCATGGAGTCAATCTGCTGCCCGAATCGGGCCAGCTCCCGGATCAGCTTGGAAGCCAAGAACGAATGCTTGCTGGCTGAGGGGATGAACAGCGTATGGACCCCGGAAATGGCCAGGTTCATCTGGGCCATCTGGAGCTCGTTCTCGAAATCGGAAACCGCCCGGAGGCCTTTGACGATGAAATCGACCCCCTCTTTCTTGGCCAGATCCACCACCAAGCCGGCGAACTCGGTGGTCCGCACATTGGGCAGGTGGGCAAAGCACTCGTCCAAAATCGCCTGACGCTCACCCAGCTCGAACAGCGGAGTCTTCTGGGGGTTGTGTACCGCAGCCACGATTACTTCTTCGAACAGGCGCGCCGCGGTCTCCACGATCTCCATATGCCCGTTGTGTATGGGATCGAACGATCCGGGAAACAGGACACGCGTCACCGGGGATACTCCTGTGGTCTGTCGTTGCTAGCGCCGGCAGGCGATCACCACAACGGTACCCGCGTAGCGCTGCTGTTTGACGACATCCCATTCGGGGCCGAGAACCACGGCCTGACCAGACTCGGCCACCAGCACTTCTGCGGGGATTCGGGCCAAAAGATCGGGCCAAGCGTCGAACCGGTAGGGCGGATCGCACAGTGCCACGCCGTAGTCGCCGCTCAGCCGGGGCAGCTCCGCCATGACGTCGCCGGGCACGACCCGGCAGCGGCGGTCGAAGCCCACCGCGTCGATGTTGGCCCTCAACGCGGCCAGCGCCGGGGGCGCGCACTCCACAAACGTGGCCGAGTCCGCACCCCGCGACAGGGCTTCCAACCCCAGCGCCCCCGTTCCGGCGAACAGGTCCAAGACGTCGGCGCCCTCCAGCCGGCCCAGGCTGTGCAGCGAGTTGAACACCGCCTCTCGAACCCTGCTGGTGGAAGGACGCACGTCCATGCCCTCCGGGGCCATCAGCCGACGGCCCCGGGCCTCCCCGGCAACGATCCGCAGCGACACAGCAGCTCAGCCCCCTGGAGACTGGGGCACTCGGGACATCGGGGTGATGAGCACCCCGTCGCCCAAGACGAACTCGTCGTGCGGCTCGAAGCCGTGGCGCCGATAAAAGCCCACATTGGCCGGATTGCTGGACTCCAGATAGGCAAGCATGCCGGTCCGGTCGCAGCGCTCCAGCATCGGCGCCAGCACCTTGCTGCCCAGCCCCCGGCCCTGCTGGCCGGGCGACGTGCCCAGCACCGCCAGATACCAGTGGGGCTCGGCCAGACGGGCCTGATGCATCGTGCCCAGGGCCTCCATCCGAGACGGCGCCAGATCGCCCAGCAGGTCGGCCATCAGGGCGACAAACGCCTTTCGCCCATCCGACTCGCCGCCACCGGCCCCATCGGGTTCCGCTGACGAGTCCGCAGCGTTCTGGGGCGGCTGCCAGTAGGCGGCACAGCCGTCGGCCCTGGTTCCGTGGAGCTCGGCGCCGGGGGGCTGATGGTCCAGTGAGAATCCCCACCACCTCCTCAACGACGTCACTCGGGTGGAGTCATCCGGGAACACCCATCTCATCAGCGGATCTGGCTCGAAGGCATCAGCCCAGACGGCCGCGATCTGCTCCCTCCTCTCCAGGCCCATTCGCACAATTTCCAACACGCCGCCTCCCAGGGTGTCAGCTCTTCATGAGGTAGTCGGCATCGTCATCCACCAGCAGCAGATCCACTTCCGCCCGCAGCTCGGCGTGCTGTTGGAGGTGGGGGTCGGCATCCAGCATCTCCCCGGCGGCTTGACGGGCCCACACCACCCAATCCTTGTCCCGGCGCAGGGAGGCAAGCTGCAAGTCGCTTCGGCCCTTTTGGCGCTCGCCCAAGATGGTGCCCTCCCCCCGCAGTTCCAAATCGGCCTCGGCCAGCTCGAACCCGTCGGTGGTCTCCACCAAGGCCCGAAGCCGCTCGGCGGCGATCCCCACCGCATCGGAGGACAACAGGCAGCACGCAGACTCCTGGTCGCCCCGACCCACCCGGCCTCTGAGCTGGTGAAGCTGCGCGATGCCGAACCGGTCGGCGTCCACGATCACCATGATCGTGGCATTGGGCACGTCCACCCCAACCTCGATCACGGTGGTGGCCACCAGCACGTCGATGGCCCCGTTTCGGAACAGATCCATCACCGACTCCTTCTCAGCAGGGGAGAGCCGGCCGTGCAGCAGCCCAACCCGCAGCCCGGCCAGCTCATGAGCCTGAAGGCGCTCGTAGGTCTCGGTGACCGACCGGGCCTCGATGCTGTCGGACTCCTCGATCAACGGGCACACCACATATGCCTGCCGGCCCCGCTCCACTTCGGCCCTGACCTGCTCCCACACCTCGGCTTCTTCGGGCATGGTCTGGGCCCATCGGGTGGCAATCGGGGTTCGCCCCGGGGGCATCTCATCCAGCGTGGACACGTCCAAGTCGCCGTACACGGTCATGGCCGCAGTTCGGGGGATGGGAGTGGCGGTCATCACCAGCACGTCGGGCGACACAGCCCTCGATCCCTTGTCGCGGAGCGCAGCCCGCTGCTCCACGCCGAAGCGGTGCTGCTCGTCCACCACCACGACCCCGAGCGAGGAGAAGTCCACGCCTTCTTGAATAAGGGCATGGGTGCCGATCACGATGTCGATCTCCCCCGAGGCCAGCGAGGCGTTTATCTGGGTCCGCTCAGCGCCGCCAGTTTGATGGGTGAGCAGCGCCACCCGCAGGGGCCGCTCGGCCAACAGCGAATCGGACGCGGGCACGGCCAGCCCGTCAAGCAGAGCCCGGACCCCCAAATGGTGCTGGGTGGCCAGCACCTCGGTGGGCGCCATCAGCGCGCCCTGATGGCCTCCCTGCACCGCGGTGAGCATCGCGGCCACCGCGACCACTGTCTTGCCTGCCCCCACGTCGCCCTGCAAAAGGCGGTGCATCGGCACCGTCCGGGCCATGTCGGCCACCACCTCGCCGATCACCCGGCGCTGGGCTCCCGTCAGGGGAAACCCCAGAGATCTGGTGAACCGCCCGACCAGCTCCCCGCTGGTGTCGTGGCCGATGCCCACTGCGGACTGCTCCACTGCACGTTTGCGCATGATCAGCTTGAGCTGGAGCCGAAGCAGCTCATCGAACACCAGGCGATTCCGGGCGGTGTACTGGGCGTCCATGGACTCCGGGCGATGGATGCCGTCGATGGCCTCGTGGCGTCCGATCAAATTGTGAAGCCGCCGCAGGGGCTCGGGGACCGGGTCGCTGATGCCCCGCTGCTCTGAGCGCCTCAGCGCTTCGTCCACCCACCGCCTTATCTCCCGGGTCTGAAGCCCGGCCTTGCCCGACTGGGGGTACACCGGCACGATGCGCCCGGTCTCGTCGCCCACCAAATCCACAATGGGGTTGGTCATCTGATGCTGGCCCCGGTAGCGGTCCAGCTTCCCGAACACCACCACCTCCTGGCCCTGGGAGAGCTGGCGGTCCCGCCACGGCTGGTTGAAGAACACCAGCCGCAGCCGCCCGGTCTGGTCGCTTACCCCCACGGCGACCATTGAGCGGCTGCCCCTGAGCTTCTTGGAGAACACGCTGTCCACCCGGGCCATCACCATGGCCTCCACTCCGTCTTCCAAATCGCTGATCGCCGCTTGGTTGGTCCGGTCGATGTAGCGGCGGGGGTAATAGGTCAACAGGTCGAGCACTGACTCCACCTCCACCGCAGCCAGCGCCTTGGCCTTGGCTGAGCCCACACCGCCCAGCATTTCCACATTCATGGCGTGGAAGTCGGCCATGGTGAGAGGAGGCCGACGAGTGCCGGTCATTCCACCCCGAAATAGAACGGATAAAGGGGTTGGCCTCCCTCGTGTACCTCTGTCTCGACTGCGGGATGATGCTCGCCCAGCCAGGCGAGCAGTTCTTCGACATCGGCAGTCGTCGCATCAGCACCGGCGATTACCGTGACCAGCTCGCGGCTGTCGTCGACGAGCTCGGCCAAGAGCGCGGTGGCCGCCCCGACTGCGCTTTCGGCTGCTGCCCGCAACCCCTGGCGATCCAGTCCCAGCCACTGGCCGGCGACTATGGGCCCCAACTCGCTCTCGGTGTCGCGCACCGCCTGGGTGACCTCGCCGGTTCCCACGTCTTCGGTGGCCTCAGCCATGGCCGACTGGTTCTGATCGGCGCCGGCCGACGGGTCGTAGGCCATCAACGCGGCCAGCCCCTCGGCGATCCCCCTCGTGGGGACCACCCGCACCGCGGCCTCGATGCAGTCGTCCACCCGTTCGGCCACCGCCACGATGTTCTTGTTGTTGGGCAAGATCACCACCTCGTCGGCTTCAAGCTGCTCAACAGCCCGCACGAAGTGCTCGGTGGAGGGGTTCATGGTCTGGCCTCCGGCAATGATGGCCCGCACCCCCAGAGATTCGAAGAGGCGGCGCACGCCCGCTCCCACCGACACCGCCACCACCGCGGTGCGGACCGGCGCCCCCTGGACCACGCTCACCGTCCCGCCGGCATCGGTTGCCGTTGCCGACTCTGTCAGCGACTCGACATGCTCAACCTGCTCGAACAAGTCGGTCACCCGTATGTCGAATGGACGACCGACGCCGATGCCCGCCTCGATGCTGCCGCCGATGTCGTTGCTGTGGATGTGGCAGTTCCACAGGCCGTCGCCGCCCACCACCACGATGGAATCGCCCAGGGCCTCCCATGCAGAGCGGAATTCGCCGATCCGGCCGTCTTCGGCCTCCAAGAAGAACATCACCTCATAGCGGGTGCCGCCGGCGCCGTCATCCACCCCGTGGGGGTCATCGGCCCCGGCTACGGCTGCACCCACCCCCGCCGTGGGGTCCACTGGAGGCGGGTCGGGCAGCGGCCGACCGTCCATCGCGGTGGCCAGCGCATCCAGGAACAGCAGAAATCCCGCTCCCCCGGCGTCCACCACGTTGGCCCGGGCCAGCTGGGGCAGCAGCTCGGGCGTGCGCTCCAGCGAGGCCCGCCCCGCCCGCTGGCATCCCTCCACCATTTGGATGAGGCCGTCCACGCCCTGATCAACCGCCTCCGCAGCCGCGGTCGCCACGTCGCGCACCACAGTCAGGATGGTCCCCTCCACCGGGGCCGACACCGACTCGTCGGCCGCCGCCGACGCCTGCCTCAGCGCGCCGGCCAAAACCGGCGGATCAACATGTCCGGCGGTGGCCACCGCCTCGGCCAAGCCCCGCAGTATCTGCGACAGGATCACACCGGAGTTGCCCCGGGCACCCATGAGCGAACCGTGGCTGATGGCGCCGCACACCTCGCTCATCTGATCCCCGGCGGCGGCCACCTCGGCCACCACCGTTTCCAAGGTGAGCGCCATGTTGGTGCCGGTGTCGCCGTCGGGAACCGGATACACGTTGAGCTGGTTGATGACGTCTCGATGCAGGGCCAAAGCGTCTCGGAACCACTCCATCGTGGCACGCAATCCATCAGCACCCAGACGGTCTGCCGTCATGCCCCGCGATGGTAGTTAGGACTGCGCTGACGGGCGGTCATCGAACACCACCTCCTCGCGGAGCCAGCTTCTCAGAACCCCTCTGGGCAATTGTCAGCAGGCGAGATTCATTGACAAGCGACGGCAATTTCCAGGGCGCCGCAGATCTGGCGCATGCGCTCGTCGCTCAACCGGCCCAGTCGCTGAACCAACAAGCTGAGCGGAGCATTCTCTACAGAGTCCAGGTTGACCGCCGACACGGCCGGCACCGGATCGTCGCCGGGCTCAAGCACAACCTCGGTAGGCAGCCCCCGAATAGTCGTCGTACACGGTGCGACAATCGCGGTGCTCAGTCGATCCAACGCGGCATTGCGAGACAGAACGACCACCGGGCGCTGCCCGGCATGGGGAGACTCCCACCACCAAACCTCGCCCCACCGGACACGACCAAGCATCGCTATTCGGCGCTCGGCTCAAGCTGTGCTCTGTTTTCCGCCCACAACTCCTGGCGGTGAAGGAGGTTTGCCTCGTGAAAGGACGCCAAATCCCCCCACTCATCCCGCTCATCAAGAGGACAGCGATCGTACGCCTCGTACGCGGCGTCGATCTCAGCCTCTCGATAACGGCCGACCAGAGCATCTAGCGCGGCATCCATCATCGCCGCATCATTCGGCCAATCCTCAAGATGGCGCGCCCGACCCAACAAGTCGTTGTCCACCGTCGTGCTCACCCGCCGCCTGCTCATACCACAAATGTAGCATGAATGTCATACGGAGCGGCGTGTCCCGTGCTTGTACCTCAATACGGCGCGACGGCTCTCCTCGCTTCGAGCCAACGCGCGATACAGCAACCGAGTGAGGGGCCATCCCGCCGCATAAATGAGCACTCCTCCGATGAGCATGACAACGACCCAGTGAACGCCCCGCAAACTGCTCCAGGGCATAATCACTTACACCGAGAATGACTGCCCCCAGCAATGAAACAGTCAAAACAGAGCGGGGCACTTTCGGCGGGGTGCTGTCATCCAATTGAACCCGATTAGACACTCTGCCTCCCTCCACCCTCAACATGTCGTTTGGGCGGCCTGACTCACAAAAATGCCACTGCATTGATAAGGCCTCGCCGCGAGTACATTTGCATCAGCACTTAGTGCTGATGCTGGCGAGAGGCCAATTCTGCTGCCATGTCGCTCTCTGCAACCGATTGTGCTTCAGAGGACCGCTTGCGGTCTTGGCCAAAAAATGTCAGCCCGGCCCAAATTGCCAGACTGTGGGGGAATGAGGCAGCCCGCTCCCCAGCAGGAAGCGAGCTGCCCGGCTCTGCCGCCATAGTGAGCTGCTTCGCCGTCGGGTGCCACTCCACCGGGCGAGCCGCACCCCCGGAAGGGTTTGGCTGGCTCGCTGAGCCGCCCATCGAAGCCTTGCCTCCAATGAGGCCGGGGGAGCAGCCCACGAGCTAGCGGATAGAGCGGCAGAACCGCCAGAGCCAGACACCGTGCAGCAGACAGTAGAGGGGCGGCAGGAACGCCCAGCCGAGTAGGAAGGGCAGCCCGGCAGCCCAAACGATCAGGTGGGCTGCCGCCCCGGCGAAGATGTACGCCAGTGCCGTGGCCTGCCTGATCCGCGGGTCATCCTCGAATGCCCCCGACAGCAGCGGCCCCAGCAGCACCCCGCGCAGAATCACCTTCATACTCGGATCGTACCCTCTGCAGGCGGCTGCCCCAATGATCGGCCCGGACGCCTACCCGGTTGCCGTGCAGCCCGCCCAAATGACGATGCCCGCGCCCGGCCCGGTCGGAGAAGGCGTGGAGCCCCCTCCGACCGGCTCGGTGCTTCGCTCAGCGCGCCAGTGTGCGCCGGATGGCCCTCAGCGTCAGCTTGGGCCAGATGAACGACGCCGCCCCGGCAAGGGCCAGCAGCATGAAGGCGGTCCCGGCCAACTGCTGCCAGGGGGCGTCGAGCAGGGGCACCACGAGCCAGAACCCGATGCTCCCCGGACCCAGCATGAAGATGCACGCCCCCAGCTCCCGCTTGGTCGCTGATCGTCCCATCGCCCCAGTATAGGGTCAGCAGTAGTTGCCCTGGTAGTGGTTGACCAGGTAGTCGGTCCCGTCCGATGCGCCGGGAATCGGGGTCTGGTCAGCGATGGCACCCAGGGTGGGACCGGTCATCGGGCTACAGTTGTCCTGGTAGCCGGTCATCACATTGGGGCTCTCCGTGTAGAGAGTCACGGCGGCATTGACTATCGATTCGATCACCTTGTTGAAGAGCCCGTCGCCGGTGTTCCCGTCCCCGTCGCCTGGTCCCGGTTCCACTGGCGGGGCCGGGGTGAGGCAGCAGGGTTCTGGGTAGGGCGGCGGTTCGTAGTGGGGATCGTGGACGGTGCGGGTTCGGGTTGCGTAGTTGTAGACGGTGCGGGTGCGGGTCTGGGTCTCATACACCGGGCGGGTGCGGGTCTCATAGTTGTACACCTGCCAGGTCACGGTGTGGGGAACGCTGACATCGAGCGTGACGCACCCGAAATAGGCACAGGTAGTTCTGGTCTCAGTCGTGTAGTAGGTGTGGCTGGCGGTGTACGGGGCCACTCGCACCTGGTAGGCCTCAGTGCCCACCTGCACCGGCACCGTGTAGGACTCGGTGTACGGCGCCACCCGCTCCTGGTAGGTCTCGGTCACCGGATCGTGGGCCGACGCGCCCGGCATCGCCACCCATAGGCCCGCGGCGAGCACCGCCAGAGCCAGCAGGGCCACCAGACGGCGGCGGAAGCCGGTGAGAACACCGGTAGAGCTTGCCGTCCGTCAACACTTCCTACTGCGGTAAGTTCTGGGAATCCCGAAATGGATCCACCCACTTGGCGGGTCGCTGCCAACGAGATCCGAAGACCCAGCGAGCGAAGCGTCAGCAGGCGGCCAGGAAGTGCTCCCCGACTCGCGAGCCGTCTAGAACAGCCGTTACCCTCCCTCTTATCCCCGGTCACCGGCAGAAAGAGTCCCCGTGCAGGGTGTGATCAAGGCGTACGATCCCGCGACCGGCCTCGGCGTTGTCGTGCGAGACACCGATCTGGCCGAATTCGATCTGGCACCCGATGCGCTGGAAGGGTCGGTGTTCCGGATGCTGCGCCAGGGCCAGCGGGTGCTGTTCGACCTCGCGGCAGGGCAGGCCACCCGGTTGCGGTTGGGGTCAGAGGTGGACATGGGCACCCCATCGTTTCTCACCTCCGCCGGCGATTCGGAGCCCGCGTGAGCCGCTCGGTCGCCGACCAGCTTCGCATCCGCTTCGGCTTGGACTCGGTGGACGTCCGGGCCGGGCTGACCCAAGACGAGCTGTTCGCCGCCGCCATCGAGGGCGACCGGGGCCGCACCCGCCTCGACGGCGGCGAGCACGACCAGAAGGCGTTCGCCACCGCGCTGGGCGCCGAAGGGCCGCTGATCTTCTACTCCGATCCAACGTGTACCGGCCGGCCCGTGCAGGACACTTTCGCCGTGGCCTGGCCCGAGGTGGTGGACGATGTGTGGTGGAAGGCGGATTTCAGCAAGCTGGACGGAGACCACTACTCGGGACTCTTGGAGAGGGTGCTGGCCCATCTGAATGAGCGGCAGGCCACGCTGTACACCGCCGATGTGTTCTGCGGCTGGGACCCGGAGTTCGCCATCCCCTATCGGCTGGTCAGCGAGTACGCCACCCACGCCTACTTCGCCAACATCATGTTCCCCAAACGGGTGCGCGACGACGCCGACCGCGAGTCCGTCGGCTGGACCATGATCAACGCGCCCAGCTTCCGGTGCGACCCCGACCGCGACGGCACTCGCACCGACCGGGCCGTCATCATGGACCTGCGCAACCGGCTGGGGCTGGTGCTCGGGCGGGCCGACTACTGCGGCGTGGTGAAGAAGACCATGTTCACCGTGATGAACTTCGTTCTGCCCGACGCCAAGCAGCTCACCATGCACTGCTCGGCCAACGTGGACGACCACGGCAACAGCGCCATCTTGTTCGGCCTGTCCGGCACCGGGAAGACCACCCTGTCGGCCGATCCCGACCGCAGCCTGATCGGAGACGACGAGCACGTGTGGACCGAATCGGGGATCGCCAACTTCGAGGACGGCTGCTACGCCAAGCTCATCGACCTGGACAAGAGCGCCGAGCCGATCATCGCCGCGGCCCTGTCGAAGAAGGGCACCCTCATCGAGAACGTCCCCGCCCTGGCCGGCAGGAACCTGGCCGACACCGACCCCCAAGAGCTCGACCTCGCCGACAACTCCATCACCGAGAACACCCGCTTCGCCTATCCTCTCTCCTGCAACCCCCATTTGGCGCCCGGCGCCAGAGGGCCTCACCCCAGCACGATCGTGCTGTTGACCGCCGATGCCTTCGGTGTGCTGCCCCCGGTGTCGATCCTCGACCGCGACGAGGTGATGTACCACTTCGTGATGGGCTTCACAGCCAAGCTGGCCGGCACCGAGGTGGGCGTGGTGGAGCCGCAGGCCACGTTCAGCGCCTGTTTCGGCGCGCCGTTCATGTCGCACAGGCCATCGGTGTATGCCGAGCTCCTAGCCAGTCGCATGGACGCCCACTCGGCCCGGTGCATCCTGCTGAACACCGGCTGGTCGGGAGGCCCCTACGGAGTGGGCGCCCGGATGTCCATCGCCCACACTCGTGCGCTGCTCGACGCCGCCCTCAGCGGCTACTTCGACACCGCCGACACCGTCGGGCTCCCCATTCTGGGGCTGAGGATCCCCGAGTCGTGCCCCGGCGTTCCCGACGAGGTGCTCAACCCCCGCAACACCTGGAGCGATCCCGAAGCCTATGACCAGGCTGCGGTCCGACTGCGCGACCTGTTCCGCCAGAACTTCGAGGACCAGGATTACGCCGCCTTGGGCATCAAGGCGATGCTCTAGCCAAAGCCCTGCGGATTCTTCGACTGCCAGGCCCAGCCGTCTCGACACATCTCAGCCAGCGTCCGGGTGGCCGACCATCCCAACTCGGAGCGGGCCCTGCTGGGATCAGCCCACAGCTCGGGGACGTCGCCGGGGCGCCGCTCGAGCTCCTCGCACGGCAACAGATGGCCGGTGGCCTCCCGCATTGCCGCGATCACTTCTCGCACCGAGGCGGCCCGGCCGGTGCCCAAGTTGCAGATGTGAACCTGCCCGGTTGACGACTCCAGGGCTTCCAGGGCAGCCAGGTGGCCTTCGGCCAAATCCATCACATGGATGTAGTCCCGCAACGCGGTGCCGTCGGGAGTGGGATAGTCGGTGCCGTATAACGGCAGCATTGGACGGCGGCCCACCGCCACTTGGAGCAGGTAGGGCATCAGATTCCCAGGCACCCCTTCGGGGTCTTCTCCGATCAATCCGCTCGGATGGGCGCCCACGGGGTTGAAATAGCGGAGCAGCGATGCCGACCAGCGAGGGTCGGAGCGAACCACGTCGGCGATCATCTGCTCGGTCATCAGCTTGGTCCATCCGTAGGGGTTGGCCGGTCGGGTTTTCGCCGCTTCTGACACCGGCAGCTCATCGGGAGTCCCATAGACCGTGGCCGATGAGGAGAACACGATGCGGCGCACTCCATGGCGCTCCATCGCCGCCAAGAGCACGGCGGCAGACTCCAGATTGTGGCGGTAGTACCGGAGGGGATCAGCCACCGAGTCGGGCACCGACTTGAGACCCGCGAAGTGCAGCACTGCGTCGGGGTCCAGTTCGGCGATCACCTTCTCCACGGCGGACTCGTCGCGGCAATCGCCCACATCGAGGCGAACGCCGCGGCCGACGATTTCGGCGACGGCTTCGACCGCGGCGCTCGAAGAGTTCTCCAAGCTGTCCAGAACGGCAACCTCCCAGCCGGCTTCCAAGAGGGCGACACACGTGTGGCTTCCGATGTAGCCCGCTCCCCCGGTCACCAACACCGTTGCCATGATGTGGACGATAGCGGGGTGCTCTCAGCTCGGGGTCTTCCCTGGACCTCTCAGGATGCGGGTCTTGCCGTACATCGAGCCGAACAGCAGCCGGCCGTCGTCGTCCACCGTCACCCCCGCGCCGATGGTGTTGAACTTGGAGCCGCCCAGCAGGTAGTGGAACCGCGACTCCCCGGTGGCCCAGTCGGCGGCCTCGATCGTCCAGCGCCCATTGCGGACCCCGCAGGTGTAGACCAGCCCGCTCTCCTCGGCCACGAAGGGCACCGAGTTCGGGGAGGAGATGTCGAGGTTGACCCACGCCTGCTTCAGCTCTCGGGCCGCCGGATCCCACTCGTATTTGTGGAGGCCGCGGGGCTGGTACTCCGGCTTGTGGCCGAGCATGAAGCACAGCATCCGGGCCGCCTGAGCGGGAAAACCGTCGGGGATCGAGGCCGGCTCGTTGTTCACCGTCATGGCCCCGTATCCCGATACGGTGATCGACTGCTCGGTCTTGATCTCGGCCAGGTCGGGATTGCCCATGTTGGCCGGCCCGATGCCGGCGATGCGGCGGTCGGGGGCGTCGGGCAGCCGCTCCCAGTCTTCGGGAATCTCGTCGCGCCACAGCAGGGTGATGTTCACCACCTCGTCGCCGTCGCCGATAACCACGAACTTGTCCTCGTCGGGGCCGAAGCCCATGAGCGACGGCGTGGTGCCCGAGCCGTAGCCGCCACCGTTGCGATAGGGCGCCGTCCAGCAGCCGCGGGCAGGATCATCGGTGAGCTCGGCGCCCGTCCAGCGCAGCTTGTGGTGGCGGTCGTTGGACGACACGTAGATGGCGTTGTCGCTGTCCACGCAGATGCTGGTGCGAACCCAGCCGTAGCCGGTGTTGCCCCGCTCCGCAGCCCGCCGAGCGCAGTACTCGGCGGCGACCTCGGCCCCACCGGCGATCTGGAGGGCGTGGTAGGCGCTGAAGTCGCGCTCGAGCACCACGATCCAGCCGTGGTCGGTGGACATCACCAGCTTGCCGTCGAAGGTCATGTTCATCCCCACGAAGAAGCCCTCGATGTGGTCGGGCTTGTTCCATCGGTCCCGCTCCGCAATGGGCGACGCCGGATCGGAGGGATCGGTCTCCACGTAGGCCACCGCGTGGTCTTTGCGGCCCAGGAACAGGGTGTGGTCGCAATCCAGCAGCGCATAGACCCCGTCGATGCCGGTCATGAACTTCATCGAAAGCTCGATGGCGTGTTCGACGGCATCCCAGCCGTCCTTCTTGTCGAGGCCGAGCAAATTGACCTCCAACTCTTCGATGGGAGTGCGACCTTCCCCACCCACGATCTCGTGGTCGGCCAGCACCTCGAGGGTGTCGTAGTCGAGCTTGGCGATGTTCTGGCGCCCGTTGCTCCACACCACCCTTCGGCCGTCGGGATAGGGCCCCGACGTCAGGTGGCCGAAATGGCAGGGGCCGAGCCAGGCGTACTGGAGGTCAAGCACCTCATCGAGCACCTCAGTGGGGCCCTCTGGCCCCCGCCAGGGCACATTGTCCTGCTGGTCGCACCGCCCATGGGCAATGGCGTAGGAGGAGTCGGCTAGATACGGATTGGCGGGGGCACGGTTCATCGGCCTAAATCATTGCGCTTCGCCTGGCTCGCTAGCCCATTCGAGCGCGGCTTTGAGTACGATGCGGGACAACCGACCGGAGGTGCAGTCACGTGGGTGTCAGCTCATATGTTTTGATCCAAACCGAAATGGACAAGGCCCGTCAGGTGGCCGAGGCCATCCGCGACATCGATGGCGTGGTGATCTCTGAGATCATGACCGGCCCATACGATGTGATCGCCAAAGCCGAGGCCGAATCCATGGACCAGCTCGGCCGCCTGGTGGTGAGCCAGATCCAGATGGTCGACGGCATCACGAGGACCCTCACCTGCCCCGTCGTCAACCTCTGACCTCCCTTCGGGGAAGGCCAACCAGACCAGGTTGCCTACATCGCCAGCAGCCTCGCTCTTCCTGCCAGACACAAGCCTAAAGATGCGCGGGCACGCCCGCACTCCGCAATAGGCTATTGCGCGTCTAGGTGAATATCTGGAGGTCCAGATGACCAACTCATGGGATTGGCCCGGCTCCCGCTGGTGGCGCGTCGACCTCCACGCTCATTCCCCCGCCTCTTACGATTTCGGCAACTTGGCAGATCGGCAAAGTCCTGACTGGGATGCCTGGATCCAATCAGCACGCGATGCCGGCCTCCACGCCGTCGCAATAACCGATCACAACACTGCCCAAGGGATCCAACATCTTCAAAGCGTTGCTTTGCAAGGCGACGATTCTCCGGTCCTCTTCCCTGCCGTAGAGGCAACTGCTAGCGATGGCATCCACCTCCTCCTCCTCCTCGCCCCCAACGCCACCCAGCAACACGTTGAAAAGATCCTGGCTGACATCGATATTTCCGTAGACGACCAAGGCACCCAGGAAGGCCAGTCCTCGCTGAGTATCCTGAACATCCTTGACAATTGTGGCAACGAGGCCCTCATACTTGGAGCGCATGTCAACGGACCTAAGGGAATCTTGACGCAATATAACAGCGGCATGCCGCTAATTAACATACTCAATCACCCACACTTGCTAGCAGTAGAGATTGACCCAGAACGCGAATATTCCGACAACTGGCTTGATGGACAGCAAACACAAGTCAATCGGTCTATACCGCAAGTCTGGTCATCAGACAGCCATGCCTACGACAGTCTCGGTACTCGATTTACTTGGGTCAAGATGACAACGCCAAGCTATGAAGGTCTTCGACTAGCACTGCTTGACGGTGACGAATCCCTAAAACCTTCCAGGCAATCAACCCCCAATGATCCCAACAACAACCATGCCAACTTGGCAATAGAGAGCATATCGGTAGCGAACGCCAAGTACATTGGAAGAAGAGAACCCGTAACTGTTCATTTCAATCCATGGCTGAACACAATCATCGGTGGTCGTGGTACTGGGAAATCTACAATAGTCGACTTTTGTAGAAAAGCATTTCGACGAGAATTTGAATTGGATGGAAGTGATACGAGCGACGAGGGTTCTTTGCGAAAGATCTTTGACAGCAGAATGAGCGATTACTCCAAACAAGGAGAAGGACTAGCTACAGCAAATACCGTTGTCGAAGCGGTGTACCGAAAAGATGGCGAGCGCTTTGTCGTTTCCTGGAGTTCTGATGGCAGTGCGCCAGCGATATGCCGCATTGACGACGACGTGCGAGTGGCGGAAGACGGTAATATAAGTGAACTCTTTCCTGTAAGAATATATAGTCAGAAGCAACTCTTTGCCCTCGCGCAAGACCCCAACGCTCTCTTGACAGTTATAGACCAAAGCAACCGTGTCAACGAAGCAGAAATAAGGCGAACTACCAAGCAACAAAACGAACACTATCTGTCTCTGAGGGCTCAAGCACGAGCGTCCCGCTCTTCTGCCGAGAACTTGCCAGACAGACAGGCAGCCCTGCGTGATGTTGAGCGAAAATTGAATATTCTTCAGGGTGGAGAAAATGCAGCCATTCTGAGTGAGTACCGTCTACGGCGGCAGCAAGATGATGCCTGGCGGGCAATTCTCAATACTGCTCTCAGCAAAATCGACGCTATTGAACTATCTGCAACCGACCTTTCTGTACCCGACCTTGAACTCACTTCTGACACTGAGAGCGACGACGCATCAGAGAGCCTTTTCAGCACACATGCCAATGTCAAGCAAATCGTAGACGGACTTAAGCAAAATATACTGACTCTGATAACCGAGGCAAAACAAAAGATCGACGAGGTTCAATCTAGCTCAGATGCCAGCCTTTGGAACACAGCAAAATCTGACAGTGAATCAAGATTTGAGGCCCTATCGGCTACTCTGGCGCAAGAAGGAGTCGCAAGTATTGATGAATACGATAGCCTTTTGCATCAAGCTGCCTCGCTCAAACAGGAAATAGCCCGCATAGAACAAGATACTCGTCGATCAGAAGAATTGGACAATGAAGCGCAAGACGTCCTAAAGGGCTATCGCAAACTGCGAGGTGAACTGAGCGATCGACGACTTCAGTTCATTGATGCCGAAACAAGTGGCGAAATAATTCGTGTAACGATAACACCCTATGGAAGCTGTGATACTCTCCGAGAGAGACTCGCAGCAGCATTTGGGGCCGACAGTTTTGAGAATGATCGCGAAGCCATATTCAAGAAGATATGCCCCAAGCAAGAAGAGGAGTGGGACTGGCAGAAACTGGATGCTGTCCTTTCGGAATTGGCAGCAATTCGCTTTGGCGGCAACCCTTCATGGGCGATGAAAGATCGTCGGTTCTTGAACACCATCCGAAAGGCAACTCCAGAATCAATCGACCGTCTGGCACTTTATCTTCCCGAAGACACAGTTACAGTGGAATACCAGGATCAGAACAACAAGAAATGGAAGGATTTATCTCAAGGATCGCCAGGCCAACAAACTGCGGCACTACTGGCCTTTGTGCTTGGTTATGGCTCCGAGCCCATAATTCTAGACCAACCTGAAGACGATCTAGATAACACACTCATCTATGACCTGCTGGTCAGCCGTTTGCGAGAAGCAAAGTTTGAGCGGCAAGTCATAGTCGTTACTCACAACCCGAATATTGTAGTACATGGTGACGCCGAATTATTAATTTCTCTTGCAAGTGTCAACGGTCGAACGAAGATCACGCGCCAAGGCGGACTCCAAGAAGAGGGTGTACGCGAAGAGATATGCCGAGTCATGGAAGGTGGACGCGAAGCATTCGAGCGTCGTTACCAACGCATTATGACTTTGACGGGTACGTGACTATGGCGAATTTTGGTGATTTACGTAAGCGTATCTTGCTTGGAGAGGATTCAACCTTAGAACTCAAAAGAGTACTCTTCTCTGGCAACTCAGTCACGGAACCAAACCGCAAATCCTTCTCTGATGAACTCGCCGGAATGGCCAATAATGTCGGTGGTACTATCCTTTTAGGCGTTGATGACAAGAGTCGCGATATCATTGGTATCCCTTTGGGCCGTCTGGACACGGTAGAGACGTGGGTACGGGAGATCTGTAATGACTCAATTGACCCACCTTTGGATGTAGCCATAAGAAAAATCGAGTTGCCATCAAGCCCTGATGAGACATCAATAATAATTCAAGTTGATGTTCATCGTAGTTTGTTTGTACACAAGAGTTCTGGCGGATATTTTACGAGAATTGGTAGTTCGAAACGGGAAATGGCACCTGAAGTGTTGTCTCGTCTATTTCAAGAACGTAGCCAAAGCAGAGTTATCCGATTCGACGAATCAGTCGTTCCGATGACTACCCGAGAAGACTTGGATCCATCTTTGACCACTCGTTTCATACGTGGTGAAGATCTTGCCGACGATAGCGTGCTTCAAAAACTCCGGATTATTGCTGAAGACGACCAGGGCATTACAAGGCTTACGGTTGCTGGTGTGTTGCTGTGCGTTCCCGAACCAATACGTTGGATGCCGCACGCGTACATTCAGGCCATCAGCTACACCGGTGAGCGCACCGATGTCAACTACCAAAGTGACGCCCGGGACTTTACAGGGCCTCTGGATCTTCAAGTCATGGAGGCCCTCAGCTTCGTCCGCAGAAACATGTTTGTTGAAGCGGACAAGGAAGTCGCTCGAGTTAGCCGACCTCAATTCAGCGACCGCGCCGTTTTCGAGGCATTGGTCAATGCAGTAGCCCATCGTGACTACTCAATGGCAGGTGCTCGCATCCGTCTCCACATGTTTCGCAACCGCCTTGAGCTCTATGTTCCTGGACCACTGGTCAATACTCTGACGCCTGACAGCCTGCACCTAAGGCAGTACAGCAGGAACGAGCTTGTTGTCTCTTTGCTGGCCCGATGCCCGGTGGACCACTCTGACCCGCTTCAAAGATCTCACATGATGGAACGACGGGGAGATGGAGTTCCGATTATTCTTAAAGAGAGCCAAGAACTGTCAGGCCGCGCGCCAGAGTATTCGCTGATCGACGACAGCGAACTCCGTCTTGTGATCTGGTCCGGCTAATTTGGGCCTGGTTGCCTGGTTCCGGGGGTACGCGACATCAATGGAATCTCCCTACCGCGATCCGTCTCAAGACACCGGATCAGACCCCTTCGCTGAGTCGGCGTTAAGTGGCTCTTAGCGTTGAAGCTGCTTACCCTCCAACAGGCACAATCAGCTGAGGATCATGGCCCGGATGGCCAGGCCGGACAGGAAGAGGCTGCCGCCGGCGTAGAGGAGCTCGCGTCGGTGGGCGAACTGCATTCGATAGGCGTAGACGATGGCCACAGCGGCAATGGCCGCGAAGCCGTAGAGGCGGTGCAAGTCTCCGGGATCGGCTCCCGAGCGGTTCTCGTACACAACGCCCACGATCACCTGGGCGAAGATGGTGCATTGAGCTGCGGCGATAAACGCCCACAGCGGCCAGCCGCGCAACTTCGGTCGAAAGTGGGCGCCCAGAGCCCATCCCCCGGCGGCGGCGTTGGCCAGCATCACCACCCAGGAGAACCAGTCGTGGAAGCCGGCCAGCGACGCGGCCAACAGGCCCGAACCCGCGCTCACCCGAAAAGGTCGGTGGCGAAGTCGCCGGTGCGCGGCGGTCCGGGGGCCACAAACCACTCGGTGCCGAACGCGTCGGCGAACTGCTCGTCGGTCATTGTTCCGAAGAAGGAGTCGGCGGTGATCTGGCTGGCGTGGGCCAGCATGGCGACCCGCTTGCGCTCCAAATACGCGCTCACGTCCACCGCGTGGGTGATGTCCGCCTCCTCGGTGCCGAACTCCTCGTCTCTGATCCGCTCAGCCCCTTCGACATCGATGTCCTCCATCGCCTCGGCGAAAGACTCCACCTCGGCCATCTGCCGCAGGATCTGGGTGCGGTTCATGGTGGCGTAGAACACCCTTTCGACTCCGGCTTTGCGAGCCGCACCCACCCCCACCCGGTGAACTTGGATGTGGTCGGGGTGTCCGTAGCCGCCGTGGTCGTCGTACACGGTGAGAACGTCGGCGGACTCCTCGGCCAGGATGCGGGCCAACCGCTCCACCGCCTCGTCAAAGTCGGCCTGCCAGAAGCTGGCGGGATTGTTGTTGGACCCCTCGCCGGCCATGCCCGAATCCTCGTAGCCCAAGAACTCCACCCGGTGGGCGCCGATGATCTTCGCCGCCTCCAGGGTCTCTGCTGCTCGGCGCTCTCCCAGCGTCTCCCCCGGGCTGAGCGCTCCGGGCACCGGTTCGCCCTGCTCACCCTTGGTGGCCACCACCAGCACCACCCGGTGGCCCTCGTCGGCTGCTTTCATCATCGTGCCCGAGGTGGCGATGGCCTCATCGTCGGGATGGGCGTGGAAGTTCACCATGGTTGCCATTACTTGACAACCCCCGATTCTTGCAGGGCGACCACCGCGGCAGCGTCGAAACCCCAGTCGGCCAGCGCCTCGGCGGTGTGCTGGCCGGGGTGGGGGGAGGGACGGGCGATCTCGGCCGGGGTGCGGCTGAAGCGAGGAGCGGGGGCGGGCTGGAGGGCGCCGCCCACATCCACAAACGTGCCTCGGGCCTCATTGTGGGGATGCCCCGGGGCCTCGGCCAGGCTGAGAACCGGGGCGAAGCAGGCGTCGGATCCGTCGAGGATCTCGCACCACTCGTCACGAGTCTTGGCTTTGACCGCCTCGGCCAGGCGGGTTCGCATCTCCGGCCAGGCGGCGCGGTCGTTCTGGTCGATGCCCTCGGCGTCGATACCCGTCTTTGCCACCATCTCGGCGAAGAACTGGGGCTCCAGGGCGCCCAGCGAGATGTACTCGCCGTCGGCGCACTCGTAGACGTCGTAGAACCAGGCGCCGGTGTCCAAGAGGTTGGTGCCCCGCGCCCCCCACGCTCCCATGGCGCGCATCCCGTAGATCATGGTGATGAGCAGGGCAGAACCCTCCACCATGGATGCGTCCACCACCTGTCCCCGGCCCGAGGTGCGGGCCTCCAGCATGGCGGCCAGCATCCCGAGGGCCAACAGCATCCCGCCTCCGCCGAAGTCGCCGGCCACGTTCATCGGAGGCACCGGCGCCTCCCCCTCCCGGCCGATCGCCCCCAGCACGCCCGACAGCGCGATGTAGTTGATGTCGTGGCCGGCCATCGACGAATAGGGGCCGTCCTGTCCCCAACCGGTCATGCGCCCGTACACAAGCTTGGGGTTGCGGGCCAGACACTCGTCGGGGCCGATGCCCAGGCGCTCGGCCACACCAGGGCGGAATCCCTCGATCAGCCCGTCGGCGCCCTCCGCCAGACTCAACACGATTTCTGGCCCATCGGGGTGTTTGAGGTCGATGCCCACGCTGCGTCGGCCCCGGTTCAAAAGATCGGGATGGGGGGTGTCGGGAACCTCGTCGCGAACCCGGTCGGCCCGGTCGATTCGCACCACATCAGCACCCAGATCTGCCAGCATCATGGCCGCGAACGGCCCCGGACCGATACCGGCGATCTCCACCACGCGAATACCCTTGAGCGGTCCCATGCTGCCTCCTGAGGTCTTCACCGCTGGGACAGTACCCGCATTTCATTCAAGCCGGTCAGCCCAAGAGCCCTCCTCAGGCCCAGCCGAGCTCGTCGAGGCGGTCGTCGTCGATGCCGAAGTGGTGGGCAACCTCGTGGATGACGGTGACGCGCACTTCCTCCACTACCTCGGCCTCAGTGCCGCATCCCTGGCAGATGGGAAGCCGGTAGATGTAGATGCGGTCGGGCAGCACCATCTCTCCTCCGCCGTAGTCGCCTCGCTCGGTGAGCGGCACCCCGTCGTACAGCCCCCAGACATCGGAATCCTCGCCCTCGTCCTCCACCAGCACCGCCACGTTCTCCATCAGCTCGCCCAGATCGTCGGGAATCTCGTCCAGCGCCCGGGCCACCAACTCCTCGAACCGCTCCCGCGACACCGCAACCATCGCCGCCATCCTCCCACAAGAGCCAACCCCCTCACCCCACCCCACCCCGCGTGTCAGCGGAGGCTCAAAGAAGAGCGCATGGATACGCGATTCCTGCCGCGTGGTCTGGACCGCGGGATTCGATCGGTTATCGCAAACGTTTTGTGTTGGGGGGATTGCAGTAGGTGGTTGAGGGCGCCGGCCGGGGTTCACCCATCACTGGTGTGGTGTTAGTCGGTGTAGTGGACGTTGCCCTGTGCTTGGGTGTTGGCGAGGCCGATGTTCCAGGCGAGGGCGAGGGCGAGTTG
>JAPPMA010000092.1 GCA_028819295.1 bacterium | reverse complement strand
TGCCGGTTCCCGGATCGATGCCATGCTCGCAAGTCGGCTGCGGGGTCGGAGTCGGAAGCGGAATCGCAGTAGCGCAGTTGCCGGTTCCCGGATCGATGCCATGCTCGCAAGTCGGCTGCGGGGTCGGAGTCGGGGTTGGTCCGCATCCTGTTCCGCTGGGGTGTACCCGCAGCCCTGCCGCCGCACAGATTTCCGCCTGGGTCATGCCGCAGAACAGGCTGGTGCATGGCTTGGGCGTCGGCTGCGGGGTCGGCTTGGGTGTGGGATGGGAGTGCGGAACCGGGTACGTCTTGGTCAGGGGCCAGCAAATCCGGGTGCTGGGATAGCCGTACACCAAATCAACGCATTCCGTAGTGGTCTGGGTTGCCTCTACCTCGTGGGCTTCGGCACTCGGCGCATCGTCGGCCAAAGCGAACACCAGGCCCACAGCCAGCAGCGCCACCGGCAGCAGAATCGCCGGCCAGCGGAACCTCCCCGCGCTCGCCTTGTCGTTCCCTGCCTGCTGGCCCGCCATGGTGGCCCCCTTCGGAAGGTCGGGATTTCCACCTAGAAAGACCCGCGGCCAGAACCGAAGGGGGCCAAGATCAAACCCTCATCCGTGTGTGTACGTCCATCCAAATGTGGAGGGGATGAGGCAAACGCCCGACCTGCCAACGAATCTGACCGCAGGAGAAAACCCGCGGGGTCTTTCTAGGTGACCCGAAACCTAGTGGGCCTGCAACCCCCGCACAAGTCGCGAGCGCCGAGGGTCAGGATTGGAGCGGGGCTTCATTTTCGGATCGAGGCTCTAAACTCCGGCGGTTTGCCGAGGCGAAGTAGTAGACCGCCTCCACTAGCGCTGAAGCGCTGACGGCGGCATACACGCCGACCAGATAGTGAAGATCAAGCACGTATTGGGCAACAGCCGCTGTGCCAATCAGCGCTGACAATGACAAGATCCGCGGTAGCGGTGGCCGTTTAAGATTAAGACTTCTCTTTGGAGTCTGCATAGAAGTCATGCCCCCAAGCTAACAGCTTCGCGCTGGACGCTCAGTGTCGGCGTGACGGCGCCCTTCGATTTCATCATCAACAGCACCGACCGCAAGGGCGGCCACATCCTGCTCGGCGGCGACGGCCGGCTCTACGCCATCGACAACGGCCTGTCCTTCCACTGCGAATTCAAGCTTCGCACGGTGATCTGGGAATGGGCCGGCGATCCACTGCCCGCCGACCTGGCCGCCGACGTGGCTCGCATGATCGATGGCGGTCTACCCGCCGACGTCGCCGATCTGCTCACCTTGCTGGAACGAGACGCCGTGCTGGCCCGGGCGAGCGCACTGGTGGGCGAAGCCTGCTTCCCCACCGACCCCAGCGGTCGTCGCCACCCTTGGCCCCTGGTGTGAACCGGGGTCAGCCCCTGGCTTGGAGGGCCTCGATCAGCTTTGGGACCACCTTGTGTACATCACCGACCACGCCGAGATCGGCGATGCCGAAGATGGGCGCCTCGGTGTCCTTGTTGATGGCGATGATGTTCTTGGAGCCCTTCATGCCCACCATGTGCTGAGTGGCCCCGGAGATGCCGCAGGCCACGTAAACATCGGGCTTGACCACCTTGCCGGTCTGGCCCACCTGGTGGGAATAGGGCACCCAGCCGGCGTCCACGATGGCCCGAGACGCGCCCGCGGCGCCCCCGAGGAGCTTGGCCAGATCCTCGATCATGGAGTACTTCTCGGCTTCGCCCAGGCCCCGTCCGCCCGACACCACCACGCCGGCCTCGTCCAGCTTGGGCCCGGTGGACTCCTCGGCGAAGCGGTCCACCACCCGAGCCGCTCCGGTGGCCCCCAGATCGGGAACCGGCAGCGCCGACACCGCGGCCGGTGAGCCGCCGGACTCCTCAGCAGCGAACGACTTGGGGCGGACCAGGAACAGGCCGACGCCGGCGCCGTTGAACCGGGTGCTGACGTTGACCGTGCCGCCGAACACCGGCTCGGTTCCGACCAGCGACCCGTTGACCTGCTCCAATTCGACGACGTTGGTGATGACCGGCGCGCCCAGCTTCACCGACAGCCGTCCGGCCACATCCCTGCCGTCGTAGGTGGTGCCGAACAGCACCGCGTCGGGAGCGGCGCCTCCCTCGATGGCCGCCACGATGGCCGAGGCCACCGCGGGCCCGGCCAAGCCGCCGTCTAGGTCGCCGGTGGCGTGGACGGTGGCCGCCCCGTGGGCGCCCAGCTCGGCGGCCAACGCCTCGCCCTCTCCGCCCACCACCGCTTCCACGGTGTCGGCCAGCTCCCGGGCCTTGGCCAACAACTCAAGGCTGATCGAGGCGACCTTGCCGCCTGACACCTCGGCGTGTACCCAAATGGTTCCCATACTGTCTCCTAGCGTCCTAGCCCCTAGACGATCCTGAGCTCTTCGAGCAGGGCGATGATGCGCTCGTGGGCATCGCCCTCGTCGGTGATTATCTCGCCGGCCTCCCGCTCGGGGGCGGGGCTGACGTCGGTGATCTCCTGGCCGCCGCCGGCCCAGCCCACCTGGTCGGCGCTGATGCCCAGATCGCCGATCCCCACCTGGTCCATGGGCTTGGACTTGGCCGCCATGATGCCCTTGAACGACGGGTAGCGGGGCTCGACCACCCCTGCGGTAACCGACACCACGGCAGGCAGCGGGCACCGCACCTCGTCGTAGCCCGCCTCCGTCTGGCGCTTCACCAGCACTTCGCCGCT
Source organism: bacterium (assembly GCA_028819295.1). Taxonomy (GTDB): domain Bacteria; phylum Actinomycetota; class Acidimicrobiia; order Acidimicrobiales; family Bin134; genus Poriferisocius. The sequence continues at coordinate 1,829 of JAPPMA010000092.1, read as the reverse complement.
GTCGGCCTGGATCTCCTTGGCGAACGTTACCGAGGGCAGGCCCAGCAGCTCGGCCACTTGCTCGGGCACGGTGCCGGTGTAGCCGTCTGACGATTCGGTGGCGGCAAGAATCAGATCAGCCTGGGCCCGGCCGATGGCCGCGGCCAGCACCCGTGCGGTGCCCAGGGCGTCGGTTCCGGCCAGGGCCTCGTCGCTGACCAAGATGGCCTTGTCGGCGCCCATGGCCAGCGCAGATCGCAGCCCGTTGACCTCCTCGTGGGGCGCCATCGACACCAGGGTAACCTCGCCATCCCCGGCTGCGTCGCGAAGCTGAAGGGCCATCTCCACGCCGTAGGAGTCCGATTCGTCCATGATGAGCTTCATGTCCCGCTTGAGGGTATTGGTTGCCGGATCGAGTTCCCCGGGGTCGGCCGGATCGGGGATTTGCTTCACGCAGACGACGATGTCCATAGCGCACAAGTCTCCCATCGCAGTTCGGGAGCGCAAAACCGAGCGGAGGGGATTCAACGAGTCGCCGGACCTCGCCGCGGGTTGTGGGCTTGTGGGGCCGCAGGCGGTAGCGTTGAGCATCTGAAAGTACTGCTGCTCGTCAACCCCCACGCCTCGTCGGTCACCGCCCGCACCCAAGTGGTCATCGAAAAGGCGCTGGCCGCCGACCACGCCGTCACCCTCGCCGTCACCCACAGGCGAGGCCACGCCTCGCGCCTGGCCCGCGATGCCGTGTCCGAAGGCTGTGACGTGGTGGCGGTTCTGGGCGGCGACGGCACCCTCAATGAGGCGGTGAACGGCGTTGCCGGGTCTGATGTGGCCTTGGCGCCCCTGCCCGGGGGATCGACCAACGTCTTCGCCCGCACCATCGGCCTGCCCGAAGATCCGGTGGAGGCGGCCGCCATGCTGCTGGAGACGCTGGCCGCCGGCCACATCAAGCGTGTGGGCCTCGGCCAGGCGAATGGAAGGTATTTCCTGTTCCACGCCGGGGTGGGATACGACGCCGCCGTGGTGCAGCAGGTGGAGCGCCGAGCCGGGCTGAAGCGGTATGCCAACCACGCCCTGTTCGCCTACGCCGCGCTGGACACCTGGTTGCGCCACTACGATCGCTCAGAGCCTCGGTTCACCGTCCACCATGCCGACAGTGGGGAGGTGGCCGGCCTGTTCGCCATCTGCCTCAACACCAATCCCTACACCTATCTGGGGTCGCGCCCCTTCAACGTGATGCCCGACGCGACTTTGGACACCCCCCTGTCGATGGTGACGCTGAGGTCGCTGAAGGCCATCCGCCTCCTTCGGACGGCGGCCAGCGCCCTGGGCTGGGGACCCGCCGTCACCGCCCACCGTCACGTCCACTCCTGTACCGATGTGACGGGCGCCGTGGTGACCAGCGACACCCCCTTCCCCTATCAGCTCGACGGCGACTACCTCGGCGAAACCACCCGCCTAGAGCTCCACCACGCCCCCAACGCCGTCGCCCTGGCTTTGCCGTTGGGTTGACTCCTGCCAAAGGCATTGACCAAACGGCTTGGGGTTTCACGGGGCTTTCAGCCATTTCTGGTACCAGACCGAGGCCCTTCCCACCCGAGGCTGCGCATCTTCTTGATGAAATCAGTTCGGCTGGTCGGCGTGAGCCGACCGTTCATAGGTCAGCAGTAAGTCTTATGCCGCCTATCTCGGGATATCATCGGCCCCAAGTTCAACAAGAAGCTGCCCCGCGAAGAGCCCACAATCGCCCAAGCCCGCTCCGAGCTATGCAGAAAGCCCTCGGTGCAAGGGAAGTATGGACGAGCACAGACCGGTATTCATGTGGACTCGTCTCTCCACTCCTTGAGGAAAGT
>JAPPMA010000057.1:15174-45559 GCA_028819295.1 bacterium | reverse complement strand
CCCCCCCCCCCCCCCCCCCCCCCCCCCCCCCCCCCCCCCCCCCCCCCCCCCGACAGGAGTTCAACAATTCTTTGAACAACATTCTCGTGTGGTCATTTGCTCCCATTGACCTGCCCCTTGTCTTATATAGAACCTCGGTAAATTTCTTTCGATTTGGCATCACACTTGAACGTGTGATATTAGGACTTCAGAAAGTTTATACCACAAGTATTCAATGGGCGCAAGTGCATGATGCGGAACGGGCGAACAGGGCGTCCGCTTTTTGCAGACGATTCCCGACGATCTGCGCCCTGGTGATGCGTTTGGCCGGTGCTAGCCGCGACGGGCGTTCAGCAGCTGGGTGACGGCTTTCCCGTCGGCTCGGCCCTGGGTGGCCTTCATCACTTGGCCGACGAAGAACCCGGTGAGCTTGTTGTCGCCCTCGCAGAACCGGGACCACTCGTCGGGGTGCTCGCTGATGAGCCCATCCACCAGGGTCTCCAGCTCGCCGAAGTCCATGGCCTCGAACCCCAGCGACTGGGCCGCTTCTTGGGGCGAGCCGCCGCTGTCCACCAGCACGGCCAACACCTTCTTGGCTTGGGTGGCGGTCAGCTCGCCCGCCTCCTCCATGGCCACCAATCCGGCTAGGGATTCAGGGGCGAGCACTCCAACGCCGTCGGCCAGGTTTTGGACGACATGGGTCATCACCCGCTCGGCTGTTCCTCCCCCGCTGATGGCGGCCAGCGCCAGCTCGTCCATCGAGCGCTCGACGGCCAGCGCGATGTGGCCTGCATCCACTGATGGGGCCGCTTCGGCCAGCCGAAGCCGACGATCCCGGGGCAGCGGGGGCAGCCCTTGGCGGATCTGCTCCACCCACTCAGTGCTGGGGTTGAGCGGCAGCAGATCGGGCTCGGGGAAGTAGCGGTAGTCGTAGTCCTCCTCCTTGGAGCGCAGGGCGTGGGTGCGCCCGTCGTCCTCGTTCCAGTGCCGGGTCTGCTGCTCCACCGGATGGCCGCTGGTCAGCAGGTCGATCTGGCGGCGGGCCTCGTATTCGACAGCCCGGCCGAGCGAGCGCAGCGAGTTCACGTTCTTGATCTCGCACCGGGTGCCCAGCCGGTGGCTGCCCACTGGTCGCACCGACACATTGCAGTCCACCCGCAGCGAACCCTCCTCCATCTTGCCGTCCGACGCCCCCACCGCCACCAGGATGGCCCGCAATTCGGACACATACTGACGGGCCTCCTCGGCCGATCGCAGCTCGGGGCGGCCCACGATCTCGATGAGCGGAACCCCGGCCCGGTTGTAGTCCACCAGCGAATAGCCGGCCTCGTGGATGCGCCCTCCCCCGCCGACATGGACGGTCTTGCCGGTGTCCTCCTCCAGATGGGCCCGCTCGATGCCGATGCGCTCGCCCGTGGGCAGCTCCAACCAGCCCTCGACGTTGATCGGCTCGTCGTACTGGCTGATCTGAAAGTCCTTGGGCATGTCGGGGTAGAAGTAGTTCTTCCGGGCGAACACCGACGGCTGTATCCGGCAGTTGAGGGCCAGGCCCACCCGGATGGCCAGCTCCACCGCCTTTTGGTTGAGGACGGGAAGCGAGCCCGGCAATCCGAGCGACACCGGGTCGATGTGGGTGTTGGGCTCGCCGCCGAAGCGATTGGGGCTGGCGCTGAACAACTTGGTCTCGGTGGCGAGCTCGGCGTGGACCTCCAATCCCACCACCGTCTCCCACTCGGTGTCGTCAGTAGCGCCAAGGCCGGGAATGTCGAGGGTGTCGGCATTCATCACAAGCTCGCTTCCAGCACCGCAGCGGCCCGGAACATGACCGGCTCCCCCAGAGCAGGCGCCAAGATCTGCACGCCCACCGGCAGTCCATCGTCGCCAACCCCGTAGGGCACCGACATGGCCGCCTGCCCGGTGAGGTTCACCGGCACTGTACACACGTCGCTCATGTACATGGCCATGGGGTCGGCGGTGCGCTCACCCAGCGAGAACGCGGTGGTGGGCGAGGTGGGGCTCACCAGCAGGTCGAACTGCTCCCACACCGACGCGAAGTCGTTGATGATGAGCGTGCGGACCTTCTGGGCCTTGCCGTAGTAGGCGTCGTAGTAGCCGGCCGACAGGGCGTAGGTGCCGATCATTATGCGGCGCTTGACCTCGTCGCCGAAGCCGGCCGAGCGGGTGGCGGCGTTCATGTCGGGAGTGGAGGGGGCATCCACCCGCAGCCCGTAGCGGACCCCGTCGTAGCGGGCCAGATTGCTGGAGGCCTCGGACGGGGCGATCAGGTAGTAGGCCGACAGGCCATAGACCGCGGCCGGCACGCTGGCCCCGGCTACTCGGGCCCCCGCGGATTCGAGCGCTCCCACCGCGGCCCGCAACCGGGCGGCCACATCGGAGGCGATGCCGTCGCCGCTCAGCTCGGCCAGAACCCCCACCCGCAGCCCGTCCACCCCGTCGTCCAGCGTGGCCGATACCGGGGGCTGATGCGCCCCGATGCTGGTCGAGTCGCGGGAGTCGGGACCGCTGATCACGTCTAGAACGGCGGCGGAGTCGGCCACCGTGGTGGTGAACGGGCCGATCTGGTCCAAAGACGACGCGAACGCCACCAGGCCATAGCGGGACACCAGGCCGTAGGTGGGCTTGACGCCGACCACCCCGCAAAGCGCAGCAGGCTGGCGAATCGACCCGCCGGTGTCGCTGCCCAGCCCCACCGGGGCGAACCCGGCTGCCACCGCGGCGGCGCTGCCCCCCGACGAGCCCCCCGGCACCCGGCTGAGGTCGCGGGGATTCCGGGTGGGGCCGAATGCCGAGTTCTCGGTGGAACTGCCCATAGCGAACTCGTCCATGTTGGTCTTGCCCACAAACACTGCGCCCGCATTGTGAAGCTGCTCCACGACGGTGGCGTCATAGGGCGGGATCCAGCCCTCCAGGATGCGAGAGGAGCAGGTGGTGGCCATCCCCCGAGTACACAAGTTGTCCTTGAGGGCCACCGGGACGCCGGCCAGCGGGCCGGGGTCTATGCCCGCGGCCACTGCGGCGTCGATCTCGTCGGCCCGAGCCCGAGCCTGCTCTGCGGTCACCAGGTTGAAGGCATGGATCTCGGCTTCGCCTGCTTCGATGGCACTCAAGCACACATCGACCACCGAGCGAGCCGAACGCCGGCCCGACCGCACTGCGGCCGCGATCTCGACTGCGGTCATGGGGCCTCCCCCAGCACCGGTGGAACCCGGAACTGACCATTTTCGGCCAGTGGAGCGCCAGCCAGCACCTCGTCGCGGTCGAGCACTTCGCCGGGAACATCCGGACGGAGCACGCTGGCCATGGGAAGGGAGTGCATGGTGGGAGGGAGCCCCTCCACGTCCAGCGCCTCCACCTCGGCCACATGGTCCAGCAGCTCGTCGAGCTGGCCGGTGAACCGCTCCAGCTCTTCGTCGGTCAGCTCCAAGCGGGCCAAAGCGGCCACATGGGCGCACTCAGCCCGGGTGATGCGTTGCTGGCCCATACCGAACCGCCATCGTACCGCCCAACCATCGCCTTGCCCCTGCCCCCACAGCGATACGTTGCCGAGATGGGATCGCACCGGTTTCTCAGCCCAGACTGGATCGAGGCTGCGCTCGGGCTGCGTGATGAGTTGGCATCGGCCGCGCCCGAACCTGTTCACACCGCCAGAGTCAACCTGGTGGTCACCGACACCCCTTTCAGCGACGGCCAGTTCCGGGCCTGCATCGACACCGACGCCGGAGGGCCGCTGCCGGTTCCGGGCACTCTGGACGATCCCGACGCCACGGTGATGCTCGACTACCCCGCGGCCCGGGCCGCGTTCGTCACCGACGATCCCGATGCGGTCGCCCGCGGGTTTCTCACCGGCGCCCTGCGTGTGGACGGCGACCTGGCCCTGGTGCTCATCCTGTTCGGGGAGGGCATGACCGACGAGCAAGCCGCGTTCGCCCGCCATGCCCAGGCCCGGCTGCGGGCCATCACCGCCCTCGAATGACGCTCAACCGTCTTCGGCACCCTCGCCGGCATCCTCTTCGGGCCGGGTTATCAGGCTCACGCACATTCCGCTCTCGATGACTGTTCCCGCCGGGGGATTGGATGCCAGCACCTCGGTGTCGAGCGGGCCCTCAACCTGGTCCAAGCACAGATCGGCCTCCTCGAGCAGCAATCGAGCCTCTTCCACTCCAAGGGTGGCCAGCTGCGGCACCAGAACCTCGACCGGGCCAGTGGACACCACCACGGTGATGGTCGAGTCGGCCGGAATCTCTGTCCCCGACGGGGGCTCCACCCTCACCACATGGTCTGCGGCCAAATCGCTGCTCGGCTCAGGCCACTCCAGTATCCCCAGCCGGGCGTTCTCCAGCTTCTCCCGGGCCACCGCAAGCGATGTGCCAACCGCGATCTCGGGCACGACCCGGGGGGACGGCCCCAATGACACCACCACATCCACGCTGCTTCCTGGATCAACCTCGGCAAACAGCTCGTCCACCTCGATGATCACGCCCTCGATCACATCCTCGTCGTAGCGCTCAGAAACGTCGCCCACTTCCAAGCCCGCCTCGTTGAGGACCTGTCCGGCCTCTTCCAGCGCCAATCCTGGGAGGCTCTGGGGAATCTGGACCAGCCCAGGGCCCAAAGACACCCACACCGTGACCGTCTCGCCCCGTTCCAACCCGGTGCCCGGCAGGGGCGCCTGGCCCAGCACTTGGCCGGCCAAGGTGCCGTCTTGGCGCTGCTCGCGGCGGTCGAGCACCCAGCCGAGCTCGTTCTCGATGCGGAGCAGGTCGGCGTCGCCGGCGCCGGCTAGATCGGGCACCGGCTGGGTCTCGGCGCCGAACATGTTGTCCCACAGCAGGTGGGCCCCGAATCCCACCGTCCCCAGCAGCACGAGTGCCGCCACCGCCAGCAGCGCTCGGGGTGTTGAACGGCGCTTCGTGCTCGGCGCTGTCTCGGCTGGGTGGGTGTCGGGTGTGACCGCGGCCGCCGATTCGCCGGTATCTGGAACTTCCGGCCCCGGTTTCGACAGGGGAAGCGGGGCCGGACGGGGCAGAGTCTCCGCTGCGGCCAGCAGTCCGAGGCCTAGCTCGCGGGCGGTGGGGCGGACATCCCGCTCTGGTTGTCCCGCCTGCTCCAGCACGCGCCCCAAGCGGCCGAACTGATCGGCCAAATCAAGCTGCCGGCTCATCTTGGCCATCTGGGTGTACTCGGGATCGTCAGACTCGAATGGCACCCGGCCCGACAGCGCCTCGGTCAGCACCAGAACCAGGGAGTAAACGTCGCTCTTGAGGTCGGGGGTCAAGCCTTGGGCTTGCTCTGGGGAGGCGTAGCGCGCCGCGTCGATGGCCGAGAAAACCGACCGGGCCATCAGCGCTCCCCCGGTCTCAGACGAAGTCAGCGCCCATGATGTGCCCAGGTCGGCCAGTCGGGCTCGGCCCCGGGGTGAGAGCAAAATGTTGGAGGGCCGGATGTCCCCGTGGATGATTCCCTGACGGTGGATGTGCTCCAGCCCGCGAGCTGCGTCCAAGCCAACCATGAGAACCTGCGACGGCGACAGCAGATGTCCCGCATCCAGCATCCCCCGCAGGCTCCCGCCCTCCATGTAGTCGCTTACCACGTAGAGACCGAGGTCGGAGTAGCCCCAGTTGTGAACTGCCACCACGTGGGGATGGGTGACGGCGGCGGCTGTCTCAGCAGCCTCCAGGAACCGGGTGGGGAATATCCGGTCTTGGGCCCACCCTTCGGGCAGGATGTCATCGGAAAGGAGCTTGACCGCGGCCCGGCGCGACTCGGCCAGGTCGTGGGCCAAGAAGACGTCGGTGAACCGGCCCGCGCCGATGCGGGCCACGAGCCGGAAGCGCCCGCCCACAACCCGGCCGATCACCTCCGACTCGCCGCTGCCTTGGGACACGCTTTGAGGGTACTTGCCGAATCGTTCAGTTCCGCGCCACTCAGGGTGACTCCACCCTCGGCCAGCGGGCACACTGGGTGGGTGCTGGAGTCGGTAGTTCTGCGCCGGGTGCTGCTGGGCCTCGCCGCCTTGACGGGTGCCGCGGCCATTCTGCTGGCTCTGCTGCTCGCCGACACCGATGACAACGACGTGACCGTGACCGGCAACGCCGCGGTGGACGAGCTCATACCCCCTCGCAGCGCTGAGGTCCTCTCCCAAGAAACCGTCGGCATCGACCTAGCCCCTGGATTCGACGCCCGTCTGACCATCAACGGGGTGGCCATTCCCCATGAGCAGATACGCCATCAACCCAATCTCAACCTCTTCACCTTCCGCCCTGATCAGGGCAAGGCGATCGAGCGACTCCAGGCCGAGCAGAACTGCGCCCTGGTGGCCTACTGGCGCCAAGAAGTGGGACCCGCAGAGGCCGACACCATCTCCTGGTGCTTTACCGCGTCCTAATCGACTCGGCCTTCTCCCTGCATCTGCCCATCGAGGGAGCGAAGGGACGCCTCCAGCCGGCGCAAATAGCCGGCGAAATCCTCCGACTCTCCGTCGTGCAACCACTCCAGCCGGGTGCGCTCGCGCTCTAGGTGCTCGCCCATGAGCTGGTCGATCAACTCTCTGCCTTCCGGGCTGAGTTGGGCCATCATGACCCGGCGATCATCAGGATCAGGCACCCGGCGGACCAGGTTCAGCTTCTCGAGCTGGTCCACTCGCCCGGTCATGCCCCCCGAAGTGAGCATGGTCATGGCCGCCAGCTCACTCGGCTTGGCTTGAAACGGCTCGCCGTTCCGCCGCAACGCCGCCAACACGTCGAACAACCCCAAAGTGAGGCCATGGGGACGCAGAAACTCGGCCATCGACTGTTCGAACAAGCGGTCGATGCGAGAGATCCGCCCGAAGATCCCGATAGGCGAGGCATCCAGATCAGGGCGTTCGCCAGCCCACTGCTTCAAGATCGAGTCAACTCGGTCGTAGGTCACGACATCTCCTCCAGCACAGTTCCAATCGTCTCAACCACTCGGTCCACCTCTGCGGCTGTGAACGTGAACGGCGGGTATATGCCCAGGTGGTCGGCTTGAGCCCGCACGAGCACACCGGCCGATTGGATGCGCCGCTGGGCCTCGGCCACCAGGGGCTCAGACCTGTCGCCTGACAGCTCAACGGCGGCCAGCATCCCCTCGCCTCTGGTCTCGGCCACCGCGGGCAAGGCACCCAGCGTGGCGACTCGCTCTTGGAGGTGTTTTCCGGTCTGGCAACTGTGGTCGATCAGGTCTTCGCGCTCGAGAATCTCGACTACCTTCAGCCCCGCGACACAGGCCGCGGGATGCCCGCTGTACGTGTAGCCGTGCATCAACTCGATGGAGCCCTCTAGGTCGACGAACACCTCATGAATCCGGCTGGTAGCAATGGCCGCCCCCATCGGGATATAGGCCGACGTGAGCCCCTTGGCCACGGTCATGATGTCGGGAACCACCCTATAGCGGTGGCCGCCGAACCAGTGGCCTAGACGTCCGAATCCGCACACCACCTCGTCCAGCACCAACAGCACATCGAGGCGGTTGCATACCTTCCTGACCTGAGACAGGTAATCCTCCGGGGGCGGGTATACGCCGCCGGCTGCTTGTACCGGCTCCATAATCACGGCGGCAACGGTGCTGGGGTCGCGGTAGGCCAGCTCCTGCTCCAATGCGTCGATGTCATGAGCCGGCACTTGGGTGCATCCTTCCAACAGCGGGCCGAACCCCGACCGGTTCTCGGTGAGGCCGCCCACAGAGATCCCGCCCAGGTTCATGCCGTGGTACCCCCGGTGCAGCGACACGAACCCGGTCTTGGAGGCTTGGCCGACCCGGCGCCAATAGCCGCGGGCCATCTTGAGAGCGGTCTCCACCGCCTCAGAGCCGGAGTTTGTGAAGAAGACGTGGTTCAAATCACCAGGCGTTCGGGAGGAAACCGCTTCGGCCAGCTCCTGAGCCCGGGGATGGCTGTATCCAAACAGACAGTGGTATTCGAGGGTGCGGAGCTGGTCGGCCACCGCGTCGGCGATCTCAATTCGGCCATGGCCCAAGATCACGCAGGCGACCCCGCCAGCCGTAGCGTCGAGCAGTCGGGCGCCGTCTTCGGTCTCCACATAGTTCCCGGCTCCGGCCACTACTACCGGCGGTTTGGCGCCGCCGGCGGAGGTGAACGGCATCCACAAAGGGCCGCTCGCACTGCTCACAGCCCGCTCCGAGCATCCCGCCAGGCCAAGAGAGACCCCATCTCTTCGATCCGATAGTCGGGGCCAGACCGCACCAGGATGAGGTGCTCGGCCCCCGCGGCCACGTAGTCGTCATAAGTGGCATCGCTGGCGGTCTCGAACAGTGCCACCGTCCGCTCCACTTGCGACGGATCGCGTTCGGCCCGCTCACACCAGCTGTCCAGCACCCCGTTGAGGTGGGCGATCTCATCAGGGGTGCCCCAACCGTTCCAGGCATCGGCCAACCGAGCGCACACGTCCAAGGTCATCCGCTCCCCCAACCCGCCGATCAGAATGGGAAGCGGACCCACCGGGCCAGGCCGGAGCTGTACCAGCCGATGGCGGATGCGGTGGATGGCCACCTCCATCTCCCGGATTCGATCGGCGTCTCGGGACATGGCGAAACCGTAGGACTGGTAGTCGCGCTCCAACCATCCCGATCCCAGGCCGAGCACCAGCCGGCCCCCGGATGCGTGGTCCACGGTGCGAGCCATGTCGGCCAGAAGATCGGGGTTGCGGAATCCGGTGCAGGTGACCAGCGGGCCGATTTGGGCCCTCTTGGTGACCGACGCCATGGCGGCCAGCGTGGACCAACACTCAAAGGCGGTGCCCTCGGGGTCGCCGTCGATAGGGAAGAAGTGGTCGAATGTCCAGATGCTGTCGGCACCGGCCTCGTCGGCGTACCGCCAAGCGGCTGCCATCTCGTTCCAGCTCACATGATTGGGGCGGATCTGCACTCCCACTTTCGGCGCCATCTCACGCCCCTTCATGGGACGCGGCCAAACCGGTGATGAGTGACACCAACATCTGGGCGTCGGTGCTGTGGGCATCCAGAAGCTCAATTAGCTGGCCCCGGCGCATCACCGCTATCCGGTCGGCAAGCCGGAACACCTGGTCGAGGTTGTGGCTCACCACCACGATGGTCAGATTGCGCTCTCGCAGCGTGGTGATGAGGTCTTCCACCCGTGCGGTCTCGGCGATGCCGAGCGCGGCGGTGGGCTCATCCATGATGATCACCTCGTTGCCCCAGTTCATGGCCCGGGCGATGGCCACGCCCTGGCGCTGGCCTCCGGAGAAGTGCTGGACCGGGATGCGGACCGAGGGGATCTTGATGTTGAGCCGATGGATGATCTGCTCGGTGTCGCGGCGCATGGCCCGGCGCCGCAGGAAGGTGAGCGGCCCCCAGCCCACCTTGAGCTCCCGCCCCATGAACAGGTTCTGGGCGGCATCGAGGTTGTCGGCCAGGGCTAGGTCTTGGTACACGGTTTCGATGCCGGCCGTGCGGGCGTCCAGCGGCGACCGGAAACGACGGACCTCGCCGTGCAGCACCACCTGTCCCGCGTCGGGCTGCTCCGCTCCGGAGATCACCTTCAACAGGGTGCTTTTGCCAGCCCCGTTGTCGCCCACAATGGCGGTGAGCGTGCCGGTGGGGAAATCCAGCGAAACGTCCCGAAGCGCGACCACCCCGCCGTAGCGTTTGTGGATCCCCGACACGCTCAGAGCGAAGTCCGACGACGGGGAGCCCTCAGGGCGGGGGGAGTCGACGCCTGATCCAGGTTGGCTTGCGGTCATGATCCTGCTCCGTGACATTGGGCGCCGTGCGATCCGGCGCCGTGCAATTGGTCGAACAAGTACTCAGGCGACACCGGCACCCGGTTTACTTGGACACCCAACTCGGACAGGGCGTCCTCAATGGCGTTGGCCACCGCGGCTGGCGGCGAAATAGCTCCGGCCTCCCCCACACCCTTGATACCCAGTGGATTGAGCGGAGATGGAGTCTCCAAATGGGCGACGGCCAATTCGGGCACCCCGGCGGCATCAGGCACCAGGTAGTCGGCCAGGCTGGGATTCTGGGGTTGGCCGTCAGCGTCGTACGCCGCCTGCTCGAACAGCGCCGCTCCGATCCCTTGGGCCACTCCCCCGGCGATCTGGCCGTCGACGATCATGGGAGAAAGCAGCGGTCCGCAGTCATGGGCCACCACGTAGTCCAAAACCTCCGTCGCACCCGTGGACGGATCGACGGCGACTCGGGCCACATGCACCCCAGCGGCAAAGGTGACGGTGGGCGGCTCGAAGCAGACCGCCTCGTCCAAGCCGGCGTTGCTGCCGTTGGCAAACACGCCTCCGGGGGCGAAACCTGCGGCCACTTCGGCCAGCCCCATGCGCCTAGTGGGCGTTCCCACCACCTCTACCGCGCCGTTTCGGATGCACAGGTCGGCGGGAGCCAGTTCCCACTGCTCCGCCACCGCGTCCACAATCCGGTTGCGCAACACGTTGGCCGCTTCGTGGATCGCACTGCCTGCTACCACCGCGCTGCGGCTGGCCAGCGTGCCCCAACCATGCTCTACCGCAGCGGTGTCACCCCCGATCACCGTCACCTGCTCGGGATCGACGCCCAGCGCCTGCGCGCACACTTCGGCGAACACAGTCTCATGTCCCTGACCCTGCGAACACGCGCCGGTGGCCACTTCAACCCAGCCGGTCTCGTCCACCCGCACACGGGCGCTCTCGAAGGGTCCGACACCGGTGCCCTCCACATAGGTGGACATACCGACGCCGACTAGCCGACCGTTGTCGTCCTGCGCCCCTCCCCGCAATCCATCGTCGATCTCGCCCAACTCCACGGCCTCCTCGAAGCATGCGTAGAAGTCACCGCTGTCGTAGGTCATGGGAGTGCCATCCCGGTAGTTGAGACCCACCGAATAGGGCATCTCGTCGGCGGTGATGAGATTGAGGCGGCGAAGCTCCACCGGGTCGATGCCCATCTCCCGGGCGGCCACGTCGATAATGCGGTCCATGGCGAAGACTGCTTCGGGCCTCCCCGCTCCCCGATAGGGGGAGACCGGGGCTTTGTTGGTGACCACCGCAGTAGCCTCCACATCCAGCGCCGGCACCCGGTAGCACCCGCACAGATGGGCCAACGTGTTATAGGGCTGGACCACTCCGAGGGGATTGGCCGCCCCGTTGTCCACCACGAAGCGGTCGCGTACTCCCAGGATGCGGGCGTCGACATCGAGAGCGATCTCGATGTCGTGGATCTGGTCGCGTGACTGAATGGCGGCCAATCCGTGCTCGCTTCGCTGCTCCACCCATTTCAGCGGGACACCTGTCTTTAGGGCGAGGTAGGCCATGATCAGCTCCTCGGCGTAGGGAATGGCCTTGACGCCGAAGCCGCCACCCACATCGGGAGCCACCACCCGTATCCGGTGGGCAGGCCGACCCAGAGCCTTGGCTAGGGCGGTGCGCAGCGGGTGGGGAATCTGCGTGCTGCTCCACACGGTGAGCAGGTCGGTGCGGGGATCGTGTGCCGCCACCACGCCCCTGGGCTCCATGGGGTGACAGGCCAGCCGGCCCGAGTGCAGCCGGCGACGACTCACATGGGCGGCTTCGGCGAAGGCAGAGTCGATGTCGCCGAAGCCGGCGGCAACAAGTAGCGAGCGGTTGTCGGGCCAATGGTCGTATAGCCGGGGAGCGTCGGGGGCCAGCGCGGCGAAGGGATCCACCACCGCCGGGCGGAGGGCCAGGTCGAGGAGCACCCGGTCGGCCGCGTCGGCGGCCGCGTAGAGAGAGTCGGCGACGACCACTGCGATCGGATCGCCCACGTGCCGTACCCGGTCTACCGCCAGAAGCGGGCGGCCCTCGTGGCGAACAAAGAGCCGGTCGTCGCCCAAGGATTCCAGCAGTTTGTCTTGGTAAACCCCGCCATCAGCCTCGTTGGGGGCCATCGTGTCTATGCGCCCGATCAGGTCTTTCCCTGTCCACCCGACAACGCCGGGGGGAAGCTCCACCCCGTTCAGGTCGGCATGAGCCACCGGGCTGCGCACGAACGCGGCGTAGCGCATCGACGGCAGTTCGATGTCGGCCACATAGCGGCCGTTGCCCCTCAGCAGTCGGGGATCCTCGCGGCGCAGGGTTCTCACCGGGCCAACTCCACGGCCCAGTAGTCCCACTGGGTATGGGTGTACTCCTCCAGGGTCAGGCCGTCGGTGAGCAGTTCGTCGGTGAGCTCCGAACGATCGATGGCCTCCACCGAGCCGATGCCCTGGGCCATGATCTGCAACCGGGCGGAACGCTCGAGGTTGACGGCGCTCACGGTTGCCTCCTCGATGGTCGACCCCACCACGGTCAGCCCGTGGCCCTTCAACAGGATGCCCTTCCGGTCGGCCAGGGCCGCGGCCACCGCTCGGCCGCGCTCGGTGTTGTCGATCTGCACCGCGGATTTGTGTACCGGCACGCCGTCGGCGAACAGCGTACACAGATGCCAGACCGGGGCGAGGGGAACATCGGTCATCGAGAACGCGATGCAGTGCATGGGGTGGGCATGGATCACCGCCCCCACATCAGGACGGGCCCGGTAGATCTCGGTGTGCATGAACCGCTCACCAGGAGCATCCATCGATCCCTCGACCACTTCGCCGTCGAGGTCCATGACCACTACATCGCCCGGGTCGGTCTCGGCCAAGTCTTTGACGTCGTCATGGGTGTGGCCCAGCACCGCCACCAAGTCGGTGCCCGGAATCCGGGCCGAGGGATGGCCGAAGGGGCCGATCAGCCGCTCGCGGACCAATATCCGGGTCGAGGTGGCGATCTTCTCTTTGAGAACCGGGATGGCCTCGGTGTTGTTGCTCATTGGCGTGCTCCGATGTCGAGAACGTGAACGACCTTGGTTCGGGTATAGCTGAGCAGCGACTCCATCGACCCCTCTGACCCGAGCCCAGAGTCCTTGTATCCCCCGAACGGTGTTTCCAGGAAGTGCTGGCCTCGCCCGTTGATCCACACACACCCGGCCTGCACCCGGCGGGCGGCGTCCATGGCCCAGTCCAAGTCGTTGGTGATGATGTTGGCGGTCAGCCCGTAGCGGGTGGCGTTAGCTTGAGCGATGAGGTCGTCCCGATCCCGCCACCCCAGCACCGACAGCACCGGCCCGAAGATCTCCTCTGCGGCGATGGTGTGGCTGGACTCCACTTGGTCGAACAACGTCGGAGCCAGGTAGTACCCGCCCTCGGGAGCGCCCTCGGGAGCGCCCCCTCCCCTGATCATCCGGGCACCCTCGGTCTGCCCAGACTCCACGTAGCCCTGCACTCGGCTGAGCTGGGGCTCAGAGACCAGCGGCCCCATGGTGGTGGCCGTATCGAGGGGATCGCCCACCCTGATCTGGTCGAGCCGGGCGGCCACTGCGTCCACGATCTCGTCGTGCAGGTGAGCAGGGGCGTAGAGCCGGGAAGTCGATCCGCAAGACTGCCCCTGGGAAGACTCGAAGTTCATCCCCCCCACGGCCTGCTCAGCCACGAATGCGGGGTCGGCGTCGGGCGCCACCAACAGGGGGTTTTTGCCCCCCAGTTCCACGGTCACGTGCTTCACCTGCCCGGATGCGGCGGCGGCCTCCATGACCCGCAGTCCAGTGGTCCCTCGCCCTGTGAAGCCGATGCGGCTGATGCCCGGGTGGGCCACCAGGGCTTCGCCGGTGGTGGCCCCGTTTCCGGTGAGCACGGTGAGCACGCCGGGAGGTAGGACTTCCGCCGCCAGATAGGCCACCTCCAGGGGGGAAACAGGGGTTTGGTCGGGAGCCTTCACGACAACGGTGTTGCCCGCAGCCAAAGGGCCGGCCGAGTGGAACAGGGTGAACATCAGTGGGTGGTTGAAGGGCAGGATGCGGGCCACCACGCCGTAGGGCTCCCGCAGGGTCAGATGGAGGCTGTTGGCCGACGCCGGCAGGGTCTTCCCGTGCAGCTCTCGGGCGATGCCAGCGAAGTAATCCAGGGCATCGGCCCCGTAGGCCACGTCGTTGCGCATGGCAGCCACGGGATTGCCGCTGTCCATGGCGTCGATCCGGGCCAGACGCTCGGCCTGCGACCGCACCGCATCGGCCAGATCACGCAGATACCGGCCCCGCTCTGCCGCCGATAGCGCCGCCCACTCCGGCTGGGCCTCGGCGGCTGCCCCGACGGCGCGATCCACTACCGCGGCGTCGGCCAGAGGCACCTCGGCCACTGTCTCGCCGGTGCCCGGGGCGATGGCCGCCATCATGTTGCCATCGGATACTTCGCGGTCGCCCACCAGTAGTGGATAGCGGTCGCGGAGATCGGCGGCCAGCAGTTTGGAAGTCATGGGGCGATCACCGGCTTCATCTCGGCACCGGTTCGCATGGCGGCCAAGGCGTCAGTCACCTGATCCAACGAATAAGTGGTTGAGCACACTGCGGATTCCAATCCCAACTCGGCGCTATGCCGGTCGAGGAATCGAAGGGCATCGTGGAAGTGGGAGATGTCGGCCGAAAGCGAGGTCCTCACCGTGAGCTGGCGAACTTTCATGGCCGTGGTCGCCACGGGCACCGTTTCGCCATGGGCCTGGCCGATCACCATGAGCGTGCCGCCAGCTCGCACCATCCCCATTCCCTCGGTGAATGCGTCGGGCGGTCCCGCGCATTCGAGCACGATGTCTGCTCCCCGGCCTTGCGTCATGTTGCGTACCGCTTCGATTCTCTCGTCCGGCTCGGTGTGATCGATGTCGATGCGAGAGGTGAGACCCCACTCTTCGGCGGCGGCCAGCCGGGATGCGGGCGCACCGATGAGGATCACCTGGCTGGCCCCACTCCGCAGCGCCGCCGCTGCGGCCAGGACCCCGACCGGCCCAGCACCGAGAACTACCACCGAGTCGCTGAACCGGATGCGGGGCATGCGATCGAGGGCGTGCATCACCGTGCGCAGGGCGCAAGTGGCCGCCGAGGCCAGCGGACTGGACACGCTGTCGGGCACTCTCAGCACCCGGGAATCGGGCGAGACGTGCAGGTGTTCAGAGAACGTTCCGTTGACGGCGCCCTCCTCATAGGGCCCCCACCCATAGCCCATTGTGCTCTCGCACAGGGTGGGCTGTTTGGCCACTGCGCAGAAATAGCACCGGCCGCACCAATTGTGAGCCCACACGACGCGGTCGCCGGGCCGAAGCCGCTGGCCAAGCGCGTCGTGCTCCAGTCCCGCACCCAGTTCGACAACCGTGCCGGTGCCCTCGTGGCCCATCACCAAGGGCAGACTGGCCAGTTGCTCGAAGACGCCATCGCAGATGTGTACGTCGGTGCCGCACACGGTGGCGGCGTCAACCCGCACCAGCGCGCCCCCTGGAAGGACCGGTCCCAAGTCGAGGGTTTCTACCGCGGGTCCGCGGCTGTAGTCCGCCAAAATCACTGCCCGGCTCATCCTGGGACCTCCCGCCAGATCGGGCCTCGGTCGACAACCGGATCGAGCAGACCCTCGGCCACCCACTCGGTGTATGCGAAGGGATCGTAGGTTTTGGCCGCTTGGCCCGGATAACCGATCAGCTCGCGTACCACCGGGCTGAGGTAATAGCACGCCGCCACTGCGGTGGTAAGAGCGACATAGGCGTCTTCGTCCTCCTCATGGAGCGCCGACAGCCGATCGATGGAGAATAAAGACGGATCAAGCGCATCCACCGCCCGGACCAGAGGCTGGTGCAGATCCTTGCGCCAGCCCAAGACTTGGGGCAGATAAGACTCCACTGCCTTAACTTCAGAGACTGCGGGCATCCCGTGGGCGGCGGGCAGCATCACGTCGGCGAGAGCGGTCAATCGGTGGATGTCGATATCGGCCGTCGGGGCGGGCGATGTGGGCGGCGTCATGCCGGAACTTTCTGTTCGCTGCGGTGCTGAACCAATAGGTCAGCGGTTCGCAAGGCCAGCGCGGTGATCGTGCAGGTGGGGTTCACCCCGGAGCTGGTTACGAACACGCTGGCATCGGCGATGTACAGGTTGGGCACATCATGGGCCTGCTGGCGGGAGTTGACCACCGAGGAGGCCGAGTCGTTACCCATGCGGGCGGTTCCCATGAGATGCCATCCCGAATAGGGGATCATGCTGGCCACCGCGGTCTCCCGGCACCCCGATGCCCTCAGCGACTCTTCAGCCCTGGCTTCCTGGAAGGCCATCAATCGCCGTGAGTGGTCGGAGATTCGGTAGCTCACCCGGGGTGCGGGAATGCCGTGGCTGTCGGTGCGTACCGGGTCGAGATCCACGCGGTTGGGCTCCTCGGGAAGGTCCTCTCCGAAGATGGCCCAGCTCGCTCCCCGCCCAAAAGTCCGGCCCATGAGCTCATGGTGATCGCGGCCCCATACCTCGTTGCCAGCCCGCATGGGCAGGATGTGGTTGAGGGGGCCGCCGACCGGCGAGAGCGCCCACTTGGCCCCTCGCACGAACTCGCGGTCGGGGTCGGTCTCGTAGAACTGGTAGCTGGTGATGCTGGCCCCGAAGTGGCCTTGCCAGCCCTCCACCTGGTCGTCCCACCACCCAGTGACCACCGAGAACGGGTGCATCATCAAGCGCCGACCCACAAAGCCGCTGGAGTTGGCCAGCCCGTCGGGACAATGGCGATCGTCGGCGGAGAGCAGCAGCAGTCGGGCAGTGCCGATGGCATTGGCGGCCAAGATCACCACGTCGGCTTCCTGATGGTGCTCGACGCCGGAGCGGTCCAGCCACACGGCCCCAGTGGCCAGCCCTGTTGGACCCAGGGTGATTCGGCTGACCCGGGCGCCGGTGATGAGCCGGGCACCGGCAGCGGTCGCCTTGGGCCAGTGGGTCAGGTCGGTGGAGGCCTTGGCCCCCTCGGCGCATCCCGATGTACACACCCCCCGCTGCACGCAGGGTCTCCGCCCGTCGTAGGGGGCGGACAATATGGCGTTGGGCTCGGGCCACCAGTGCCATCCCAGGCGGTTGTGCCCCTCGGCCACCCGCCGCCCGGCCGCGCCCAAGGGCAGCGGCGGCAGCGGATAGTCATCGTGGGGCGGATAGGCCGGGTCTCCGGCCAAGCCGGACACACCGATCTGCTGGTCGATGGCGTTGTAATAGGGAACCAGCTCCCGGTAGGCGATGGGCCAGTCGTCGGCCACTCCGTCCATAGTCCGCACCCGGAAATCCGATGGGAGCATCCGGGGCCACGTCCCCGCGTAGATGATCATGCTGCCCCCCACTGCGTTGTACATCAGGGGCTCGATGTCCGAGTCGTCATGGACCACCGGATAATCCTCCGGGCGACTCCGCACATTGGGGCTCATGGCCCAGTCCTTGCGTATGGCCAGCTCCCAGTCGGGCCGAGCGCCGGGGAACGCGGACCTATCGGGCCAATCGCCCTGCTCGAGGCAGACAACATCGAACCCGTGCTCGGCCAGGTGGCGCGCGGCCACCCCGCCGGAGGCACCGGCGCCAATGATGAGGACGTCGGCCCGATAGGTCATGTTCGCTAGTGGGTTACCGGAGGGTGAGTACCCCTACCGGAGATCGGCGTTGGTCATGCCTTCAATGGTGTCGGCATCCACCACGAAGGTGGGGGCCTGGATGAAGTACGCCTGGCCGGTGCTGCCGGTAGTGAGGTACTGGTGAGCGACCTCGGCGGTCTGCCAACCCCACTGGTAGCCCCGCAGGGCGATGGTCATGTCCACGCCGGACCCGGCCCGGATTTGGTCGAAGACCGCGGGCTCGCCGTCGGTCCCGCTGATGAGGATGTCGGCGTGGTCGATGCCAGCCTCTTCCACGGCGGTGGCCGCACCCAATGCCAGAGCATCGCTGTCGGCCCAGATGCCGTCGAGGTCGGGATTGGCGGTCAGCGCGTCCTGAGCCAAGCGGAGGCCCTCTTCAGCGGTGAAGCTGTTGGCGCTCTGGTTGAACACCACTTCGATGCCAGGGTTGTTTTCCATGGTGTGCTCGAAGCCCTCGCGCCGCTTTTCCACATACTCGCTGGCCCCCGGCCCGCCGATCCGGGCGATCTTGCCCGATCCGCCGAGTTGCTCGACCATCCACTCGCTCTGCTTGGTGCCCTCAACGCCCCAATCAGTACCAATGAAGCCGATCTCCGGGGCCGCCTCCTGCACGCTGTCGCCAGTAGACAGCATGGGTATGCCGGCAGCCGCGGCGGCTTCATAAGCGGGAATGAGCGCTTGGCGATCGCCAGGCGAGGCGATGATGAGGTCCACGCCCTGGGTCACGAAGTCCTCTATCTGCGCCACCTGGTCTTCGATCACATATACAGCGTCAGCGGCGACGAAGTTCCAGCAATTCTGAGCGCCGAACTCGGCCAAGCCGGCTTCGAGGTCGCGGAAGTACAAGATAAAGGTGGCCAGGTTGGCATACCGCACCTCGTAGATCTCCTCACAGCCTCCGTCACCGGACGCGGCATCGTCGTCATCGTCGTTGCCACAGGCCGATATCACCAGCCCAAAGGCCAGAAGCAGCGCTAGCAGCTTGAACAACAGGTGTTTGGTTTTCATTGTGCTCCCCTCCGGGTGTTTATGATTGCTCCGACGTCGACTGGGCCGATTGCCCGGCCTGGTCGGCATCTTGGAGTTCTCTCTCGCCCGATCGGGCCGATTGCTCGGCTCGTTCGATGGCGCGACGCTCTTCGTCCAATTCGTGTTCCACTTCAACTTCTATGGCAGTGTCCTCGCTTCGATTGGCCCACCGGTCCAAGTAGCGGCGCAGGAATTGCGATGTCATGGCCAGCACGAAAACAACGCCCAGCCACACGTCTTGCATGTTGGACGACACATTGAGCAGGTTGAGGCTGTTGCGAATCACCCCGATCAGCAACACCCCGGCAAGGGTGCGGGGTATTGATCCCCGTCCTCCGAACAGGTTGGTGCCTCCGAGGACGACCGCGGCCACGGCGTAGAGCTCAGTGAGCACTGCGGCGTTGGGCTGGCCGACGTTGACCCGCCCCAACAGGGTGAAGCCTCCGACTGCTACGGCGAGTCCTCCCAGCACAAACACCGTGACCCGCACCCGGGTGACGTTGATTCCAGCCCGGCGGGCTGCTTCGGCGTTCCCCCCCACTGCATAGATCCGCAGTCCGAACCGGGAGTAGCGCAGGATCACGTGGTAGACCACGCCGAGGCCCAGCGCGACCCAAATGGGCATGCGCAAGCCGATGAACTCTCCGCCCCACCACGCCTTCCAGCCTCCGGGGAGGTTTCCCACCGTGTTGCCCGCGGTGATCTCACGGGCCAGTCCCCTCGCCATGATCAAGAGGCCCAAGGTGGTGATGAAGGAGGGGACCTTGAGCACCGCGGTGATGAGCCCGTTGAACAGACCAGCGGCGATGCCCACCCCCACCCCAGCCAGCAAACCGAGCACAATGCTGTTGTTCCGCACCATGGTCTCGGCCGCCACCACCCCGATGAGGGCCAGCACAGACCCCTGGGACAGATCTAGCTCGGCCGCGATGATGACCAGGGTCATGCCAAAGGCCGCGCAGGCCAAAAACGAGGTTTGCAGGAGGATGTTCTGGAGATTGCCAGTGGTCAGGAACACGTCGGATTTGAACGTCATCACCGCGCCCAAAATGATGACCACGGAGATCGCGAACCCGGCTTCCACCACCCGGGGCATGGCGACACGGATTCTGTCCCAGCCCATTGCGACCGCCGGCTCGGTCATGGGGCCGCCTTCTGCCTCGACCGAAGGCGATGGGCTCCGATGCCCTCGACCACCAGATTCACCAGGGCGTCGAGGTAGCGATCCCCGGCATCCGCGGTGGCCCCGCGGGGATCGCCGATGATGCCAACCGGGGAGAGGGCGGCCATGCCTTCGGAGCGCAGCTTGGCACTGGCCGAGGCTGCCGGTCCGACATGGCCGGCGACTGCCGAGGGCATATCCACCCGATCGGGGGCGATGGCCAGCATGATGCTGGTCTCAAAATGACCACCGTGGGTTCCAACCAGCTCACGATCCAAACCAAGCTGATCTTCAGCCACCCGATGAACGGCGTCACGTTGGGCGGGCCAATCGTCGAACGACACCACCCGGCTCCGTTCAGTGGGATCCAACTCGGCCATGACTGCGGCCATGGCACCGACGTTCCCAGCATGGCCGGTCACCAAATAGGCACCCCGGAATCCGTGGCTCAGCAGGGTCTGGATCACTTCCACCATCACACTGCGGAGAGTCGTGTCACTCAGGCTGGAGGTGCCGGGAAAAGCCAGATGGTGGTGCGAAGCGCCCACAGGAATGCAGGGGGAAACAACACACTCCCCCGCCGTTTGCGCCGCCCGGTCGGCCACTGCTTCGGCGATGAGGGTGTCGGTGTCCAGGGGAAGATGCGGACCATGCTGCTCAAGGGCACCCAGGGGGATGATCACATCCAGCGGGCTCTTGTCGAGCCGCTCGCCCAGAGCCGTCCAGCTCATCTCCCCCAGTCGCACGAGTGCCTCAGAGGTCGGTGAGGGTGGCGTCGAGATAGGTGGGCTTCTGCGGACGGCCCACCCCGATCACAACCTGCACCAAGGCATCCTCATCGGTGTGATTGCGAAGCCCGTGCATGATTCCAGCGGGGCTGTAGATCATCTCCCGTTCGTTTAGAACGGTGTCGAGGATTCGGCCGTCGTCATCCTCCCACCACGCGGTCAACTCTCCCTTGACCACGAAGAAGACTTCTTCTACCTCATGGGCGTGGGAGGGGGCCACAGCACCGGGGGGCATCATCATCACTGACAGCGTGAAATTGTCGGCGGTGACAGTTCCGGGCTCATAGTGCTTGCCGGTGATGCTCGCCCCCACCATCCGCACATGGGCCCGCCGGTACTCCTCCTTCAGGTCACCTTGGGCGGCAAACGGCTCCCAGTCGAGTTCCTTGCTCCCGTACCGCTGGACATGCTCGAAAAAGTCGGCATCGGTGAACTGACTCGCCATGCTCGCCCCCCTAGTTGCTTCAGCACTTGGTATCTTAGTGCCTAAGCGTTGCTGCTGCTCGGTGGTTCAAGAATTGAGCTGGCGCTGGCGGGCAAGGGCCACTGCATAGCCGGGGCGGGATGGAGCGATGAGGATGCCGCTGGCCTGGACTTCCTCGGTCGAACCCTTGCGCCGGGTGGGCGGGGAGAGGGTGATCGGCTGGATAGTGGTCAGTTCCAATATCAAACCAGCGGCTCCTTGGGTGAGGTCCAAGGCATCGGACCCCTGTCGAGCGGGCCCGAAGCTGGCCACCGCACGGCGACGGAGTAGAACTGGGTCTTGCACCGCGAGGTGGTCGTGGAGCACGACGCCGGCGGGAACGAACACCAACCATCGTCTCGTGAGCGAATGCAGTGAGCGAGCCCCGACTGTCGCGAGGGCTCCGCCTGTCGCGGTGACCACCCCGCCAATTGCCCAGTGTTCAGCGGCCAACAGCAGTGGCCCGCTCACCACGCCTCCAACCGTGATCGCCGCCGCTGCGGGCAGAGGCCCGGCCAGCAACAGCGCCGACGGTCGCAGCAAGAGCCGCGCTTCGTCACCGTAGGAAATGCCGTTCACGAAGACATGGCCCACCGGGGCGCTCAGCGACACTGCGGCCACCCCGGCGGTGATGGCCGCGACCAGTGCAATCTCACCCCAGTCGGCCCCCTCACTCCCCGACCAAACCAAGGCCACCACTGCGGAGGGTGTGGCCAGCCGGACCAAGACCAGCGTGGCCGGATGGGCAAGCAACGACCCCACCAACACTGCGCCCCACAGCACCCATAGCCCCACCGACGCTGTGGTCCGCCAGGCCGCGCCGGTCTCGTGCAACCCGTCGGCCAAGAGCGGCCCAGCAGTAAACGGCAATGCCGCCCACCAAACTCGCACCAACCACGCCCAAGCCCGATCCCCCCCGAGACCTCTCACCCACCCCACTACAGCATCCTCTCTATATGTTGTCGATGACGAGGTTGAAGGGGGTGCCGTCGGGAAGGCGGTACGTGTTGAAGCCTCTGCGGTCCAACGTGAGGATGTTTGACACAGCCAGCCGCTTTGCCAGCAACACCAGGGTGGCATCAGCGAAGTCCATCGGCGTATCGGTGTAGCGCTGCATCAGTTCGGATGCAGCTTGCAAATCGGCAGGCTCGCACATCCCGTGTACCTGCATGCCGCTCTGGGAGATGAACTCGCTGACGGCGATGGCGCCATAGCGGACACGGCGGACGAAATGCATGACTTCGGTGACCACTGCGGCCGTGGTGGCCAGAACGCCGGCGAAACCGTCCATGACCTCACCGACTTGCTCATGCTCGGTCTCGCTGGAATCTAGGTAGGCGACCAAGGGCCCAGTATCGACCAGCCAGATGTTCACGAGCGCCAGTTATGAGCGCGTATCTCAGATTGCCAGCCGTCTTGGGTTGAGCCGGCGGTGTCGGTTTGGATCGAGCCTCGGAGAATGCCGACCCGATCACCGAGAGGGCGGGCCACCACCGCTTCGCGCAACGCTCCTCGCACAATCTCTGAAACCGAAGTGTCCAGAGCCTCGGCTCTCCGACTAGCTGCCTCCCACAGCTCAGTTTCAACCCTCACAGTCAATAGCTTCATCGCCATGCACATATAGCGTACAACATCCGTAATACACAGACTTAGACAAATGCCCGCGGCGTCCCAAGGAAGCCTTACAGCCACTGCCGTTCGCAAAATTGCTGGCTGGTAGACGGTCCATGGGTCAAGATAACTTGAGAACTTTGAGCCCGTGAGCCAGAAACATGCCTAGATCCCTTCAAGACATACTTCAGCACGCGATGAGCTCCCTCAGCGGTTCGAAGACTGCGAACCGTCAGAAGGCGATGACGTAGTCTTGGAGGAATACATGCTCCGGCGAGCCGCTCTGGCCCGCGCCCGCTGCGAAGGGCAGACGTTAGAGGCCGTTGCCGCCGCGAGAGCGAAGGGAATCACCCGGAGTCGGATCGGAGAGATCCTGGGCGCATCACCGCAGGCCGTCCAGCAGCGATACGGCGAGGTCGTCGAGCTCGCCGAAGCGAAGCTCTGATGACCGCACCCCATCGGCAACTTCGCTCCTTCGCAGCCATCGACTTTGAAACTGCCACGGCAAAACGCTCTTCAGCCTGCGCGCTTGGGCTGGTCATTGTCGACTCTGGCCGCATCGTGGATGAGCAAAGCTGGCTTATCCGGCCACCAGGCAACGAGTACCACTCCTTCAACAGCAGGCTGCACGGAATCAGTGCATCCGATACTGAAGATGCCGCTTCCTTCGACCAGATATGGAGCGAGGCGGCTGCAATAGCCCAAGACCGCTTGTTGGTTGCTCACAATGCTGCCTTCGACATTTCAGTACTCATGCGTTCAGCGGCCTATCACGGCTACACGCATCCAGAGGCATCATATTTGTGTACTTACCGCCTTGCCCGTAGCCGGTGGCCAGATCGCTACTCTTGGAAGCTCCCTGACGTCTGCGAAGCACTGGGGATTGACGATCTTGATCACCACGATCCTCTGTCGGATGCCCGGGCAGCGGCGAAAGTGCTGCTGGCCATGTGTGAGCAGGATGAATGCGAGATAGAAGATCTCTGCCAAAGGCTGGGCTATCAGCCTGGGATTTTTGCCGCAGTTAGTTACTCTACATTCTCCAATGCAGCGAGAGGCCAAGATTCACCAGGGGCAAGGATTTCGCTGGTCGAGCCCACCACACGCAGCATGGATTCAGACGGACTCTTGTTCGGGAAACGGGTGGCGTTCACTGGGACTCTGGCGTCGATGACACGCAAGGAGGCCTTCCAGGTCACTGTCAACTCGGGGGGTGAGCCGTCTACATCGGTATCTAGACGGACCGACTTGCTAGTTGTGGGCATCACTGACTTTGCCACTGTCGGGACCGGCGGCATGTCTTCGAAAATGCGGAAGGCTGTTGAGTTGGCGAACTCGGGGGCAATGATCGAAATCATCGACGAGGGCGACTTCCTGCGATTGGCTGCGGGCGAAGCGGTCAACCCTTTGGGCGGCACTATCGAGGCAGTCGACAATGACGGCGGCCCGTGACTCGAAAGCGCCTAACATCGTTGCCCGCAAGATGGAACTGTCACTGGTGTCGGTAGACTTGAGGCATGGATTTAGGTGGTCTCACAAGGGGAAATGCCGCAGTTGCCAGTAGTAAGCCTATGGGCCGCGGAGGCCGCTGTGTTGGAGTGGAGCTGCCGGATTCATCCGAGATGGAGTCGGGTGAATTGGTCAAGTTGATCCTCCAAGCTGACAGCGCTCGCCGCCAGCTGGATGGCTACCTGACTTCCTTGTTGGGGCGGTTAGGCGATCTAGAAGGCCAAGACGCAGTGGAAGAATTGTGCCGCCAATTCGGTCTCGGTCGTTACCGGGCCCGCCAGCAGGCCAAGACCGCCAACGCGCTGAATGCTCTGCCCACCACGCTGGATGCCGCCAAGCAAGGATGGATCTCTATCGACCACGCTCGAGTGTTGGGCGAGTCGCACCAACGGGCCCCGCTGTCAACTGAACAGGAATTGGCGCTAATCACCGCGGCGATAACAGAGGATCTGGATGAGTTCAAGAAGACATTGGCCCGCGAGGAAGACCAGCGCCGGGCCGACGACGGTTTGACCCGCCATGAACGCCAGCGCGAGCGCCGCAGCGCCAAGGTGTTCGACGGCGACGAGGAGATGGTCGTCTTGTACGCCGAACTGGATCGACTTGCCGGCGAGCGGGTCAAGACTGCCCTCGACGACCTGAGCGACCGCATGTTTCGCAAGGACTCCGAGGCGGGAAACGATCGCACCCACGCCCAGCGCAACGCCGATGCTTTGGTTGCGTTGATCACCCAGCAGCCAGCCCGCCCTCAGTCATCGGGCGGCAACGATTCAACAAGTGACGATCCAGACTGCGAGATTGTCCCGCAGGCCACGACGCTCATCGTCACCGTCGATTACGAGACCTTGAGCAACCAACTCAAGAATGCAGGCCTCATCGACGGCACTCCCATCGACATCGACGAACTCCGGCACATTGCCTGCGACGCTGGCATCGTCCCAGCCATCTTCGCCGCAGACGGCCAGCCACTGTACATGGGCCGAAAACAACGAGCCGCCACCGCAGCCCAAAAGCTGGCCCTGCACGTCCGAGACAGGCAGTGCATCGGCTGCGGGATGCGGGCCAGCGCCTGCGACGCCCACCACGTCATCTGGTGGGACCACGACGGGACCACCGATATGCCTAACCTCGTGCTGTTGTGCCCGAAGTGTCACAAGAAGGTCCATAAACACGGATACACCGTGGTCAAAGACTCCACTGGCGAGCGCCAGCTTCGCCCGCCGCCAAGACCAAGAACGCGAAGCCCCGGTAGGAGCACCAAGCCCGGACAAACAACCGCAGAGGATTCAGCAGGCCTTCTCATCGCCAGCTAGCAGTACTATCCGGCAAGTGACGACAGGAGCGAAAGATCGCGTGGCGAATCGCATCGCTGAGCTGATCGAGCTCATTCGTCACCACGACCAGCTCTATCACGCCCACGATGACCCTCAGATTCCTGATACCAAGTACGACCAGCTCAAAAGCGAACTGCTGGAACTTGAGGCAGCCCACCCGGGCCTAGTTCAACTCGACTCCCCCACGCAAACGGTTGGGGCCGACCCGTCGACGCTCTTCGAACCGGTCGAACACCAGATACCGATGATGTCGCTGGACAACGCCTTCAATCGAGACGAGCTGAGCGCTTGGGCCGATCGGGCCCGACGCCGTCTTGCTGCTCTGCGGGCTCGCAAGGCTGCCGAAGAGGCAAGCGGCCAGAGGTCGTTGTTATCGGTCGAAGAAGAAGAGGGCGGGGGCGAAGACGACGGCAGGACTAACCCGGAAGCATCCTCTGCGGAGTTGGGCAATCTCGTGTGCGAACTCAAGTTCGACGGTCTGGCCGTTTCACTGCGCTATGAGAACGGTGTGCTGCTCCAGGCGGCCACCCGAGGAAACGGCCGAGTGGGTGAGGACATCACTGCGAACATCCTCGCTCTTGAATATGAGGGTAAACGGTCCGTCCCCCATCGGCTTTCCGCAGGAGCACCCGAGATTTTGGAAGTGAGGGGCGAGGTCTATATGCCCCTAGCCGCTTTTGATGCCCTCAACGCTCAGCAGGAGGCCGAGGGCAAGCCCCGCTATGCGAATCCCCGCAACACCGCAGCCGGGTCGCTTCGCCAGAAGGATCCGGCAATTACCGCTAATAGGGGCTTGTCCATGTGGTGTTATTCGGTTGGCGAAATTCAGGGTGGCCCTGGATTGGCCACTCACAGCACCATGCTGGAATATCTGGAGAGCCTGGGCCTGCCGGTCAACCCAGAAAACACCACGGTGGACTCTTTGGACGCAGCCTGGAAGTTCATCGAGCAGTGCGAGGCCAAGCGCCACGACCTGCCATATGAGATCGACGGCGCTGTCATCAAAATCGACCGCCTAGACCTCCAACGGCAACTGGGCTCAACCAGCCGGGCACCCCGATGGGCTATCGCCTACAAACTTCCCCCCGAGGAGCAGACCACCAGACTTCGGGACATCCAGGTCTCCGTCGGAAGCAAGGGCAAGGCCACTCCGTTCGCAGTGCTTGAACCTGTTTTTGTCGGTGGATCCACAGTGGCTATGGCCACTTTGCACAATGAAGACCAGGTGCGAGCGAAAGACGTGCGTCCGGGAGACACCGTGGTGGTCCGCAAAGCCGGCGACGTGATCCCTGAGGTACTGGGGCCGGTATTGAGTGACCGGCCTGCTGGACTTGTCGAGTGGAAGTTTCCCTCGGTCTGCCCCTGCCCCCACCAGGAGCCACTGGTCAGAGAAAATGGCGATGCAGCCCACTATTGCCGTTTCGAACGCTGCCCTGAGCAGCTTCGAGGCTGGATCGAGCACTTCGCCGCCCGCAACGCCATGGACATCGAGCATTTGGGAGAGCAGCGGGTTCGCTTGTTCATCAAACTCGGGCTCATCGCCGACGTGGCCGACCTCTACAGGTTGGACTACGACCGTATTCGGGAGTTGGAGGGGTTTGGCGAGCTCTCAGTGGCCAATCTTGCCGCGGCTGTCGAAGCATCAAAGCAGCAGACGCTGGCCCGGCTGTTGGTGGGGCTCAACATTCGACACTTGGGCGACACCACCAGCGAGCTGCTGGCCGATGCCTTTGGCCACTTGGACCGCGTTATGGAGGCTTCGGTTGAGGAGTTGGCCGAAGTAGACGGGATCGGGCCGATCATGGCCGAGAGCGTGTACGAGTTCTTCCGGTCGGAGGCGAACCTGGAGATCGTGGGGAAGCTGCGGTCGGCCGGGCTCAACTTCGCCCAAGACACCGGCGGTGATGAAGCAGCCGAAACCCTCCCCCAGACCCTGCAAGGCATGACCATCGTGGTCACCGGGGGGCTGGAGGGCTACAGCCGCGACGGGGTGGGCGCGGCCATCAAGGCCCGGGGCGGCAAGTCGCCGGGCAGCGTGTCGTCCAAGACCACTGCTCTGGTGGTGGGCGAAAACCCCGGCGCATCCAAGCTGGAGAAAGCAGAGACGCTCGAAGTGCCGATTCTTGATGAAGCTCAGTTTCAGCGGCTCGTCGAGACCGGGGAGTTGCCATAGTCGACATGAGCCGTGATTCAGTGTCGCCATGATTGAAGCAGTGTTCTGGGATTTCGGCGGGGTGTTCACCGGTTCGCCGTTCCACCTCGACGACTATGCCCGATCCCTGAGCACTACCAACGAGCGGCTCTTGGAACACGTCTTCGGGCGCTATGAGGCCAACGGCGACCATCCCTGGCATCGGCTGGAGCGGGGCGAGGGCACCCTGGCCGACGCGCTGGAGGCCGCAACTGAAGCCTGTCGGGCCGACGGCATCGAGGGGTTCAGTTCTGAGGGCTTCTTCAAGGCCATGAGCAGCACCAGCAGCGAGGAGCGGCGTGAGATGGCAGTGGCCAAGGTGCGGGAGTTGAACGAAGCAGGCATCAGACAGGCCATCATCACCAACAATGCCAAAGAGTTCGGCGACATGTGGCGCCAGCTCATTCCAGTCGATGAGCTGTTCGAAGCAGTGATCGACTCCAGCGCGGTGGGCATGCGCAAGCCCGATCCGAGGATCTACCAGTTGGCTCTAGAGCGCATGGGGGTATCCCGTACCGCGTCCAGCGTTTTTCTGGACGACTTCGAGCCCAACGTGGTCGCCGCCCGCCAACTCGGCATGCACGGCGTGCTGGTGGGGGGCGACATCGCCCCGGCCTTGGCCGAACTCGACAGGATACTGGCCGATTCCACGGCTTGACCGGCCATCCATCAACCACAAGACTGTCAACCTGCACAGGCGTTAGGAGGGGGGCCGCGGGTGTGCACATGAAACTGTTTGAGCGAATCGCCACCGCGCCCATCAGCTGGGGTGTCTGCGAAATGCCGGGGTGGGGATACCAGCTTCCCGTTGAGGCCGTGCTCGAGGAGATGGCAGCCACAGGGTTCACTCATACCGAGCTGGGCTCTCTCGGCTATCTGCCCCCCGAACCCACTGAGTTGCGGGCCGTGCTCGAGCGCCACAGTCTGTCGTTGCTCGGTGGGTTCGTGCCCCTGGTTCTGCACGACCCGGCCCAAATGCAGAGCACCCGACACGCCGCTGCTGAAGCAGCCGCTTTGATTTCCGGCGGCGGCGGCCGCTTTTTCGTCTCCTGCGCGGTCAGCCATCCCGACAACTGGCGCCAGATGCCGCTCGCTGGGCGCCAATGGGCCGCCGTGGCCGATGCCCTCGCCGAGGTCGAACAGATAGCCGCCGAGCACGGCCTTATCCAGGCCCTCCACCCTCATTTCGGATCACTGGTGGAAACCGACGCAGAAACCGACCAGGTGCTGCACGCCAGCGGCACTGCCCTGGTGCTTGATACCGCCCACCTCCTCCTCGGCGGCGGCGATGTCGCCGAAATGGCCAAGCGCTACCTGGACCGCATCGCACTCGTACACATCAAAGACGTAAACCTGGGCATTGCCGCCCAGGTTTCGGCGGGAGAGCTGTCGCTCATGCAGGGCGTTCAGCGGGGGCTGTTCCCGCCCTTAGGCCAGGGAGGGTTGCCGATCGCCGAGATCGTCGACCTACTGGAAAAATCAGGACGCGACCTCTGGTACGTCTTGGAGCAGGATGCAGCAATTGCGGAGGGGGATCCGTCTGCCATAGCTCGGCTGAGGTTCGACGCCTGCCAGAGCATCGATTTCCTGCAAAGCCTGGAACCCGTTCTCGCGGGTGCCGGAGCCTCACACAACAACAATTACCTAGAGAGGGGTAATCAACAATGAGAAAGCTATGGAAGCTGTTTGCACTGCTCCTGGCGTTCACGCTTGTGGCCGCGGCCTGCGGAAACGACGACGACGCCAGCGAGCCAGCACCCAGCGCACCTACCGAAGCAGCGGCATCAGCCACTGAAGCTCCAGAGCCGACCGAGGTCGTGGAAGTAGACCCAACCCAGGGCTGCGACCACACCTACCACGTCATCACCCACGGTGACTCCGGCACCTTCTGGTCGGTGGTCGAGGTGGCCGTGCGCGATGCCGCCGCAGCCATTGGCTGCGACGTCGTTTACTTCGGCTCCAACAACGACGCCCTGAGGCAAGCCCAGGAGATTGAGGCGGCCATCGCCGCCGGCTCCAGCGGCATCGCCATCTCGCTAGCCGACCCGGCTGGTGTCCAGTCGGCTGCTGAGGCCGTGGTCGCCGCGGGAATCCCGCTGTACACGCTCAACTCCGGCGTGAACAACTACAAGGACCTCGGCGCCACCACCCACATCGGCCAAACCGAGACGGTGGCCGGCAACGGCGCCGGCGAGCGGTTCAATGCACTGGGCGCCACCCACGTGCTCTGCGCCCGCCAGGAGCAGACCAACGTGGCGCTCGAAGAGCGCTGCAACGGCCTGGACGAGACTTTCGACGGCCAGGTGACCTCGGAGTTCGTCGGCCTCGACGCCACTCCCGATGAGCAGCAGAACACCATCGCCGCCATCCTTCAGGGCGACGAGAGCATCGACGGCGTGCTCGGCGTCGGTCCGAACCTGCCCCTGCGGGCCCTTGCTGCCGGCGAGCAAGCCGGTCGGGACCTCATCATCGGCGGTTTCGACCTGTCCAGCGACCTAATCGACCAGATCGAAGAGGGCAACGTGGCCTTCACCGTCGACCAGCAGCAGTACCTACAGGGCTACCTGCCGGTCATCTTGATGCACCTGCAAGCCACCAACCTGAACACCGCGGGCGGCGGCCTGCCCATCCTCACCGGTCCGGGCTTCGTCGACACCGCCAACGCGGCAGAGGTCAAGGCGCTGGTGTCCCAGGGAACCCGATAATCCCAATAGCTGACCTGCGACGCTGAGCGCGTCGCAGGCAAGAGAAGGAGCGCTGCCCGGGTATCCGGGCAGCGCTACATGGGGTTTGGGTAATGCAGAAAAAGTGTCTTATAAACAAATTACCCAGCCCACGAACTTAAGCGTGTTGATATAGGTGGTGGCCGTTT
>JAPPMA010000057.1:1913-15164 GCA_028819295.1 bacterium | reverse complement strand
GGTGGGCCCCCCTCCAACCCTAAAAACCAAAATCGCCCCCGCGCGCGGGTCGGGGGGGCGCTGAATCTCCCCGGGGCGCGCCGGGTTACCGGGGCCCCCGCTCCTTGCGTTTGGGCTACTGCAGAAATACTCGGATCGGCCGCTCATTTCAATTGGGACTGAAGCACCCGTCAACGCAAGCGAGGAACCACCGTACCTCTGACCAGGGAATATTCGCAGTCCTTGCATGCCTGGGGAATCCAGGCTATAACTTGAATTCATGACATTTACTGACACATGCACACACACACACACACACACACACAAGGAGCAATGTTGGCTGACATGTCACTTTGCTCCATGTGGGGTGCCTCCAGGAAGGCCCTCGCCCTAGCATTGGCCGCAGTCATGCTAGCTGTGACTATGGTCGCGGTCCCCATGCCTGGATGGGTGCCGCTAGTAGGCGACAACTCCGAATCGGCCTCGGCTGATCATGGCTACTACCAGTGGGTTCCGGGCCACCATAGGAAGTCTCCCGTCACGAGGTACAGGCAAACATGTGTAGAGTGGCAAATTGATTATCAGACCGACCAATACGTTTGTGGTAGGTACCAAACGACATCTTATGTCAGCTACGAATACTATTGGATTCCTGGCTACAACAAATGGGTCAGCCTTCCGCATCCATTGTCCTTTTGCTCAAGGTCAGTCCAAACTTCTTGGGGTCTTGCCAACTTTGGGATGACCGCTACACCAGAACCTATCACAACTGCAGTCGGTGGGGTTTCAAGTCTTACTCAAGTCGTCACTGCCGCAGTGTTCTGCTACTAGATGAAGAGAAATACTGAATGAAGTACATCTCATCGAAAGAAGTCGCTGTTCGAACGGCAATTGCTCTTGGATTGATCGGATTGGCACTTCTTTTGGATAGCATTAGTCCGCTGGCCTGGTATACATGGTTGCCGATTATGACATTTCTGGCAGGGACGATTTCGCTGTATCTACACTGGCGGCGAATCCATCCAAGAAAACCGGAATTTTTGAAGCAATGAATTTAGCATGGATTGCTTTGACCATCTTGTTTTTCGGCATTTTAGCGGTTTCTTGCTCACAGAATTCAGGGAATACTTCAGCATGTGAACAGGCCGCCGTTGCCCAAGCACACGCCGAGGAGTACTTGGGCCTAGTCATTAACGAGCACATCGCAGCCGACCAAGAATTGGCCAGCGACCCTGAATTGGAGGGTGCTCAGGTAGCGCACGAACACTCGTCAGGACCGTTGCTTGATGCACGAGTCAATGTGATACTGGCCGAAGCGGAGACCCGACGAAGCTGTAGGTAGTTGAGCAGGGAGAGTGACCTGCCGCTGAAAGGGATTGGCGGGTGACTGATGTTCGGTCAACGCCTGGCGAGAACCATTGATCGGTGCGCGGGGTCCTGATAGGGATCTCCGCACACCTACCTGCGATATATTCACGGCTTGGTCCGCCTCGTGTATAGTTCCCAATCAACTCTTGCCCAGGTAGAGAGGGGGGACTCTCGTGGCCGAAGCGACCACCACGAATGACTCTGCGGCTAGCTTGCCACCAGTTGAAGACGAGCGATTAGCCCACCGAGGTCCAGTCCAGCAACTGCTGACCAGGCCCGAGATTGGCGCGCTCATCGGTGCGGTCGGGGTCTGGCTGCTGTTCTGGCTGGTCTCGGAGACGTTCGGTACGGCGGGGGGTACAGCAAACTATCTGGATGTGGCTGCCACCCTCGGCTTGATGGCGGTGCCGGTGGCCCTGTTGATGATCGGGGGCGAGTTCGACCTCTCCTCCGGCTCCATGACCGGGGCTACCGCGGTGATCGTGATCCTGTTGAGCAGCGACACCGCCGAGTTGGGCGGTGCCGGGCTCAGCTTGCACCTTGCGGTGCCACTCTCGCTGGCCTTTGCCTTGGCCATCGGCTGGTTCAACGGGACGCTGGTGGACAAGACCTCGTTGCCCAGCTTCATCGTCACACTCGGCACGTTCTTCATCCTCATCGGGGCCAAGCTCGGATTCACCAAGCTGTTCACCAACAAGGTGATCGCGGAGGGTCTCGACCGATCAAGCGGCTACGAATTCTGGGACAACATCTTCGGCGCCAGATGGGTCCGCAATAACCATGTTTGGGAGAACGAGGGTTGGAGCAATCTCTGGAGCAGCAGAGACTGGGCCTGGAGCGGCCTACTCATCATCGGCGCGGTGGTTCTGATTCTGGGCACCATGGAGTTGGCCTATGCCCGTCGAGAGAGACCAATCCTGGGCGGATACTTGGTGTCTGTCTTTGGGGCTGCTGTCGGGGCAGTTGGCTTCATCATGCTGCTGAATCGGGACAGCACCACCTCAAATTGGATTTTTGGCGCTGTAACTGGAGCAGGTGTGCTCGTGGCGGTAGCAGGATGGTGCCTGGCCCGCTACCAAGCGGCTGAGCGAGAACCAGTCCTGTCTGAATTGGATCCACGAGCCGGCCAATATCTTATCGCCGGGATCGTAGCCATCGTCGGAGCCGTTCTCATCGCCATGTTCATGGATTCGGAGAATGCCGACCGCCTCGACTTCTTGATCGGCACCCCAGGGCGAGCCGTGCTGGCCATCGGGATCGGCGCCACTGGCGTTATGGCCGTGCTGGCCGCATTGGGCCGAGTCAGTATCGGATACCCGGCTATCGGTGCCGTCGTCGCCCTCGTCCCCGGCATTAGCTACATGGTGACCGTGCAGGGCGCTCGAGCCATCTTATTTGGTGGTTTGGCAATTGCGGGGGTGGTGCTGCTGAGCATTGCCGCCCGGCGTCGCGGGCTGGCGGCGTTGTTCACCCTCTTTACCTCGGTGAGCGTCGTGGGTCTGGCCTTCTTCGTTCGGTCGGAAGCCGATTCCCGGAAGCTGCGGGTGGAGTTGTTCACAGCCCTGTTGTTGATCGCGCTGATTCTGGCCGCATCGGCGGTCACCCGGCATATTGCCGCCCGGCGCAGCTCAGCCCCCCCTGCACCAGCCCATTCGCCGCTGGCGCGCCAGATTGGCTTAGGGCTTGGGTTGATTGCCGGGCTGCTATCTCTCATATTTGAACTGGCTGACAGCGACGGCATCCTCTACAGCATCATCATGGCAGCGGCCAAGGGAGGCATCGTCGCCTTCGCAGTCTTTGCCCTGGCTACGCTTTACCGCACCCTGTTCACCTCAGATGAGAGTGTGGGACGATCTCTGGTATTCGTCGGTCTCGGATCAGTAATGCTGGGTATCTCAGCTCGGCTGCTGTTCATTACCAATGAAGAGCTGGCGGTCACCCGGGGCCAGACCCGATTCGGCGTGGGTGTGATGCTCTTCTTGGCGTTTGCAGTACTCGGTGCCTGGGTGCTGGCTCGCACTCAGTTCGGCAACTGGATCTTTGCGGTGGGCGGCAACAAAGACGCCTCCCGCTCGGTTGGTGTACCCGCCGCTCGCACCAAAACCACCTTGTTCATGCTGGTGTCGGCGTCGGCCTGGGTCACCGGCATGGTTATCGCCTTCCGGCTCAACTCGGTGCAAGCAGACGTAGGCGACGGAAACGAGTTCCGCTACATCATTGTGGCCGTGGTCGGCGGTTGCCTGCTCACCGGCGGCTACGGATCGGCCATCGGCGCGGCTATCGGCGCGGTGATCTGGGGAATGATCACCTCCGGTATCGGTTTCGCCACCTGGAACAGCAACTGGCGCTTCCTGGTGCTGGGCGCCTTGCTGCTGGTGGCGGTGTTGGTCAACAACTACGTGCGCTCTCAGGCGGAGAAGGTCCGATGACATTCTCCCGGCAGACAATTCGGACTACCACAAACCCCAAGGAGACCTGCTGATGGCTGAATTCCTCGAACTCAACAACATTTCGAAGTTCTACGGGAACATCATCGCCCTCACCGGGGTGACCACCACGGTCAACCCTGGCGAGGTCACCTGCGTGTTGGGCGACAACGGAGCGGGCAAGTCCACCTTCATCAAGATCCTGGCCGGTGTACATCAGCACGACGAGGGCACGCTCTTGATGGAAGGCGAGGATGTGCGCTTCAACTCGCCCCGCGAAGCGCTGGGCCGAGGGATCGCCACCGTGTACCAGGACTTGGCCATGGTGCCGCTCATGTCGGTGTGGCGGAACTTCTTCCTCGGGTCAGAGCCCAAGACTGGCATGTGGCCCTTCCGGCAAATCGACATCGAGGGGGCCAAGCGCATCGCCAAAGAGGAGATGGGCAAGATGGGCATCGACATCCGCGACGTCGAGCAACCCGTGGGCACGCTCTCCGGCGGTGAGCGGCAGTCGGTGGCCATCGCCCGGGCCAGCTACTTCGGTGCCCGGGTGTTGATACTCGACGAGCCCACCTCAGCGCTGGGCGTCAAGCAGTCGGGCGTGGTTCTGCGGCGCATTGTGGAGGCCCGCGACCAGGGCCTGGCGGTTATCTTCATCACCCACAATCCCAACCACGCTTATCCGGTGGGCGATCGATTCGTGATCCTCAACCGGGGAGTGTCCATGGGCAACTGGGCCAAAGAAGAGTTGTCCCAGGCCGATCTGACCCAGCTCATGGCCGGGGGCGCCGAACTGGAGGCTCTCCAGCACGAACTAGCTCAAGCTGGAACGTAAACGTCACCTAGCATCACAGCGTGCCTGATTCACGGGCGGCTGACGCTGCCCGCGCTCCAACCGATCGTGGTGCTGCCGATGTGGGCGCCAGCACCACGAATCTCGAGGTGCTGACCATCGGGCGGGTCAGCGTGGATCTGTATCCCCAGCAGAGCGGCGTTCCGCTGAGCAAGGTCCAGACCTTCGCCAAGTCGATCGGCGGCTCCCCCACCAACGTGGCCGTGGCCTGCGCCCGACTGGGACGAAGGGCCGCCGTGGTGACCCGAGTAGGCGACGACGGCTTTGGCGAGTACATACGGGCCGAGCTGGCCAAGAAGTTCGGGGTGGACAACCGCTACGTGTCCACCGATCCCTACTTGCGCACCGCGCTGGCCTTCTGCGCCCTCGATCCCCCGACCGACCCGCCGCTGCTGTTCTACCGCGAGCCCCGAGGACCGGAAATGAACCTGCGGCCCACCGACATCCCCGACATCGCCGCCACCGTGCCGGTGCTGTGGACCGCCGGATCCCGCTTCGCCCAGGAACCGTCCCGATCCACCGTGATGAGGGTGCTGGAACAGCGCAACCGCCGCCCCCACACCGTGCTCGACCTGGACTACCGGCCCAGCTTCTGGGCCTCCCCCCAAGAGGCCGGCGCCCACATTGGAGAGGCAATTGGGCTGGCCACTGTGGCGGTGGGCAACCGCACCGAATGCGAGATTGCCATCGGCGCCTCCGACCCCCATACCGCCGCTGACCGGCTGCTGGATCGAGGACTGTCGCTGGCCATCGTGAAACAAGGGGCCGACGGAGTGCTGGTGGCCACCCCAGAGAGCCGCGCCGAGGTGCGCCCAATGCCAGTGGAGGTGGTATGCGGCCTCGGCGCCGGCGACGCCTTCGGCGGATCGCTGGCCGATGGGCTGCTGGCCGGCCTCGACCCGGTTGAAATCGTCACTCGGGCCAACGCCGCCGGGGCTATCGTGGCTGGTCGCCTGGCCTGTTCTGACGCCATGCCCACCCCTGCGGAGATCGACGAGATGCTGGGTCGAGAACAGTGCTGATTTTTCTCTGTGAGGCCGA
Organism: bacterium; assembly: GCA_028819295.1. GTDB lineage: Bacteria > Actinomycetota > Acidimicrobiia > Acidimicrobiales > Bin134 > Poriferisocius. The sequence continues at coordinate 9,497 of JAPPMA010000057.1, read as the reverse complement.
AGCATGACCGGATCAGACAAGAAGTTCCGAATCTGGATCGACCGCACTCCTCCTTCTGAGGTGGTGATTCCCCCCGATGTGGAACTGGTTGACGGCCCAGAGCGCGCCGACGGCGTGGTGGTGGCCGCCGACCGGCCGTGGGACGACGATGCCTGTTGCCGGCTGCCCGATCTCAAGGTGGTGGCCCGCTCGGGCATCGGCTACGACAACGTGGACGTCGCCGCCTGCGCCGCCCACGGGGTGGCCGCCACCAACACCCCCGACGCCCCCACGGTTTCCACCGCTGAGCACGCCCTGGCGTTGATGCTGGCGGTGGCCAAGCGGCTCAAGGGCTCCGAAGCACGCCTGGTCGCCGGTACCGCGGGCGGTCCCGGCCGGCTCACCGGCCCCGGCGCGCTGGAGTTGGACGGGCGAGCGCTGGGCTTGGTGGGCTGCGGGCGGATCGGCTCTCTTCTAGGGCGCTACGCCGAGGCATTGGGCATGAGCGTTCTGGTCTACGACCCCTATCTGGAGGCCGCGCCCGAGGGCGAGTTGGTCAGCCTAGACCAGCTTTGGGCCGAGGCCGATGTGGTGTCACTGCACGCCCCGGCCACTTCCGAGACCCACCACATCATCAACTCGAATTCGCTCGCTGCCATGCGCCCCGGCGTGATCATCATCAATTGCGCCCGAGGGGCGCTGCTGGACCAAGAAGCCCTGTTGGCCGCCCTCGACTCGGGTCAGGTGGCCGGCGCGGGCCTCGACGTCACCGATCCCGAGCCGCTGCCCCCCGACCATCCGCTTCTGGGCCGCGCCAACGTGGTGGTCACCCCCCATGTGGCCTCGACCACCACGGTGGGTATCGTCAGGCTGATAGGCCAAGCACTGGATCAGGCTCTCGTCTGGCTGCGGGGCGGTATGCCCGAGCACCTGCTCGACCCGGCCGCAGCCCATCCGGGGGTGGACCGCCGGGCAGGGATCGGGTTATGACATCCCCGAAGCGCCTCGGGCTGGCCGTGGTGGGATTCGGCTGGATGGGCCAGGCCCACACCCGCTCCTACCTGCGACTGCCCACGCTGTTCGAGGACCGGGCCTATGACGTGGATTTGGTGATCTGCTCCGACAACGTGGAGTCCCGCCGCCATGCGGCGGTTAGTGCCTTCGGTTTCCGGGAGGCTGCCGAAGACTGGGGGCCCGCAGTCGAGCATCCCGATGTGGATGTTGTGGTCGTATGCGCTCCCAACATGCTGCACGAGCCATTGGCCACGGCGGCCGCCGAAGCCGGAAAGCACGTGTTCTGCGAGAAGCCGGTGGGAGGCACCCCCAGCCAGACCGCCCGGATCGCCCATGCCTGCCGACGGGCCGGGATCGTCACCGGAGTGGGCTACAACTACCGCTTCGCGCCACTGGTGCTGTATGCCCAAGAGCTCATCGCCACCGGTGAATTGGGCCGGGTCACCAACTATCGGGGGCGGTTCTTCTCCATGTACGGGGCCGACCCCTTGGGCCTGCTCTCTTGGCGCTTTCTGATCGACCAAGCCGGCCACGGCGCCACCACCGACATTCTGAGCCACGCGGTGGACTTGGCGATGATGCTCAACGGCCCCATCGACCGGGTGGTGGGCATCGGGGAGACGTTCATCGCTGAGCGCCCGCTGCCGTCGGAGGCGGGCACCCATTACGACCGGGGCAGCCCCGGCGACCCGACCGGCGAGGTCACCAACGAGGACTACTTCGCCGCGCTGGCCGTGTTCGCCAACGGCAGCCACGGCGTCTTCGAGGCCAGCCGGGCCATTGTCGGCCCCCAGAGCCAGATGGCCTTTGATGTCTACGGCACCGAGGGTGCGCTGAGCTGGAACCACGAGACCCTGAACGAGCTCCAGATGTTCAGGGCATCCGACCCCCAGCAGGGCTACACCACGGTGCGGGCCGGCGAATGCCACCCCTACCACGGCGCATTCGTGCCCGGCGACGCCAACTCCATCGGCTTCGAGGACATGGTGACCATCCAGGACCACGAGTTCCTTACCGCCGTGGCCGAGGGCCGATCCCACAGCGCGGGCATGGAGCAGGCTCTGGCCTGCGTGAGCGTGCAGGCCGCCATGCTGAAGAGCTGGGAGACCGGCGCCTGGGAAGATGTGGTATCGCTAGAGATCGAGTGAAGGGAGGGCAGCCATGGAAACCGTCCGAATGACGACCTCTGGGGCCATCGTGCGCTACTTGGCCGCGCAGCGAATCGAGGTCGATGGCCAGACCGTTCCCCTTTTCGCCGGAGTGTTCGCCATCTTCGGCCACGGCAACGTCACTTGTCTGGGCCACGAGCTGGAGCAGGCCGGCGAGGCGCTGCCCACCTGGCGGGGACAGAACGAGCAGGGCATGGCCCTGGCCGCGGTGGCCTACGCCAAGGCCAACCGCCGCCGGCGCATCATGGCCGCCACCAGCTCCATCGGCCCCGGTGCCACCAACATGGTGACCGCGGCCGCGGTGGCCATGGCCAACCGGATGCCGCTGCTGTTGCTGGCCGGCGACACCTTCAACAGCCGCATACCCGACCCCGTGCTCCAGCAGGTGGAGCACTTCGGCGATCCGACGCTGACCGTCAACGACGCCTTCCGGCCGGTGGTCCGCTTCTGGGACCGCATCACAACCCCCGAGCAGGTTGTCCACTCACTGCCCAACGCCCTGGCCACGATGCTCGACCCCGGAGACTGCGGGCCCGCCTTCATCAGCCTCCCCCAAGACGTCCAGGGTGAGGCCTTCGACTTCCCCGCCCGTTTCTTTGCGGAGACCGTGCATGAGATCCGCCGTCCTCGGCCCGACACTCGGGAGCTTCGCCGGGCCGCAGCCGCTTTGGCTGCCGCTGAGCGGCCCTTGATCGTGGCCGGTGGCGGAGTCCACTGGTCGTTGGCCGAGGACGAGCTCCGTGCGTTCGCCGAGACTCACAACATCCCGGTGGTGGAAACGGTGGCGGGACGGACGTCGCTCATAGCCGACCACCGGCTCAACTGCGGCCCCATCGGCGTAACCGGCTGCACCTCGGCCAACGCCATGGCCGCCGAAGCCGATGTGGTGTTGGCGGTGGGCACCCGCCTGGGCGACTTCGTGACCGGGTCGTGGACCGTGTTCGGCGGGGGCGACGAAGTGCGCATCATCGGGCTGAACGCGGCTCGCTTCGACGCTGTCAAGCACCGTTCGCTGCCCCTGGTGGCCGACGCCCGCGAGGGCCTTAGCGAGCTTGGCGCGGCGCTGGGCGCCTACCGGGCCCCCGAGGAGTGGTCCGACCGGGCCTCTTCGGAAACCTCGCAGTACCACGCCTACATCGACAAGATCGCCGCCCCTGAGGCGGTGGCCGCGGCCAGTCGATCCTCCGAAGAGCCCCAAAGCGACCAAGACGGTCTGCCCACCTACGCCCAGGTGATAGGGGTGGTGGACCGGGCCGCCGATGAATCCACCTATGTGCTGGCCGCGGCCGGCGGGTTCCCCGGCGAGCTGGTGAACGGATGGCGGGCCCAAGCCGTCCACTCCTTCGACTGCGAATACGGCTATTCCTGCATGGGCTATGAGATCTCCGGCGGATGGGGAGCCAAGATGGCGCTGCCCGACCGGGAGGTGGTGGTGCTGGTGGGCGACGGCTCCTATCTGATGATGAACAGCGACCTGTACAGCACGGTGCTCACCGGCCACAAGCTCATCGTCATCGTGTGCGACAACGGCGGTTATGCGGTGATCAACCGACTCCAACTCGCCCAAGGGGGTGTGCCCTTCAACAACCTTTTCGCCGACTCCCGAGTGCAGCAGGCAACTGCGGTGGACTTCGCGGCCCACGCCGCCTCTATGGGATGCGAGGCCGAGACGGTGACCACCATCGCCGAGCTCGAGGCTGCTTTCGGTAGGGCCCGGGCCGCCGACCGCACCTATGTGATCGCGCTCAAAACCCATGCCTACCGGTGGACCGAGGGCGGCTCGTTCTGGGAGGTGGGCGTGCCCGAGGTGAGCGCCAGCCCCGATGTGCGGGCCGCCCGGACCGCCATGGACACCGGCAAAGCCGATCAACGCGTGGGATGGTGACTTCCGACCGGCGCGACTACCGGGTTGGCGGCCCTGAGGCCGACCGGGCCGCGGCCGCCGGCTTGGTCGAAGCTGAGTGGTTCCGCCCGCCCATCGATCCCGAGCGCCTGCGCGAGCTCCAAATAAGGGGCAACTCCCGGGCCGCCGTCGACACGATGGCCTGGCTGGGGCTCCTGGCCGGGTTCGGCTATCTGGCCTTCTTGTCGCTGGGAACCTGGTGGGCCATTCCCGCCTTCGCCGCCTACGGCGCCCTCTATGGCGGGGCCGGCGACTCCCGCTGGCACGAGTGCGGCCACGGCACCGCCTTCAGAACCAAGTGGCTCAACGACGCGGTGTACTACCTGGCCTCGTTCATGCTGCTGCGCCAGCCCACCCTGTGGCGCTGGTCGCACGTACGCCACCACACCGACACCATCGTGGTGGGCCGCGACGCCGAGATCATCTTCCCCCGCCCTTCCTCCCCCGCTTCAGTTGCCCTGGTTTTCGTGCCCCTGGTGAACGTGCCCAAGATGGTGATGCGTACTGCCAAGCACGCTGTCGGGCGCATCGACGACGAGGCCCGCTCCTTCATTCCCGCTGATGAGCTTCCAAAGCTGAGGTGGGAGTCCTGGGCCTACATCGCCATCCTGTCCGGAGCCACGGCTTGGTCGTTGGCGGCCTGGACCATCGTCCCGTTGCTCTATGTCGGCCTGCCCACCATTTACGGCGCCTGGCTAATGGTGTTCTTCGCCATCACCCAGCACGCCGGCTTACGCGAGGACGTGCTCGACCACCGCCTCAACACCCGCACGGTGTACATGAACCCGGTCTTCCGCTTTCTGTACTCCAACATGAACTACCACGTGGAGCACCACATCTTCCCCACCGTGCCCTACTACTCCCTTCCCGCCCTCCACCAGGAGGTGAAGGGCCACCTGGCCCCGGCTTCATCCAATACTTGGACGGCCTACCGGGACATCCTCTCCACCTTGCGCCGCCAATGGCGCGACCCGGCCTATGACGACTCCCGCGACGACGTGCCCTCGGTGCCCGACGCCGGCCATGCGTTCGTCAACACCGGGCACACCGTCTGGGCCAGCGACCGCCACGATGATATGTTCGACCTCGGCCCCGCCAACGCGCTGGCCCCAGGATCGGCCCGTCAGGTGGATGTGGCCGACGAGTCCTACGCCCTCTTCCGACTGGACGACGGCACCCTCGTGTGTGCCGAGGGGCTGTGTACCCACGGTCAGGCCTACCTGGCTGAGGGCGTGGTGCTTGACTGCCTGGTGGAGTGCCCCAAGCACAACGGGCGATTCGACCTCCGCACCGGAGAGGCGGTTCGGCATCCGGCCACCGACCCCTTAACCTTGTACCCCGTGGAGATTCGAAACGGCCGAGTGGTTTCTACCCTGAAGGCCGTAGGCGACCTGGACCGATGATGAGCCCGATGCACATTGCGAAACTCCAATCCGAGGAGGCCGGCTTATGAATCCAGTTCGCATCGGAGTGCTGGGCTGTGGGCGAATCGGGCGGATGCACGCCGAGTTGATCGCCAAACAGGTGCCCAACGCCGAAGCGGCCGCGGTCTACGACGTGGTCCCCGATACCGCGGCCGCTTTGGCTGAGGAACTGGGGACACGCCACGCCGCGGCCCCCGAGGAAATCCTGAAGGCCGAAGATGTGGATGCCGTGGCCATCTGCTCCCCCACCCCCACCCACATCGACTTGCTAATGGCCGCCGCCGAAGCCGGCAAGGACGCCTTTGTGGAGAAGCCCCTGGCGCTCAACCTTGCCGACGTCGATCGCGGCATTGCCGCCGCGGAGGCCGCCGGCATCGCTGTGCAGGTGGGGTTCAACCGGCGCTTCGACCCCAGCCACCGCTACGTGCGCGACCGAGTGGACGCGGGCGAGTTGGGCGATGTCCATTTGGTGCGCATCTCCAGCCGCGATCCCGAGCCTCCGCCGCTGATGTATTTGGACGAGTCGGGGGGAATCTTCTGCGACATGACGATCCACGACTTCGACATGATCCGCTTCATCACTGGGAGCGAGGTCACCGAGGTGTACGCCACCGGCGCGGTGCTGATCGATGAGGCCATCGGCGAAGTCGGCGATCTCGACACCGCGGTGATCGTCTGCACACATGAGAATGGCGCCATCAGCACCATCGACAACAGCCGCCAAGCGGTGTACGGCTACGACCAGCGGGTGGAGGCGTTCGGCTCGGCCGGGATGGCCGCATCGGAGAACCCTTTGACCGCCACCGCGGTGACCAGAACCGCCGACGGCGCCCACGCACCCACGCTGCCCTACTTCTTCTTGGAGCGGTACATACCCTCATATCTGGCCGAGTGGGGGGCGTTCGTGGAGATGATGGAGGGCGCACCGTCGCCGGTCACCCTGGCCGACGGCCGGGCACCGCTGGTGATCGGCCTAGCCGCGTGGAAGTCAGTCCGCGAGCACCGCCCCGTGCGGATCGACGAGATCGGCTGAGCCGGAAATGGAGCACCCCATGAGACCACCAGCGGCCACCGCCGACCGCCGCCGCGAGATCGGCTGAGCGATGCGGGCCTACGTCACCGGGGGGACCGGCTTCATCGGCTCCAACATCGTCAAGGTGTTCACCCAGCGCCACCGCGCGACAGTCCACTGCCCGGTCCACTCCTTCGTCCCCGACGGTCCCCAGCGCTACACCACCGAACCGCTCGATCTGCTCGACAGCGAGGCCGCGCTGGCCAGCGTGGCCCACTTCGACCCCGACGTGATCGTCCACTCCATGATCCTCAACGACCTCGACGGCATTTACGCCCAGCGGGAGCTGGCCTGGCGCAGCTACGTGGATGCCACGCTCACCCTGGCCGAGGCGGCCAACCGGTCCGGGGCCAAGCTGATCGTGGTATCTACCGACTGGGTGTTCGACGGCACCCAAGCGGGCGCCGATGAGCGCACTCCCCCCAACCCGGTGAACTACTACGGCGTGCTCAAGGCCATCAGCGAGCAGGCCGCCCTGCTGCGGGCCGACCAGGCTGCGGTGGCCCGGGTGTCGGCGGTGAACGGTGTCCACTGGGCCCGGTCCGAGATGCCCCGAGGCCAAGACCCCGGCTTCGGCTATTTCGTGACCACCGTGCTCAACGCTGTGTCGCAGGGCGAGCCCTTCGGGGTGTGGGAGAGCAACGACATCAACATGACGGCGACGTCGAGTCTGGCCAGCGAGTGCGCCGAGGCCATGTGGCTGATCGCCGCCAACCCCGACGCCGAAGGCATCTTCCACTGTTGCGGGGCCGAGCCAGTGGGCCGCATGGAGCTGGCCCGAACGGCCTGCGACGTGTTCGGCCACGACCCGTCGTTGCTGCGGTCGGTGCCGCCTGACCCGGAAATGATGGCATCGCTAGACGGCGCCCGCATCCCTTACGACAGCTCCCTGGGCACGCCTCGCACCAGGGAGGTCTTGGGCTATGAGCCGTTGGGCACTCGGGCGCTGCTGGAGCGATTCAAACAAGAGATGGATGCCGGCGATCTGGTGCCGGCGGTCACCGGTACAAACACAGCGAAAGG
>JAPPMA010000057.1:0-1813 GCA_028819295.1 bacterium | reverse complement strand
TGACCATGGCCTATACCCCCACCGCATCCGCATCAGGCCCCATCCGCCCCCAGCCGGGACCGGGGCGGATTCTCGACGTAACCCCGGAGTCGGCCGGTTGGGAAAACGTGGCCTTCTCGGTGGTGGAGCTCACCCCTTCTGATCCGTGGTCGGGTGTGGAGTCCGATCGGGAGACCGCCATCGTCGCCCTCTCCGGTGCTGGTCGGGTGCAAGCCGGAGGGGTCGACGCCGCCATCAGCCGCACATCGGTGTTCGAGGAGCTGGGGCGCATCGTCTACCTGCCGCCGGGTACGCCTTATGAGATCTCAACCGATGGCTCGCTGACGGCCGCGGTGGGCTCGGCCCCGGCCGAGGGCCGCTATCCGGCCCGGGTCTTCGAGCCCTCTGAGATGCGAGTGGAGATCAGAGGCGGAGGCCAGGCCTACCGCCAAGTGGTCCACTCGCTGGCCCATCCGCTTCCCGCCGAGAAACTCATCCTCTACGAAGTGTTCGTACCTCGGGGCACTTGGTCGGGGTGGCCGCCCCACTGCCACGACGGCCGCGACGGCTCGCCCTATCTGGAAGAGGTGTACTACTTCCGTCTGGACCGACCCGAGGGCTACTGCATGCACCGGAACTGGCGCACCGAGGAGGGGTTCGACGAGGCAGTAGTGGCCCGCGACGGCGATGCGGTGCTGGTGCCCAAGGGCTACCACACATCGGTGGCCTGTCCCAGCGCCAACATGTACTTCCTCAACTACCTGGCCGGCGAGCTGATCGGCGACGAGCGCCGCACGCCCCCCTGCTTCGCCGCCGAGCACACCTGGATAGAGGCCGACTGGGGTGCTGGCGCATGGACCCTACCGGTGGCCGGCGCAGTGCCCTCCAACTGACATGGCGATCGCCGACCTCGCCCGCAACGGGCGGTTCGCGGTGCTGGCCATCGACCACCGCGACTCGCTGCGCAGTATGCTCGCACCCGGCGACCCCGCCTCCGCGTCCCATCAGGCCATCGTCGATCTCAAGCGCGACCTGGTGGCCGGGCTGGCCGCTGGGGCTACCGGGGTGATGCTGGAGCCCGAGTACTCCATCCCCCAGCTTCTAGACGGCACGCTTCCTCCCGGCGTGGGCTTCACCGCCGCACTGGAGGCCCAGGGGTACATGGCCGATCCCGAAGCATCGCCGGTCGCTCTGCTGGAGGGCTGGTCGGTGCAGGCCGCCGCCGACTGCGGCGCGGCTGCGGCCAAGCTGCTGGTGCTCTACCGGCCCGACCGCCCCCATGCCGCCGCTCAAGAGCGGGCTGTGGCCGGAATCTTGGCCGAGTGTCGCCGAGTGGGCATCCCCTTGCTGGTGGAGCCGCTGTTTTATGGCCTAGACGACCCTTCGGTGCGCCCCCAGATCGTGCTTGAGACCGTAGACCGCTTCGCCCCCATGGGAGTCGACGTGTTGAAGCTGCCTTCCCCCGTCGATCCCGAGCACGACCCCGAACAGGCCCGGTGGGCCGCAGCCTGCTGGGAAATCACCAAACGCTGCGACATGCCCTGGACCCTGCTTTCGGGCGGTGGCAGCTTCGAGAGCTACTACGCCCAACTGGAGGTGGCGATGGCCTCGGGCTGTGCTGGATTCACCGTCGGCCGAGCCCTGTGGGGGGAAGCCGCCTTGGCCCGGCCCGCCGACCGCCCCGCCATCATCACTGACCTGATCGCCCCCCGCCTTGCCGCCCTGCGGGACTTGGTTGAATAAGTCATTCGACTTGGCGGTTAGGCAGCATCGCCTTAGCTAGTGGTGTGTCGCGGATTTGGTTGGGGCGGTTTGTGCTCGGCGGGTTTTGGCG
>JAPPMA010000083.1 GCA_028819295.1 bacterium | reverse complement strand
AACTTCGCCGCTTCCAAGCAAAGCAACGGAACCTGGATCATCGAAGCGGCGGGATAGACCTGAGCCTCATCCAATCGATTCAAAACTTGAACCATTTTCAACTATCAACGGCTTCAACTTGGTGGCAAGGAGCGCTCTGATTCACCCTGGGTGGGTCTCATCCGCTGTGGTGCGGCTAGCCCTGACAGACCCTCAGGTTCAGGCTGCGAGCAGGGGTTTTCGGGGGTGTCGGCGGGGTGGGGGGAGGCTGTGGCGGGGTGGGGGGTGGAGTGTGTAGCGGCCGCCCCGCACGTTGTGGAACCCGTGGTCAAGCTCGATATCGTGCCAGCCATAGGCATCGCGGACGGCGAAGTCGAGATTGCAGTGCAGGCGGCGCATCTCCATGATCGACGGGTCACGGTCACCGGGTTCATGGACCCGGTTGCAACGAAACCTGAGATGCTGATTTTCGATGACCTCAAGGCCAGCATCGGCAAAGGCCCCGCTGCTGATCTCTCCGACTGCACGTTCCACGCCAGCACCGAGGACTTCATCGCCGCAATGAAGGCACAGCGAGACGAGGCTGGCGACTAACAGCGATTCCTGGATCGCCGCCGATGCCGACATACGCCCAGAAGCCCGCGTTATTGTTTGGCTACGGATCGGTGGGCACGAAATCCTGCCGTAGCCTCGTCTTGATGATCGCGCTCACCGCCTCGGCCAAGCTCACGCTTTCGCTGCGCATCACCGGCGTGCGAGATGACGGGTATCACTTGATCGATGCCGAGATGGTGGCCCTCGATCTGGCCGACACGCTGGAGGTCGAGGAGGGCCACGGGGTTGCCATCTGTGGAGCGGACGAGATCGACCCGTCTGAGAATCTCATAACCCGGGCGCTGGGCCTGGTCGGTCGCACCGCCCGGATCACGGTGTCCAAGCGGATCCCGCCAGGGGCCGGGTTGGGGGGCGGATCGGCTGATGCCGCGGCCGTCTTGCGCTGGGCCGGCTACCGCGACATTGCGGGGGCGGCCCGGCTTGGCGCCGACGTCCCCTTCTGTCTGGTCGGCGGACGGGCTCGGGTGAAGGGCATAGGCGAGCAGGTCCAGCCGCTGGAGCACGTTCCCCGAACCTTCACCCTGCTCATTCCCCCGTTCGGCTGCTCCACGCCCGCGGTCTATCGGCGCTGGGACGAGCTGGGCGGGCCGCAGGGCCAAAACGGCAACGACCTGGCGCCGGCGGCTTTGGACGTCGAACCCCGCTTGGACCAGTATCGCCGTGAACTGGAGCAGGCCACCGGCCAGGCGGCGCGCCTGGCCGGCAGCGGTTCGAGCTGGTTTGTGGAAGGCGCCTATCCCGGCGATGGCCGCATCGTGGTCCGCACCGTGCCCGCCGCTGGAAGATGAGCGGGGGGCTTACTTACCGCGTGCCCGCCGCTGGAAGCGGGTGCGCTTCTGCATCTTCTTGTGCTTCTTCTTGCGCATCCGCTTGCGGCGCTTTTTGATCAACGATCCCATGGTGCGACCACGCTAGCCCGGCCAGCGTCGCCGGCGATAACCCGAGGGCTGGCAAAAGCCCAGAGGCCAGCAATAACCCGAGCGTTCATCCGCCGGCGATGGAGTAGCCTGCAAGTGGCGCCTGACGGCTACACAGCAAGGGGCCCCTTGGCGAGTAGTTCAAGTGGCAGAACGCCTGGCTTTGGACCAGGAGGTTGCAGGTTCGAGTCCTGCCTCGCCAGCCGCACTGTCAACTTCGGCTCTTGCCGGGGCAACTTTGGCTCTTGTGGGGATGCCCGTTAAGCTGAGCCGGTGCGCTTGGTGCTGATGGAGATGCCCTCAGAGGCAGGCTCCACACTTCCAGTATGAGGAGGGGCCGAGGTGAGTAGCACGACTGGCGGCACCCTGCTGGCTCGGACGCTGGACGAGTGTGGGATCGACATCGTCTTCACGCTTTGCGGCAACCATTTGCTGCCGATCTACCAGGGTCTTGTGGATCGCGGCATCCGCATTGTCGACACGCGCACGGAAGCCTCCGCGGTCTTCGCCGCCGACGCCTACGCCCGCATCACCAGAACCCCGGCGGTGGCCATGGTGACGGGCGGACCCGGCCACACCAATGCGCTGACGGGCCTGGCCACCGCCCAAGCGATCGGTAGCCCGGTGCTCGTCATCAGCGGAGAGGCGGAGATGGCGCTGCGAGGCCGGGGCTCGCTGCAAGAGATGGACCAGTTGGCCTGCGCCCGCCCGCTGGTGAAGACCGCCGACCGGATCGACGTTGCTGACCACATCGCCCGAAAGCTCAACGAGACCCTCACCGCCATGATGCAAGGCAGGGTGGGCGCCGCCAGCCTGACCATCCCCGTCGACGTGCTCGAGGCGCCCGTTGCCGACGCCGGCCCCGGCGCCTACATGCCATCGCCCGACCGGGGGGGGCCCGGCAAAGACACGATCACCGCCGTCCTGCGCCTGCTGCGGCAGGCTGAGCGCCCGGTTGTGATCGTGGGAACGGGAGCGCACCTGGACGGAGCCGAGAACGCGGTCTCGCTTCTGCTCAAGCGCTGCGGGTTTCCGGCTTTCACGGTGGACATGGCCAGGGGGCTGGTGCCCGACGCCGACCCGTACTGCTTCGGCTATGCCGACCCTGCTGTGCATCGTCAGGCGAGCCACATAGCCGAATCGGATTGCGTGCTTATCCTGGGCAAGAACATCGACTTCAGGCTGCATTACGGCGGCCTGTTCGCGCCCACGGCCACGGTTATCCACGCGGCCCGGTCGGCGTGTGAGTTCGATTCCGCGGTTCGCCGAGATGTGCAGTACGTGGGTGATGTGGCGGCCTTCGCAGCCGCCCTGGCCGAGGCGGCCGACGGCGATTGGGACTTCGAGGATTGGCGAAGCAGGATCGCCGCCACCCGGGATGCCACGCTGAGCGAATATGCCGCCATGAGTTCGGAGGCGGCCGCAGCCGGCGATGGGCGGTTCCACCCCGCCGAAGTCGCAGCCGCAATCGCCCCGTTGGTCGATCCCGACACCACCCTGGTCTTCGACGCGGGGGACTTCGTCCAGTGGAACCGCTCCATGCTCCCCGCGCCCGGCCCCGGCCGCTGGATACGGCTCGGCCCCATGTCGTGCTGCGGTGCGGGCACGCCGTTCGCGCTCGGCGCCAAGGCAGCCCGCCCCGACGACAACGTGCTCCTCGTCACCGCCGACGGCGGTTTCGGCTACTACATGGCCGATTTCGACACCGCCCTTCGCCACGACCTGCCCTTTGTCGCCATTTTGGGGCACAATCAGAGTTGGGGGCTCGAGCGCAGCCTCCAGCTCGGGTTGTACGGGGAGGAGTACGCGGTGGCGTCTTCGCTGCTCGACACGCCCTACCACGAGGTGGTTCGGGCCCTGGGAGGCTTCGGGCAACGCCTGGAGTCGCTCGACGATTTGGAAACGGTGTACAGAGAGGCGGTCTCCTCGGGGCTGCCCGCATGCATCGAGGTTCCCATCTCCCAGGCGCCGAGCCCGCTCACGTCCAGCGTGATCGAGCGGGGCGGTACCCACTAGCGGTGAGGCGCCGCCCTCAGCGGCGCCTAGATGATCGACCAGGTTCCAACCAGTTTCCAAAGAGAGGACACAATGCCCACACAGATAGAACCCGGCTTCTACCGGGAACAGGAGCAGCCGAGGATCGAGAAGGACGTCCGCCACGGCATCGTGCAGTGGTACCAGGGCTTCAATGATTGGGACAACGGCATCTCCACCCGCATCGGAACCGCCACCCTCAAACCCGGCTACTTCGCGCCGCGCCACTGCCACACCTTCGCTCAATTCCGCTACGCGATCGGGGGCGCGATCACCTACGCGGGGGTGCGGATCGAAGAGGGCGAATGCGTGTACGTACCCGAGGGAGCGCTCTATGGCGAGGCCCAGGTCGATCCCGATGGCGACGGCCACTACTGGGCAGACATGCAGTTCAGCGGCCCATCCGGCATCCGCTACTGCTCGCCCCCGGAGATGGAGGCGGCCCGCCGGGAGATAGAGGACTTCGGCACGGTGGACAGCTATGCGGGAACGTTCACCTACTCCGACGACAACCGGACCGTGGACGTCATGGACGCGCTGTACGCCCACCTCATGGACGGTGCAGTTCCCGACTTCCCCGAGCCCCGCTATCACCAGATGATCCATATCCGCCCGGCCGAGTTTCGCCCCAGGGCGGCCCTTGCCGGCCATGAGGCCGCGGTGAAGGACCTCCTCCAGGTAACCGAGGTCGGTCCGAGGGTCATGGAGATCGCGATGGACTCGGGGGGTTTCGTCGACGGCGGGCAGCAGAGCTTCCAGCAGGCGTTCTGGCTGTTGGAGGGGGCTATTGAGATGGCCGGCGAGCGATATGATGGGGTCTCCTTCGGGTACTTCCCCGCCGACAAGCCCTTCCCGCGATTCACCGCATTGGAGGATGCCCGGCTGATCACGCTGCACTGGTCGCCGGTACACGGACCAAGCCTGACGCCGTCGCACGTGTGACCGGCTCCCGATGCGCCTTTTGCACTATCGGCTGCCGGAAAGCGGCAGTCTCCGCATAGGGGCTGCTTGGCCATCCGGCGCCGTGGTGGATGTGCGCCGCCTCCTAGCCAACCACTGCGGAGTTTCCGATGTTCCGAGATCGCTGGTGGAGCATGTCTTGTTGGCGGGAACCATCGACGAGTTGCTGCACGGCGGCGAACTCGCCGCCCTCGGCCGGGCGCTTGCGTCCTGTGAGCGCCGCTATGGGGAGGGCAGCCTCCAGCTCGATGCCCGCACCCTGTTGCCCGAGGGCTCGGTGGAGGTTTCCCACCCGGTGCGAAGGCCGGGCAAAATGCTCTCGGTGGGGCGCAACTTCTACGACCACCTCGACGAGAGCATCAGCCTGTGGGCCGACAGGGGTCGGCCCATTAAGCCGCCCAGCGACCCCACCGGGTTCATCAAGCTTCGGTCCTCACTGGCCGAGCCCTGCGGGGTTGTGGTCAAGCACCCCGATGTCAACCAGCTCGACTACGAAGTCGAGCTGGCGGTGGTCATCGGCAAACGGGCGTTCTGCATCGAACCCGAAGCTGCCGGAGCCTGTGTGGCCGGCTACTCGGTGATCCTCGACCTGGCCGATCGGGCCACGCAGCGGCTGGACCAGGAGATGCTCAGCTCGGCGACCGGCAAGAACCTGCCCACGTTCGCGCCCATGGGCCCCGCCCTCGTCACCCCCGACGAGGTGGCCGCGCTGGACGACCAGACCATCAAGCTATGGGTGAACGGAGATCTGCGGCAGTCGAGCACCTTGGGGAACATGATCTGCAAAGTGGACGAGGCGGTGGCGCACTACTCGCAGATGGGATTGGACCCCGGAGACGTGATCCTCATGGGCACGCCGGCGGGGGTGGCCATCGCCAAACCCGACCCGGAACCGTACTTCGTTCGATCCGGAGATCGCATGGAAGCCGAGATCAGCCGTATCGGGAGGCTGTCGGTGACGGTGGCCGACGGGCCGGCCCCGCTGGGCCTCGTCGGCTAGGGGCAGGAGCATGCGTCTGGCGCACTTCCGGGCCGAAGCCGACCGCAGCGAACAGCGGGCGGAACAGCCGCGGGTGGGCGCGCTCGTGGACCACGCCGAGCTTGTTGATCTCGGGGCCGCGATCTCTTATCTGCGCGGGGCGGCGAAGACGCTAGAGGCGGGCTGGCCCCGCGCCGAGCGGCTGCGAGAGCGCCTGGGGGCCGTGCAAGCGGTGGACGACGTTGTCGCCGACCCCGATCTGCTGGCCGCCGCCGAGGACATCGTCGCCTACTTCAGCCTCCATATCGACCGGGATCATCCGGCGTTCCTCGATCGCGGCTCGGTCGCCCTCGTCTCTCCCTTGGCCCAACCCGGCAACGTGTTCGTGGCCTGCGATCGCCGCAGCCTCACCGGTGCCGCCGGCGAGGCCGAGGCCCAGCCCGGCCCATTCCCGTGCGGGTACTTCAAGCTGCCCAGCAGCATCGCAGGCCCCGAGTCTGCCGTGAGGCCCGCTTTGCACTCGAGAGAGCTGGAGGTGGCCGCGTACCCCGCCGCCGTCATCGGCCGGAGGGCATCGGGCGTCGAACCCCAAGACGCGCTCTCCTGCGTGGCCGGCTACCTCATGGTGATCGACCTGATCGCCGCCGATGTCCACGCCACCGAGCAGGCCCTCATGAGAACCTCGCTCGGCGTCAACTGGCCGGGGTCGGCGATCTTGGGGCCGGAGCTGTTGACTTCGGCCTCGGGCTTCGACCCCGATCACGCCGAAACCCGGCTCTCGGTTGACCAGAGCGTGGTTCGCACTTCCAGGCCCGAAGATTCGATCTACAGCATGGCCGAGTTGATCGCCCACTGGTCGTTGGTGGGACTCGAGCCGCTCGACATGGTGGCGGGCGGCAGGCTCATCCGGTCGCCCAGCCCGTCGAAGCCCACCGCCCTGCCCGTGGAGGCAGGCAGCGTGATCCGGGCCGAGACCACCGGCATCGGCGCGGTCGAGATCATGGTCAGCGCCTCGACGACAGCCCTGCCCAGTCCCGGAGGGGAGGCGGGATGACCGCGTCGGGCGCACCCGGACATCCGCCCGGATCCCTCCAGGGGATCCGGGTGCTCGACTTGAGCCGGGTGCTGGCGGGCCCGTGGGCCACGCAGATCCTCGCCGATCTCGGCGCCGACGTGATCAAGGTGGAGCGTCCCGACGGGGGCGACGACACCAGGAGTTGGGGCCCCCCGTTCCTCACCAATGCCGGCGGCGAGAGGGGCGACGCCGCCTACTACCTGGGCACCAACCGCAACAAGCGGTCCATCGCCCTCAACATGGCCGATCCCGCCCAGCTCGAGGCGATAAGGGAGCTGGCCAGCGGCTGCCATGTGCTGGTTGAGAACTTCCGCACCGGGGGGCTGCAAAAGTACGGGCTCGACTACGAAACCCTCCAAGAGCGCAACCCGGCTCTCGTCTACTGCTCGATCACGGGGTTCGGGCAGACAGGGCCCTCCGCGCACCGCCCCGGCTACGACTTCGCCATCCAGGCCATGTCGGGCTTGATGAGCGTGACCGGCGAGCGCGACGGACGGCCGGGGGCGGCCCCCATGAAGGTCGGGGTGGCCACCGCCGACCTGAGCGCAGGCCTGTACGCGGCTATTGGCATCCTCGCCGCCCTGCGCCACGCCGAGAAGACCGGCCAGGGCCAGCACTTGGACATCGCGCTCTTGGACTGCCAGGTGGCCCTGCTGGCCAATCAGGCCATGAACTACCTGGTGTCGGGCGAGGTGCCCAGTCGGCTGGGGAACGCCCACCCCAACGTGGTGCCCTACGAGGTGTTCACAACCAGCGACGGCCATCTTGTGGCCGCCGCCACCACCGACGCCCAGTTCGCGGCCCTGTGCCGGGCACTGGGGCTCGACCTGGATGACGACGAGCGCTTCGCCACCAACAGCGATCGGGTGGAGAACCGGGCCGAGCTCGTGAAGATATTGAACGATGCGTTTGCCACCCGCACCGCCTCGGAGTGGTATGCGATCCTCGAAGAGGCCCAAGTTTCATACGGGCCGATCAACGACATCGCCCAGGTCTTCGACGACCCCCAGGTTCAGCACCGCGAGATGGCCCGCCGATTCGCCACCGACGAGTATGGCGATCTGACGCTGGTGGCCAGCCCGCTGCGGATGTCTGAGACGCCGCCCAGCTACCGGCTGGCCCCGCCCCGGCTGGGCCAGCACACCGAGGAGATCCTGGCCGACCTAGGTTGGGATAACTGATTGGTTGATCGCCCGCCACACCCGCTCGGGAGTCAGGGGCAGATCGATGTGTCGCACTCCCAGGTGGGCGACAGCGTCGATCACCGCGTTCTGGACGGCCGGAACCGCGCCTACGGCGCCCGACTCGCCGATGCCCTTGAACCCCAGGGGATTGTTGGGCGACGGGTGCTCGGTGAGCAGGGTCTCGATGCTCGGCAGCTCTGACGCCGCGGGAACCGCATAGTCGGCCAACGACGCCGTCAGCGGGTTGCCGTCGGGGTCGTAGGCGAACTCTTCGAACAGGGCCTGCGCCACGCCTTGGGCCACCCCCCCGTGGACCTGGCCCTCAGCGATCATCCGGTTCAGAATCGTCCCCGCGTCGTCGATGGCCACCAGGCGCAGCAACTCGGTTCGGCCGGTGTCGCGGTCTACCTCCACCACCGCGCCGTAGGCGCCGTAGGGGATGGTCGGCCCTTCGCCGGCGAAGTCTGCCTCGCAGCGCGGCAGGGAGTTCTCTTGCGGCCAGCGGGCGGCGATGTCGGCCCAGCCCAACCGACCGGCCGCGGGCGCGCCCCGCACATGGAAGGCGGCCGCCGCCGTGTCGAGCACGATGTCGCCCGGAGCGGCCTCGAGCAGGTCGGCGGCCACTTCGCGGGCCCTCGCGACGAGATCGCCAGTGGCCAGGGCCACCGCAGAGCCCGCCTTCTGCACCGACTTGGAGCCGCCGGTCAACCCGCCCCGGGGCACAACGTCGGTGTCGCCGTGCTCCACAGTGATCTGGGAAAGGGGCAGCCCAGTCTGCTCGGCGACGAGCATCGCCCATGAGGTTTGGTGGCCCTGTCCGTATGGCGTCGAACCGGTGATAACCCGGATCTTCCCGTCGGGCAGCAGCTCGACGGCGCCGTACTCGCTGCCGGGCACCCCGGCGGTGCGGTCCACAAACACGGTCAGACCTATCCCGAGAAGGTCGGGGCGACCGCGGTGGCGGCGACGGGCCTGCTCTTCGCGCAACTCCCCGTACCCGAGCTCTGATTCCAGCATCGAGAGCGCCTCGTGGTAGTCGCCGGAGTCGTACACCACGCCGCTGGGGTTCTCCCAGGGAAGCTGCTCGGACGCCAGCAGGTTCTTTTTGCGCACCTCAAGCGGATCGAGGCCGACCTCGGCTGCGAACAGGTCCACAGCCCGGTCGACCAGGGCCGCGGCCTCAGG
The DNA here is from genome assembly GCA_028819295.1 of bacterium. Lineage (GTDB taxonomy): Bacteria > Actinomycetota > Acidimicrobiia > Acidimicrobiales > Bin134 > Poriferisocius. The sequence continues at coordinate 36,938 of JAPPMA010000083.1, read as the reverse complement.
CCGGCCAGCGCCGCGGTAGGCCACAATCGGGGTGGCGTTGGTGACCGCAGCCTTGAGCGTCCAGCGGACCGACCGCAGAGCCAGCGGTCCCGGCAGCAATGAGCATGTGCTTCTCGTCATGGCCGGCACGATCTCGGAGTACGCCCCGGCGTCGGCCAGCACCAGCACATCCATGGCCTCTATCGTCCCGTCGGGCGCGCCCCCGACGCGGACATGCTGGATCTGCGCCCGCGAATGGCCGAGACCGAGCATGTCCAGGGAGCGGGCCGGGGTCCAGCACACCGGCCGCCGGGTGCGCTTGGCCAAAAGGGGCAGCAAGAGCTGCTCGGAGGTTATCCGCGCCTTGGAGCCGAAGCTGCCCCCGACATCCCTGGTGATCACCCTGACCTGGTTTGGCGCCAGGTCGTAGTAGTTCAAAATAGCCGTTCGGATGGGATGGATGCCCTGGCAGGAGGACCAATGGACCAGCCTCCCGTCGTCAGTCCACATCGACGCAGCCGCCCGCGGCTCGATCGGGCAGGCCGCAAGCCGCTGGTTGACGAATCGGCCTTCGACCACAACCTCGCAGTCGTCGAGGTCGAATGGATGGGAGGCGCCGCCCTTCGTTTCAGCGAGCAGGTTCGTGCCCGAGTCGGGAAACAGAAGCACCTCGTCTTCGAGGGCCTGTTCGGGGCCGACAACAGCCGGGAGAGGGTCGTACTCGATATCGGCCAGCTCGGCGGCGTCGAGCACCGCTTCGTAAGACTCGCCCACGATGGCCACCAGAGGCTCGCCCACATAGCGAACCCGGTCGCGGGCCAGAACCGGGCGCGAGGTTCCCGGAACGGGCTTGTCCCTCTCCTCGTATTGCGGCTTCCACGTGCCGGTGGTGATGTCGGGCATCGCCTGTTTCTCCAGGTCGGCGGCCACCAGCACATCGTGGATTCCGGGGGATGACCGCACCGCCTCGACGTCGACGCGGACCTTGGCGTGGGCAACCACCGAGGTCACGAAATGGACCACGAGAGCGTCGTCGGGCGCCTCGTTGGCGGTGAATTGCCCGCCGCCGACAAGCAGGCCAAAGTCCTCGACCCGGAGTTGGCTGGTGCCGATTACCCCGCTGGCGCCCTCCAAATCACGCACCGCCTCACTCATCGGGCTAAGTATAAGTTGGGGGGCAATAAAAGCCCTAGCCAGCGGGGTTGCCTCGCCCCGCGGCGGCATCATCGCCTGTGCCGTCGCATTGCCTCGCCCGGCGCGCTAGAAAGTGTGCATACTGTTGTTGTGCGTGTGCTTGGCGGCTTTGCCCTCTGATCCGCCACGAGGATGATGGCTGGTTCGCTTCCCCTGTCTGCGGTGGTGTTGGCCGCGGGACGGGGTGTTCGCATGCGGTCGGGGAGGCCAAAGCCCCTTCACGACGTTTGCGGCCGGGCCATGCTGCTGCATGTGATCGACGCGGTTGCCGCGGTCAATCCCCGCCGGATCGCGGTGGTGGTGGGATTCGGCGCCGAGGAAGTGGCCAAGCACGTCACCGAGGAGGCCTTCGATCTGCGGATCGACTTCGTCGAGCAGCCCGTGCAGCGGGGCACCGCCGACGCCGCCGCCTTGGGCCTGTCTGCTCTCGACGGCGATGTCGATGACGAGGACGTGCTGGTGATATCGGCTGATCTGCCGCTGATCGAGGGCCAGACGCTGCGTAACGTTGCCGCCCAGCACCGGCTGGCCGGGTCGGCCGCCACCGTGGCCGCCGGCGCCGAGGAACCGGCCGAGATCGTCTGCTTCCGCCGCAGCCTCTTGTCTCCGGCCTTGCGCCGGCTGGCCGCCGACGACTCCGGGCGCGAGCACAGCCTCGCCGATGCCGTCTCGGTGCTCACCTCCGCCGGCCACGACGCGGGGTCGTATGCCGTGGACAGCTCTGAGGTCTGGGGGGTGGACGACCGGGAGCAGCTTGCTTTCGCCGAGGCGGAGATGCGCCAGCGCATCAATCGCAACTGGATGGTCGCCGGTGTGCGGATCATGGCGCCCCACAGCGCCTACATTGACGTGAGCGTGAAGCTGGCCCCCGATGTGGTTATCCACCCCGGCGTTGTGCTCCGAGGCCAGACGGTGATCGGCGAAGGCGCGGTGGTCGGCCCCCATACCCACTTGATCGATTGCGTGGTTGGTTCCCGAGCGGTGGTGGAGGCGGTCTCGGCCACCGATGCCGAGATCGGCGCCGGCGCCAATGTGGGGGCTTACATCACGCTCGAACCCGGCGCCCAGATTCCGTCCGAATCGACAGAAGGAGACTGAAGCCATGGAATTGCTCACCAAGAAGAAGCTGGCCATCATCTCGGGTCGGGCCAACCCAGACTTGGCTGCGGAGATTGCCGAGGCGCTTGGTGAGGAGTTGGTGGAGCCCAACATCGCCGATTTCGCCAACGGCGAGATCCACTGCCGGTTCGAGGAGTCGGTGAGGGGCACCGATGTGTTCATCGTCCAGAGCCACACCGCGCATGGCGACGCCTCCATCAACGACGCGGTCATGGAGCACCTCATCATGGTGGACGCGGCCCGGCGGGCGTCGGCCAAGCGCATCACCGCGGTGTGCCCCTTCTACGGATACGGCCGCCAGGACCGCAAGGCCGCGGGCCGCGAGCCCATCACCGCCAAGCTGATGGCCAACACCTTCCGCACCGCGGGGGCCAATCGGATGCTGAGCGTAGATCTCCACTCCGGGCAGATCCAGGGATTCTTCGACGGCCCCTGGGACCACCTGACCGCCATGCCCGTGCTCACCGACTACCTGACGGGGATTGACGGCGATCTGGTGATCGTGTCGCCCGACGCCGGGAGGGTGAAGGTGGCCGAGCGCTACACCAACGACCTGGACGCCGACCTGGCCATCGTCCACAAGCGGCGGGCCAAGGACGTCAAGCATGCGGTGGAGGTCATCGAAGTGGTGGGCGATGTGGAGGGCCGCACCTGCGTGCTCATCGACGACATGATCGACACCGGGGGCACCATTGTGGCCGCGGCCGACGCGCTGGCCGCCCGGGGTGCGGCCTTGATCTACGCGGCCACCACTCATGGGGTGTTCTCCGGCCCGGCCATCGACCGGCTCAAGAACTCGGTGATCTCCAAGGTGGTGGTCACCAACACCCTGCCGCTGTCGCCTGGGAAGCAGATCGACAAGGTCGAGGTGCTGTCGGTGGCCAGAATCATCGCCGACGCCATAGACGCCGTGTTCGAAGACACCTCCGTCTCGGAGATCTTCGGCGGAAAGAACCTCTCTTAGCCGTTTCGGCCCGGGGGCCACCCGGATCAGGTGGTCTAGATCTAGCGTGGAAATGGGGTGGTGGGTGGTTGCCTTGGTGCATCTGGATCACGACGCCATAGAAACGGCAGAGTTCAGGTCATCCGGTGACCTCGGCGAGCAGGTCGGCGATCTCGTTTTCGAGTGCCTGGAGGTCGGCTTCTATCTCGTCGAGCGGGTACGCTCGCCCGCACCTGAACGCCGCGCCATACTGAACACCTCCATCGGACGGTCGCTGACATCCCTGACCGGCCGTCCTGGCCGATCCGCCGCGACCGCCGATGGAGTTCACCGGGCTCTGCCATTTCGTCCAATTGCGTCAGCGATCGGCCCGAGTCGCGACGGACCTGAGAACATGCCGTAGTCCAACATTGTCTGAATGTCCTCTACATCCATGCCAGCGATAGCTCTGAAGACCCTCGGAATCGCGCTGGACCGCGACTTTGATTCTGGCACTTCTACGTCAAATAGCTGGCAGAAATAGGCGATATCACCAAAGGTAGGCATGAAGGTTTTCTCATCAAATCTTCTTGCAAGTTCAGCTACTGCGACGGTCTTGTCTTTTGATAATTCCATTTTCGCGACGCGTTCTAACGCAGTGACCCTACGCTTTTTCCGATCCACCCTTATTTCAGTAGGTAGATCGGCACTGCTAGCAGACGATTCCACTTTCCCTGGACTGTCGCCAAGCGTTGTTCCGATCTCGTCTAGTGACCGGCTAACCTGACCTATCCCGTGCTCTTGAACGAGCGCACGCAGTGAGGCGATGAGTTTGTCAGCAGTCACGTCAGATGGCCTTCAGCCAAGAGAGATTTACGCAACTCTTGTGAAAAATTGTCAAACTTTTCGGCATTTCCAGGCCATGTGAGATCCCCTCGCATAATTTTTGGAAATCCACGAGAGAACGGAATCTCGTTATCGAAGATCTTCCACCCATGCTCTGAGGCCTCCTGCCTTATGTCGGCCATCGCCCTACCCTTCTCAGGCCCACCATCGTTCCCGCCATCGTAAAACGCGTTATTTATCACTACACCCAGCACATCAATCTTGTGTCCCCGGTTATTTCGTCTAAAATCTTGAAGCGACTCATTCAACAAAGGAAAGCCAATCGTGGCGAAATACTCTGGTCTAACGGGAACAAGAACGTACCTTGATGCGTGATATGCAGCTCGAGTGAGCACTGACTCGGTGGGAGCGCAGTCAATAAAAATTATATCGATATCGTTAAGGCTATTGGCGATGTATCGTGCAAGAGCTTGTTCGTCGGTCTTGGATGCGGCAATCAGGTTATCGGAGAAGTCAAACCGCGAAGGAATGACACTCAACTCGCCCTTGCGGCTATGCGGAATTCTGCGCGCCATTCCGTCGGCATTCAACGACGTCGGCGAGGCAGCAGTATGTGGGGGTTGATATCCCTTGAACAGTTCAACCACCGACGGAGACTGGTCATCTAGAAACCACTTGTAGCCTTGTTCACCCATGAGCGCTTGCGACAGGTTGGCCTGCGGGTCCAAGTCGATCGCCAGCACCTTGTAGGACCGGGCGAGGCTCTGGCAAAGCAGCGCCATAATGGTCGTCTTGCCGACACCGCCCTTCATGTTGATCACTGAAATGGTGACCGTCACCGCTAGCTCCTATGACACATACGCGGACGCGTTGCAGATCTCCACGATAACAGCCTGGCCCTGATTGTTCACGGGGTTGGGGGCCAAGTCGGTAGATGTCCGCGAAAAATGCCTTCTGACCTGCGATAATGCGTGTGCCTAAAGACCGCATCTTCGAGTTTAGGGGCTCTTCGAATCGGGGCTGGGACCGGGGGGTTTTGTGGGGGTCGTCAAAAACCTTGATCACGATGCGGGGCCTGGTGCGGGGCTGATGGGTCACGGGGTCTTCGTCGGTGAAGTCGCGGGTTTCGCCGTCGGTGAAGTTGCCATGGATTGGCCGTGGGAGTGTTGGGGCTGGTTGCCCGCCGCGGCGGGTAGGGCCTTGTCCCCCTGCTGTTTGAGGGCTCGGGGGGTGATGCCGAATTGGTGGCACACTGTGGTCGCCGCGCCCGGTCCTTCCAGCTCGCCGTAGCGCGCAACCAACCCGACCAGGTAGCCCTCCGCGCGGCGGCGAATCGAATCGACTTCGCCCATCAAGCCAAGCAGCTCCGAAGGGCCCAATCCGGAAACATCAGGAAACCCAAAACCCCCGGCAACGCTGGTCCTATCGTGTTGTTGACTAGAATATATTTTAACTTCTATATATACAAGTATACCAATTTTAATAACATAATATCTCTTGAAATATAGTACAAAACCGAAAAAGTTTAATCAGCTAGCTCTTAGCCGTTTCGGGCTGGGGGCGGGTAACATTGCTCGCTGCACTATGGCTGAGCTGATCTTGAAGACCGACACCTCCCGTGAGCTGGGCACCCGACCGTCGCGCCGTCTGCGCCGCGCCGGGCAGGTTCCCGGGGTGGTGTACGGGCTGGGCGGGAAGTCGGTGTCGGTGGCGGTGGACGCCCGCGAGCTGCGGTCGGCCCTGACCACCGACGCCGGTCTCAATGCCCTGCTCACCCTGGATGTGAACGGCGACCGCCAACTCGGCCTGGTCAAGGAGTTGCAGCACCACCCGGTTCGCAACGAGGTCATCCATGTGGACTTCATCCGGGTGGACGCCGACGTCGCCGTGGAGGTGGAGGTGCGGGTGGTGCTGGAGGGCGAGGCCACCGCAGTGTCCAACGAAGACGGGGTGGTGGACCAAGCCGCGTTCACCGTTGCGGTGTTGGCCAAGCCCGAGTCCATTCCCAACGAGCTGTCGATCGACATCAGCGAGATGGTGATGGGCGACACGGTGAGGGCCGGCGATCTCGAACTTCCCGAAGGCGTGGAGCTGGCCGGCGACCCCGAGGAACTGGTGGCCAGCACCTCGATACGGGTCATCGAGATCGAAGAGCCCGAGGTGGATGAGGGGGCCGAGGTCCAACTGGACGAAGACGGCCAGCCGATCGTCGCCGAGGAAGCTGGCGAAGAGTCCGACGCCGCCGCTTCCGAAGACCCCGCCGAATAGGGTTCGGCGCTCGTCGCCGTGCCTTCCCGCTGGCGATCCAGGAACTAGCCTGTCGCCGTGCCTTCCCGCTGGCGATCCAGGAAGAAGCACACCGACACCCCGGCCGATCTGGTGGTGGTGGGGCTGGGCAATCCCGGCGAGAAGTTCGCGGGCTCCCGCCACAACGTGGGCGCCGAGGCGGTGGAACTGCTGGCCAGCCGCCACGGGCAGAACCTTGGCAAGAGTCGGGAGGCGGCCCTGGTCGCCGAGGTCCGGGTTGACGGTCGCCGGGTTGTGCTGGCCTTTCCCCAGACCTTCATGAACCGATCAGGTGAGGCGGTGCGGGCTCTGGTGCGCCGTTGGAGCATCGCCGATCACCTGGACCGCCTGGTCGTGATCCACGACGAGCTCGACCTGCCCCCAGGACGGATCAAGATGAAGCACGGTGGGGGGCTGGCCGGGCACAATGGGCTGTCGTCCATCAAGTCGCACCTCCGCACCGCAGAGTTCACCCGCATCCGCATCGGGGTGGGCAAGCCGCCCAGCCCGCAGGCCGGCGCCGACTTTGTGCTGAAGCGGCCGGGCCGGTCTGACCGCGATCTGTTGGACGATGCGGTGGAGAGGGCCGCCGAGGCTGCGCTGGCCCTGCTCGACCAACCCGTCGAGATCGTCATGAACAGGTTCAATTGATGATCGGAGGCGCCACCGCGGTTGCGGGTGCCGGGGCGGGTTTGGCCGGCCTCGGCCGGTTGCTGGCATCGGAGCCGGCGGTGGTGGGCGTGCTCGGCCGCCGCGACGCCTCTTTGGCCGTGGCCGAGTCGGGTCAGGCCGCGGTGCTGGCCGCCATCGCCGAGCTGAGCGGACGCCGACCGATAGTGGTGGCCACCCCCACCACCGCAGACGCCGAGCGCCTCGCCGGCGATCTGTCGGTGTTGCTAGACGGTGGCGCCGCGCTGTTCCCAGCCTGGGAGACCCTGCCGTTCGAGCGGGTCAGTCCCGGCGTGGAGACCATGGGTCGTCGCTGCCAAGCCATCTGGCAGCTCGGTGACCCGCGTGGTTGTCCGCCGGTGGTGGTGGCCCCGGTGCGGGCCCTGCTCCAGCGGCTGGTTCCCGATTCCGACAACGCGGCCCCGGTGGCGGTGGCGAGGGGCGACCGCATAGACCTGGGCCGATTGGCCGCTGACCTGGCTGCCCGGGGCTATCGCCGCGACGTCCAGGTGGAGCACCGGGGCGTGTTCGCGGTGCGGGGCTCCATCGTGGACGTGTTCCCGTCTACCGCCGACAGCCCGGCGCGCATCGACCTGTGGGGCGACGAGGTAGACCGGCTCACCGAGTTCTCGGTGGCCGACCAGCGCTCCACCGATCCGGTGGACGAGGTTGTGGCCTTCCCGGCCCGCGAGGTGCGGCCCACCCCCGCCGTCCGGGCGGCTGCGGAGGGGCTAGTGGCCTCCCGCCCCTGGGGCCGGGAGCAGTGGGAGCGGCTGGCGGAGGGCCAGTTCTTCGATGGGATGGAGTCGTGGCTGCCCTGGTTGATCGACACCGATGAGATCATCACCGACCGTCTCGGCGCCGACGCCCTGGTGGTGCTGCTGGAGCCGGGCCGGTTGCGCGACCGGGCGGCCGACATCGCCGCCGAGGAGGCCGATCTGGCCGGTGTGCTGGCCCAGACCTGGGGAGCGGCCGGCGAGGAGTTCCCCCGCCTGCACGTCGACTACGACCGGCTGCTGGGCGCCTGTGCATCACCGGCATGGACCATGACCGCGGTGCCGGCCGGGCCGTCGACCCCGGTGGTGGCGGTGGGAGGCTGGGCTTCGGCCATCGGCGATCCGGCCGCCCCGGTTCGCCAAGTGTCCCGGCTGCTGGCCGAGGGGTACCGGGTTCGGGTGGCGGCCGATGGTGAGGGGTCGGCCAACCGCTCCGCCGCTTTGCTGCGCGAGCACGGAGTGGATCTCCCTGTTCGCACCGACGAGAGCCCTGGCTTCGGGGGCGCGGCCGACACGGGGAGCTGCGTGGTGGTGGCCCCCATCCAGCGTGGTTTCGTGCTGCCCGAGTGCCGCCTCGCGGTGCTGGGCGAGGCCGATCTCACCGGTCGCCGCCGGGCCCACCGCCGCAGCCGTCCCCGCCGATCATCGGCTCGGGAGCTGGACGACCTGGCCGCGGGCGATCACGTCGTCCACCGTCATCACGGCGTGGGCCGCTACTGCGGCATGGTGAACCGGGCCATCGGCGGGGTCAGCCGCGACTACCTGCTGGTGGAGTACCGGGGCGGCGACAAGCTGTATGTGCCCACCGACCAGGTGGACGCCATCCGCCGCTATTCCGGTGGCGAGACCCCCACCCTCAGCAAGATGGGGGGCGCCGACTGGCAGCGGACCAAGAGCGGGGTGCGCTCCGCGGTCAGTGAGATCGCCAAGGAGCTGGTGGTTCTCTACCAGCGCCGCATCACCACTCCCGGCCGGGCCTTCTCCGGCGACACTCCCTGGCAGGCGGAGATGGAGTCGGCCTTCGGCTACCAGCTCACCCCCGACCAGCACAAGGCCATCGTCGAGGTCAAGGCCGACATGGAGCAGCCTGTGCCCATGGACCGCCTGATCTGCGGCGACGTGGGCTTCGGCAAGACCGAGGTGGCCATCCGGGCGGTGTTCAAGGCCGTCCAGGACGGCGCCCAGGCCGCGGTGCTGGTGCCCACCACGCTCTTGGCCCAGCAGCACTACCAGACGTTCAGCGATCGGTTCGCAGGCTATCCCATCCGAGTGGAGGTGCTGAGCCGGTTCCTGTCTCCCCGTCAGGCCCGCCAGGTGGTGGCCGGGCTGGCCGACGGCTCGGTGGACGTGGTGATCGGCACCCACCGACTGCTGTCGGGCGACATCTCCTTTCGCAACCTGGGGCTGTTGGTGGTGGACGAGGAGCAGCGCTTCGGTGTCACCCACAAGGAGTCAATCAAGTCGATCCGGGCCGATGTGGATGTGATCACCCTCACCGCCACGCCCATCCCCCGGACGCTGGAGATGAGCCTCACCGGCATCCGCGACCTCACCCTGCTGCACACGCCGCCCGCCGACCGCCAGCCCATCTTGACTTATGTGGGCGCCTACGACGAGCGCCCGGTGGCCGAGGCCATCCGCCGGGAGCTGCTGCGGGAGGGCCAGGTTTTCTTCGTCCACAATCGGGTGGCTGACATCGATCATGTGGCCGCCGATCTGCGGGAGCTGGTGTCCGAGGCCCGCATTGCGGTGGCCCACGGACAGATGGACGAGGGCACCCTCGAGCAGGTGGTGATCGACTTCTGGGAGCATGCCTACGACGTGCTGGTGTGTACCACCATCATCGAGTCGGGCATCGACATGCCCACCGTGAACACGCTGGTGGTGGACCGGGCCGATTTGCTGGGGCTGGGCCAGCTCCACCAGCTTCGGGGCCGGGTGGGCCGGGCCGGGGCGCGGGCCTACGCCTACCTGTTCGCCCCCGAGGGGCGGGTGCTCACCGAGGAGGCCTATGAGCGGCTCAAGACCATCGGCGAGGCCACCGAGCTGGGATCGGGGTTCAAGATCGCCATGCGCGATCTGGAGATCCGGGGCGCGGGCAACATGCTGGGCACTGGCCAGTCGGGCCACATCGCCGCGGTGGGCTACGACCTCTACTGCCAGTTGGTCACCGAGGCGGTGGCCGAGTTGAAGGGCGAATCCCCGCCTGAGCCGGTGGAGATCAGCATCGACTTGCCGGTGGCGGCCGCCATCCCTGCCGACTACATGCCCAAGGAGGAGTTGCGGCTGGAGGCCTACCGTCGGGTGGCCGCGGCCCAGATCCCCGAAGAGGTGGACGACGTTGCCGCCGAGTGGGCCGACCGGTATGGCCCCATTCCCGACATCGCCCAGACGCTGTTGGATGTCGCCCGACTGCGGTGCGAGTGCCTTCGCACCGGGGTGCGGGAGGTGACGGTGGCCAAGGGTCCCGGTTTCGGCGGACCCAAGCAGGTGGCCCGGCTGAGCCCGGTGGAGCTTCGGGCCAGCCGCAAGGTTCGCCTGGAGCGCCTCTACCCCAAGGCCGCCTATCAGGAGGCCGCTGGATTGCTGGTGTTGCCCGTAAAATCGGCTGCTGAAGCCGCGGTGTCCGTCATCGCTGCTCTGCGCGACCTGGTGCCGGAGGAACAGCCCGCGGAGGCGGCGGCATCGTGATTGGGGGAGCGGCAGCAACCGGGGAGGAGATGTGACCAAGGTGAGTGGCGTGACCAGGGAGGTGCTATGGGCAGGCTGATCGTTGCCGGGCTGGGGCCGGGCGGCGCCGAGCTCATCACGGGGGCGGCGCGCGAGGCCATCGGGCAGGCCAGCCGCCGCTTCGTCCGCACCCGGCGCCATCCCGCGGCGACCGCGGTGGAACCGGCCGAGTCGTTCGACGACCTCTACAACCGGTCTTCGTCGTTCGAAGAGGTGTACCGGGCCATCGTGGACCGGTTGACGGCTGAGGCGCGCGACAGCGCCGGCGATGTGCTCTATGCCGTGCCCGGCTCGCCCTTGGTGGCCGAGCGCACCGTGGAGATGCTGCGGGCCGTGCCCGGTTTGGCGCTTGAGGTGGTGGCGGGGCTGTCGTTCGCCGATTTGGTCTGGGACCGTGTTGGCGTCGATCCCCTGAGTGCCGGGGTGCGGTTGGTGGACGGGCGCTGCTTCGCTACAGAAGCGGCCGGGGAGCGGGGGCCGCTGCTGGTGGCCCAGTGCGATGCCCTCCATGTGCTGAGCGACATCAAACTGGCTGCTCTGGCCGCTTTCGACCGCTCACCCGCGGGCAGGGCTGATGAGAAGGTTGTTGTCTTGCAGCGATTGGGCCTGCCCGACGAGCGGGTGTTCGAGGTGGCGTGGGCCGACTTGGACCATGCGGTGGTGCCCGACCACCTCACATCGCTGTACGCGGCCGAGATGGGCGCGCCCATCGCCCGGGAGGTGGCCCGGTTCGCCGATCTGGCCGGCGAGCTGCGCCGCCGCTGCCCCTGGGACCAAGAGCAGACCCACCGCTCGCTGCGGGGCCATCTGCTGGAGGAGACCTACGAGGTGCTGGAGGCGCTCGACGCTGTCGATCCCGACAGACTGTCGGGCTATGAGGAGCTGGAGGAGGAACTGGGCGATCTGCTCTACCAAATCGTGTTCCACTCGGTGCTGGCCGCTGAGTCCGGCCAGTTCACATTGGCCGACGTGGCCCGGGGCATTCACGACAAGCTTGTGCTTCGCCATCCCCATGTGTTCGGCCGTTTCGATTCGGACTTGGTTGAGGTGGAGGATGCCGATGAGGTGCTGGTCAACTGGGAGGCCATCAAGCGGGAGCAGAAGGGGCGGGCCTCGGTGATGGACGGCATTCCGCCGGGTTTGCCCGCTCTGCTGTTCGCCGACAAGGTGATCCACAAGGCCCGCTCGGTGGGGGTGGTGCCCGACGTGGACACCGCCACAGTGGCCGGTCGCCTCTACGATGCCGTGCGAGATGCCCAAGCCGCCGGGCTGGACGCCGAATCTGAGCTCCGAGCGCTTGCCAATGCCATCGGCGAGCAAATACGAGCCAGTGAGATTTCTTCCATGTAATTTGTCGCCAATCCTGGTCAAATCCCATTTCATCGTCTACTTTTACAACTCCAGCCACATAAGCAACAAAGGACTGGCTTGGAAGTCTCTGAAGGACCCGAGTTTTGAGCGCGATTACCCGCATATTCGGCCGAGAGGTACTCGATTCCAGAGGTAACCCTACGGTTGAGGTTGAGGTTGCGGCTGGTTCTGGCACATCGGGCCGGGCCATCGTGCCCTCGGGGGCGTCTACCGGGCGCTATGAGGCGGTGGAGCGGCGCGACGGCGGTGATCGGTATCTGGGCCGGGGCGTGGCCGGGGCGGTGGCCTCGGTCAACGGGGAGATCGCCGGCGCAGTGGTGGGAATCGATGTGGCCGACCAGCGGGGCCTCGATCAGGCGATGATCGACTTGGACGGCACTGACGGGCTCAGCCGTCTGGGGGCCAATGCGGTGCTGGGGGTGTCTTTGGCCGCGGCTCATGCTGCGGCCGCCGACAGCGGCCTGTCGCTGTACCGCTACATCGGCGGGGCCAACGCCCACGTGCTGCCGGTGCCCATGATGAACGTGCTCAACGGCGGGGCCCACGCCGCCAACAACATCGACCTCCAGGAGTTCATGGTGGTGCCGGTGGGAGCGGCCTCCTATCGCGAGGCCCTGCGATGGGGGACCGAGACCTACCACAGCCTTCGCCGCCTGCTGGTGGAGCGGGGCCTGTCGGCCGGCGTCGGCGACGAGGGCGGCTTCGCCCCCGACTTGGAATCCAACGAAGCCGCAGTGGCGGTGCTGGTGGATGCCATCGAAGCCGCCGGGCTGGTTCCAGGCGATGACATGGCCTTGGCCCTGGATGCGGCCGCCACCGAGTTCTTTTCTGATGGCGAGTACCGGTTGGCCTCAGAGGGCCGGTCGCTGAACTCGTCCGAGATGGCCGCCTATCTGACCGGTCTGTGCGACGCCTACCCCATCGTGTCGATCGAGGACGGCATGGCCGAGGACGACTGGGACGGATGGGCGCTGCTCACCAATGCCGTCGGCGAGCGGGTGCAGTTGGTGGGCGACGACCTGTTCGTGACCAACACCGAGCGCCTGGCCCGGGGCATCGAGTTGGGCGTGGCCAACTCCATCTTGGTGAAGGTCAACCAGGTGGGCACACTCACCCAAACGCTGGAGGCGGTGGAGTTGGCCGCTGCCTCGGGCTACACCTCGGTGATGTCGCACCGCTCGGGCGAGACCGAGGACGCCACCATTGCTGATCTGGCCGTGGCCACCAACTGCGGCCAGATCAAGACCGGCGCTCCGGCCCGCAGCGACCGGGTGGCCAAGTACAACCAGCTCCTGCGGATCGAGGAGGAGTTGGGCGAGGCCGCCGCCTACCGGGGCGGGGCGGCCCTGGCGGCGGCTGGCGAGGGCCGGCTGTGATCGCGCTGTGGCGCTCCGTGGTTCCGCTGGCGCTGGTGCTGATCATCCTGGTGGTGCTGTTCTACGCCGTGCTGCCCACCCGGACCTACATGGACCAGAGGTCGGCTGCCGACGGCGCCCGGGCCGAGCTGGCTGCCCTGGTGGATGAGAACAACGCTCTTCGTTCCCGGCTGGATGCGCTGTCGCAGCCCGAGGAGGTCGAGCGCCTGGCCCGCTCGGAGTACAACCTGGTGTATCCCGGCGAGGAGGCTTACGCCATTCTGCCTCCGGCCCCCCAGCCGGTGGAGATTCCCGACCTGTGGCCGCTCAATGCGCTGGTGACTTCCCTGGCCGGCTAGCGGTGCCCTCGCCGTCGCACTACGACGTTCTGGGTGTATCCCCTAGCGCCAAGCCCGATGCCGTGCGCCGGGCCTACCTCCGCCAGGCCCGCCGCTGGCATCCCGACCGGCCGTCGGGCGACACCGAGCGGATGCGGGCGGTCAACGAGGCCTGGCAGGTGCTCGGCGACATCCGGTCGCGAGCGGCCTACGACCGGAGCTTGGCCCGCAGCGCGCCCAGTCAAACCGGGAGCGCTCGCCCGACTGGTGCAACCCGTCCGGCAGGTGCAACCCGTACCTCCAGCAAGCCTCGCCCAGAGGCCGGCTCCCACTCGGCCCGAACCCCGCCTGCTCCGCCAGCACCCCCTCTCGAGTTGGTCGGCTTGCGCTGGCGGTGGATCAGCTTGGCCGCGGTGGTCTTGGCCGCGGTAGCAGTTGTGGTGATCTTTGTGGCCACGTCGGTCATCGACGACTCCGATCCGGATAGTCCGATCACGTTGTCGGCCCCGGTGTCACAGGCGCGCCCCGAGGTCGGCGACTGCTTCCGGATCGGCGCCACCACCCTTGTCGCGGTGGGATGCGAACAGCCCCACGACGGCAAGCTGGTGCGCTGGCTGCCCCTCGGCGCCCCCTGCCCCCCCGACACCGAGCTCCACTGGGTGCGCTCCGCCCAGGAGGCCGTCTGCTACCACCCTCCATCGGGTTGACCTACTCTTGGCGAACCAACTGGCAAGCGGCAGCAACGGAAGGACAGCCAGCTATGCGGCATGGGTACAGGGTTTTTGACGCCGACGGGCATGTGGTGGAGCCCAAGAACCTGTGGGAGCGATTTCTGGACCAGAAGTTCCAGCACCGGGTGGGTTGGAAGGAGGTGCCGGGCCGGGAGGCGTTCCGCCCGGCCACCGTGGACGGCCGCTACACCCAGAGCCGGGTCACCATCTACGGCGACTTCATGGAGGCGGTGAACTGGACCTACGACAACATGCGGGACAAGTACGGCCAGGCGGTGGTGGACAACGGCTTTCCCGGCGACGCGGTGGCCGAGGCCATGCCGCTGGACGGCATGGACTTCATGGTGATCTACGGTCCGGGCTACGACCTGTGGTCCGACGGCATGGACCCCGAGCTTCAGGCCGCCATGTGCCGGGCCTACAACCGCTGGGGCCAAGAGATGCGGGAGACCTCCGGCGGACGGGTCATCGCCGCCGGGCCGGTGGTGATGAACGACGTACACAGGGCGGTGGAGGAGATCCAGTACGCCTACGACCACCTGGGCACCCGGTGCTTCTTCGCCCGGCCCAACATGTTCAACCACCGGATGCTGGGCGACCCCTACTACGACCCCATGTACGAGCTGCTCCAAGACCTGGACTGCGCCTTCGCCACCCACGACTTCATGGGCCACAACGGGGCGTCGGCCGGGGCCGACCGGTTTGAGACCTTCACCGAGTGGCACACCGTCTGCCATCCCCACGAGGCCCAGATGGCCATGCTGTCGATGATCTGCAACGGGGTGTTCGAGCGATTCCCCCGGCTGCGGGTGGCCTACATGGAGGCCAACTGCGCCTGGCTGCCGTGGTGGCTGTGGCGCATGGAGGAGCACATCGAGCTGTCGGGCGACTATGAGAAGCCGGGGCTCACCAAGTCGCCCCAGGAGTACTTCCAGAACAACTGCTTCATCTCGGTGGAACCCGACGAGTACCTCGTGTACCACGTGATCGAGGAGCTGGGCGACGACAAGATCGTGTGGGAGAGCGACTACCCCCACCCCGACTCCAAGTACCCCGAGGCGGTGCAGTCGTTTTTGGATCTGCCCAAGGTGTCAGACGAGTCCAAGCGCAAGATCCTGTGGGACAACTCCCTAGACCTGTACCGCTTCCCCGACGGCTACCTGCCCGACGAGTTCATCGAGGCCACCACCTACACCTACGACCCGTCGACCTACGTGCCCAAATCGCTGGCAGAGGTGGGGTAAGTCGTGGCTTGTCCCCCCAAAGTTCCCGCCGGGGTGAGCTGAGCCGTGGCGTCACCCCATGAGGTTCCCGGCCTGGAGCCCATCTTCCGCCACCTCGACGACGAGGATCTGAAGACCCAGCAGGTCCGCACTCAGATGCACCCCGACGGTCAGAAGTCGGTGTGGGAGAAGTGGTTCACCTTCGGCAGCGGTGGCAAGCAGTACCTGTCGATGTGGGCCCGCTGGGACCCGGGCATGATCGTACACCGCCACGGCCACCACTCCCCGCAGGTGATGTACGTGCTGAGCGGCGACCTCATGTGCGGCGACGTCCACTGCCCGGCCGGCACCCACATCGAGCTTCCCCACGGCGCCGCGTTGGGTCCCCTAATCGCCGGACCCAACGGGGTAGAGCTATTCGAGGTGATGATGGGCGACGCCGCCTCCTGGGCCGCCGACCCCGAGGGCTTCGAGGCCCTCCTGGCATCCCGCAACATCACCAAACTCCCCGACCCTCCCATCGACCTCCCCGAAGACGTCGAAGACCGCCGCCACCAATGACCGGGAAGTGTCATTGCACACTGGTATGGTGAGATTGATTCACCGCCGCCCTCCAAGCATTAGTACGGAGAATGTACGAATATGCGTTTGAAAGACGCACCACAACCGTTCCAATATCAGGGATCTAAGCGGGCTATTGCCTCTGCGATCCTATCGAAGTTGGACATGCGGAGTTATTCGCTGCTCATGGAACCCTTTGCGGGATCTGCCGCAGTATCAATTCGAGCAGTAATGGAGAACAGAGTCAATTCCATATGGTTGAACGATGTAAACAGACCGCTAATTGACTTGTGGAATGCTATACTGCATGATACTGAAAATCTGATCGAACAGTACACAGAAATCTGGGAATTGCAAAAGCACAATCCAAAGGAGTTTTACAATAGGGTGAGGGCGAGGTTCAATGGACATCCCGAACCGGCTGATCTGCTATATCTGTTGTCCAGAGCAATAAAGGGTGCAGTGCGATACAACTCTGTAGGGGAATTCAATCAAAGTCCCGATAATCGCCGACTGGGTACTCGGCCAACCGAATTAGCTAAACGACTACGGATCATCTCCACAGCTATGAATTCATGTACCTATACGTCATCCTTTGATTATCAGGACCTAATCGACAAATATGAAATGGGCCAAGTATGGTATATGGATCCACCCTATGAAGGGGTATCGAAACAAAGAGACTCAAGGTATCTTTCTACAATTGGTCGTAATGAATTTGAAGAATTTCTTGGCCACTTGAATGATCGAGGGGTTCCCTTTCTGCTCTCGTACGATGGCCGAACAGGTGACAGGACATACGGTCGGCCACTTGCTGATAAACTAGAACTTGAAAGAGTCGAGATACTGGCTGGCCGTTCAGCAACCTCAACTTTACAAGGTAGGAATGAGAAGACTATAGAATCTCTATATATTTCTCCAGCCATAGAAGTCTCTATTCCTGCTAAGGAATATGAGAGTGCAGATCAGATGGCTCTTGATCTTGCTTCAGAAGACTATGCCAAAGCAAGTTAAGGGTCCAACACGCAACGATCTGAATAACGAAATTGTTGAAGAACTAATCGCGAGAACTACCGGTAGAATAGGTAGCCGACATCTGGCGTGCGTTCGAGTCGCCGTAGCCTTGGTGACCAAACCAAGTCTTGACTTTCGTGGCATCCGGGCTACCATCATCATCTACCAGAGTTCCGAGTTCGTCCGGATAAATTTCGTCCAGTATCTTTTGACAGGCTTCACCGTAGGACAAATCAGCACGCCACTTGTTCCCCCGAGAAGTCAAGTTGCCGTCCTCGTCGATCAAGCCAAGCCGCCGCAAGTGACTAACGGTGTTGCGCTCGGCGCTGTCGGGAGTCGACATCCCCATCAGGGCTGCCACCACCTCGATCCGGGCGCGCTCGCCCGCATCCAAACGCCGTGCCATACTGAACACCTCCATCGGTCGGTCGCTGACATTGCTGACCGGCCATTCTGGCCGATCTGTCGCGACCACCGGTGGAGTTCACCCGACATTGGAGTGGAGGTCGGGGCTGTCGATGACGAAGTGGGCCAGATAGCCGAACAGGAATGCCGCCGCCATCGACACTCGGAGGGATATAGAGGGCCAGTCCAGCCAAGAGGTAGGCGGGGACTTGGAAACAGACCATCCAGGTGGCGTAGATGCCGGTGAAGGTTCTTTGCGTCTTGGGGTCGACCACGACGATCTCTCCAGGAGGCACAGCGCCGATATGCGAGTCGACTGTGGAGAACTCAATGCGGCCCAACCAGTCCAGCTTTCTAGTTCGCGAGGCCAGCCGGGCGCAATCGGCACAGTCGGCGTTGTAGTACAGGGTGATGCCCATCGTGGTGACTGCTAGACGCTTCAGCGAGGCTGGCCGAGCGGGTCGTCCGGTGGTAGCAGCGAGCGCGGAGAGCGCCGGCTCGTGCCGCCGTCTGCGGGTCTAGAGGCACCGGATTGGCCAGGCCAAGTTTCACGAGATCCAACACAACCGTCTCCAGGTCCATCCCATTGTGTCGGACTCGGCGGTTGATCACCTCTGACCGGACCCCCCAGTGTGTGAGTTGTGCCTATAGGCCCTGGGGCACTGGCGTACAGGAATTTCGTACCGTCAAAATGGCACCTTGAGTGGACTATCTAGTGGGGTATGTTCATCTGCATGGCTTCTATCTGGTCTTCCAGTGATGATGTTGCAGAGGCGTTCGAAGATGAGGTGGCCTGTCGTATCGAGGCCGCATACTTTGAGGAGCGTGAGCGGCGGGCGCAACGGCTGAGGCCGGAGCAAATCAGCGCCGACTTGGTGTGCGCGTATCAGGCAGCGGTGGATGCTGTTCGACGGTCGGACGAGTTCGCGTTTGAAGACCAGTCGGTCATTGATGCTGCCCTTGAGTTTGTCGGTCTTGATGCGGCCAAGCGGATCGTCTATGTGGCTACAGACGCAGTGCCGTTGGCCGAGCGTGCTGGGGTTTTGGCATCCGCTGGCGAAGACAGAGTGGTCTAGGCCGGAGGCTGGTAGGCAGCTAGTAATCTTGAGGTATGGCTCTGGCATCTGGCTTGGACGGTGGGCGGCTGGGTAGCAGTTCGTCGGAAGAGCATATGGGTCTGTCCGAAGCGGAAGGGCGGGTCCTTGCCGCGTTGTCCAATCGCCCGCTGGGGCTCTATCCGGCTGCATCGGTCGCGGTGGCTGCGGGAGTGGGCCGTGAAGAAGTGCAGCAGGCTTTGGATCGGCTGGTCGAACTTGGTTTGGTGACCGGCACCGAGGAGCCTGTCCGGTCTCGCCCGGCGAGGCGGGAAGTGGTATGGCGCCTCAACGTGATCGAGGCTTGGTGGCGGGTGTCCGACGTGCTGCGCTGGACCCCGCTTCCCGAAGTACTGCCAGTGCCGATGCCCGAATGCCTTCCGGACAGGTTCCGGCACCTGTTCTGGTGGGGCGAGCCGGAGCTGTACCGGCTGCCCCGCGACTCGGTGTTCGTCGCTGAGCAGATACTCACCTGCGATGATGTCACCTCATGGCACTGGGCGCTGTCCACCCTTCCCTGCGAAGCCCTCGAACGCGTCGCCGACAAACCCCATGTGCCCGAAGACCGCAAGTCCATCATCCGATGCGCCTTGGCCAAACGACGTGGCGCACCTGTCTGAACTAGGCGACGTACTGCCCCAGGGGACGGCGGAAGCCTGGCCGATTGTCGCTGGTATCCTTCCCGAGGGCAGCACGCTGATGGGAGGCACCGGCTTGGCCATCTGGATCCGCCATCGCCGCAGAGAAGATCTGGATTTTTTCACCCCCACTCAATTCGATTCCGAGCAGGTCATTGCCGCGCTGTCGGCGGTGGGAGAATTCAACTACGACCAGCCGGCCACTGGAAGGTCAATCCGCGGGACGTTCAACACGATGAACGTCGATATCGTCGCCCATGAGGGCGAATATGTGCTAGGACCCCCTTTGGAGGTAGACGGACTGCACGTCGGATCGCTCCAGGACATTGCCGCCGGGAAGCTTCGGGCCATCGCCACACGAAGACAACTCCGCGCTTATGTCGATGTCATGTTTGTCGAGACTTTGGGAGGCATCAATCTGGTGCAGGCCATATTCCTGTATCACCGCCGCCATGGCCTCGACCTGCACCTGCACGGAAGCGAGGGGTTCCTCGGGCACCTGCTCGAACACATGGGGCGGCTCGTTGATGTGGCAATCGGCCGAGATCACTTTCACAGCCAAAACGCTAGTTCCCGACTGGGGTTTCGCGCAGCGGCGGGGTTCGCGGTCTGTCGCCGCCCGCCCCGGCGCGGGTACCGTGGCTGTTCTATGAGCACGGGGATGGGCTTCTGAGCGCGGGGAAGCGTCTATGAGCACGGGGATGCGCCGTCCGCACCAGTTGGACTACGAAGCCATCCAGCGCCTGTTCCCGCCGCCGCCGGAGTACTTCGAGACCACCTTCTTCGAAGACCCCGACACCATTGCCCGCAAGCAGCTTCTGCGCCTCCAAGACCGGGCCCAGCGGGCCTGGCAGGTTCCGTTCTTCCACAAGCGGTGGGAAGCGGCCGGCTTCCACCCCGACCAGCTCGGCACCCTCGACGACCTGTGGAAGGCCCCGGCCTACACGGTGGACGACATCCGGGCCTCCATCAACGAGAACCCCCCGCTGGGCGACTACCAGAGCATCGGCTTGGAAGATGCCCGCAACGAGCCCATGCGGCTGTACGTGTCGGGCGGGACCACCGGGCGGTCCCGGCCCACCCTCTACACCGCCTGGGACCGGGAGGTGGGGGCCATCACCATGGCCCGGGCGCTGTACGCCGAGGGGATCCGCCCCGGCGACGTGGTGGTCAACGCCTGGGCCTACTCCACCCACAACGGGGCCCACGCCTTCGACGAGGCGCTGTACCGCTGGCTCAACTGCGTGGTCCTCACCACCGGCACCGGCAACGTGACCTCCACCCGCAAGCAGGTGGAGCTGGCTCACGAGTACGGGGTGGCCGCCATATTGACCACCGGCGACTACATGCTGAAGATGGCCGAGACCGCGGTGGAGATGGGCCTCGACCCCAAGGCCGACTTCAACATCCGGGCCCTGCCCGGCGGCCACATCGGCGACGCCGAGCGGGTCGAAGAGGTGTGGGGGGTGACCCCGGCCCAGCCCTACGGCTTCCACGAGGTGCAGAACGTGGCCATCGAGTGCCCGCTGCGCAACGGCCAACTCCACATCTTTGAGGACTGCTTCGTGGTGCAGGTGGTGGACACCGATACCGGCGAGCAGGTGCCCGACGGCACCCAGGGGGCGCTGGTGATCACCGAGATATACAAGACCGGCTCGCCCCAGTTCCGCTACAACATCATGGACCTGTCGTTCTTGTATCCGCCGGGCCAGTGCGAGTGCGGCTCGTGGCTGCGGCGCATGGGGCCCTTCGCCGGGCGGGGCGACAACATGGTCAAGCTGCGGGGGGTGAACGTGTGGCCCGAGGCCATCGGCGACGTGATCAGCGATGTGCCGGGGGTGACCGAGGACTTCTTCTGCCGGGCGGTTCGCGCCGGCGACCGCGACGAGATGATCGTGATGGTGGCCAGCGACGCCCCCGCCGAAGAGTTCGGCGCGGTGGCTGAGCGGGTGGAAGCTCGGATCAAGGAGGTCATGAGCGTGCGGATGACCGCCGAGGTGGTGCGCCCCGGCGAGCTGGACGACCTCACCGGTATGGCCTCCGGAGCAGCCAAGTTGGTGCGGTTCAAGGACGAGCGGCCATGAGTGCTGCTGCCCCGGCCAGCGGCGCGATCGACTACTGGTGCAACTGGTTCTTCCCCGAGCAGGCTGACGTGTGGAACGCGGCCCTGGAGGCCACCGGGATTGCGGTGAAGGTCCGCACCGGCGACACCGATTCCTTCTGCGACGCCGACACCATGGTGGCCCGCATGGACGAGCTGGGCATCGCTGCGGTGATACTGCCTGTCGCCCATCGGCCTGCCCATCCCGAGGCCACCGACTTCGAGCTGGTCGCCGCCCAGCCCGATGACTTAGACCGGCTGGCCAAAGACCACCCCGGCCGGTTCTTCGGCCAATGGTCGGTCGATCCCCGCACCGGCATGGCCGGGGTGGACGAGGCCGCCGCCATGTTGGATCAGCCCTGGTGCGTGGGCCTGCATACCCACACCCACAGCTTCGACCGCCGCTTCGACCACGCCGACTACTACCCCTACTACGCCCTGTGCGCGGCCCACGACGTGCCCTTCGTGATGCAGGCCGGCACGTCTGGCGGCCTCATGCCCAGCGAGTGCGGGGTGCCCGTCGGCATCGATCGGCCCGCCCTTTACTTCCCTCAAGTGCGGTTCGTACTGTCGCACACCGGCTGGCCGTGGGTGGCCGAGTGCATCGCCATGGCCCTCAAGTTCCCCAACGTGTACCTGGGCACCTCGGTGTACCCGCCCCGGCACTGGTCGGACGAGCTGGTGGCGTTCATCAATGGTGCCGGGCGGCGCAAGTGCCTGTGGGGCACCGGATTTCCCGCTGCCGGACACCGCCACTGTCTGGGCCAGCTCCGCGAGGTAGCGCTGGGCGATGAGGCCCAGGCCAACCTGCTCGGCCACACCGCCCGCTGGGTGTTCACCCGTCTGGGATGATGTGACCGTCCCCGAGCCCGAAGCCAAGGCTCTGTTGGCTGACGCCGGGGTGGCTGTGCCCAAGGGCGTGGCGGCGGCCTACGACGACGCGGTGGCCAACCCCTCGAAGCTGGCTGACTTAGTGGCGGCCTACGGGCTGGGCGAGCCGCTGGTGCTGAAAGGGTTCGGCGGCAGCGTGGTGCACAAAAGCGACGTGGGCGCGGTGCGAATGGGGGTGGCCGCCTACGAGCCGGTGTCGGAGCCCGACGTGCTGGTTCAGGCCCTCGACCCCATCCTTGAGGTGCAGCCCTATCCCGACGTGGTGATCCACACCAACGTCCAAGCCTTCTACAGCTACGCCGGCGACGGCATAGAGCGCCTGTTCCCCATCATCGAGACCACCGCCGCCCATGGCTGGCCTAGCTCTCGGATGTGCCTGGTGCTCCGCAATATCGACTGCGCCCCACCCGAGACCGCCGCCCGCATCCAACAGACCTGCCTCGACGCCAACCTTCCCACCGTCACCCGCTTCGCCGAGGCCATGACCGCCGTCGCCACCGCCAAACGCCACGCCCGCAACCGGGCCTTAACCGGATAGCTGCCATCGCCTCATGCCTGTGGAGAGCGAGTTAGGGGGTTGGGGAGCGCGGCGAAGGGTCAGGGGCGGGCGTCGAGGGTTTGGAGGGGACCTTTCCAGGTGAGGATGGCTCGGTCGATGGTGGCAAGCTCCCAGCCCTCGGACAGGGCGGTGGCGACGAGCAGCCGGTCGATGGGGTCGCTCGTGGGGAAGCCTTCTTCATGGAGCGAGGCGGCGCGGATTCCGGCTTGAATGGCAATGGGCGCTTCCTTGATGCCGTTAGCTGAGGCCGACAGCCAAAGCTGGGCAACATCGATCTCTGTCGGTAACCGCTTCTTTTGGTTCAGCACTCCGACTTCAAAGAAGGAGAGTGGGGACACGGCCACCTGGCCACGAGCGTTGGCTTGGTCGATGCGCCTTGTCGCTGCCGAGGCTATACCGGCGCCAAAGCCGACATAGAGACGCAAGAGCACGTTGGTGTCCAGAAGGATCATTCGCCAAGAGTGGGGTCGGGTAGGTCTTCCCAGGCGGCCAGCAGGTCGTTCTCCCAGCCCTCGAACAGGTTTTCTGCCTTGATGTCAAAGCCTGGAGGAATGCTCTGAGCCCCCTTTCCGAATCCCAGCAGTGTCTCGGGGATCTTGGCTGGGGCGAGAGGGGCGACTTGGACAACCGGTTCGCCATAGCGGGTGAGCACGATCGATTCACCGGTGTTGCGCACCCAGTCCACCATTTCGGAAAATTGGGCGCGGAACTTGTTGCCCGGAACGACGCGAGTTCCTCCTGCCTGTTCTTCTTGAACCTTGCTGGTTTTTCCATCATGCTGACTCATCGGCTGGGTACCTCGGTTTCCTGGTATGCGCCTAAATCCTACATTTGTTGTACGTAACCGTACAACAAATGACTGAGCAAGAGGGGTAGAAATTTTGCCTGCGGAGAATGAGTTTGCCGGTCGGGTGGCGCTGGTCACCGGGGCGGCGGGGGCGGCCATTGGGTCCACCACCTGCCGGACGCTGGCCTCGTATGGTGCTGGAATCGTGGTGTTGGACAACCACGAGCGCCGCACCCACGAGACGGCCGAGGCGCTGCGGGAGGCCTATGACGTGCCGGTGATGGCGGCGGTGGCCGACATCGGCGACCGGGAGCACATGGCTGAGACCATGGACGAGGTGTACGCCGAGATGGGGGCGGTGGACGTCCTGGTGAACAGCGCGGCGGTGAACGTGCAGGGGAGCATCTTCGACTACAAGCCCGAGGACTGGGACTGGGTTGTCGGCGTGGATCTCACCGCCTGCTGGTGGCTGATCTGGCGGACCATCGGGGCGATGCGGGACCGCCAGTGGGGGCGCATTGTGAACGTGTCTTCGGTGGCCGCCTACCTGGGAGGCAACGGCCGGGAGGGGCCGTACGCCGCGGCCAAGGCCGCCCTCAACGAGGTGACCCGGGGGGCGGCCATCGAGGGCGGGCCCCACAACATCCGGGCCAACGCGGTGGCGCCGGGCCTGATCCGCTCCAAGTGGGTGGACGCCCAGGCCGAGCACTACGAGTCGTTCAAACACGAGACCCCGCTGCGCCGCCACGGCGAGCCCGAGGACGTGGCCAACACCATCGCCTTCCTGTGCAGCGACGAGTCGGCCCACATAACCGGCCAGGTGATCAACGTCTCCGGCGGGTGGTACCTCACCCCGTGACACTCGGCCCATTGAGTCCTGGCCGATGAGCGGGATCGGCGGCCGGATTCGGGCCGTGACCCCGGCTTCGGGGGAACTCGACCGCAACGCGGTTGTTCTCATCCTGCTGGCCATCGGCACCGTCATCGCCATCCGCTACGGCGGACTGTCGTCCACCACCGCCTGGCTCACCACCACCCTCGACGGCGTGGCCCTCGACGGGCTGTCCAACCGGTTCGACCGGGCCCTGGGCCAATCCGAACACGCCAGCTTCAACCGCCGCATGTACTGGGGGCTGTTCCGCTGGGTGGTCTACGCAGTGCCCGCGGTGCTGGTGGCCCGGTACGTGCTCCGCACCCGCTTACGCGACCTCGGGCTGAAGGCCGGCCCCGAGCTCCGCCGCCACGCCCCCCTCTACTTGGGCCTCTACCTGCTGTTGCTGCCGTTCGTGGTGGCGGCCAGCTTCAACGGCGAATTCCAGGACACCTACCCCTTCTACGAGCCACCCCCCGGCGCCGGCTACTGGCCCCGCTTCTACATCTGGCAGGCGGTGTACGCCGGACAGTTCCTGGCCCTCGAGTTCTTCTTCCGCGGTGTGCTGGTCCACGGCCTGGCCCGCCGGTTCGGGGCCATGGCCGTGTTCATCGCCCTCATCCCCTATGTGATGATCCACCTCACCAAACCCCTGGCCGAGGCCCTCGGCTCCATCGTCGCCGGCACCGTCCTCGGCTTCCTCAGCCTCCGCACCGGCTCGGTGTACTTGGGCGCCGCCCTCCACTTCGCCGTCGCGCTAACGATTGACATTCTGGTCTTGGCCCTAAGCTGAACTCCATGGCCGACCTCGGCTACCTCACGTTCGACTCCGACAACCACTACTACGAGGCGCCCGACTGCTTCAGCCGCCACATCGAGCGCCGCTACCGCGACAAGGCAATCACCGCCAGCCAAAGAGCCGACGGGGAGTGGGAGGTCAAAGTCGGCGACCGACCCTACAACTTCATGCACGTTAAGTTCGACAAGACCAACGCTCCCGGCTCCATGTACGAGATGTTCAAGGCCAAGCGCGACAACCCCGACCTGAGCTGGGGTGACGCCTACACCGCTGAGAACATGCTGCCCGCTTACAAGCGGCCCGACGCCCGCCTCGACCTGCTCGATTCCCAGGGCGTGGAGTGGGCCATCCTGCTCCCCACCTTCGGGGTGTCGGTGGAGGAGTACATGGTGGACGACGTGGAGCAGACCTACGCCAATCTGCGGGCCTTCAACCGGTGGCTGGAGGACGACTGGGGCTACGTGTACCAAGATCGGCTCTTCACCCCGCCGCTGTTGTCGCTGCTGGAGCGAACCCACGCCATCGAAGAGCTCGACCGGGTACTGGAGGCCGGGGCTCGCATCGTGCACCTGCGGCCCTGCCCGTGGGGCGGCGAGGGCCGCTCGATCGCCGACCCCTACCACGACCCGTTCTGGGCCCGCCTCAACGAGGCCCAGATCCCGGTGGCGTTCCACATCTCCGATCTTCGCTACGGCGACTTGGCCGTGCGCATGGGCGACGACCCGGTGGCCAACGTGCGGGAGATGTCGGCCTTCCAATGGGCCTTCCTCCACGGCGACCGCCCCATCATGGAGACGTTCGGGGCGCTGCTCTACGGCAACATGCACGCCCGCTTCCCCAACCTCAACCTCTTGAGCATCGAGAACGGCTCCGACTGGGTCCACTACCTGCTCACCTTGATGGACAAGAAGAAGGGCATGGCCCGCTTCGGCCCCTGGCCCGCCGGCCGCCCCGTCGGGCGAATGAGCGAGATCTTCAAGCAGTGCTGCTTCGTGTCCCCCTACCCCGAAGACGATGTGGAGGCCCTGGCCGACCGCATCGGCGCCTCCCAAGTGCTGTTCGGCTCCGACCACCCCCACCCCGAGGGCATCGCCGACCCCAACTCCTTCATCACCCTCATCGCCAATCGCCCCGCCTCCGAGCAGCGCCAAATAATGCGCGACAACGCCGCCACCCTCTTCAACGTCGCCTAACCCTCACCTCGCAGGGACGAAACCGCCGCTTCAGTCGCCGAAGGACCGGTATGCGTGGCGGCGGTGAGCCACCCGCAGCACCACGACCTCTCTGCGGTCTTCGTCGATTCGGAACACAACTCGAAACGTACCGCGACGTGCGGCCCACAATCCTTCGAGATCGCCTCGTAGTGGTGCTGCGACTCTACGGGGCGTCTCAGCCAGAGGGCCTGCAATCAGCTCGATGACGGCCGAAGCGACGGATTCTGGAAGCTGCTCAGCGATCGAGGTGGCCGCAGAGCGAGCGACCGTTATCTGGTACCTTTCCTCATTCACTGCGGCCGAAGGGCTTTGAGGGCCTCTACGCCGCGGATCACGTCGCCGTCGGCAACCTCACGCTCGGCTTGGGCGATCGCTTCCAAGGCGTCGGGGTCGGCCAGGGTCGCCAGCGTTTCCTCCAGCGATTCGAGATCTTCTGGACTCATAAGCACTGCTGCGGGCGTTCCGTTGCGGGTTATGACGATGCGTTCATGATGGCCATAGACCCTTTCGACGAAATCAGAGAAACGATCCCGCACAGTCCGCAGCGATTCGGTCGACATGGCCACTATTGTGCCACACCTTTTGGCTAGCGCAACCCCCAATTCCGCTGATAGGTCGCAACCCCCTCAAATCTGCACAAATTGAAAGCAGTACTTGCAGTTCGTCACCGGTAGGGCTGCCCAAACTGGGGTTGTGTTCAGGTTGATCAATATCCTGCCCGCATGGTTGACATGCCTCCGGAGGTAGGAGCGGCCATTGGGCCGCATTACGTGTATGCGCTGATTGATCCGCGGGACGACACGATCTTCTATATCGGAAAGGGAACTGGTCAGCGGCTGCTGGCGCATGGCTGGGAGGCTCACATGGCTGCTGATGGTCGGCGGCATTCCGCCAAGATGGCTATCGGGATGAGATGACTGTTGCCGAGATGAGTGACTCAGTGCGGGCATGGTGGAGAATTAGCCCGGGTTCAGTCAAGGCGAGAAGGGTCGAATACGCGGTGGCCGTCCACGAGGGGATTACCCGCGGAGTGTTCAGGATCGGTGAGAGCTGGATTCAGCGGGATGATGGCCGATGGGCATTTGATGTGGAGCCGATCTTCAGCGGAGAGATTTTCGACGGCTGGGTTGGTCCGCTCGGGCGCAATGTCCGAGACCACTTCTCCAAGTACAGCCAAACTCCGACTAGGTACTACCCGTAGCTACCGCGCGGGGACGAAGCCGCCGTCGACGATGATGCACTGGCCGGTGATGTAGCTGCCGGCGTCGGAGGCCAAAAGGAGGGCGGTGCCAACGAGCTCGTCGGGGTGGCCGATTCGGCCGATGTGGCTGAGGTCGGCCATGCGGCCCATGGCTTCGGGGCCGGTGTTGCGGGTCATAGTGGTGTCCACGGTGCCGGGGGCGATGGCGTTCACCCGGATGCCCTGGGGGGAGTACACGCCGGCCATCGACCGGGTGAACGACAACAAGCCCGCCTTGGCCGCTCCGTACATGGCGGTGTTGGCCGCCGGGATGTAGGCCCCCACCGAGATCACGTTGATGACCGAGGCGTAGTCGGAATCCAGCAGCGATGGGAGGCAGCGCTGGAACAAGAAGAACGGTCCTCGCAGGTTCACGGTGAACGAGCTTTCCCATGCATCGGGAGTTATGTCCTCCATGGGCAGCCCCAGCGGGTTGGCGGCGTTGTTCACCAGGATGTCGATCTGGCCGTAGTGCTCCAGCGTGGCGTCGGCCAGCTGGTTCACGCTGTCGAGGTCGCCCATGTGGACAGGCACGGCCAGTGCCTCGCCCCCGGCCTCGGCGATCTCGGCCACGGCTAAATCGCAAGCGTCGGCCTTGCGGCTGGCCACCACCACTTTGGCTCCCTGGGCGGCGAAGCCGTGGGCGATGGACAGCCCAATGCCCCGGCTGCCCCCGGTGACGATGGCCACCCGCCCCGACAGGTCGAACATCGTGGCCGCATCCAGCGACGTCGAGTCGGGCCGGGGGGCGAAACGCGGGTCGGTGGTGGGATCAGCAGCGGGGGAGTCGGCCATGGCCGAACCCTAGAACGAGGGCCGATTAGAACTAGAAGTGGTACGGGAACTTCGAGAAATCGGCGTCGCGCTTCTCGAGGAACGAGTCCCGGCCCTCGGCGGCCTCGTCGGTGCCGTAGGCCAGCCGGGTGGCCTCCCCGGCGAACACCTGCTGGCCCACCAAACCGTCGTCGATGAGGTTGAAGGCGAACTTCAGCATGCGCTGGGCGGTGGGGCTCTTGGCGTTCACCGCCGCGGCCCACTCAAGGGCCGTCTGCTCCAGCTCGGCATGGGGCACCACCGCGTTGACCATGCCCATCTCGTGGGCTTCGGCCGCGGTGTAGGCCTTGCCCACGAAGAACACCTCCCGGGCCCGCTTCTGGCCCACTTGGCGGGCCAGGTAGGCGGAGCCGAAGCCGCCGTCGAAGCTGGCCACGTCGGCGTCGGTCTGCTTGAACATGGCGTGCTCGGCCGACGCCAAGGTCATGTCGCTCACCACATGCAGGCTGTGGCCGCCGCCGGCCGCCCACCCCGGCACCACGGCAATCACCACCTTGGGCATGAACCGGATGAGCCGCTGCACCTCCAGGATGTGCAGGCGTCCGGTGCGGGCATCGTCCACCGTGTCGGCCGTCTCGCCGCTGGCGTACTGGTAGCCGTCGGCGCCCCGGATGCGCTGGTCGCCCCCGGAGCTGAACGCCCAACCGCCGTCTTTCGGCGACGGCCCGTTGCCGGTGAGCAGCACGGTGCCCACATCGGGGGTCATGCGGGCGTGGTCCAGGGTGCGATACAGCTCGTCCACCGTGTGGGGGCGAAAGGCGTTGCGTGCTTCGGGACGGTCGAAGGCGATCCGCACCGTGGCCTGGTTCACGGCGCGGTGATAGGTCACGTCGGTGAGGTCGAATCCCTCCACCGGCTTCCACGCTTCGGCGTCGAACAGCTCCGAGACCATGGGTCAAGACTACGGGCGGGGCACAGATGACAGGTACTCGAATCCCGCTGGCGAGTCGTCCCGCCAATCTTGGTAAGTCTCCTTGGCCTTGTTGGTGGCCTTGTTCCGTACGATCTTGCCCACCTTCTTCTTGGCCTTATCCGCCGACTGGGTGATGGTGTAGTACTGCATCTCCTTGAACGCGCGGCGGCGGCCCATCTCCATCAGCGCCCGGGCCGCACTCAGCGTCTTGCCCGTCCCCAGGGGCATGGCCACCCTCCCGGCGAACATCAGCGCCGAGCGCCAGTCGCCCTGGCTCAGCGCATACAGCGCCCGGGTGGTGTCCACGATCTCGCCCACCACCGGCAGCACGCCGGCGACCTCCATGGCCCAGAACCCCGCGTCGTCCCAGCCGAAGCCGTCCTTGCGGTGGTAGGCGCCGTGGGCGATGACCGCGGCAGCCGCCTCCCGCACCTCCGGAGGCAGGCTCTCATCGGCGGCGATGGCCTCGAAGTCGGCCTTTGACAGAAACCGGTCGGCTTTGGTTGGATCACCCTGGGCTGCGGTGTCGATGGCGGCCAAGTAGGGCAGCAAGGTGGTGTAGGCCGACATCTTGGACTCGAAGGCGTCAAGGTCGTCGAGGCTGATGCGCCCGTCACCGCCGCTGGCCGAGAACCCCTCGGTGGGATCGGACAAGTAGTCGCGGTTGTTGCGGGCCGTGTCCACCATGGTGAACAGGCTGCGATTGGCGAGCAGGATCCGGGAGGCCTCGCCCAACTCGTCGGCGCGGGTGACGAAGCCTTCCAGGTCTGCCCTCGACACAATCTGGTCTCCCCCCCACGCCTCCGGGGTGTTGCGCAGCACTTCGATGGCCCACAGGGCCAGGTTGAGCCCCTCGGGGCCCAAGAGGATCATCTGCGCCCGCTGGGAGATGTCCTCGGAGTCGACCCGGAGTTGCCGGGCGATCCCACCGAGTGCCTGGCCTACCGGGTAGTGCCCCTCGCCCAGCCAGTACTCCACCTCGTTGACCACTGCGGCCCATCGTTGGTGTCGTAGGTCGAGCTCGTCGGCGACCGCCAGGTAGTCGAAGGCCAGGCCAAAGGCCGCCTCTGCATCCATCGCTACTGTGGGCATACAGTAAATATATGGAAAAACTATGTAAAATGCTATGGAAGCTGGCTAGTTGTCTTGATCGCTGCCTATCCGGTTGTTCTTCCTCATGGGCCGTGTCGGCCGGAGGATGAGATTCAGCGCCATGGCCGAGGCTCGCACCGGCCACGGTGCGAACTTGGTCTGCTCGTTGGCAAGTATGCCTTTGCGGGCCGCGATCCTCCCGCCGATGACCATTGAGATCACCGCGTGCGGTGCAACCAGCACGATGAAGAACGCCCAAGGGGAGGTGAGGGCCATGGCCAGTCCGGCAACCACCGGGCCGATCACCGCGCCGATGCCGGTAACCCTTACCATCCCCGCGCTGGCGCCGCTTAGCTGATTCGACGGCACCCAGTCGCCGATGTGGCTGACGGCCAGTGAGTAGAGGGGGTAGGTGGTGCCGCCGAAGAGGAACATGAGTGTCAGCGACAGGCCAGTTCCGGGCGTGATCAGAGCCATGATCGCGGCAAGGCCCGCCGCGGCGGTGGCCACCACAAAGATGACCACTCGCCGTGACATGCGGTCGGAAATGGCCCCAATGGGCCAGACGAACACGATTGCCCCGATGGTGGCCGCCGATAAGAATAGGGCGATGCGAGATGCGGGCAGCCCCTCGCTGGCCGCGTACACCGCCCCCACCCCGAGGAGAGCACCGTGGCTCACCCCGGCGCAAAAGCCGGTGAGTACCCCCGTGGGAACCAGGGTGATGAGCTGGCGCAACGGCAACGGCACGGGTGCCATCAGCGGAGGCGCGCTCGTGGCCGACAGGGCGATGGGCACCAGGGCGACCGAAATCAGCGCCGAAGAGAAGATGTAGAGGTCGAAGTCTGCGGTGTTGCCGCCGTTGAGCAGAAGCTGCCCGACTGCCAGCCCGCCCATTGTCACAACCGAGTATGCGCCCAACAGCCGACCCCGGTTGGCCTTGGTGCCCATGTCGTTGAGCCACGACTCCACCGTGACGAGTATCCCCGCCATGCACACCCCGAAGATCACCCGCAGCACCACCCATGCGGGGGGATTCACCCACAGCGGGTGGAGGATGGAGACCGCCGACGCAATCGAGGCCAGAGCGGCGAACACCCGAATATGGCCCACAGCCCCCAGGAAGTGCTCGGCCAGCTTCGCCCCAAGCAGAAAGCCCAGGAAATAGCCGGCCATGACTGCGCCGGTGACGGCCAGTCCGAACCCCTCGTTTCCGGCCCGCACACCGAGCACTGCTCCTTGAAGCCCGTTGCCCACCATGATGAGGCCCATTCCGGCCAGCAGCGCCCGGAGCGCGCCCAGGCCGCGTCCTTCGGACTCGGCCTCAATCCAAGGTCCGCCGACGATCCCGTCGTCGTCATGCTCTAGCCGCCCGACGGTATTCTCGCCCACTGCTGTGAGCCTACCGAGGCGCGTTTGGATTCCAACGAGGATTTAAAGGGTCGCTGTACCTGCTAACTTCGCCCTGCCCCATGACCCCGAGGACACCTTCGATCACCAGATGCATGCGCTGTGCGCTGGCATCCGCCGACTGGCTCGCAGGCCCGAGATGAGCTTGGAGGGCCTCGGGTGACCCGGCTCGGGTTCCTCCTCGACAGCGAGAGCTGCATCGGGTGCCATGCCTGCACGGTGGCCTGCAAGGCCGAGCACGAGGTTCCCCTGGGGGTGAACCGAACCTGGGTGAAGTACATCGAGACCGGCACGTTTCCCGATGTCGGTCGGCACTTCTCGGTGATGCGCTGCAACCACTGCGACGACGCGCCCTGCATCTCCATCTGCCCCACCAACGCCCTGTTCCGGGCGGACAACGGGGTGGTCGACTTCGACGACGGCAACTGCATCGGCTGCAAGGGGTGCATGAATGCCTGTCCCTATGACGCCATCTACATCAATCCGGTTACCAACACGGCCAACAAGTGCAATTTCTGCAACCACCGCATCGAGCAGGGCCTCGAGCCGAGCTGTGTGGTGGTGTGCCCCACCCACGCCATCAAGGTGGCCGACCTCGACGACCCGACCGATGCCACCACCGAGCTCATCGCCCGAAGCGACACCGTGGTGCGGGCCCCGGAGCAGAACACGCAGCCCAAGGTGTACTACCGGGGCGCCGATCAAGCCTCGCTTGACCCGCTGCGCACCGCAATAGCGCCCGACGGGATGATCTGGGCCGACACCACCGCCCAGCATCCGACGGCTGATCTCGCCGGCGACAGCGTGGTGGCCCGCACCGTCTACACCACAGCTCACCAGATGATGTGGAAGGCGAAGGTGTCGAGCTATCTGGTCACCAAGGCGGTGGCCGCCGGCGTGATGATGATGGCCGCGCTGATGGTGACGCTCGGCGGGCACTACTACGAACAGACCGCAGTCGCAGTTATGCCGTCGGTGGTGGCATGGTTCTTTTTGGCGGTGACTGCTGTGTTGCTGGTGGGGGATCTGAAACGTCCGGAACGCGTCTACTATCTGATCACCCGGGCCAACCGCCGGTCGTGGCTGGTAAAGGGCGCCGCGGTACTGGGGGCATTTACCGTGCTGTGTGGCGCGTGGCTCTGGGCCGGCTTGGTCGAATCCCCCGGAGCACAAGTTCTGTTGTCCGTGCTGGTTGTGCTGCTCGGGGCGGCCACGGCCGGCTACACCGCCTTTTTGTTCGGCCAGTGCGAGGGGCGCGACCTGTGGCAGTCGCCCTTGGTGTTGCCCACGCTGTTGGCGCAGGCGTTGGTGGCTGGCGGGGCCGTTTACACGGTGGCCGACTTGGTGATGGACATGCCCGACCTGGTCATGGTGTATTCGGTGATGCTGGGCGGGATCGGCGCCTGTGCAGTGCTGATCGGCGCCGAGCTGACGGTACGGGGGACCGCCCAGGCTGAGGCGGCGGTGGCGGCCATGACGCAAGGTCGATACGCCCGGCAGTTCTGGCTTGGGGGAGTGGTGTTCGGTCTGATCTTGCCTGCGGTGCTGGTGAGCGTCGCCCTTGCTACTGATTCCGGGTTGGTCCCCGCCGCAGTGGCCGGGATCAGCGCCGTGGTGGGCATGTGGTTCTACGAGGACAGCTTCGTTCGGGCGGGCCAGTCCGTGCCGCTGTCGTAAGTGAGTGTCGACTCATGACTGACTTGCACCGCTACCCCCCGCACGAGACATGGCACGACGCCACCTCGCTTGATGCCAAGGCCTGGCCCCGCCGGGTGGAGCGCCATCACACCCTGGTGCCCACCACCTGCTTCAACTGTGAGGCGGCCTGTGGGCTGGTGTGCCATGTGGACCATGCCACCGGGCGCATCGACCGCGTCGAGGGCAACCCCCTGCATCCGGCCAGCCGGGGCCGCAACTGCGCCAAGGGCCCGGCCACGCTCAACCAGATCGACGACCACGAGCGCATCCTGTATCCGCTGCGACAGGCCGGTGAGCGGGGCTCGGGGCAATGGGAGCGGGTGAGCTGGGACGAGGCACTGACCGACATCGGCATCCGCATCCGAGGGGCCATCGCCGAAGGCCGCCACAACGAGGTCATGTACCACGTGGGCCGCCCCGGCGAGGACGGCTTCGCCGAGCGGGTGCTCCAGTGCTGGGGGGTGGACGGCCACAACAGCCACACCAACGTGTGCAGCTCCAACGCCCGGGTCGGGTATCAGAGTTGGATGGGCCACGACCGCCCGTCGGCAGACTTCGCCAACGCCGAGGTGATCTTCCTCATCTCGTCGCACCTGGAGTCGGGCCACTATTTCAACCCCCACGCCCAGCGGATCATCGAGGCCCAAAGCCAGGGGGCGACCGTAATCTGCGTGGACCCCCGGCTGTCGAACACCGGTTCCAAGGCCGACTACTGGCTGCCCGCCTGGCCGGGCACCGAGCCCTTCTTGTTGCTGGCCATTGCCCGGCTGCTGTTGCTCAACGGCACCTGGGAGCGCGACTTCGTGCGGCGCTGGACCAACTGGGAGGTCTATCTGCGCCAGCGCCACCCGCACCGGCCGATGGAATTCGAATCGGTGGGCCCGGCGCTGCTCGACGACTACGCCGCCCACACTCCCGAGGAGGCCGAGCGGGTGTGCGGGGTGCCCACGGCCCAGATCATCGAGATAGCCGAGATCATCGGCGCCCATCCCACCAGGTTCGCCTCCCACAACTGGCGGGCGGCGGCCGCCGGCAACCTGGGCGGCTGGCAGACGGCCCGGTGCCTGTTCTTCCTCAACGTGCTCACCGGCTCGGTGGGCACTGTGGGGGGCACCACCGGCAACGGCTGGAACAAGTACAAGGCGCCCCACCCGGCGGGAGCACCGCCCTTCGAGCAGTGGAACGAGCTGAGCTGGCCCCGGGAGTACCCGCTGGCCCACCACGAGATGTCGATCCTGCTGCCCCATTTCCTGGCCGAGGGCCGAGGCCGCCTCGAGGTGTACTTCAGCCGGGTGTACAACCCGGTGTGGACCAACCCCGACGGGTTCAGCTGGCTGGAGGCGCTCAAAGACCCCGACAAGGTGGCCTGCCACGTTGCTCTGACGCCCACGTGGTCGGAGACGGCGGTGTTCGCCGACTACGTGCTGCCCATGGGGGTGGGGGCCGAGCGCCACGATGTGGCCAGTTTCGAGACCCACGCCGGGCGCTGGATCGGCTTCCGACAACCGGTGCTGCGCCGCTTCGCCGAGATCCGGGGCGCCGAGGTCACCAATGGGTCGCGTACCCACGAGTTCAACCCGGGCGAGGTGTGGGAGGAGAACGAGTTTTGGGTCGACTTGTCGTGGCGCATCGACCCCGACGGCGCCATGGGTGTCCGCCGCTGGTTTGAGAGCATTGAGCAGCCCGGCACGCCGATGAGTGTGGACGAGTACTACGGGTCGATGTTCGCGGCGGTTCCCGGCCTGGCCGGCGATGCCGAAGCGGCCGGTCAGACTCCGTTGGAGTTCATGCGCGACCGGGGCGCCTATGCCCTCGACGGCGACATGTACCAGCCTTATGAGCGGGAGGTGGACCCTGCCGAGCTGGAGGGCTGCCACCTCGACGATGCCGGGGTGTACCGACGCTCGGGCACCCCTGGTACGTGGTCGGGCGAGGCGGAGGATCTGGCCGGACTGGAGTTGGCCGACTTGGGCGACGGCTCCCCGGCAGTGCAGGTGGACGGA
This sequence comes from bacterium, assembly GCA_028819295.1. Classification (GTDB taxonomy): domain Bacteria; phylum Actinomycetota; class Acidimicrobiia; order Acidimicrobiales; family Bin134; genus Poriferisocius. Next base: position 1,275 of record JAPPMA010000083.1, on the reverse strand, counting down.
ACCCCCAAGGAGGGCTTCCCGACGCCGTCGCGCAAGCTGGAGCTGTACTCGCAGACGCTGGCCGACTGGGGCTGGCCCGAGTACGCCACCCCCACCTGGATTCCCTCCCACGTACACTGGGAGAACCTCGACCTTTCCGGCGATGAGCGCATCCTGGTTCCGACGTTTCGCATCCCGACGCTGATCCACACCCGCTCGGCCAACAGCAAGTGGCTGTCGGAGCTCAGCCATCGCCACCCGCTGTGGATCCACCCCTCCGATGCCGAGGCTCTGGGCATCGAGATGGGCGGCCTGGTGAGGATCACCACCCGGATCGGCCACTTCGTGATCGGGGCGTGGCGCACCGAGGGCATCCGACCCGGTGTGGTGGCCGCATCGCATCACATGGGCCGCTGGCGCCTCGACCCCGAAAACGGCGGGTCGTGGACGGGGGGCGATGCCGACATCGCCAACGACGGCACGATGTGGCGGCTCACCCGTCGAGGCCGACCGCAGCGCCATGCCAGCGCCGACGGCGACACCGAGCGGATCTGGTGGAGTGATACCGGCGTCCACCAGAACCTGACGTTCAGCGTGCAGCCCGATCCGGTTTCGGGCATGCAGTGCTGGCACCAGCGGGTGCGGGTGACGCCAGCTCGGGCCGAAGACAGCCCGGGCGACGTGGTGGTGGACACTGCCGAGGCCCGCAAGGCTTACCGGGAGTGGCTGGCCATGACCCGTCCGGCCCCCGGCCCCGGCGGTCTGCGCCGACCCCTGTGGTACTCCCGCCCGCTCAAACCCAGCCCATCGGCCTATGCGCTCTGATCTTTTTGCCCGCGGGATCTCCTTCAGCGGAGAATCCACTAACACGAAAGGAAAGAGTCATGACCCGAATGACTCCTAGCGAAGCGTTCGTGGAGACCATGGTCGCCCACGGTGTCGACACCATCTTCGGCATCATGGGCAGCGCGTTCATGGATGCCATGGACATCTTCGAGCCGGCCGGCATCGAGCTGGTGCCGGTGGTCCACGAGCAGGGCGCGGCCCACATGGCCGACGGATTCAGCCGGGTGAGCGGCCGCCACGGCGTGGTGATCGGTCAGAACGGACCGGGCATCTCCAACTGCGTGACCGCCATCGCCGCGGCCTACTGGGCCCACAGCCCGGTGGTGATCGTCACCCCCGAGACGGGAACCATGGGCATCGGCCTGGGCGGCTTCCAGGAGGCCAACCAGCTTCCGATGTTCGAGGAGTTCACCAAGTACCAGGGCCACGTCAACAACGAGCACCGCATGG
>JAPPMA010000026.1 GCA_028819295.1 bacterium | reverse complement strand
GAGGCGGATGCCGACAACTGGAACATCTGCGCCTCATCAGCGGTGCTCCCCGATCCGGACCATTCGTGATAGCCGTCGCCGTCGGAATCGGCGTATGAGCCATACCACGACCTTTTCCCGTAGTTCCCGGCCGAGTTGACCCAGGTGATGCCGTTGTCGGAGGCCCATTTGGCTGTGTTGAGGGGGCTCGGAGAGATCGGCGACGTGCCGTCGGCGGCACCGTGATGCGACCAGCTCACCGACTGGACGATGATCTTCACCCCCTGGCCGTGCATCCACACGACGCTGCTGTGCAGGTCGGCCCATGAGCGGGGATTCGCGACGTACAGCTCGGCGTCGGGGGCGATGTCCATGAGCGATGCGGCGACTCGGGTGCCATGCGTGTCGCCGCCCGCGGCGTCGCAGTTCGCCAGCTTGCTCGTGGGGTTGCCTACATCGGTGTAGCAGCGGCCGACCACCGTTGAGGGCAGATCAGTGCCGAGCAGATGGCTCAGACCGGTGAAGCCGTCCTTGCCGGTGGCCGTGGTGGGCGTGTCGATGACTCCCACCTTCACGCCGTCGCCGGTGTAGTCGTTCAGGTGCCAAGTGGCGGCGCCGTGCGCGCTGAGAGCCGAGGAGGGAGTACGCGTGCCCCGATCATCGAAGGGCGGCGGCGACTCGCGCACCCGAGACACCCCGGTCTGCTGCGCAAGCGCGCCGAGCAGCGTCGGCGGCACATACGCCTCGAGATAGTCGCCCACCACGTTCGCCGGCGTCACGCCGTTGTCGTCGAGGAACTCCAGCACCTCTTGGCGGTTGGCGTCCAGCTGGATCGTCAGCAGCACCGGCTCGCTGGTCAGCGTGGAGTTGGCGCCCTCGGGCAGCAGCGGCCCAGTGATCGCCCCGTCCATAGCCGCATCGCCCATAGCTGGAGCGGCGCTTGCCACCGCCAGCGCGCTGAGCGACGAGCCCAGATTCGGAAACACAACCTCGGCTTCAGCCGAACCGAGGCCGAGATCGGGGTCCGCCGACTCATCCGGCGCCGGTGAATCGGGCAGCAGCCCGTCGCCGCCCAAATCGGTTAGCTTGAACTCCTGCTGGCCCTGCTGTTGCGAAGGGTCTTCATCCAGCGCCTGAGCGGCAGCGGGCAGGGTCCCCGCGGCCAGCACGGAAAGAGGCAGGATGGTGGCCGCCGCCCACCTAGACAACGAGAGCGGCCGGCGCGAGATCAAAGGGTGGGGTGGGTGGGGTGGGGCGGGGTGGTTCGCAGACCTCCAAAGCACGGCACCAATTTAGTAGGCCCTCCTGGACAGGTTTCATTTTCTGCGTGCGCAGTCGCACCATCTCCGCCCGCTCAGCCGCCGACAGCCTGTCGTGGTTCAGGCTCCCGTATGAGCCCGGCTGAAGGCATGGTGTTTGCGGTTGGGGCCCTGATCGCCTTGGGCACGCTCTTGCTCGCCATTCAGACCGTGGTGGTTCCCCGGGCCGAGCGCAGCCTGGTGGTCCGCTTCGTGTATGTGGGAGTGGGGCTGTTGTTCTCGATGTTCGCCCGTCGGCGCAAGACATACGAAGCTCGCGATGCGCTGCTGGCCCGCTACGCGCCTACCACGCTCATGCTGCTGCCGATGGTGTGGGCTGCCGGCGTGATCTATGGGTTTTCGCTGATGTTCTGGGCGCTGGACGTGCGCCCCTACAGGGAGGCTTTGGTATTGAGCGGATGGTCGCTCACCACCCTGGGCTATTGGGTGGCCACCGACCTATTTACGCAGGTTCTGGTGGTGGCCGAGGCGCTCATCGGTCTTGGCATCGTGGCGCTGCTGATCAGCTTTTTGCCGGTTATGCGGCTCTACGCGATGAAGCTGGGGCGTGGGGTTCGGATTTTTGTGGCGGGTTGGGTTTGGCCGGGTTTTGTCCGGCGGCAAGCAGGATTCGGGGTCGGTAGTTGGAGAAGTTGCGGAAGCCTCTGGCTGAGCGTTTGACGTCTTTGATCTTGGCGTTGGCTGCTTCGGTGCGCCCGTTGTGGGTGCCGGTCGCGACGCTGGTGTTGGTCTCGGCGCGCCAGCGGTCGAGGGTGCGGGCGAGGCGGTGCAGCTCGGGGGCGGCCTCGGGGGCGGCCCGCTCGGCGGCCGCCGCCGTCAGACGCGTCGCGCAACACCACCTCGCGGCGCCCCTTCGACCGCGCCCTGCCACCGCAACCAGCGCAGAACACCCGCCGCCCACCAGGGGTCTGGACCCGCACCACCACCTCCCCCCGGACCTCCTCGACGCCGGCCACCTCCAAACCGAGCGCGCCGAACCCGACACCTGAACCAGCTTCAACCACCAGGGGCCTCCTGAATCTTGGACTATCTGACAGTCACAAGAATCGGCGAGGCCCCCCACTCAGTGGCGGACCCTCAAACCACCCCAGTCCCAGCTTCGACGCGAAGAGCCGGTTTAGTACTCGGTAGTACAACAGCCGGTTGCGACCGGATTCGTCGGTGAGCTCTTTGGCCCACTGCTCCGCGGCTCGCTCGACTGTTTCACGGCGATTCATTCGGGGGAGGCTAGCCCTTGACTATGACAGGTTCTATCTGGGCTGGCTGGGCGCGCAGCGCCTCGATTTCGGCTTGGGTCACCGAGGCGCAGCTTTGGGTCACCGAGGCGATCCAGCCATCATGAAGGCCCGCTTGTCGGGCCTTCATCGCGTGAGGTTCACAGGGGGAAGCGGCGGCGTAGCCAATCGGCGAGTAGGGGGTCGACAACGGCGAGTTGGCCTTCTTGGTGTCGTAAGAGGCCATTTCCCACCAGAGCCTCAGACGCGCCTCTGGCGGTGCCCGGCGACAGGTTGAGCAGCTGTGCCTGACGGCCGTAAATGCTCTCGGCTGAGGCCACCGCCCTGAGAGTCTTTTGGTGTCCGGTTGGAAGCAATCCGAAGACGCGTTCCGATCCTGTGTCCACGTTGGCCCGCACCTCGCCAAGGGCTTGCTCCCAGGTCTGCGAATTGGCCGTTCCGCCTGGTTCGACGAGCCTCCAAACAGCGTCAGAGAGCTGCATTGCTCGCTGCGGGTGCCCTTTGGCGAAGTCCACGATGCGGCTGGTAACGCCTCCGGTACTCCGATTGGTGCGATCGAAGCCGTCTTCGATGATGCGGAATACTGCTACATCAGCCAAGGGCCCGACCTCCACAAGGTCGGCTTGGGCGAAGAAAGGTTGCGCTTGCTCGCTAAACAGCGTTCTCATGACGGAGGGTTCCGAACCAGCGAAGACGATGCCCAGCGACTGGAAATGATGTTGCAGCTCAGTTCTCAGCACACCGGCGCCACCCTCGACGCCGGCAATTCCGGAGAACTCGTCGAATACAACGAATATGTCATTCCTTCTGCTGGTGTCCACCAGCACTTCAATGAGGGAGCGCAACGCCAGAACGGGGTCGGCTTTCTCCTTATGCCGGCGAGAGAGCTCGATACCCAACATTCCGATCTTCAGCGAAACACTGCTGGCGATGGAGTCGAGCACCTGGCGCACCGGCCCTGCAACGGAGGCAAGTCCGCGGTCGACCGCGCTAGCAAGGTCGGCCATCGATGTCATCTGGTAGAGATCGATCCACACCGGCTGAGGGCCAACTGCTTCAAGGTCGGCGGCCACCCGCTTCAGCAAACTGGTCTTGCCGTAGCGCCGGGGACCAACCAGTGCAGTGAGCCGGCGATCGGTGATGCGTTGGGCGATGTCGACTACAAGGTTCTCTCGACCAGATACCTGATCAGCTTCTAGCGGGCCATGGTATGGAAAGGGACTTCGATCCACCCGCCAAGTATACTCCATTGAGCCGAGTATTCAATACTCCACTCAGTCGAGTATTGAATACTCGGCTCAACCGAGTATTTCTCTTAGCCGACGACGGGGCCGATGGCTGCTGGCTGGGCGCGCAGGGCCTCGATTTCGGCAACCGCCTCGTCGGAGAGCTCGCGGATGCCGATGAACTCTTCGAGGTTGTAGTGGAGGTTTATGATCCGCATCTCCTCTCGGCTCAGCACGATGTGGTCGAGGCCGCGCTGGTGGAGGCCGCGCTGGGCTCGCTGGAGGTTGGAGAGGTCTTGGTCGAACACCAGGTTCATGGAGGACTCTTCGGCGGGACTGCGCCGATGGCGGTGCCCACCGGGGCGTCGTTGGTGAGCTCGGGGCCGATCTGGATCTTCGCCATGCATTGAGGGTAGGCGGATTTACCGAGGCGGTGTCAGCAGTCCCGTAGTCTTTATCCCGTATGAGCCCGGCTGAAGGCATGGTGTTTGCGGTTGGGGCCCTGATCGCCTTGGGCACGCTCTTGCTCGCCATTCAGACCGTGGTGGTTCCCCGGGCCGAGCGCAGCCTGGTGGTCCGCTTCGTGTATGTGGGAGTGGGGCTGTTGTTCTCGATGTTCGCCCGTCGGCGCAAGACATACGAAGCTCGCGATGCGCTGCTGGCCCGCTACGCGCCTACCACGCTCATGCTGCTGCCGATGGTGTGGGCTGCCGGCGTGATCTATGGGTTTTCGCTGATGTTCTGGGCGCTGGACGTGCGCCCCTACAGGGAGGCTTTGGTATTGAGCGGATGGTCGCTCACCACCCTGGGCTATTGGGTGGCCACCGACCTATTTACGCAGGTTCTGGTGGTGGCCGAGGCGCTCATCGGTCTCGGCATCGTGGCGCTGCTGATCAGCTTTTTGCCGGTTATGCACAGCGCGTTCAGCGCCCGGGAGGCCGCAGTGGCCCGCCTGGAGATTCGGGCCGGTAACCCGCCCACGCCCGAGGCCATGATCATCTTGGCCCACGAGACCGGCGGCCTCGCGAACATGGGCGAGACCTGGACCGAGTGGGAGCACTGGTTCATCCACATTGAAGAAACCCACCAGACCCACCCGGCGCTGGCCTTTTTCCGTTCGGTGCGCTCCGACCGGTCGTGGGTGACCGCGGCAGGCTGCATCCTGGACACCGCTGCCATCATGTTGTCGGCGGTGGCGGTGCCCCATTCGCCCGGGGCGCCGTACATGATCCGGGCGGGCTACGTGGCGCTGCGCAACATCGCCGACTTCTTCGCCATCGAATACGACCCCAACCCGGCGCCCACAGGCCCGATCACCGTGTGCCGCCACGAGTTCGACGACACCTGCGAGACGCTGCGGAATGCGGGGGTCCCGGTGGTGGAAGACCGTGATCAGGCGTGGCGCGACTACGCCGGATGGCGGGTTAACTACGACAACTGCCTGGTGGGGCTGGCTTCGATCACCTCCGCCCCGCCGGGTAAGTGGAGCACCGACCGGCCCTCTCCCTATCACCGGCTGCCGCTGTTCTATCGCCCCCTGCGTCGCCCGCTGCCCCCCTTGCTGAGCGAGATACGACGGCGGGGGTTCGGCCCTGGGCGGCGGCGGTGATTTCACCGAGGATGCCGCAGGCGATGAGGCTGGCGCCATGAAAACCCGCATCACCGATCTTTTGGGCATCGACATCCCAGTGGTGCAGGCCCCGATGGGCTACATCGCCCGGGCCAAGCTGGCCTCGGCGGTGTCCAACGCCGGGGGCATGGGCATCATCGAGACCTCCTCGGGCCAGCTCGACGACATCAAGGTGGAGATCGCCAAGATGCGCGATCTAACCGACCGCCCGTGGGGGGTGAACATCGCCCAGTTGCTGGTGCCCGACGCCACCGTGATCGATTTCGTGATCGAACACGAGGTGGGGTTTGTGACCACATCGGCGGGCGACCCCAACCGGTTCACCGCGATGCTCAAAGACGCCGGTATCACGGTCTTCCATGTCGTGCCCACATTGCGCGGGGCCCTCAAGGCAGTGGATGCCGGGGTGGACGGGCTCATCGTGGAGGGGGTGGAGGGCGGCGGCTTCAAGAACCCCCACGGGTCGTCCACCATGGTGCTCACCCCGCTGGTGGTGGCCGAGGTGGAGGTGCCGGTAGTCGCCGCCGGGGGCATCTGCGATGGCGTGTCCATGGCCGCGGCCCTGGCTTTGGGGGCCGACGGGGTGCAGATGGGCACCAGGATGCTGTCGGCGGCCGAGTCGCCGGTGCATGACAATTGGAAGCAGGCGGTGGTGGCGGCAGCCGAGACCGACACCGTGTTGTTGAACCGGTTCGGCCGCCCCGGCATGCGGGCGCTGCGCACCGAGCTGACCGCCGAGATGGAGCACCGCGACCAGGTGCAGATGCCCGGCCTAGACCGGCTCATGGACCAGTACTTCGGCGGGCAGATGGACGTTGCCGTTCCCTTCGGCGGCCAGGTGATGGGCCGTATCGACGAGGTGCGCCCAGTGGCCGACATCCTGCGGGAGGCCTGGGACGACTGCCAGGTGCGTCTGCGCCAACTGGGCCAGGCCGCGACGGGGTAGCCGGGCGGGAAGTCACCCTCATGCTCTCCCGCACAGTGCTCTCGCTCATCCGGCGGTCGGGCAGCAGGCTGCATGTGGTCCGGCTGCTCGGCCCCGACCCCCGGGGTGTGCGCCAGTCGCTGGGGGCGCTGTGCATCCTGGCGGTGACCAGCGTGGTGGCCGGCGTGGTGCTGGGCCGGAGCCACGAGCGCCTGGCCGAGCTGCCCGGCCTCTTGCTGCTGGTGCCGGCGGCCATAGCCCTGCCGGGGAAGATCTTCGGGGCGCTGGGCAGCCGGCTGGGCACCGCCATCCACGCCGGAACGTTCCGCTTGTCGCTGCGCTCGTCCAGCGTGGTGGGCCAGAACGTGTGGGCATCGTTGGTGTTGACCCTGCTGATGTCGCTGGTGCTGGCCCTGCTGGCCTCGGCGATGGCTTCGAATCTCGGGGTGGAGAACGCCATCGGTGTGGCCGACTACGTGGTCATCTCGGTGGTGGGCGGGCTGCTGGCCTCGGTGTTCGTGCTGCTGGTGACGCTGGGCATGGCCACCGGGTCGGTGCGCTGGGGTCTCGACCCCGACAACGTGACCGCCCCCATGGTGACCGCCGCGGGCGACGTGTTGACCCTGCCCGCGCTCATCTTGGCCTCCTATCTGGTGCGCATCGACGTGGTGACCCCGGTGATCGCCGGGGCAGTGGCGGTTGCTGCGATTGTGTCGCTGGTGGGCGCGCTCCGCTCCAATGCCCCCCAGCTGCGGACCGTCATGCGGGAGTCGGTTCCGGTGCTGGTGCTGGCCGGGTTCTTGTCGCTGATGGCCGGGGTGACGGTGGAGAACCGGTTCGAGGTGTTCTCCGAGCGCCCAGTACTGCTGGTTCTGATCCCCGGCTTTCTGGCCACCGCCGGCGCCCTGGGGGGCATCTTGGCCAATCGGCTGTCCAGCAAGCTTCACCTGGGCTTGATCGGCCCCTCGCTTGTGCCCCATCGGGGGGCCCGCACCGATGTGGGGGTGACCATAGGGCTGGCGCTGCCGGTGTTCGCCATCGTGGCCCTGGTGTCGCAAGGGGCGGGATCGCTGGTGGATCTGGCCGGGCCGGGGGTGGAGCGGTTGGTGGGGGTGGCTCTGGTGGGCGGAATCCTGGCGGTGGTGGTGGTGGTGGCGGTGGCCTACTACGGGACCATCGCCGCCGTCCGCTTCGGCATTGACCCCGACTCCGTGGGCATCCCCACGGTGACCGCGGTGCTCGATTTGGTGGGCGCCCTCACCCTGGTGTTCGCCATCGAGGCTGTGGGTGCGGGGTGAAGGGCAAATGACTCATTTTGAATCCGATGGCTATCTTGGGGAGACCTGACAATGGACGATAAACCCCGCAATCTTCGGGCCATGCTCGCCGAGGCCAAAGACCTCTCCGAGCTGATGGTCGATCTGGCCTACGCCGCCCTGTACTTCGGCGATCCTGACATGGCCACCGAGGTCGACGAGCTCGAGGTCCAGATGACCGCGCTGGTGCAGGACATGCGGGCGGTGTGCATCATGGCGGTTCGCCACCCCCGGGAGGCCGAGGGCATGTCGTCGGTGCTCCAGGTGATCAGCGCCATCGAGCGGATCGCCAACGACGCGGTGGACATCTCCCGGATCGTGAGCCGCCGGCTGGGAATCCCCGCCGAGCTGGTGGCCGACTTGTCCAGCGCTGAGGAGGTATCGCATCGGCTGGTGGTGCGGGAGGGATCGCACATGGTGCGCCGTCCTCTGGGCGACTTGGAGCTGCCCGTGGTGGCCGGGATGCGGGTGATGGCCATCCGGCGGGACCGCAGATGGATCACCGATGTGGGCGGCGATCAGCTCATGATGCCCGACGATGTGCTGTTCTTGCGAGGCTCGCCCGCGGGCATCATGCGGCTGCACCAACTGGCCGCCGCGCCCATGTGGGAGGAGCCGGTGGCCCCCGAAGACCCCTGGATCTCCGATCTGGATCGGGCGGTGGACGTGCTGGTGGAGATGAAGGACCTGTCGGAGGCCGCGGTGGGGCTGGCCTACTCGGCGCTGGTGCTCAACGACCGGGGACTGGCCGCCCAGGTGCGGCTTCTGGAGGGGCGCCTCGACGAGATGAACCACCAACTGGAGCTGTGGGTGCTGCGGGCGGCGGCCAACAACATCGATCCCTCGCCGTTGCGGGGGCTGCTGCATCTGGGCCAAGCAGCCGAGGACATCGGGGATCAGGCCCGCCAGATGATCGCACTGGTGGAACAGGGCGAAGAGGTCCACCCCATTTTGGAGATCGCCCTCGGCGACTCCGACGAGGTGGTGGTCGAGCTGCCGGTGGCCCGCTTGAGCGGCGCCGATGGGGCCTCGCTCAAGGAGCTGGCCCTCAACATCGAGCCCGGTTTCACCGTGCTGGCCATCCGCCGGGCCGGCCGCTACATCTACCGCCCCCGGGGCAGCGCCATGCTCTATGCCGGCGACGAGATCATCGCCAGCGGCCCCGACGAAGGCCGCGAAGCCCTAGCCGAGCGCTTCGGCTGGAACCTGGTCCGCGAAGAAGAAGGCCTGGAAGACGAACTCCAGCCCATGGGGACTTGAGTCCCCCAACTTGGAGGCCGCTGGCGTGGGCTTTCGTCGGGTTCAGCGTGTCGTGAAATCTGAGACCACAAGCTGCCAGCGGTTGCGGGGGCTTCGCCTTGCTGCCTCAGTCGTCTCGATCTCTCCGTCTCTTTCCATAATTCGCAGCCATCGGAGCACCCCCCCTCTGCTCATGCCGAGTTCTTCAACGAGGTCTTTGGCAGGTAGAGGGCCTTTAGTCAACAGTGCTCTGATTTTGTCGCGGGGCGATTCTCTCGAACTCCTTTGGGCGACATTGTCGTGACGTGATCCACTTGAGTGATCCAAGGGGTAGGTAGCACCCTGGAGCTTCACCGTGAAGTTTCTGATGCTGTCCTCGAATACTGGCCGGTGAAGACCTGCATTTTGGAGCGAGGCTGCGACAGCGAGCAGACCCGACCCTCGGTTTTCGCACACGGTTGTATTGGTCGATGGGATTTCGATGTCCTCAAGCAACTTGGCGAGCCGGGAGTTTCGTGAAGACGTGACTGGTCGAGAAAACAGGTGATCTCTGTTGATCTCACCGTGGAGTCCACCGGGGTTCACCACCTCTAGTCGGTCAGGGTAGAGCTCGATTCTCACCTGGGAACCGTGCGATGAGGGGTGGTAGTCCCGGTGCATTAGGGCATTTCCCACGATCTCACGAACTGCCTCATCGGGATACTCCCAGACATCCAGCCGGCCCGCTCCGGTGACTACCGATCGGCGAGTGATGTTGCGCCGCACCGCGGCCAGCGCACCGGCCACCATCGCGGGTATCGGCCCATCGATGGGTTCGTTATCCAGAAATCGAGTGCCGTCTTCTAGCGGTCTTCCGGTTACGGTGGGAAACGCTACGAATGTCACATTGAGCTGGGGAACGAATTGCTGCGGGAATCGCCCAAGTGTCATGAGGCCAGCGAGAGTGATTGATGGCTCGTGGCCATTTCCGACTATCACGCCGAGCATCTTGAGGATGTCGGTGTCGCTCTGCGAGGCCATTGTCTGCCCTCGCCTGTTGCGAATGCGATTCAACAACGAAACGACGAGGTCATCATCGAGGTCGGCGACGCTCGCTCCCCCGACTACTGCCATATCGTCAAGTGGTTGTCCCCGACCCGACACCAAGATGTGTATTTCGTAGGAGCTCAGACGGTAATCGCCGTCATGGGTTCGGATGTACGACCCGCTTTCCATGCCCTTGCTCTTTACAAAGCAAGGCTTGCGCCCGGTCGGCAGTTCCTCCACCAAAGCTGCCACTACTGGGTGGCCCTCTACATGGGCGATGTCGAACTCGGCTCTGATCGAGGGCTCTACTTCGTTGGCGCAAACCGAAGCGAGATCGGCGGCGAGCTTTGCAGCATCGATGGGAACTGGCAGGAAGTCGCCGTCGCTCAGCCCAAGGATGATAATGCCGCCGCGGGTGTTGGCGAATGCCGACACCGACTCCTTGGCAGAGCGTGGAAGGCCACCACTGGCCGCTTTGACCTCGATGTTCTGGAGATCGGTGCCTGCTTGTCGAAGATGGCGGACAGCCTCGTCAACTTGGGGTTGAAGTCCAGTAGTCATTGCGGTTTCGAATTGATTTGGGCTGGTTTCATCTTTGGAAGCTTGCAGTCATGTTTGGTTAACATATCACTACTTAGTACATGTTGCGCGAAGTCTTGTCACAATGTGATAAGACTTCGCGACAGTGTGACAAGCAGGTGACAAGTCGTCGGATTGCGAGAGCTAGAAAGTCACAAAGACGAACCCCAGCCGCCCGGTTCGTGATCTGCCCTGTAGTGGAGCGCCTGGTCGCCTCCATCACCAACCCGCAAAAGTGCTTCCGCGACAGTAGCATTCTGGCTGTGGGAAAGACCCTGGAGGCAAGGCATGCAGGGTGAACTGGATCAGGCCCAGATGAACCGAGCCGCCTACGAGTCCGACCACCGAGTGCGCTTGGAGCGGGACGACCGCGACAGGATCGCCCTTATGCACGATGGCGATCTTGATGGTGTGTTTGACGACCTTGAAACTGCGAACATCGCCGGCTATGAGCAGTTCGGCGAAGGCGAGTTTTCCCTTATCAGGATCGGCCGCGACTTCGCCGACTTCGGGGCCATGAACCGATCCGTCGGATAGACCCAGTGTCCATCCCCCTCACCCCGTCTTCACAGCGCACGCTCGTCAACCGGCAAGCCGACATCGACAGATGTCCGCACTGACTTGCGCCAAGGAGGTGGCATGAGCGACCCGATCATGGAAGTCACTGTCACGGGCGTGCTGGCTCGCAGGTCCGAAGGGCGAGAGCAGCCGCTCAGTAGGGACGAATACGATGCGGTGTTCGAGAAGGTGTCGGACAGTCTGCACGGCCTGATTTCAGACTGCGGTGTGTTCGGTCAAGCCGACACCGGAGAATTGCGGATCTGGTTCCTTGTTGCCGACGCCGACTCGCTTGACGGTGCCCTGAAGAAGATGGCAACGACCATAAGCAAGGTGTTCCGCGCCGCCGATATCGTGGCGGAACCAGCCCGCAAGCGCACACCGCTGCGCTTCCCTCGGAGCAATGGCATGACGGTCATCAGCGGCTACAAGATCGTCAACGAAGTTCTGGCTGCATAGCAAAAAAAGTACGCGAAGCGCTCTTCTATGGCACGAGCTCGAAGCTCTTTCCGGTCATAGTGCGCACGACACTGAAGTGGCGGCGATCGAGGGTTGCGATTCGTCGGATTTCATGTCGCGCGGCAAGAACCACGACAGAGGCATCAGTCGCACCCAGCCCTAGGTCGGAGTAGCGGTCAATCAGATCCGAGACTGCAACCAACTCAGCCGCGGTCAAGGTCTCCATAGTGATTTCTCCAGCAGCGATCGAGCGCATGAAGGCTGACTCGGCAAACGTGCCCAGTTGGCGTCCGATGAGATAGGCCGCTTCGGCGACTACAAGCGGGGAGGCGAGCAGCGGCCCGGGCTCGGTGGCCAATAGTGATGCACATGCAACATGATCGGGGTCGCTGGAGTCAGCCGCCGCTAGCAGGACCCCGGTGTCTACAACCAGCAAGAGTTCAGCTGCGTCCGAAACCCTCGGCGAGGATCTCGTCTGCGTTGGCGGCGTTGAAGCTTGAGTTTGAAGCTCCGATGCCGACAAATCCCAAAGTACGGTGGCCAACCGGTGTTGGCGAAAGGGGAAGCAGCGATGCCAATTCAGTCACGAGTTCGTCCAAGCTCACGCCCCGACTGTCGGCCTCGCGGCGAAGACGAGCCACCACATTGTCAGGGAGCTCGAGAGTTACTGGCACCAGCACATCATATCCGCCAGCCCTGTAGATGCTGCCGACTTAACATTGGACCGTTTGGGACCACTACTGGTTATAATTGCACCAGTGGTCCGCCTTGAGCTTGAGCGCATCGAAGCCTTGGAATTGATGGGGATGGTTCTCGCCCACCTCAATGATGCCGAAGCTGTTGGCGAATTGTCGCCGCGGGTTCCGCTGTTGATGTCGATTCGAGACAAGCTGGCCGACGAGCTGAGGGGGCGGACATGAGCTACAGCGAAACAGAGGTGCTTGCCGCTGTTGGGCGAATGGAGAAGTACCGGGCTGGCCAAGACGGCGAGATCGGAGCGGCGCTGGCTGTGGTGGGTTTGAGTTCTGAGCGGGTCGACAAGGAGGCCGCAGTTCGAGACGACATGATAAGGGTCGCCCATCGCGTCGGTGCCTCCCTCCGCCAAATCGCCGAGGTCTCCGGACTCAACCGCAAAACCGTCAGCAACATCGTCGAATCCGACAAGCAGGATTCCTGAACGGTCACATCCCTTCGCCACCTGGCTAGCCACTGCGACACCGAAGGCGACTCCCGCTCCACGATTTGGGGGATGCTCAGGTCTGAGAAAAAGGCCTATTGGACGAACTCCAGCCCATTGGATCGTGAAAATCAAAATTATCTGAAAATTCTTGAAAACCTCTTGACTGATCTGACTCCGATATGGGCATACTTGTCAGGTGCCAACCTCAACTAGGTCTGCCCGTAAGGGTGCTGCCAGGAAGATAGCCTCTTGGTTGTGGAAAAGACCCCGGAGGCCAGGCATGCAGGATGACCTGGATCAGGTCCAGATGAACCGAGCCGCCTACGAGTCCGACCACTATGTGCGCTTGGAGCGCGTCGACCGCGGCAAGATCGCCCTCATGCACGATGGCGATCTTGATGGTGTGTTTGACGATCTTGAAACTGCGAACATCGCCGGCTACGAGCAATTCGGTGAAGGCAATTTCTCCCTCATCAGGATCGGCCGCGACCTCGCCGACTTCGGTGCCATGAACCGATCCGTCGGATAGACCCAGTGTCCATCCCAGAATGGGACAACCGAGTATTTCTGCCTAAAGCAGATGTGCGGTGCCCTCCGCGCCGCTGTTCAATGCCAAATCTGGCCAGATCTATAGGCGCAGGGGCGCTCGGCATTGGGGGTGCTCGGTATGACGTGAGACCAGCTGGGATAAGCGCGATGCATACTCTTGGTTATTGGCGCTCGGAGCCTGTAATCATGCCCACAACGGCTGAGCGCTATCGTCTCGCTGTGTAACACCATCAATCGCTATGACCCCTCAGCATGATTTCAAGCACAACTCACCGACCTTTGGTGAGCTGGTCGGCCGTCAGGGGCTGTGCTTCTACGTGCCCACGTATCAGCGCGGCTTCACATGGGGTTCTGACCAGATCGAGCGGCTCTTTGAGGACCTATTCGCCGGAACGGACCGAGTAGCTGCTGGCGACAACCCTTCAACGTTCTTGGGTTCTGTGATCTTCTTCGCTGACAAGTTCGCAGTGGAGCCAAACAGGCCAAACGCGTTGCCGACACAGGTCTTTCACGTTGTCGACGGCCAACAACGTCTCACAACGTTGTTGCTTGTGTGCTCCAGTTTGATGAGGGCCGCGCATCAAGTCCGAGCTGAGTTGGAGGCTACCTACGTCGCAGATTCCGATCCAGACCCGACAACGACGTGGCTGCGCGAGATCCTAAAATCTGTCTCTGACCGTTTGCTTGGTGCCCTCCATTTCGACGACGGGCAATCCGAGGACGGATACCGCTTCAAGCCACGCATGATCCGCCAGGCTTCTGACATTTGGGGCAACACCATCACAGACGCCCAGTACGAGAGTGACATCGCCTGGTACCTGCATGAGATTGCGACAGCGAGAGCCGAGACGAGTGCATACGAACCCATTTCCGTGTCGCCACACCGGCCACATCTGCGCCTCGCGCTGGACGCTATCGAGTCAGCGCTCGATGCGGTCCAAATCGGAGAGATTAACTGCCCTGCCTTGACGGAACTGAAATTCGTAACCAGCGATGAAGCTTGCGCCCGGCTTCTTGATCGACCAGAGCGAGCACCGGTTGGCCCCTCTTTGTTCAGCGAGCCACAACGCCGCGGTGTTCGCCTTGCAACTATCGCATCTTTCCTTTTGACACATGTCAAGGTGATCGAGGTTATTGCGCCGAACGAGGAATATGCCTTCACGCTCTTCGAGCCGCTCAACACAACTGGCCAGCCTCTCACGCCGATCGAGACGATGAAGCCGCTCGTGGTTCAGGCGGAGGGCGGGAGCTCAAGATTCATAGGATCACCGAGTGCTGGGCATCTTGAGGTCGTGGATCGTTTTCTGCCGGAAGACCTCGAACCCGACCAGCGCGCACGCCGGCTAGACGCTCTGATTACATCCTTCGCTCTCGTCGAGCGCGGCGAGAAGATCGGACGCGGGCTCTTAGATCAGCGTTCGTTCCTCCGCCAGCCGTATGAGACCGGGGCTGGGATGAAAATTCGAGACCAACGTGCCTTTTCTCACGGTCTTGCAACGACAGCGAACTTTCTCAACGACGTGTGGGACAACGATTCGCCAACAATGGCACTCCTCGGAAATGAGCCCACGCATCTCTGTCTCAGGGTGTTGACTGCCACGAGGCACAGAATTGCGATCCCCCTGCTCGTAAGGTTCTACGAGAGGGCTAACGAGACCAATGCAGATGCAGACATCCAGGAATTTCGACGGGTGCTGCGGTCGGTTACGGCGTTCTGGACATTGTGGCGAACCGCGCTGACAACGACTAGCGGAATCGATTCTGTGCATCGGCGTCTAATTGGCGAAGGTCACGCAGAAACCAACCTCCCGTGCCTAGCTCGCGCGGACACACCCCACGAGGACCTTCCAGAGGCAGTGGAGGTCCAAGGTGCCCTTCGCGGCATCCTACTGGGGAAGCTGAAAATCACCTCTACCGAAGACTGGGTGAACTTGGTTGGGGCGCAATCGGTGTACCAAACGGAGAAAGCTCTGGCCCGCTACCTCATCCTCCTGGCGCATGATGATGCTATTGAGGACTCGGAGTCGCCTGGGCACTGCAGACGGGGGGCCAGGGGATGCGGACCTACACTCAACGTGGCCACTTGGAAGGCGAACTACAGCATCGAGCACATGGCGCCTCAGTCCTTCAATGCCGCCGACACAACCTATGAGAGGGCCATCTACGATGACGGATTGGTCGATCGGCTAGGTAACCTGCTCCTGCTGCCGGCGGGCATCAACCAGGTAATCGGCAATCGCTCATGGCCGGACAAGCGGGTTATCTACCAGGTGTTGTCGAATTCAGATCCCGACAAACGACAGGATGGGCTCAAGAATGCTGGTCTCACCAACATCGGGCGAAAGGCCACAGAACTCATCGAGTCGGGAGACTACATGCCGTTCTGCCAGTTCGTAGGATCGCTACCTCCGGACGAAAATCTGTCCGCTGACTTCGTGCGGGAGCGGGGCAGACGGCTCGCACGACTGGCCTGGGATCGTTTGTGGGACGACCTTTCTCCAACCGCGCTTGGTGCACCGACCTAGCTCTTTTCTTGGCGCCCTGAAATCAGACCCTGAAACTCTGGGGCCTCTCTCGACCCACTGCCTCTGGGCCGCAGCCGACCTTGGCCGAGAAAAGCAGGCAATGATTAGAAGAGCACAGGCCCATGTCTTGAAGCTAGTGAATTGGGAGACCACGCACTGCTTGTGCGAAACCCGGGGAGGGTCAATATGGCTAGGTGCGCTTGAGTCGGGCATGGTTGTAGAGGTGGGCGGCGAAGTTGAGCACGTTATCGAGGGGGTTGAGCCGGAGGTCTCGGCTGTTCAGCTGATCTAGCACCACGGGGCAGCCGGCACCGGCGAGGCAGTTGCCGACTTCGATGATCTGGGCGGGGTCGTCGATCCCTGCGTGATCGGAACCGAGGCGATGGAAGGCGGCGACGGCGAGGATGTCGCAGAGGGGTTCTGGCATGTCGACTGCCCGGGTGTCTACGAATTTGACTCCCCAATTGCTGGACGGTCCTTCAAGAGGGTCTAGATCCTCTGCGAGGGCGGTAGCGATGCTGAAGGCCCAGAAATCGAGTTGGCGCCGGAAAGGTGCCCGTTCGACGCTGGTGGACTGGTGCATCTGCACGAGGCGCTGAATGTCATCGGTTGATCTCTTAGGCAGTCGCAGTGTGTGAGTCTTTTGAGTGAGGAGTTGGGCGAAGTAGGCCATGGGTCGCCTTTCAGGTGGTCCGCTGGGTCCATCCGGGAGCTCCCGCTTGCCCGGTGCGTTCGCAGATCTTGCAGTATTGCCGTGGCCCGCACCGGCACAAGAGGGAAACTTGGCGCTGTTGTGTCCAGTTGACTACATCGCCGCCGCTACCAGCGTCGATGGCGTCCCACTGGCCGGTGAGGGTGTAGGTGGCTCCGGCGTTTTGGGCCACAGTCTCGACTTCGGACTGCGCTTCCAGATCGGAGCCGGTGAGCAGCAGGATGGGTTGGTTGGAGTGCTCGGAGGTGGCTTGGAGGGTGTTGCGCCGGACCGCTCCCGACATGAAGTTAAGTAGGGAGTCGGCAATAAGTGGGGCGCGAGTTTGCGATTCGATGCACAGGGCTAGCACGAATGACAGCGCCATAACCCGACGTGAGGCTCCGTTAATCTGCACGGGCGTCATCGCGCGATCGCGGTTGTTTAGGGCGAATATCTCGAATTTGTCTGTGCTGGCTTCTACGGGGCGGACTCCGACCTGGGCGATCATGCGGAGCGTGGCTTTGTTGGGTTGGGCGTCTGTGAAGTCGTCGTCGGAGACGTTGGCGGCTATCTGATGGAACAGACGGCCCATTCTTTCGGACAGGTCGTCGACTTGTTTGTTCTCGATTGCGGAATAAGCTCTGTCCAGGATTTTGACGACATGCCGGGCGATTTCCTCGGAGGCCCGGTGATCGGCAGCGGCTCGTTCGTTGCGCTGTCTCTGGCTGATGGTGCTTTCGAGTGATGCGATTCGCTCGTCCAGTTCGGGAAGCCGATCCCTGTAGCGGCTGAGATTCAATGTGCATCCGCTTAGCTGTTCTTGCACCGCGTCTTTTTCGTCTCGCAGGAGCGAGATTTTTGCGTCGTCGATATTTTTGAGCTTTGCGTCGATGTCCTTCTTTTCGTTTCTGAGCCCTGAGATCTTCTCGTCGAGCTGTGCGAGCCTAGCGGCGTTCTCCTCCCGCCTGTCGTTCCATGTCGAGCTTTCTGCCGAAAGCTTCAGTGACAGGACTGCCCCGTGTAGCTGAAATAGGAAGCCGGCCAGTTCCGCCTCGGCTGCCGCCTCGTCGATGCGCTCTTGAACCCTCAGCCCGTGCTCGTTGTGCTCTAGGAGAGTTTGGCCGCACACACAGCGTCCGGATTCCATGAGGCTTTGGACGAAGGGCAGGTGCGCGACGGGTATCTTCCCCTGGTCGTGGAGGGGCTTTAGGAAATCGTAGGTGTGCGAGATCGCAGTGGACCCGAGACAGGCGAATAGATCGGTGGCCTCCAAGTCTTCGGCCAACTGCGCAGTGCGGTCCTTCCTGCTCTTGACAGCCTCGTCGTATTGCTCATTGTTGACTCTGAGCCGTTGCCTGAGGTCTTCGTGAGAGCCTGACCGCTGAAGTTCCGCCTCAAGATCGTCGACAACCCGTTCCAAACTGTCCTTCAGTTCTGCTTCGCGGTCTATCTCCTTGCTTATCTTCGATTCCAGATCTGATTTGGTGGTGCGGGCTCCGCTCAGTTCTTCTTCAAGGTCGATGAGGCGTTGGTCGCCGATTGCCTTAGTCGCCTTCTTGCTGAAATTGCGGGCGGCACTCTCAACGCGCCCTCGTGCGCCTTTGAATATGTCTATCCCGAGCAGGCTGGTGATCGCGTCGGTGGTCTTTTCCTGCACTTGTTGGCGGGGGATGGTCTTGTTCTCGCTGCCGCCCACGAAATCGGTTGCCTCATCGGTGTCCATCACAAAGAAGTCCCGAAGGCTCCAGGGCAGAAGTTCCTCGATGACGGCATCGGGCCCTTTTTCGTGCTTGTTCCAAGTGCCGTCAAGCTCTTTGACCATGAGCATGGCGGGCTGTTCCTCAATGCGGCGGAAGTCCTGGTGGTTGTCTTTAGCGACGTCGACTCCTATGGTCTTGACTATTCGTTCCAGCCGGTAAAGGGCAGTGTCGTTTTCGGTGCTGGTGTAGTTGCGGCTGGAGCCGTCGGCCTCGAACTCGATTGACACCCGAGTCTCTATGCCCTTCGCATCGGGGTGCCACCATGCAGGGTGGATCGGAAAGCGCGACGGAATTTCACCCGGCAACCCCTGCTCCCCGTACATGCCCCAGCGCAGGGCGCGAAGAAACGTTGTCTTGCCCGAGCCATTCTCTGCCCGGATGACCGTCAGCGGGCGTTCGGGATCGGTCGAAGGCTCGACCACAATGTCGTCGAAGCAGACGAAGTTCTCGATCTCGACGCGTTGCAGAATCAGCACAGCCGTTTCCTAGTCTCTCAAGAGATCCATAGCGGTGGTTGTGATCATGTTCTCTATGTCCTTGTTCACATCAATTTGCCTGATGCGGTGACGGTCCTCGGTGTTCACGATCTCCATGACAAGCTCGATGAGCGGGTCGACGGGCAAGCCGCTCTCGGTGGCGACGCGGTTGGCTTCGGCAGTGATTTCCTCGAAGATGCGGTCATAGTTGCTTACCATTGGTCTCCTTCCGGCGTCGCGGGTGCAATGAGAAAGTCGCCCGCTGACTCTAGAACGGCAGCGCCACCGTTTGTCGACCAATAGGTGCTCCTTATTCGGTCGAGGTGAGATAGAACACCATCGGTTCCTGTTGCGTTTCTGGCGTGTGTCGCGAACGAGTAAGCCCTCGAGAGCTCGCTCTGAACGATCTTTTTGAGGTCGTCGTCTGCTCTTCCTGCTTGCCTTAACAGGTTGGCGGGCGGGAGCGCGACGAAGTCGTGGAGGACAGCCCACGGCTTGCCGGGGTGGCGGCGCAGCACCCGGCCACGCCGCTGCACCCACTCTCGTTCTACGGTGGACGACGCGACCAAAAACGCCTCTCTGATGCTTGGGATGTCCACCCCCTCGTCAAGGACTTTCTTGGCCAACAGCACCTGGAAACCGCCAGCGGCGAAAGTGGCCAGCGTCTTGTCAAGATGCTTGGTGTTGGCGGTGGTCTCCTGGGTGACAGGCGCCCAGCGCACGTCGAAATCAGTCAGCGTTTGGGCGATGTTGTCGAACTGCTCGGGGTTCTTCGCCGATGCGTAGACCAGGGCTTGTTTGAGCGACCGGGGCCCGCGGTGGCTCAGGACTGAAGAAAGCAGCGGGATTTTGGATTCAGCTGTCTCAACGATCCGACGCCGTCTGATGAGCAAGCTGGTGAGGTCGCGATCGTCGTCATCGTCCTTTAGGCGGAATGCCAGGCGGCGGATGCGATCGGTGAGTTTCTTGAACTCGCCGAGCTCGTCGCCATCAAGTGTGGTGGCGTGCACGTAGTAGTCGTAGGGGATCAAGCAGAAGCCGATTGCCTTTTCGAGACCGAATTCGTAGACAGTTGGTCCAAAAAACTCAAAAATCTCTTCGGTGCCATCGGGATCGTATTGGCGCTCCGGGGTTGCCGACAGGGCAAGCCGTCGCTCGAAGAATTCTGGCTTGTTGGCGATGAAACTCGCAGCTCCAAGCGTGTGGGCTTCGTCGCCAATGAGCATTGTGGCCAGCGGACGGGAGGCGTTGTGGACATGGTTGGCCACGGTGTTTTGAAATGTCGAATCGCAGAGGAGATTGTTGGTCACCACCGCGACATGCGTGCCGCCCCCGCTGAGGAGTTTCAGTAAGCGGGAGATGGCCGCGTTCTTGTCAGAAGCCTGTGTGGGCGCGACGGCGTTAATGCCGAAACTCTCGACCTCTCCCACCCATTGGGTGATGAGGGGAGCTGATGGAACCGATACCACGATCAGCAGCGGTGTGTCGCCAAGCCGGTCCTGCACACGGGTAGCGCAGATCAGGGCTGTGAGGGTCTTGCCGGCGCCAGTCGCCATCGAGACTGTACCGCTCTCGGGATCAGGTTCGGATTCCCAGGCGGCTACGGCCTCTGCCTGATGGGAGTAGTCGCCCTTTTGCCATTCGAGCCAGTCGGGGATGGCTAGCCGGGGCCGGTCTTGGGTCGTAGGGGGGTGGGCGAACCGGTCTCGGAGGCGTTCAAGGGGGTCGCGTGCCTCGATGGCCCATGACTGAGCAGACGATTCGCCGACGGCTTGCAGGTAGTGGTCTGGGGTGGGGGCAGCTGCGGGAGCGGTTCTGATGATGTCATTTCGCAGAGCGTCGGTCAGGTCCACCGTTTGCTCGATTCCCAGGCTGATCCCCTGTTCCCAGTCGTCAAGGATACCGATACCGGTGGCGACGCGGCTGCGTCCCGGCTCGTTCCAGGACACGTCCACGTCCATATGCTCGACACCACCGCTCAGCCCGCGGCCGGTGGCGTTCGCCGATCCCCTCACTAGCACCTGATCGGAGCCGTCATCGAACAGCCATATCTTGGGGTGGTAGTTGGAGTCGGGATTGGGCACCGCAATCCGCAACCGCAGCCGGTCGACTGCGACCATCCAGGCCAGACAATCTAGGGCGTGGCATCCTAGGGCCGTGGCGTCCACCCGCCCTTCCACGAAGATGTCTGCCACCCGCTGTGCGGCTTCCTCGGCCGTCATGGCTGATCCTTGCTCGACTGCGTGCCGTTCTTGGGGAAAGAAGACGGGTGCGACTGTGAAGCAGATAGGGGCGGCATCTGAGCGGCCGAGGTACTCGGCAAGACCGGGTGCGAGCCGCTCGATCCACCCTGCGGTGAACCATCCGAAAGCTCCCCGAACCGACGTGGCAGACCGAAACCCGGGGATCAGAACTTTGGGGCCTATCGGAGCTTCGGGGAGTCGGTATAGGCCGGGCTGAAGGCTGGTCTCGTCGGCGAGCATCTTCAAAATCCTCGTCGTCGTTCCTTCATGCGCTCAAGGAGTTCTCTGGCCCGCTCCGATGAGTCATCGCTGTCATCTTGCTGCGTAGCCGTGGGTCGGGGCGGGCTGGGGCGGCGCAACGAGACGCTGGCGGAGGATTCGAGGACGAGGTGAATGCGCTCGCCTTGTTGGGCTCCGAGCAGACGAAGCGGCTCGGTTAGGTAGCCGAGCGTCGCTCCGGTCAGCGAGGTAAGTGGCCAGCGCACCGAAACCGTGCCGCAGCCCTCGGGGGCTAGAACAGGCACACGCAGGCTGCAGTCAGGCTCGCAGCCCAGAGCCTTGGCTATCTCCGGGGGCAGGCCGGCGAGGCTGTAGCCGCCGAAAAAGCGGCCCTCCACCTTGAAACTCCAAAACGGCAGCCCTTCGGCAGTGCGCCCATGGATGACATCCTCCAGGGCTCGAAGCGTGATCGCAGATGGATCGGCCACGCTGACGTAGCCGTCGCTGATGCGGAACCGGGCGGACTTCGCATACGCTTCGACGCTGCCCTCGGCCACGTCGAACATGCGCGGAAGTTCCTCTAGGAGCCGCTCCAATCGGGTGGCTCCCCCGTCTTCTTCGATGCGCTGGATAATCTCGGCGGGAATCCCCTCATACTCGTCTTCGATCCACTCTGCGAGCCCCCACCGCTTCTTGTCGGCCCGAATCACGCCGGAGATGGCCGATAGCTGCGCGCCGACCCGGTGCGGTGCAAGCCCGCAGAGTTCCCCGATCTCTTCCTTGGTGGCGGGGCGTCCGATGGACATCACTGCGGCTTTGGCTTTGGCCTTGGAGGTATCGCGTAGGGATAAATGTCCGCTGAGGCGATGCAATCCGCACATGTCGATCAACTGGTCCCAGTGGCGTTGCCAGGTATCGTCGGGCAGGCGGGCCATGAGATCGGACTCGGCAATGACCCCGACCCCATCGGCGAGGTCTTGGGCTGCTCTTCTGAGTTCCGCTGCTGTTTCGCTTGCCATTTGGCTGACGCATAAGCCGTCCGCGAGCGAGTAACCAGAGTCCATTCGGAGAAGATAGCGCGCCATTTCAGCTACAGCTCGTTCGTCATCGCTGTCCTGCTCGGCAGATGGGAATGTTGTCGAAATTCGGTCTTCGAGTTCGTCCGTGCCGATTATCGGGCCGAACTGCTTGCGGAGCATCAAGCCGAGAACTGCTACCCAGCACATTACTGCCGCGCCTGAAGCGGACGGATGGTGGAGGCGGCTCTCCACGATCTTCTCAATCTGACGGATTCGCTCGCGGGTCAAGTCTGCCCCTTGACCCAGTTCTTCGAGGGTCAACGCTTCAGGAGCGAGGATGCGCTGTTGCAGGATGGACTTTTCGAGCTGTGCCAGCGACTCCCACAACCCGGTCAAAGAAGAGATCACTTCCTCGGCGAGTGGCCGATCGCCGCACAGATCAACGACCGCGATGTCATTGAGACGGCTGCCCATCCCCAGTTCTGAGGCCAGCGCTCCCAGATTGCTGTCCAGCCACTCGGCCAGGGTCTGGGTGCCGTTGATTTCTCTCGAAGCAGCCAACAGCCTCTTGATGGCCGGGACCGCCGAATCCCAGGCGGTATCTATGGGGTTGATGGGCTCGGGGACAGGGGAGGTTGAAGATGCGGCCTTATCCGACGGAGACAAGGCAAGAGCATGGGGTGGGGGCGGCAATCGAAAATAGCCGCTGGTGATGGCCGCTTCGATCACGCACATCAAGTCCAGCAGAGAAGCCACGCCGAAGTTCTTCAACTTGAAGAGCTGTCCGACAGTTACTGGCTTGTCGGTGTCCAGCCAGTTGGCATTAAGCGCCCTGCCGATACTGTTCCGCGTCCGAACCCTCAGCGGGCATTGGAGTAAGCGATGAACATCGGTCCCAGCGGGGATCGCAGTGAGTTCATCTGGTGGCCGGGTAACTCGATACGCCAAGCTGATCACCGCGCTTTGCTCATCCTTTGTCAACGGCAGCGATCTGTGCTCCCAGATGCCGTTCAACTCCCCGAGAAATCGAAGCTTCTCGTTTGGGTGGGTTATCCGTTGAAGAGTTGGTGGAAGTGGAGAGGTATGCAGCGCTTCGAAATACCATCGGGGTAGGACCGGTGTGGGCGGATTTCCCCACGGCGCAGGCAAATTGGTGCCAAGCGATGGCTCTGAGCGGTCAGGCAGGCGATCCGAGCCATCCCGGTGTCGCAGTTCGTCTGTTGTGACTCCCCCGACCTTTCCGGGGGGCTTGCTTGGGGTCATAGAGCACAAACAATGCAGGGGTCAGTGTCGTCCTCTTCGTCTAGCACATCGGCAAGGGATTCAACCAAGGGGAGGTTTGGCCTGGTGCTGGCGGTACGGGCGATGGCAGTTTCGTGGCGTTCGAGGATTTCATCTCGGCGGGCTCGGAGTTGTACGAGGGTCTCACCTCCCGACCAGGTGTACTGGCGGCCTTTCATTGCCTGCTTGCCGAAGTCTGCATCGCCGTCTACTCCGGCGTCCTGGAGGACCTTTTGCTCGATGGCGACGGCTCGCTCAAATAGGTCGGGGTGGCGGTCGGCGAGGCCGATCCATTCCGCTTTGCGCTGGTAGAAGCAGAAGTAGCACCCCGAGCGTGTTCGCCACTCGTAGTAGGCGGGAAGGCCGATTCCTGCATCGTCGAGTATCCGCATCACGCCGGCGTGGTCGATGTTGTCTTCGACGAACGGGAAGCGGCTTTCGATATTCGGCTTGGTAGATACGTAACCCTTGCGATTGGCCTCGTCGGATCGTATGGCGACATAGGAGATTGCTGGATCGTCGCCGATCCACTGCTCCAGCGGCTTTATCTTCATGTTCTTGGTACACCAGCGCATCTGGGGCGATGGTAGGGCACCCCTGAAGATCTCGAACCAGTGGTCGAATCCCCGATCAGCGTTCAGCCGAGCAATGGGCTTGGCCAATATCACCTCAAGCCGGGTCAGGAACTCGTAGGTCTCGGGAAGCTCGGCGCCAGTGTCGCAGAAGAAGTACTCCATCTCGGGCACCCGGTCCTTCAGGTACACCGCCAACGCGCTGGAGTCTTTGCCTCCCGAGATGCCGCAGATGTGCCGGATTTCTTCAGGCAATTTGTGCCTCCTCTACTTGCGGGAGATCGGCCTCAGTTGTGCCCGCACCTTCCTCGGTTCTTCCTGTCGACAGCATCCGCTCACCTAGCAGTGCAAGGAGTGCGTGATCAGCACGCCGCTGAGAACCGGTCACTTCCGAGAGCTTTTCAAGTGCGTCATCGAGGACCTGCTCAAGCATCTGACGACTGCTTTGGTCGATCCCAACAAGGCGAGCCAATTCTGAGCCATCAGCTTGGGTGACCGTCACACGCAGGGCATCGAAAGGGCCACCTCCGTCAGCTCTGTGTTCTGCGTGAAGGGCCACTAACCGGTGGAAGGCGGCAATGTGCTCGGGCATTACACGTCGGAATCGCGCCAAGTCATCATCGGCCCACTCGGCAGGAGCCTTTTCAGTTACCACCATCGCAATTGCCTTTATCCAATCCGTGTCGGCGGGGAGGCTGTCGTTGGCGAGAGCAAAGACAAATGTCCGAACTGTCGGATCGAGCACTTCGTTCTCTAGAGCAGCGGCTTGCCCGACGACTGCGATGCGGGAGTTCTCACCACACTCCTTAAGAAGCAGATCGTAAAGGTCTCCGAGGAGATTGCCAAAGCAACCAGTGAGAACCTCAAGAGCCTCACCGACACTGTTTGCGTAGTCTCGCGCCTTCGTGTATGTCTTGGTGTTTGCGGGCACTGGCCTGAAACCGAGTGCTTTTGGCAGATCAGTGAACAGGAGTTCATCCGGCTCAACTGCGGTGACAAGTGCTTCCCGTGCCTTTGTAGCGGTTTCCGGGAGGTTCCTAGTCCGAAGCGTGTAGTTGTCGAGTCGGTTTACTTGTGAAACGAGATGGCCGACTATGGCAAGAACGTTCGCAACTCGGTGTTGGAGGAATGATGGGCGAACCTCCAGCCGAGCTGCCAATTCGTCAATGACTTGCCGCCGCGCCCCTGCTGTGTTTGCAAAGTGCTTGAATTCGAAGTGGCTGGGGTTACGCACCATTCGTTCTGACAGCTCTGGACTAAGCAGTGGCTTGAACGTTCCATGCTCGTAGATGGCCACATCGTCCGCGAATGCAAGCAGGCCGGCGGTTGCAACCACTGGGATCACTGCTGCCTTCATTCCTATCGGTGGGGACATGAGCGCCGCGTGCAAGTCGTTGAGGTTTACGCGCCGCTTCCTGGAGCGCCTGAATTCATCCTCCATGACCTGCCATGCAGGCAGCAGCGAGGATTCCTTAGGTTTGCCGAAAACAAGGGTGTCGCTCTGTGAATCGAGCCGGTGTATTCCAGTTCGCTCGAGAACGGCCCGGTACATCGCGACCTCTGGCCCATAGCCCTCAAATCCGAGATCGACTTCACTAGCGCGTTCGATCATCCCGGTCAGCAGCATGCCCCGCGCCTTTGCCCCTTGTGATGTGAGTGCAGTGCGATTGATCATCTCATTTCCGACCCGCGGTGCTGATTGGTACGCCTTATCGGCGGCTGCCGACAGCGCTGCGGTCCCGCGACCACTAGTCAGAGGTTCTGCTCCGTCTTCTGCTAGAAGGAACCAAGCACAATTCTGCGGATCGAAAGTTGAGATGAAGGCTGCGTGAAAAAGCGTTTCGGCTTGCGCGAGCTGTTCCCCGAGTTCGCTGCGAACTACCCAGTCATTGATCACTTCGGGCAGTTCGAGAGCCTGGTGGATTGCAGCAAGATTCCGCGCCGTCGTGTCCAAAGCCGTAAGGGATGGGGGAAGCGCAGCGACAATCGGCTTGCTCAATCCGGCTTCGGCGATGGCCGGACAGCGGGATTCAGGATCGACTAGAAGCAACAACTCGCCATCAACCTCCGAGAATGGGCTGAGTGGCTTGACGACCTCCGATGTTGTTGCGTAGCGGCGGCCAAAGACGCGAAGCGTGTCATGCTCAGCGGAGTGGCGGGCTGCTATCACCGGAGTGGGGGAATCGAAGCGCGAAAGAACCTCGATCAGGGGGAGCTTTGCCAGGGTCGCTGAGGCACCCTCAACGAGTGTGCGGCCGTCCAGATCGCTTCCTTGCCATATTCGGTATTCGTCAGCGAAAGAGCGGTATGTGATGAGACCGCGCTGTTCTAGTTTCCGGAGTGTTGGCGTTGGTCGCTTCTCAACCTGTACCAGAAGAGTCTTCGATGCTCGTATCGTTCCCGAAGCTCCTACCAGATTCAGAATGGCGATTGACTTCGCCAAGGTCCATTCCTGAGCACTGAGGCCGTGCGCATCCCGCAGACAAGTGGCGATTTCTCTCCACCGGCTCCCGTTCACACCGGGTGATCCGGCAATTTCTCCTCCAATGAAATAGTCGTATACCTCAGACAGCCCAACAACGGGGAGTGGATCCGTGTCTGTAAGTTCCTGTCGTGCAAGAACAGCTGGAACTGCTGCGGCATCGCCTCCCGCAAGGAAAGAGAAGAGCGTTCGTTCGTTCTGCCCATACCGGCTGCACAATTCAGGCAGGATGGCCGCGGCGAGCGGGTGGAGCGGAAAGCAATCGGCAACCGCGTCACTGGTAGAGAGGTCCTCGAGTCCCAGCCTTCCCATGGCTGTTGCCATGCCTGATGCCCAGGAGTCGATCCGTTCACAAAGCGAGTCGTCAACTTCAAAGACGGTTTCGATCAGGGCTCGCGTCTCCGCTGGTGAATCCGCGAAGGGCACATCTTCGAACCGTCCCTGCACTTTGGCCCACTCACGATGTTCCAGGTTGCCAGCCGTTGAGAAGTAGTCCTCGAACGACAGATGTTGCAGAGTCAAGGTGAAGATTGGGGTTTCACTTCCCTGCCCGGCCTCCGCGAGTTGCTGAAGGAGATAAGGGTCGGAATCGACCGAGCTGCTGATTGCCTCAAGGTTCTTTCCGAACTCGTCGATCACGATGAGGAGAGGTGCTGATTCAGCAAGGCAACGGGCGACCGTGAGAAGCGCTGTGGGAGATGGTCCCGTCCGACGAGGATCGTCAGAGGCTTGGTCGGACAGGGCATCCGAGAGTGCCTGTGCGGCCTTGAACTTTGTGGGAGGTGGGATCCTGCCAAAGCGACGTATGACGGCCGAGTGAAGAGCGCGTAGGACTGTGTGGCCTATCGGCTCCCGGCTCGCTGTTGCTACTGCAAGACAAAAGCCCGACCGGCCTGTGCCATGAAGTTTGTGGGCATTGAGGATCTTCGCCCTCAGATCGGGGGAAGCAGCGCCAATGAGGTCCAAGGCCTTGTTGCGTACTTCCCCTTCTTTACCGAATGCTCCATCTATCAGAAGAGCTAGCGAGGACTTGCCTGACCCATACGGTCCGGTGATTGACCAAGCCCCACCCGCTGTGCTGCCTGTAGCTCGGGTGGCGAGACGATCCACAACATCTACAGCTCGTGCAGTAACGATGTAACCGTCAAGAGGGTCAACTGAGGTTACGTCCCGTTCGAGATTCGCTGAGCGGGCGAAGCGCGCTGAGACGGATACAAGGTCGGCGAGAGTGGTCATGCAACTGCCTCCGTCCGATTCCGTGCACTGGCTTCGCGGAGCCTTGACATTGCGGGTGATCGCTCAAGTAGCAAATCTAGATCCACTGGTTCGTCACCGTCAGGACCGATGGCTGGAGCCTCGGGCTTCGTTTCGTAGTAGTCATTGAGCACAGCAACCGCAATCTCGGCAGCAGCGGTCGTCCATGCGACTTGTTGGGCCCCAGTAGTTGCCAGCAACTCCATCGAAGGTTGTTTCTTTGCAATCCTGCCTAGGGCGACATGGAGGTCCTGCTCGCCGAGTCTGAAGGCTCGCCCTGGACTGCCTGGCTCGTTTGCGAGGTGTGCCAGGGTGATCGTTCGCCCGCCTTGCCGACAGCGAGACAGATAATCCAACACGGCAAGGGCCACGATCTCATCAGGCAATGTCGGTTTGGGTCCTAGTACAAATCGGTGGTTGCCAGTGGCGGCAGAGTGGACGATTAGCCCAAGTTCGCGCATGGGACAGTCAAGTAGATCGTCAAAACTCGTTCGTGAGGTTCTTACCGCAGGAGCGTAGGTGCGGAGCAGTGCCGAGACGTCTTTCTCGATCGCAGTGTGATGAGGCATCTGCCATGCTCCAGCAGCCTCTATCTGGGCAGTTATGGCACCGGCCAGCATCTCATCATCGAAATTGACGGCGTGCAGTTCATTGAAGGCAAGCCACCAGACAGGCAACAGAGATGGAGGGGTGAGAAGCATCCAGTGAAGGAGCCAGACTGTGCCGGGATCTTCCATGTACGGGTCCCATCCGTCTGGCCCGAAGAGGCTGTGACCGAATCGGGTGGGGATCATGTCAGGTGAGCGCTTGTTGACTGATTCGGGGTCCGAAGTGATGATCTTGGCCGCTAGGCCCCAGAACTTGATCGAGCGGACCATGTTCTTTCCGACGCCGATTGCAACCGGAGCATCATCGGCTGTGAAGCCACGTTCATTTGCTGCTGCTGTGGCATATGCCTTGCGGAACCATCCGTAGCGGGGGTGAAACGTCTCATGTCTGGCGAATACACCTTCAGCGGCATCGGCAAGCCTCATCGGTCGTCGCTTCCGGTCATTGCACGGACGTATTTCACAGCCTCAACGGTCTGTCGAATGGCGGTCTCAATCTCGGCCTCGGTAGTGAATCGACCCAAGCTGAAGCGCACCGATTCGAATGCCTCATCTCGGGAGAGTCCCATGGCCAAGAGCACTTGGGAGGGTTCAATGGAGCCCGAACTGCATGCTGACCCGGTAGAGACTGCCACCGGATCCATGTTGAACACCACCGCCTCGGCATCGGCCCCTTCGAAGCGCACACTTGCTGTGTTGGGGAGACGTCTGTTCGGGTCTCCGTTCTCGTGGACTCCGGCGAGCTCTGAGCGCAAACCATCCACTAGCCGATCCCTTAGTGCTCTTACCCTGGCTGATTCGGAGCCTCGTTCTTCTACGACCAGGTTGGCCGCAGCTCCGAGACCAACGATTCCGGCTACGTTCAACGAACCTGACCTCAGGCCTCGTTCATGCCCTCCTCCATGGGTCACAGGCCGAAGTTGAGGTAGCGATTTGCGTGTGCCGACCAGTGCGCCCACACCCCCGGGGCCGCAGATCTTGTGGCCACTCATCGACAAGAGGTCAATAGGGGTATCGCTCAACGAACATGGCAGTCGGCCCACCATCTGGGTGGCATCACAATGAAACACCGCCCCGACGGCTTGCGCTCGTTGCGACACCTCTTTGATCGGATTCCGAACTCCGGTCTCGCTGTTGGCGGCCATTACCGAAACGACCAAGACGTCGGGCCCTAGCAGCGAATCAAGCTGATCGAGGTCGATAAATCCGCCCGGAGTAACCCCGACGACATCCACCTTCGCCTTGCCTTGCTCATGCAGCCATTGGGCTGGTTCTCTTACTGAGGCGTGTTCTATTGCCGAGATCACGATTCTGTTCCGCTCAGCAGGCGCGCCTTCAGCCAGCCCAATCAGTGCCAAGTTATTGGCTTCGGTTGCCCCAGCGCAGAAGATCACCCCTGATGGGGAGGCATCAACGAGGGCGGCAACTCGTTCGCGTGCGTCTTCCACTGCTGCTGCTTGTCGTTGACCGAAGCGATGAACCGAAGCAGCGTTGCCTACTCCGCCTGCTAAAGCAGGCATCATGGCATCGGCCACTCGTGGGTCGAGTGGTGCAGACCCGTTGTAGTCGAGGTAAACCTCGTGCACGCCATCTCCTAAGGGGCTGATTGGGAATTACACCGCTGTCATTGACGGTAGTCCCGCGAGAGCCTCAGATGATGGCACTCACCTATGACAATTTGTCCAGCTCTCATCCGTGCAGGAGGCAGCTAGCTGTGACTTAGCCAGGCACCCCACGAGCGATGGTCGGTGCTGGTTGGGGCTAGGTGGTGAGTTTCCCGCTGCGGCGGGACAGGCTGGCCAGGAGGAGGCCGGCTAGGACGAGGGTGGCGGCGATGATGAAGAGCAGGCGGCTTTCCACGCCGGTGGCGGGGAGTTCTTCGCCGGCCATGTCGTCCATGTCGTCTGCCATACCATCGTCCATACCATCGGCCATGTCGTCACCTATGTCGTCTATGTCCGCGGCTACTGCGGTGATGCGGCCTTCGCCACCTTCGGGGTAGTCGGCGGCGGTGATGGTGCCGCTGAGGCCGTCTGCGATGTAGGCGGCCAGGGATTGCTGGTCGGTGAGGCCCAGGTGGGTGCGGGTGCCGTCGCCGAACAGGTACTGGTCGCCGCCGTTGGCCAGGAAGTTGAGGGTGACCAGGGCGATCGAGGGGGCACCGTCCACCACGGCTCCGTCGCTCACGATGGCGGTGCCGTCGTCCAAGGTGATCGACTGCACTCGGGAGCCCTCGGTGGCGACAGTGTCATCTTCGCCGATCTCCTGGGGAGTGCCGGCGGGGTCGTAGACCAGGGTCATGCCCGCGATCTGGGCGAAGCGGCCGCTGGAGCCCTCCACCCTCGACACGGCGTTCTCGAAGATCACCTTCAACTGGGCGGGCGACACGTCTTCGATCACGGTCACGAAGTTGCCGAACGGGGAGATGTTGAAGGTTTCCAGTTCGCTGATCGGCCCCACCGGGATCACCGAGTCGTTGCGGATCCCGCCGCCGTTTTGGAGGGCGACTACGGGCTCAGGCACGCCGAAGTCGGCGGCCAGCCGCCGACCGTTCCACAGCAGGGCGTCGGCCAGCAGGTTGCCCTGGTTGGTCTCGTGGGTGCGGATCCCGGGCGAGCGTCGGCCGTCCAGGGGCACCTCGGTGGTGCCCACCGGGGAGGCGGCCAGTTCGGCCAGCGCGGCGGCCACCGGTTCAGTCACCTGGGCCACCGCGTCGGGGTGGGGCTCAACCGCGTCGGGCTCGTCGCCGCCGGCCACCCGGCGCAGGCCGCTGGCCTCGTCTACAGCAGTCACGTTGCCGTCAGCATCGACAGTCAAGATGAGCTGGCCCACGTAGGTGTAGTCGCCCGGCGTGGTCACGATCGGGACGCTGGTGCCATCGGCCAGGGTGGCGGTGAGCGGGTAGGGGCCGTAGGGGTCGCCGTCGCCGGGCAACAGCACCGTGTTTTCGTCGGCCAATAGCGCCCCGCTGCCGCCGGCCACGATGGCGTCCACGCCGGTGAGCTCGGCGGCCAGATCGGTCTCGCCGCTCAGGGCCTGCAAGTGGGTGGACAGCACGATGATGTCCACCCCGTCGCCGGTGAGGCGGTCGATCTCGGCCTGCACGATCTCGGCCACATTCGACATCACCGCCACGTTGCGGGGGCTGGAGATGAAGGACAGCTCCGGGGTGGTGGCGCCGATGATGCCGATGCGCCGACCCTGCTTCTCCACCACTGCCGACGGGGCGATACGGCCCTCATCCGCCAGCGCAGCCAACGCCGGCTCGCCGGAGAAGTCCAGGTTGGCGCTGATGAACGGCGCGGTGGTGGTCTCGGTGATGAACCGGGCCAACAGGTCGGGGCCCAAGTCGAACTCGTGGTTGCCGATGGTCAACGCGTCATAGCCGATCAGGTTGAGGGCCAGGGCGTCGTAGAACGGGCTGTCGTCGCCAAGGCTCACCGACAGCTCGGGGCCGCTCAGGAAGTTGTCGCCCGAGGAGATGGTGATCACCGCCGCGCCGTCATCGGCGGCCTGGGACCGCAGCTGGTGTACCAGGGAGGCGAAGCGGGCCACGCCGCCGAAGTCGGGCAGATCCGACGATGCCTGCACCAGCTGCGACTCGCCGTCGTTGTGGTGCAGGATCACCAGTTGCAGCTCTCCGCTGTCGCCGGCTGCGTCACCGTCGTCTTGCGCATTGGCCGCCACCGCGCCCAACAGCGCGGTGACCAGCCCCAGGGTTATCAATGCCCACACAATCCGTCGAATGCTCACTGGTTGTCTCCTTCGCGCTGGTTCTGGAGTTGTGTCTAGGGGCTGATGGCTTCGGGCGTCCAGTTGGACTCGAGGCCGATGCCCGACAGCCATGGCCTGAAGCTGCGGCAGCGCTAGTGGCGGTGCCGCTTTGGAGTCTGGAAAGGTGCTTGACCAAGTACTTGGTCAAGTTGGTAGCCTCCTATTGCGAGAGCGATGCCCCAGTGGTTTCAAGGGGCCTACGGGAAATCTGATTCGGCATAGGAAGAGACGAAAAGCAGGAAGAAAATGACGCGATTGGTAAAGATCGGAGAGGCGAAGACACACCTCTCAGCACTGCTGGCGGAGGTGGAAGCCGGGGAGGACTTGGTCATCTGCCGCGGCTCTAAGCCGATCGCCCACGTTACTCGCATCGACCGGGCGCAGGAGGTCGGAGATCTGCGCGAGACGCTGCGTCGGGAAAGGGCGAGGCAGCAGACTGTGACTACGCCGGAGATCTTGTCCTGGCGCCATGAAGGGCACCAGCGCTGATGTCGTTCGTGCCCGATGCCTCCGTTGCGGCCGCTTGGGTATTGCCCGATGAGGCGGCGTCAGCGGCAGACCAGGCTCTCGACCGGCTGGGGCAAGAAGCGGCAATGGTTCCGGGGATGTTTTGGGATGAAATGCGCAATCTCTTGTTGACAGCAGAGCGGCGGGGGCGAATCGACGGCGACTACGCCGACGCCTCCATGGCCCGCCTTCGCCGTCTTCCCATTCGTTGCCCAGGTGAGCCGGACGACCGGGACGTCATGGCCTTGGCCCGGAATCACGGACTGACTGCCTACGACGCCAGCTATTTGGCGCTGGCGATTCGGGAGGGCTGCGAGCTGATCAGCCTGGACCGGCACCTGAATGAGGCGGCCGAGGTCGAGGGCGTCCCGCTGTTCGAGTGAGCTGACGCAAGGTGGTACCGATAGCTGAGCTGGTTCCAGCGTGAGCGACGCCGCCTCAACCCCCCGCCCCCGCCTGGCGCCCCTGAGTGCATCAACCCCGATTGGGTTGATGAAACGGCCTTCTCCCAACCCGGCAGCGTGCAGAGACGGACCACTAAGCCCGGGCGCTCACCAGCCAGGCGGCGGCGCCCATGGTGATGCCGTCGGATGTGCGGCGGCGCTCGACCATGGCGCCCAGGGCGGCTTTGACCCGGTCGGTCACGTGGACTTCGGCATTCTCGGGGATGGCCGTGCCGGGAAGAAGATCCATGTAGTAGCGGACCAGCTCATCGGTGGTACCGCCGCCGATGTTCACCGGCAGGTCGTGAGGGGTGATGTCGATGTCCACCAGGCCGGCCCCGGTGAGAATCGAGCTGATCCGATCGGCGGAGGCCAGCGAGAACGGGCCGGGCGCGTCGGGGTCCATCGGTTCGGGCGGGCCCAGCACCTCGGCCACGGCCTGGCCCGGCTCGGTGACCCAGGAGTTCTCAGCGGGCGAGCGCCAGCAGACGAAGGTGAGCCGCCCGCCGGGGCGCAGCGCCCTGCGGAGGTTGGTGAACCCGGCCCCCGGCTCGGCGAAGAACATGATCCCCATGCGGGAGAAGGCGGCGTCGAAGTGGCGGGGCTCGAACTGGTGGTCCCCCGCGTCGCCAACCACAAACGAGACGTTGGCCAAACCGGCCTCGGCGGCCCGGCGAAGGGCCTCGTCCAGCATGGGGGCCGACACGTCCACCCCGGTGACGTGGCCGCTCTCGCCCACCAGGCCGGCCAGTTCCAGGCTGGTGGTGCCGGTGCCGCAGCCGATGTCCAGCACATGTTCTCCGGAGTCGGGATGCAGCCGGGCGATGGCGGCCTCCCCCAAGGGGGCAAGCATGGCGTCCAGCCTCTCACGGTGCTCGATCCACACCGGTCCCCGGTCGGTCCAGTAGCTGCGAAGCGCCTCGGCGACGTCGGCCATCGCCCCAGTCTGCCAGAACCCCCAGAAGAAAGAAGAGGCTGAAGAGGGTTGGTCTGCGCCCAATCGCCCCAGCCTGGATAAAGTCCACAGCGGTGAAGCCCGCCCCCTTCCAATACCACGCTCCCGAGACGGTGGCCGATGCGGTGGGCCTGCTCGCCGAGCACGGCGATGGGGCCAAGCCCCTGGCCGGTGGCCAGAGCCTGGTGCCGATGCTGGCCATGCGCCTCACCCGCTTCGACCACATCGTGGACTTGAACCGGGTATCCGAGATGTTCGGTGTGACCGCCGACAACGGCGGCGTCCGCATCGGGGCCATGACCCGGCAAGCGGCTGTCGAGCACGATGGAACCATCGCCGAACGCGTGCCGCTGTTGCACCTGGCCACCCCCCACATCGGCCACTTCCAGATCCGGAATCGGGGGACGATCGGCGGCTCGGTGGCCCACGCCGACCCGGCCTCGGAGTACCCCGCGGTGATGCTGGCCCTCGACGGCACCGCCGAGATCGCTTCGACATCGGGCACCCGGGAGGTGCCGGCCTCGGAGTACTTCGAGTCCACGTTCATGACTGCACTGGCCCCCGACGAGTTGCTGGTTGGCCTGCGGTTCGCGGCTTGGGAGCAGCCGGCCGGGTTCGCCTTCGACGAGATCGCCCGGCGCAGCGGCGATTTCGCGCTGGCCGGCGCCGCGGTGGGCATCGGCATCGACGAAGCGGGGCGCATCGACCGGGCCGCGGTGGGCATGCTGGGCGTGGGTCCCACCCCGCTGCGGGCCGCGTCGGTGGAGGCGGCGCTGATGGGGCTGGCCGCCGCTGACGCCGGCGCTGATGCCGCTGAGATCGGGAGGCTGGCCGCCGATGATATGGACCCGATCGGCGACATCCACGCCAGCGAGGAGTACCGGCGCCGGGCCGGTTCCACCCTGGTGGGCCGAGTGCTGGGCGACGCCCTGGCCCAGTTGACCACGGAGGCCTCCGATGGCTGATGCGATTCCTGTTTCGGTGACGGTGAACAACCGCACCCGGCGAGGACTGGTTGAGCCCCGGCTGACTCTGGCCGACTTTCTGCGGGAGCAGGCCCTGTGTACCGGCGTCCACTTGGCCTGCGAGCACGGCGTGTGCGGCTCTTGTACCGTGCTGATGGACGGCGAGGCCGTTCGGTCGTGCCTGCTGTTCGCCGTGCAGGCCGACGGGTCCCGCATCACCACCGTGGAGGGACTCGCCCCCGACGAGCAGACGCTGCACCCCGTTCAGGAGGCGTTCAGAGACTGCCACGGGCTCCAGTGCGGGTTCTGCACACCTGGCTTCATCATCTCGGTGGCCGCCTTCTTGGAGGCCAACCCCAATCCCACCGACGACGAGATCCGCCACGGCATAGCCGGCAACCTCTGCCGCTGCACCGGCTATCAGGGCATCGTGGCCGCCACCCGCCAAGCCGCCGCCGCCCTGAGAGAGGAGCAGCCATGACGCCGGGACCCGCCGCCCTGAGGGAGGAGCAGCCATGAGCAGCACGGCAGCGACCGCCGTCCGCTACGTCGGCCAGTCGGTGAAGCGGCTGGAAGACCCCCGTCTGGTCACCGGGCACGGCCGGTATGTGGACGACATCATGCTGGCCGGCATGCTCCATGTGGCATTCGGGCGCAGCGACCTGGCCCGGGCCGCGATCACCCGACTCGACACCTCTGCGGCCGAGGCGCTGGAGGGGGTCCACGCGGTGTACACCGCCGCCAACCTCAACCACCACAACGACTCGCTGCGGTCGTCGCTGCACCCGCCCGAGACGCCCGCACCCCCGGCCAACATGCTGGCCGACGGCGATGTGCGCTTCGTGGGCGACCCCTATGTGATGGTGGTGGCCGAGAGCCGCTACATCGCCGAGGATGCCCTCGATCTGGTGGACGTGGAGTTCGAGCCGCTCGACCCGGTGGTCGACTACGAGGTCGCCGCTGATTCCGACACCCTCGTCCACCCCGAGCTGGGCAGCAACCTGGCCCACGACCTCAAGGTGCCCAACCCGGCCCAAAGGGAGGTCTTCGCCGAAGCGGCCCATGTGATCACCGAGACCTGGCATCAGCACCGCCAGACCAATGTGCCCATGGAGACGCGGGGCATGGTGGCCTCCTGGCAGCCCCACGCCGGGGTGATGGAGGTGTGGGCCTCCACCCAGAGCCCCCACGAGCTCCAGCACATCGGGGCCCGGGTGCTGGGCACCGGCGAGCACAAGGTGGTGGTGCATTTCGGCGACGTGGGCGGCGGATTCGGCCAGAAGATCTTCTTGGGCCGTGAGGACATGGCGGTGCTGGTGGCCGCCAAGCTCCTGGCCGTGCCGCTGAAGTGGATCGAGGACCGACGAGAGAACCTGCTGGCCTCCAACCACGCCCGCACCGAGCAGATGACCGTCTCCATGGCGTTGGACGCCGACGGCCACTTCCTGGCCGCCGATGTGGATCAGCTCGAAGACGACGGCGCCTTTCCCCTGGGCGGCCCGGCCTCGCCGGGGGCGATGGCCACCATGCTCTATCCCGGACCCTACCGAATGGGGCCGGTGAGCTGGCGGGCCCGCACCGTGTACACCAACACCTGCGGCCGGGGGGCCTATCGGGGCCCGTGGCAGATGGAGAGCGTGGCCCGCGAGCAGATGATCGACCGGGTGGCCCGAGAGATGGGCATCGACCCCCTCGAGTTGCGCCGCCGCAATGTGCTGCGGCCCGACGACCTGCCCTATCTGGTGTCCACCGGGCTGACCTACGAATCCACCATCTCGCCGGACAAGACCCTGGAGCAGGCCGCCGAGATGATCGGCTACGACGAGTTCCGGGCCGAGCAGTCCAAAGAGCGCGAGCGAGGCCGCTATCTGGGCCTGGGCATCGCCCTGTACATCGAGCCCACGTCGATGGGCATGGGGGCGCTGGGCACCGAGTCGGCCATGCTGCGGGTGGAGGTCGACGGCCACGTCAACCTTTTCATGGGCACCGGCTCGCACGGCCAGAGCCTGGAGACCACCATGGCGCAGCTTGTGGCCGACGAGCTGGGCGTGCGCCCCGAAGACGTCACCTTGCACCAGGGCCACGGCTCCGGTTACGGGTTCGGAACCGGCGGCAGCCGCTCGGCGGTCATTGCCGGGGGTGCGGCCCGGGCGGCGGCGTCGGGCGTGAGGGACAAGGTGGTGGCCATCGCCGCCCACCTGATGGAGGCCTCGGCCGACGACTTGGAGGTAGCCGACGGGGTGGTCTCGGTCAAGGGCACGCCGACAGCCTCCATGACGCTGGCCCAGGTGGCGGCCACCGCCTACAAGGACTCCGACGCGCTGCCGCCGGGGACCGAGGCCGGCCTCGAGCACACCGCCCGCTACAAGGCCCCGCCCGCCGTCCACTCCAATGCCTGCCATATCTGCACCTGCGAGCTGGATCCCGGCACCGGCCAGGTCACGCTGCTGCGCTATGTGGTGAGCGAGGACTGCGGGGTGCTGATCAACCCCATGGTGGTCGACGGCCAGATCGCCGGCGGCGTGGCCCAGGGCATCGGCGGCGTGCTGTATGAGCACTGCGTTTACGACGAGAGCGGCAACCCGCTGGCGTCCACCTTCCTCGACTACCTGCTGCCCACCGCGGCCGAGATGCCCGATTTGGAGTGCGGCCATGTTGTGGTGCCCTCCGACACGCCCGGCGGACACAAGGGCACCGGCGAGGGCGGCGCCATCGGGGCGCCTCCGGCGGTGTTCAACGCGGTGGCCGACGCCCTGGCCCCCTTCGGGGTGTACCCCAACCGCCAGCCCCTCGACCCCGACACGGTGCTCGGCCTGATCGCCTCGGCCGGCAACTAGCCGCAACCAGCCGCTTGCTCGGCGAGCAGCTCGGCTGGTGCGGCGGGTTGGTGCGGATTCCGGTGGCCGCGGCGGTGCTGGATGGCGATATTGGATGGGATGGCGAGCCCGCCGACGGGGTAAAATCACCAGTCGATCCGGGGTAGCTCAACCGGCAGAGCAAGCGGCTGTTAACCGCTAGGTTGTGAGTTCGAGTCTCACCCCCGGAGCCAAACCAGTACCAGTCCGGGAGGTCGGCCCAATAGGCTGTCGGCGGGCCCGTAGCTCAGTGGTCAGAGCAGGCGACTCATAATCGCTCGGTCGCGGGTTCGATCCCCGCCGGGCCCACCTCTTCCTCGACTTCCTCGGTCGGCTCCTGCCAGCGGCGGGTGAGCCAGCCCAGCCGGTGGGCGACGTAGAGGCCGATCATGGCAAGTGCGATGCCCACGAAGCCGTCCACCACCCAGTGGTTGCCGGTGAGCACCACGGCGACCGCCATCAGCAGCGGAGAGGCAACCGCGAAGACGCGCACCGGGATCGACCGGGTGGATCGGAACAGCACCACACAGGCGAGCACGTTCCACCCCACATGGAAACTGGGCAGAGCCGCGTACTTGTTCACTATCGACGGGGGCTGGAGGAACTTGTAGGAGGTGGACAGCTCGGCGACGGTGTCGGTGAAACCGTCGAAGAAGCGGGGCGGGGCCACCGGGAACAAGGCGAAGAACACCAGCCCCAACGCACCGGAGACGATCATGGCGTTGCGAAGAAGGGTGTAGCGGCGGCGGTTGAAGTGGTAGAGCGCCAAGAGCGCCCCAACGATCACCGGCCAGTGAAGCCAGATGTACACCCAGTTGAAGAAGGTGACCACCCAGTGGTAGTCGAGCACCGCCGACTGCGACCAGGCCTCGAAGTCCAAGCCCAGTGTGGACTCAAGGGTAAGCAGGTCGTAGGCGTTCTTGAAGGCCGCGACGTCTGCCCCCTTGGTTATCATCCGCACTCCGAAATAGATGAGCGCGGCCACCGTCACGATGAAGACTTGGCCGGGAAAGTGCCGCCAACCCCGCGTGCCGCCGGCGATTTCCGGCGCGACGATGATCTTGAGCTGACGGACCATGGCCCTGCAATGTTACCGAATTGTTACCGGATTGTCGCCCTGGGCAGTCAGTCCCGGCCCGTCGGTCGAGACGGCCGAGGCCTACAACAGGTCTTCTCCCAGCCAGGCGGGCGCCCGGTCGAGCAGGAACTCGCTGATCTCGGCCACCTTGGGCAGCAAGCTGCCCAGGCATTCGTGCCCGGTGAACATGCCGACGATCGACACCTCCACCCGGGCCGAGATGGAGATGCTCCGCTGCGGGGCGTCGGTGACGGCGGCGTAGGCGTCGATGGCCGACACGTCCAAGGGCAGCTCCAAGCCGCCGATGCCGGCCAAGTCGGTGGCCAAAAGCAGCAGGTCGGGCCCGTCGGGCAGCGGTGGCAGGCTCCACGAAACCACCAGGGGCAGCTTGAAGTCCTCGGTGGGCTCCACCCCCTCGGGCAGCTCCATCATGTGATCCTCGAAGCTCAGCATCACCCGGGGATCGACTTCGAGGGTGATGTGCACGTCGAGCGGACCGCCGCAGGCGGTGGCGGGGTGCAGATCCACCTCCCATGCCTGGCGCATGGAATAGGTCTCGACGAAGTGGCGATCATCGTGGACGTGGAAGCCGCTATCCACGGCATGGTCCTTGAGATCGGCGATGAAGGTGGCGATATCGACGACAGCCAAGAACTCCACACTGCCATGCAAAGACCCCTCATGGCTATCTGATGGCAGTAGTTTCACCCCGATGGACAGCGAGCTGATACTGGCAGTTTTCGATCAGGCCGCGGCCCGGGTGGCCGAGGTGGTGAGCCGCATCGACCGATGGCATCTGACCGGCGATCGGGAAGGCCAGTACAGCTTCGACGTGGCCGCCGACGAGGCCGCCCGAGAGGTGCTTTCTGAGGCCGGCTTCGGGGTGTACAGCGAGGAGTCGGGCTCGCACGACCCCGGCCGGGAACTCCAGGTGGTGCTCGATCCGGTGGACGGCTCGACCAACGCCGCCCGGGGCCTGCCGTGGTACTCAACCAGCTTTTGCGCGCTGGACTCCGAGGGGATGGCGGCCTCGCTGGTGCTCAACCTGGTGAGCGGAAAGGCCTACCGAGCGGCCCGGGGCCGGGGGGCAACTGCCGACGGTCGCCTTTTGGCCCCGGGCGCGGCGGGAGACCGCGGCCGGGGATCAGGGCCGTCGGGCCAGCAGCGGTTGAGGGAGGCCACGGTGGGTCTGACCGACCTGCCCCCCAAGCACCTGGGTTGGAAGCAGTACCGGGTGCTGGGGTCTATCGCCCTGGACATGTGCGCGGTGGCCGAAGGCGTGACCGACGCCTACATCGACTGCACCAGCGAGGGCCACTCCACCTGGGACTACCTGGGCGCGGCGTTGGTGTGCGCCGAGGCCGGGGTGGCCATGGGCGAGGCCTGGGGGCGGCCTCTCCTGCCCGATGACCTAGCCGAGCGACGCTGCCCGGTGGCAGCCGCCACCCCGCCGCTGCTGGCCGAGGCCCTGGCCCGACGGCGCACTTTCGGCACCCCCGATCCAGGAGGAATTGGTGCAGGGGGCACCGCATCGCCGGTCTAATCTGGCCACCACGCCGGGCGCGTAGCTCAGATGGCAAGAGCGCTTCCCTTACAAGGAAGAGGCCGGGGGTTCAAGTCCCTCCGCGCCCACAGGCCGAAGGCCGAGTGAACACCATTGCCCCTCTGAGCGCGGGCTAAGCAGTGAGCGTTTCGATGGGGTAGGCGAGGATCTTCTGATCGGCTGTGACGAGAGGGCATCCGTGCGAGATCGCCTGCGCCATGAGGAGCCGGTCGAATGGATCGGCATGCAACATGGGCAGGGCCCGTAGTCCCATTGCATGCACAGCAGTCAGGTCGAGCCACGCCGCGTCGAGCCGAGAAACGAGAGTTTGGCAACTGTGTTCCATGGACAGCTTGCCGAGCCGCCGCTTGATCTCGATTTCTGCAACTGAGACAGACGATACCAACAGGCGGTTAGACGGATTCTCAAGTGCTTCGATGGCCTGTCTTGAGAGCCGTTCCGGTCTCTCATTGGCCCAGAGAAGCACATGTGTATCCAGCAGAAAGGTCGCCATCAAATCGGGTCATTGAGTGAGTCGAATACCTCAGGGGGTGTGTCGTCGAAATCATCGGAGATGTTGATCGTGCCTCGAAGTTGACCGAGTTGGCGACGCTCAAGTGGCTTGGCCA
Source organism: bacterium (assembly GCA_028819295.1). Taxonomy (GTDB): domain Bacteria; phylum Actinomycetota; class Acidimicrobiia; order Acidimicrobiales; family Bin134; genus Poriferisocius. The sequence goes on along the minus strand of JAPPMA010000026.1, from coordinate 4,829 downwards.
CGAGCTTGAGGCCTTCTGTGAGGAGTTCATTGATGACCTCTCCCAGCGTCCGGCGGGAATCAAAGGCGATGCGCCGAGCTTCTTCGTAGACCTTGTCATCGATGGTCACTGTTGTGCGCATATGCGCATCATAACATCAACAATGTCGATTCCACCGAAGTTGAGCGGGAGAATCGGCGCTAAACCCAATACCACGGCCGGTTGTAGAACTGGACATCCCACATGGTGGCACCCCGGTGATCGACCTCGACCACGAGGGCTTGCTCGGGATCGAGGGCCACCCCGGCATGGCTGTAGATCAGGGTCTTGAACCCGCGGCCCATCCCCGCTGGCGGAAGGAAGGTGTTGGGGGGCTGGTCGCCGAGCATTCGCTCCTGGTAGCGATCTCCCGGGTAGTGGTAATTCCGTCAAAAAGTGCGAACACTCTGTGGAAGTGTTGGAAGGTGGGTGTCCTTCCCGAGGTAGTCGTCGGCCCCCGCCTGATCTTGCGACGTTGGCGGGTCAGCGATATGGGGATCCTGTTGGGAGGCCATTCAGGGTGGTGATCTGGGATGAGCGATGCACAGCCCACTTTGCCGTTCGAGATCCGTGGGAGGGCGATCGCGTATTGCGTCGGCTGCTGGTTGAGGGTGATTGCCCGGTAGCGGCCAACTAGTTGCCCGTAGCATCGATGACGGACTCTTTTGCTTGACTATGACGGATTCACTGGACAACAGGATTCAGCGGCTGCTCGACCGCGATGAGGAATTGCTGGCTTGTCCATGGCCGCTATTCGACGATGTGCGGGAGGCGTCGGAGCCTGCGTTCTACAGCGAGGCCATGGGGGCGTGGGTTATCACCAGTTACCGGTTGCTGCACGAAATCCTGGTCGACCCTGATACATGGTCAAGTCGATCGCCAACCGCGACCTATGACTTCCGAAATCCAGTGGCCGACCACACCGCGGCCATCGCGCAAGAGCCGCAAATGGCCGAGGTGGTCAGCCGTTTTCGAAGCCGCAATCGAGGGCGGGTACTCAACACCGCCGATCCCCCCGAACATGTTCGGCAGCGTCGGGCGCTCAACCGGGCGTTCCGCCCCGCTCGCCTGCGGGCGCTGGAGCCCGAGGTCGAGTCGGTGTCTGATCAACTGGTTGCTGGATTCGCCCACCGAGGCCGGGCTGATCTGTTTCGCGAGTACGCCGTCTTGTTGCCCATGGTGATGATCTCCCGAATGCTTGGCGTCCCCGAGGAGGAGCTCGAAGTATTCAAGGGGTGGTCTGACGCCTTCGCCATTCCCATCGGGCGGGCCAACCCAAGCCGAGATGAGGTGCGCAGCTACATCAGATCGGAGTCCGAGTTTGAGGACTATTTCTCGGCCATAGTCGAACAGCGCCAGGCCGAGCCGCGCGACGATCTGATATCGGACGTGGCCAACGCCGAGGTCGACGGCGAGCCCTTGACCCACGAAGAGCGGATTACCGCGTTGAGGCAATTTCTACTGGCAGGCAATGAGACGACTACCACGCTCTTGGCCAACATCGGCCACCGCCTGGCCACCGACCACGAGCTGCGCGACCGACTTGCTGTTGATCGGGATCTGGTCCCTGCATTCGTGGAGGAGGCCCTCCGTCATGAAGCGCCGGTGACCGGTTTGTTCCGAGTCGCCACCCGAGACACCCAGCTCGGGGATTTGCCTGTGGCCGAAGGCGAGTTCGCGTGGCTGGCGTTCGCGGCCGCCAACCGCGACCCGGAGTTGTGTCCGCTTCCCCACGAATTCAACATCGACCGCGACCCCAACGACCACGTGGCCTTCGGATACGGCGAGCACTACTGCATCGGCCAGGGGCTGGCCCGCCTGGAGGGCAAGGTTGGCACCAACGCCTTGTTGGACCTGCCCAATCTGGCGCTCGCCGACGACCACAGCGACACCTTCATGGACAGCTATATCCTGCGAGGCCGCACCCAACTGCTCGTCACCTTCGACCCCCCAGATGAGCGCAGAACATAACCGGTCGGAGCACAATAGAGCTGCCATCGTTACCGGCGCCCGTCCAGCTTCGCCTTCTAGGTGGGGGATGAAGTGGTAGGGATGATCGAACGGCGGTCTAGGTGGAAGATGAAGTGGTCGGGATGATCGAGCGGCGGTCGTAGGAGGCGGTGTCTCCGGTCAGATCTACCGTTGCTTCCCGCATGTTGGGGTCGAAGGACGAACCGCCGATCCGGAACGTGAATGATCCCGGCTCAGTGGCCAAAGCCATGTGGAGGCCGTGGAAGGCCAGTCGGCTGGGGTGAACGGTAAACGTGACGGTGCGGCTTTCGTCCGCAGGGATGGCTACCCGGGCGAAACCGATGAGCTCGCGGATGGGCCGGGCCACAGATGCGACCTCATCGGTCACATAGAGCTGGACGACCTCGTCGCCATCGTGTTGGCCGTTGTTGGCAACCGGAACCGAGACAGTGGTGGCTTCTGTTGTCGAACCGGCCACCACCGAGAGCTCGCCATATCCGAATGTGGTGTACGACAGGCCGTGGCCGAACCAGTAGAGCGCATCGGTGTCGCGGTCGACGTAGCTGCCGTAGAACTCCGACCGGTCGCCGCGCCGCCGCATGTCGTGGTGAAGCGGGATCTGCCCGACATGAAGGGGCAGCGTGACCGGGAGGCGGCCCGACGGATTCACCTCGCCGGTCAGCACTTGGGCGATGGCCGAACCACCCTCTTCGCCGGGAAGGATCGACCAAATGAGGGCGTTGGCTGCCGCCGACGCGGCCTCGAGGGTGTGGACCCGACCACTGATCACCACAACCGCCATCGGTGTGCCGGTGGCCGCAATTAGAGCCACCAGCTGCGACTGCACCCCGGGGAGGCCTAGATCGGTGGCGTCGCGGGCTTCTCCGACGGTCGCGTCGGCAACCAGCCCGGAGCGGGCGCCCACGCAGACGATGGCAACGTCGGCTGACTCTGCGGCGGCGACCGCTTCCTCGATACCGGATGCGTCGTCGCCGGTATCGGCGCATCCCACAGCATGGATGATCTCGGTGTGGGGAAGCGCAGCCCGCAGTCCCTCCAGCGGCGTCACATGGGGGGTGAAATGCGGTCCTGGGGAGAACGTGCCGCCGGCTTCGGGCAGTTGGTCGACCCCCTGCTCCATCCCGAGGGCCTCCATGGCCTCGAGCATCTCTGCACTGCGGTTCAGGTAGATGATCTCCAGATGGGCGGGATAGTGGTAGTCGCCCTGGAGGAGACGGGGATCGTCGGCGTGGGGGCCGATGACGGCCACCTTTGAGATCGACGGGTTGAGGGGCAGCACGCCATCATTCTTCAGCAGGATCACCCCCTCGGCCGCGGCTCGGCAGGCCAGCGCCCGCTGGTCAGGGGTGTCGAACACCGCCAGCGCGGCATCAGTATCGACATAGGGGTTCTCGAACAAGCCGAGCTGGATCTTCTGGGCCAGCACTCGGGCACAGGACTCATCGATGATTGACTCGTCGATTCGGCCTTCTAGAACTGCGGCGGGCAGGTGCTTGTAGCAGTCGAGGGCCGGCAGCTCGATGTCGAGTCCCGCGCTGAGCGCTTGGATGGCCGACTCAGCGGGATCGGCGGCGGTCATGTGGTTGAAATGAAGCTGCATGACCGCGAAATAGTCGGCCACCACCGTTCCGGCAAACCCCAGCTCACCCCGCAGGAGATCGGTGAGCATCGCCCGACTTGCCGCCACGGGCACTCCGTCGATGGACGAGTAGCTGTTCATGATCGATGCCAAGCCGGCCTCGCGGATGGCAGCAGCGAACGGCTCGGCGTACACCTCGCGGAGTTCCCGGTCACCGAGGTGAACCGGCGCCTGGTTGCGGCCGCCCAGGGAGTAGCCGTAGCCCAAGAAGTGCTTGCCGGTACACACCACGCCGTTGGCCAAATTGTCGGTTTGGAGCCCTTTCACATAGGCAACGCCCATCCGGGCACACAGCTCGGGCGACTCGCCGTAGGTCTCTTCCACCCGGCCCCATCGGGGGTCCCGAGCCACATCCAGCACGGGGGAGAGGTTGTGGCGGGCCCCGACGGCGGTCATCTGGGTGCGGATCACCTCTGCGACCTCGGCCATCAGGTCGACATCCCAGGTGGCGGCCAGGCCCAGCCCCTGGGGGAAGGTGGTGGCCCCGCGGTGGAGGAATCCGCCGACCCCTTCCTCATGGATGACCGCGGGAATCCCCAGACGGGTGCGTTCTACCAGCACGCGCTGAATGTCGTTGCCGAGTCCTGCTGACTCGTTGGCCAGCAGCCCGGTGCTCGCACCGATGCGGGTGACTTGGCCTATCCCGTCGGCCAGTTGTTCCGCCGCACGGTCGGCGTCGAAGGCCTCGTCCTGTACCAGCGCGGTCAGCCAGACCGTCCCGAGCTGGGCCACCTTCTCCTCCAGCGTCATGCGCCCCAGGAGATCGGCAACCCGGTCGTCGATCGCTACGCTCGGATCGCGGTAGATCTCGGTCATGGCGTCCTCCTGGTGGCCTCTTTTGCTTAGCACTCCGGCAAGCGGAGCCTGATGCACTGGTGTGCCTGCTGGATGCCGCACTTGACGAGCTATTGCCGGTGTGACAGTACAGTGTGTACCGCAGAAGGCGGCACCGACTTTATTCAAACGGGAGAAAGCAAACGATCCCGGCCTGCCATGCATAGATATACGACCCGAAATGTCAGGGGATGGTTCCCGGCGTGTCGCAACGAGCCATTTCTCCCCATTGCCGAGGTAGGCGAGCGCCAGAGACACCAGAGCGCTCCCTGAGCGATTCTGAGCCTTGGACTAGTGGTGTGTCGCGGATTTGGTTAGGGCGGTTTGTGCTCGGCGGGTTTTGGCG
>JAPPMA010000071.1 GCA_028819295.1 bacterium | reverse complement strand
GCGTCGATGCCTAGCAGGACACGCGCGAATAAACCCAAGACACACCACTAGGGCCAGCGGCGGTGTTGGCGGCGGGAGCGGGGGGAGCGGTCGCCTAGGGCCCAGGCCCGGCGCCAGGGGGAGATGTTTGGGCCGGTGAGGCCGGGGGTGGTTCCGGCGTGGGCTCGGCGGCGGGCCTGGTACCAGTCGGTGGCGCACTCGTCGGCCAGGGTGGCCACCGCCACCTCGATACGGGCCGCGAACCGCCGGGCGTTGTCCTCCTCGGTGGGAATCAGGGGGTCGCCGAAGGTGATGGTGGTGGCCGACACCTTGGGCACGTTGCGGCCCTTGGGCAGGATGCGGTCGGTGCCCTCCACGTGAATCGGCACCACCGGCACGCCGCAGCGCACCGCCAGGTAGCCGGCGCCGCCCAGGAAGGGCTGGCCCCAGCCGTCGGGGCTGCGGCCGCCCTCGGGGAAGATGAGCAGGCTCCAGCCGTCCTCGATGAGCGATGCGGCCAGGCGGGCCGAGCGCCGCCCCACCTTGGAGCGCTCGATGGGGATGGCCCCGATGACCAGCGCGGAGGCGGCCGACTTGAGTGCTCCGGTGAAGAAGTAGTCGTCCGCCGCCCCCACCACCAGGCGGTTCCGCCACCGGGGTGGGATGGAGGTGAACAGCAGGGGCGTGTCGATGTGGCTGTGATGGTTGGCGGCGAAGATCACCGGCCCATCCAGGCGCTCGATCCGGTCGAGGCCCCGGCGCTGGGGTCGGGCCAGGGCGGCCATGGCCGGCTGCATCACCACTTCGGTGATAACCCGCCGGGCCGCTCGGGCCGCCGGCTTGCGGGCCCAGTCGGTGTCGTAGTCGGCCCCGCGGTTCTTGGCGACGGGCGCGGGCGGCACCCCCGCGGGCGGTCGGGCCGCCCGATAGGGGAAGTCCAGCTTCGAGATCACCCGCCTAGCTGACATCGGCCATCAGGATGGGGGGGTTGTGGAGGTGGGTGACGGTGGGGTGGCGGCCCACGGTATCGCTGGCGATCTCCAGGGCGTCTTGGAGGGTGGAGGCGGGGCGGAAGCCCATGCGCTGCACCGCCCGGGTGTCGCCGCCCACGATGATCACCTCGCCCAGGTGCTGAAGGGCGTGCGCCCCCCAGTACCACATGTAGAAGGGGTGGACACCGTGGTAGGCGTACGACGTGCGGTACAGGTGGATGTACCACTCGTCTTCGGCGAACTGGCGCTCGTAGCGGGCCTCTATCTCGACGGGGTCGGTGGTGTCGGCCAGCACCTGCTCGAAGAAGTCGATGTAGCTGGGGTGGTGTACCGGGTGGAACTCCCACCGGGTGGGGTGGCCCATGATGACCACGCCCCCCTCCCGCACCAGCGGGCGGCCCCGATAGAGGTTGAAGAAGTAGCCCAGCCCCAGGCACATAACCAGGATGGGGTTCATCACCGAGTTCACGTTGTAGGGGCAGATGTAGGGCAGGCCCATGGTCAAGATGTCGGTCTGGCCCTCCACCGGCACCAGGTGCTGGGCGTACACGTTCTCGGTGGTCACCTTGTGGACGGCCTCCACCTCGCCGGCCTGCACCGACGTGAGCTCATAGGGCGCCCGCCACGACTGGAAGATCTGGCGGGCCATTTGGGGCGGGGCGTACTTCAGCCCCGTGGTCATGGCCACGAAGGCGGCCCGATCCTTGGCCGTCCACTCCCACTCCCGCTTCTGGAGCATGGCTAGCGGGCCGTCCACCCCGAAGGTGTTGTTGTTGACCGTGGTCTCGATCTGGAAGATCTTCACCCCGGCATCGCGCAGCACCTTGCCCATTCGCCAGTTGGAGGCGTGCAGCTCGGAGCGGTGCTGGTCCATGAACGACCTGGACTCCTGCATGGTCTTGACGTTGTGGTGGTGGCGCAGCCCCTGGTAGCCGGCCAGGCCGGTGGCGGTGCTCTTGTGGCCGCCGTCCATGGCCACCAGGTTGATGTTCACGTACACCACCAGGTCGCTCTCCGCGGCCCGCTTGGAGAACTGCACCTCCTCGCCGTGGGGAGTGGTGCCCAACAGCACCATGCCGTCGGGGTCCTCGGCGTCGTGGTTGTAGAGGCAGCCCGAGGGGGCGAAGGCGTCGTAGGTGCGGTCGCCCAGGCAGTAGCGCAGCTCGTCCTCGGTCATGCGCCGGTGCAGGGCCAGCGCGGCGATGATGTGGACGTCGTCCACCCCGGCCGCCGCGGCCATCTCCAGCACCTGCTCGATCACCATCTGGCGGATGTCGGGGCGGCGCATGGGGGGCAGCGGCAGCGAGATGTCGTCGAAGGCGATGGTGAGCTTCATGCCCGGCCTTAGCTGGGCGGGCAGCGGATCCTGGTCTATGGGGTTGAGCAGCGCCCGGCGGATGGCGCCCTCGGGGTCGGCCAGCCCCAACAGCGGCTCGGCCGGGTAGATCACCCGGCTGCGCCCCGCCGGCAGCTTCTCGGTGCGGAAGCCCTCGCCGTGGTGGAACAGGATGGGCGGGGTGGAGCGGTCTACCTCCAGCACCATGCCCGGCCGGGGGGTTGGCCTAACTCGATCCTTCATGCCGGGTTCCTCCATGCCTTTCGGGATCCGATGGACTGCATAGCTGAACTCTTCATGACGCCTTCCGGGATCCGATGGGCAGCAGCTTGCGGGGGCCGCCGGGGGCCTTGTCGAAGTACTCGATGAGCCAGCCCCGCTTGCGGGCCAGCATGGCCAGCTTGGGCTCGGGGTTCACGGCCACCGGGTAGCCCACCGCCTCCAGCAGGGCCAGGTCGCTGGCCGAGTCGGCGTAGGCCACCGACTCCGACATGAGCAGCCCCTCGGCGTTGGCGAAGTCCCGCAGCACCTCGGCGCGCGACTCGCTGGTGGGCGGCACTTCGGCTAGCTGGCCGGTGTAGGCGCCGTGGGACTGGGCCAGCTCGGCGCACACGATGTGGTCGAAAAGCGGGCGCAGCGGCTCCACGATAAAGTCGAGAGCGCCGGTGATGAGCACCGTGGTATGCCCGGCGGCGCGGTGCTGGCGCACCCGGCGGATGGCGGCGGGGTAGGACTGGGTCAAGATCAGGTCGCTGAACATCTCGCCGGAGTCCTCGGCCATCTGCTCTATCGGGGCTCCCTGGTAGCGGCGGTAGAAGTGGCGGAGGAAGTCGCTTCGGTCGCGGTGGTCCAGCGCCAGAAGCGATGGGGCCTCCAGCAATATCTTGGCCACCAGCCGGGCCCGTTCGTCCATTGGCAGCCGCCGGGTGGCCAGCCAGCCGTAGGACATGACCACGTTGGCGGCGATGACGGTGTTCTCCAGGTCGAAGGCCGCAATATGGCGGTCGGGGGAGAGCACCTGGGCTCGCTGGCGGTCCTTTCGAGACGGCCCCGACCGCCCCGACGGAGCCGTCTTGACCCGGCCCTGGGCCACCACGGTGGGCAGGTGGATGTCGCCCACATAGTGGGGCCAGTCGATGATCCGGGGATCGAAGCAGAACTCCTGCTGGTCGGCGCCATCCAGGCTGTCCCACAGCTCCAGCAGGCGGTCGACTCCGAACAGGGCCTCGCACTCAGTGTAGGCGCCGTAGAGCTCCACGTAGCCCAGAGCCCGCTCGACCTGATCGCGGCGCTCGTCCAGATCGGCGGTGATCTCAGCTTGGCGGCCTCGGATGGGCAGTCGCCCCAGCACCCGCTCGGTGGCGTTCAAACCCGTGCGCAGCCGTTTGAGCTGGCGGACCACTCGCCCTCGGCCCGGATAGGTCCAGTTGGGCGGGGGGATGGGCTGGTCTCGGTCGTCGTAGATGGGGTTCTCGCTGAACCATCGGTGGGCCAGGTCGACCAGCTGGTTGAAGCGGAACGGGTTTACTGCCCCCGACGCCACCTGGATGATCTCCTGGTCGGGGTCGTGGCCCCGGGCGGCCACCGCGCATATGGCCGCGGCCACCAGGTCCACCGGTATCACGTCCAGCACCCCTTGGGGGATGCCGGGGAAGTCGGTGAGCAGACCCCGGCCGTAGCCGATGATGATGGGCTCGGCCATGCGGAAACCCCGGATCCACCCCGGGAAGGGCTCGGAATAGGCCGACTCGATGATCGACGGCCTCACGGTTGAGACCTTGAGATCCCCTTTGATCTCGGCCACGGCCGTCTCGGCCAGCGCCTTGGTGAAGGCGTAGGCGTCGGGGAATCCCAGCGAGGCGGCCCGCGACCGGCCCGCTTCCACCATCTGGTCGTTGACCCAGCGGCTGCGGAGATGCTCGGTCTTGGCGGCCAGCGCCGGGGTGCCGGCCGCGCCCAGCTCGTGGCGGGCCCTGCTGCGGAACTCCTCCAGGCGGGCGGGGTCGCGGCTCTCGGTCTCGGTGGTGATGCGCCGACGGCGGCTGGCGTCGGCCTCGTCCTGCCATGACACCGGCACGTACATGGGGCCGTCGGCCAGGGGCTCCTCGGGGGCGTTCCCCCGGCGGCTTCCGGCCACATAGCAGGTGGACACCGCGATGAAGTGGGGGGACGCTCCCATCTCGTTGAGCATCTGCACCAGTCGGACCGGCCCCATGAGGTTGACTTCCACCGCGGTGTCCAGCGGGTTGTCAAACGCCACCGCCGCGGCCGAGTGGATGATGATGTCGCAGCCGGCGATCAGCTCCCGGCCGGCGTCGTCAAGCCCCAGGCCGTCGATGCCCACATCGCCGGCCACGCCGGTGATCTGATCCTGGCAGAGCCGTTCGAAGTCGTCGCTGCCCAACTGGTCGCGCAGCCGGTCGAAAACGTCGTTGCGGATAATCTCCCGCCGGATGCGCTCCTCGACCCCCCGGCGGGCGGGGCGCACCAGCAGCACCAGCTCCACCTCGGGAACGCAACGCAGCAGCCGCTCCATGAGAGCGGTGCCCAGAAAACCGGTCGTGCCGGTGATCGCCAGCCGCTTGCCGGCCAGCGCATCAGAGATCACCGCAGTGTTCTACCAAATCCAGGGAGTTTTCCCCAGTCCCGCAGGGGCGCTCAGTTTCTGAGTACTGGGCTGTGTTGGGCGAGTTGGTATGTGGTGGTTCCGTTGTTGGGGAACGGGTCGGGCGGGGCCTTGATGCGGTGTCGGCAGCCAAGGCCGCGGCAGACCTGCCAGTTGCAGTCGTGGACGAGGTGGTGGCAGCCGGGGCAGAGATGGGCGAGGTTGTCGATGTCGGTGGGCCCGTCGTCTTGCCAGTGCTGGATGTGGTGCGCTTCGCACCGTTCTGTGGGGGATGCGCAGCCGATGCAACCGCCGTCGCGGGCGGCGAGCATAATGCGCTGGGCCAGCGAGGCCGACCGCTGCGAGCGGCCCAGCCACAGCGGCTGGCCCTCGGCATCGGCGAAAGCGGTGTAGACATCGGCGTTTTCGAGAAGCTGCTCCAGAACCTCCGGGGGCACCGGCTGTCCGTCGTCAAGCCGGGGACTGCTGAGTTCGCCGGTGGCGGCATCGTACTCGGCGATCATGAGCAGTGATGCCGGAGTAGCCCGCTGCGGGCCGTCTCGGGTGACCAACTGCACCAAGGCATCGGCATTGCGCTGCAAGTAGGTGATCTTGCTGTTCTCGGTTTCTTCGCGGCGGAACGTCTCGGCCATCTTGGCCAGAGCCATGCTGACCCGCCTGCCTGCCATGTAGTCGAGGTGGGCGAACAGCTTCCAAGAACCGTCGGGCTCCTGGGTAATAGACGCCCGACGATCCTGGCGCTGTTGCTGATACTTGGAGTAATCCCGTTCCTCCACTCGCTCCCGGCGGAGCGCATACCTTGACAGCAGATCGGCGGGGGCCTCCTTGGTGCAGGCCAGTATGGCCTCTTCGCTGCGGTAGTCGGGCTTGTCAGCGACACGCTCGATCACTCGGGCCTGGCCGACATTGATCTCCCCCGACGCCAGCGCGGCCAGCGTGGCCGGAAAGCTCTCGGCCAATGACACCGCCAGCTTCACATCCGAACCGGCCTTGCCTGCCGCCTCCAGCACCCGCTCCCGCAACACCGCAGACGCAGCCCGAGCACTGCTCCGCCCGGCCCGTTCAGCCAAAGCCAAGGCCAACTCGCCCTCAATGATCGAGCGCGCCCGACCCAACTCCGCAATCCGATCATCCAGATCCTCAAGCGATAACCCACCGGAATCAACCTGCGAAATGCACAACACAGCCGACGACACAACATCATGATCATCGCCGTTTGGAGAGGCCTCAGAACACGCTGAACCAGTCAACTCCATACCGCATATAATACAACCCACCAGTGACACTTACCCCCGAATAAACCCCATCGTTGGGGACAAAATATGGGATTAACCCGGCCTGAAGCCTGCACGTTGCGAATAAGCAGTTGAGGCATAGGCATTTCTATAAAAACAGAAACTTAGACTCAGCCGTCCTCGCTTAAACGCGTAGAGCTGGCAATGATCGCTTTCGGTTAGGGGAAGGCTGTTCAATGATCGGTGCGGCGGTGTTGGAGGCGGCGCTCGTAGCGCTCAATGGCCAGGTCTACCAGTGTCGCAATGAGCTCCGGGTAGGGGAGGCCCGATGCCTGCCACAGCTTGGGGTACATGCTTATGGGGGTGAAGCCGGGAATGGTGTTGATCTCGTTGAGCAGCATCCCCCGGCCATCGGATTCATAGAGGAAGTCCACCCGGGCCATGCCCTCGCACCGCAGGGCGCGGTAGGCGGCGACTGCGAGGCTCTGGGCCTCTTGGGCGGCAGCCTCCGGAATCTGGGCGGGGACCAGCAGCTTGGCGCCGTCGGTGAGGTATTTGTCGGCGTAGTCGTAGAAATCGGCGCCGGGCACGATCTCGCCGGGGACCGACGCCTTGGGGTCGCGATTGCCCAACACCGACACCTCGATTTCCTGGCCGGTGACAGCCTCCTCGATGACCAGCGTTTCGTCGTACCGGGCGGCGACCTCGAGTGCTTTGACCGTCTCGGATTCGGTGGCAACCCGGCTCACCCCCACCGACGAGCCCATGTTGGCCGGCTTCACGAACAGCGGCAGCCCCAGGTCGGCAATCGCCTGTTCGGCCACCGACTCCAGGCGGTCGTCGGCCGATGCCGTCCGGTAGCGGCATTGGGGAAGCCCGTGCTGGGCGCACACCAACTTGGCCGCCGACTTGTCCATGCACACCGCCGAGGCCAGCACCCCCGACCCCACATAGGGAACGTCGGCCACTTCCAGCAGCCCCTGAATGGTGCCGTCCTCGCCCATCGGTCCGTGTACCAGGGGGAACACCACCGTGTCGGGCTCGGCGAATATCTCAGCCGGGGCCACGGCGAGCCCGTCGGCATCCAACCGGTCGGGAAGGGGATCGGCCAGTTCGGCCAGTCGCCACTGCCCCGACCGGGTGATGCCCAGCGCCACCACCTCGAAGCGGTCTGTGTCGGCTGCGGCGGCCACGTGGCGGGCCGAGACACACGACACGTCGTGCTCGGCCGAGCGGCCGCCGAACAGCAGCACCAAGCGGGTGCGGGTTCCCACAGGCCGACGGTACCCCACCGGTTGCTCCGACAGTGGGAGGCTAAGTGCGTGCGACTGATGGCATCGGAAGTGGCTCAGGTGGCCAGCGGCCGGCTAGTGGGTCCCGATGTCGAAGTGTCCGGAGCCTCAATCGACTCGAGGACATTGGCCCAAGGCGAGTTGTTCGTGCCGGTGGTGGCCGAGCGAGACGGCCACGCCTTCATCGACGACGCCCTGGCCGCGGGAGCAGCGGCCTACCTGACCTCTGTGGCTCCCCGAGGGGCTACCGCGGTGGTGGTCGGCGACACCGCTGCCGCCCTCGTCGAGTTGGGCCGCCACGCCCGCAACCGGTTCGACGGCCCTGTGGTGGGCATCACCGGGTCGGTGGGCAAGACCTCGGTGAAGGACATGGTTGCCGCAGCCATTGGAGCTGACCGACCGACCCACGCCAGTCCGATGTCGTTCAACAACGAGCTGGGCGTGCCGCTCACCCTGGCCAACTGCCCCGAGGATGCCGAAGCGGTGGTGGTAGAGATGGGGGCTCGGGGCAGGGGTCACATCGCCTGGCTCTGCTCGCTGGCCCAGCCCACCGTGGGAGTGGTGACCTCCGTAGGGGCGGCCCACACCGAGCTGTTCGGGAGTGTGGAGGCCGTGGCCGAGGCCAAGGGCGAGTTAGTGGAGTCTCTGGACCGGACAGGTGTCGCGGTGCTCAACGCCGACCAGCCCCTGGTGGCGGCCATGGCGAGTCGGACCGTGGCCGCGGTGCTGACTTTCGGCCGTATTGCGGGTGATATTCGTGCTTCTGGGGTGAGCTTGGACGATGGGCTGTGCCCTCGATTCCGGCTGGAGACGCCCAATGGGCAGGCCGATGTGGTCTTGGCGGCGTGCGGCGAGCACATGGTTGACAATGCCTTAGCCGCGGCAGCGGCCGCGTCGGCGGTCGGAGTGGGGGTGGAAGAAATCACCGCCGGACTGGGGTCGGCCCAACTGTCGCCGTGGCGCATGGAGGTGACCGAGCTGTCCTCCGGGGCAGTGCTCATCAACGATGCCTACAACGCCAACCCCATGTCGATGGCCGCCGGACTGCACTCGCTGGCTGCCGTGGACCGACCCCGCCGAGTGGCGGTATTGGGGGTCATGGCCGAACTGGGAGACCGGGCCGCCGCCGAACATGCCGTCATCGGTGACTTGGCCAAGGAACTGGGCGTCGAGGTCATCCCAGTGGCCACCGCCGATTATGGGTTGCCCCCTGTGGACGATGCCTCCGCGGCGGTGGCAGCACTTGGCCGACTCGAAGGCGACACCGCCGTGCTAGTCAAGGCCAGCCGGGCCGCTGGCCTGGAGGCGGTGGCCGCGGCGTTGTCCAAGAGCTGAGGACGCAAGCTGCTCGCGGCAGCACCGCCGCCGCAAGCGCAACCGCTGATCGAATAGGGGGGTAGTTTGCGGTCATGAGGAAGTTGCTTTAGCTTTGTTTGTTGTCCGTGGGCCTGCTGGTCCCGGTTGTGGCCGCGTCGGGTGCCGGGGCGCAGACAGCGTCCCAGTCAGCGCCCACTTCTCAAGACATCCGGCTGCGCGATCAGCTGATCGCCGACCAGGAGAACCTGTTGAACACCTACCGCTGCATGTTCGGAGTCGACACCCACGCGGTTCCCGGCGGGTGCGGCGAACCCGGCACCGTGGCGGCCGGCGCCGCCCCCCAGAACCCTGCCCAAAGCGACCTCGAGGTGAGGGACGGGCTGATCCAAAGCCAAGAAGCGCTCCTCAACGCGTACCGCTGCCAATTCAACATCGACACCCAACTGGTTCCCAGCGGCTGCGCCGACCAGACCGGCCCACAACCAACCGGCCGGCCCGACCAGACCGGCCCACAACCAGAGCCGGAGGCAACAACGTTCACCGCCATCACCGTCGGCGACTTCCATTCGTGCGGGATCAGAGACGACAGCACCGCCGTCTGCTGGGGCAACGACAACGACGGGATGGCTGATGCGCCCGACGGAGCGTTCACCGCCATCGCGGCCGGCGTCCTCCATTCGTGCGGGATCAGAGCCGACAGCACCGCCGTCTGCTGGGGCAACGACGACGACGGACAGGCTGATGTGCCCGCTGGCGCGTTCACCGCCATCGCGGCCGGTTTCGGCCATTCGTGAGGGATCAGAGCCGGCAGCTTCACAACGGTGATCCGCTCCAGCTCAGCAGATGCTCCCGAGCCTCTTCGGGGGTGAGCGGGCCGGAGTCGAAGCGGCGGCAGCGGAGTTCCTCTACGGCCGCGCCGACTTCAGGACCGGGTTCTAGGCCCAACAGGGCCATAATCTCATCGCCGTCGAGCACAGGGGGCCAAGGAGGTCGGGCTCGGCTTCCATAAGCGCCTCCACATCAGCGGCCAGCGAACTCGCTACGCACAGAACTGACGCCACCGCCACCGACTGTTCCACGAAGTCACCGGCATCAACCACCCACCGCCTCAGCTCGGGCAACATCTGGGGCGGCTTTTCGACGGCCCTGCCAGCCGCAGTCAATATGGCGAAGACCGCTCGGCTGACCGCGGTGGTCGCCCGCCGTTCCGACAGGGCGGCCCGAACTTCATCGGGTGTTCCTACATCGGCCAGCAACGCCGAACTGACCGGGCGTCTACGGCGTGACGAGCAGGCGCCGTCGAATTGGGTTGCTGATATGGGCGGTGATATCGACCGCCGCCGGCAGCGTGACTACCGGTTCGGCGGGCGCGGGACGGCAGGCGAGCGGGCAGGGCTGTCTAATTCTCTCGCCGACGCCGGCAGACAGGTGGACCGCCGCCGCGACAGCGAGGCTGAGCATCTGCTTCGCGCCGGGGAGATAGCCGCCCGCTACGGCGAGGGAGGGGTGCTCGCCACCGACGCTGCCGGACTTCGACGGTCAGCGCTCGCCGACCTGGACGCAGAGCGCAAGGCGGCGGCAGCCTGGCTGCCCCGCGCCGCCCGGACCATCGCCCACACCGCCGCGGCGGGCAGGATGGGGCAGGCAGGTCAGATCGCCGGACTCGTAGGCACGCTGCACAAGGATTTGGGAGCGCTGGTCCAGTCGGGTGACATGGAAGCCGCCGAGCTGAACCGGAATACTCGACTGGGCGGAGGGGTTCACCAACGAGTACTTGGACAACGCCCCGCATTATGGCGCTCCGGCGAATCCGTATGGTGGCACGGGCACGCCGACGGTGCTCCCCGCCGGGCGGCTTCGCCCAATGCACGCCCGAACCGCCGCCGGACAGGTCGGTGATCTGCACCGCTATCAGCCCGCGCGTCCGGTCTGCTGCCACTCTGACGGCGTGCGGCGGATGCACCAACCAGCCGAGGCTGTCGCCGGCGCTTGCTGGGTTCATGCTCTGCTCATGATACATTTGCGGAGTGTTAGCTGTCGGCGATTTAAGTGGATTATGTGAAGAACATAATTATATGCTGTGATGGAACCGGTGCCCAATATGGTCACATGAAGACGAATGTGGTCAAGCTGTTTGAAAATATTGATCGCGATCAAGAACAAGTCGCCTTTTATGACCCTGGTGTGGGTACCTACGGCTATACCTGGCGGAAAATAACTCCCAAAATCGAACTTGTGTTGAGCAAAGCATTCGGTGCTGGCTTACGGCGCAATGTCGAGGACGGCTACAAGTTTCTGATGGATAGCTACGAGCCAGGCGATAGAGTATTCCTCTTTGGTTTCAGTCGAGGGGCGCACACTGTCCGGTCACTTGTAGGTATGCTACGCAAGTGCGGCTTGCTTGAAAAAGGTAGTAACAACCTGATTCCGTATGCTTCAAAGCTCTACCTCAAGTGTGACGATGATGATATTACTGCCGGATTTAAGGAAACCTACTCCAAAGAGTGCAAGCCATACTTTGTCGGCGTATGGGACACCGTTGCGGCGATGGGATGGTTTTGGGGAAATGAATTTTCAGACAATATATTGAATCACGATGTCCCATATGGCTATCAGGCGTTATCGATTGACGAGAAGCGGAAACACTTTGTGGAAAGTGTTTGGGACGAGGCTGCTAGAGCAGAGCACCAAGTAATCGAACAAGTATGGTTTGCCGGGTTTCATGCTGATGTGGGCGGCTGGCATTTGGAGGCAGGTATTTCGGATATTGCGTTGAAATGGATGCTAGAACACGCGCAGAGCAAGGGATTGCGCTTGAAAGAGGGGGCATTGGACCAACTCAACCCTGATCCGTCAGGCGCACTCCACCAGTCCCGTAAAGGCATGTGGCGAATATTTCGTCCAAGAGTTCGGCATATTCCAGAACTCTCTAAGCTGCACGAAAGCGTGTTTCTCCGCATGGAGGATCCGGCAAATTCCTATAGCCCCGACAATCTGCCGACCCAGTATCAGAAGATCACGTCGTAGCCAGGTGCTATCTCAACACCACCAGCTCTGGCGGTAGCGGGTTCCCGCAAACCGACGGTACCCACCGGACCTCAGCGCGGCACACACGCGCAGTGGCCGCCCTCGGGCCGCTAGACGGGGATGCCGCGGTAATGGTCAAAGCCAGCCGATCCACCGGGCCGGAGGCGGTGGTTCCGGCGTTGTTCGAGAGTTGATGGTAACCGCGGCTCGCGGCGTTCGTGAGTGGATGTAGTGTCGGGGCTTCGGCGTCGAAGGAGCTTCAGATGGATTTTCGTGAGCGGTCGGTACAGGAGTGGGCCGCGGCGGTGCAGGATCGCGAAATCTCGGCCCGGGAGATGGCGGAGGCATCACTGGTGGCCATCGGCGCCCAGCAGGAGTTGAACGCCTTCGTGGCCACCGATCCGGAGCGGTCGCTGGCCGAGGCTGATGAGATCGACGCCCGGCTGGCCGCAGGCGACGAGGTCGGGCCGCTGGCCGGCATTCCGTTCGGGGTCAAGGACTTGGAAGATGCCGCCGGGTATGTGACCACCCAGGGTTCGTTTTTGCATGCCGACGATCCGCCGGCCGATGCCGACAGCATTTTGGTGGAGCGGCTGCGGGCCCAGGGCTGCGTGGTGATGGGCAAGACCAACACGCCGGAGTTCGGCTGGACCGGCGACACCTACAACCCCGTGTTCGGGGCCACCGGCAACCCGTGGAACCCGAAGCGCTCGCCGGGCGGTTCGTCGGGGGGCACCGCCGCCGCGCTGACCGCGGGCCTGGTGCCGCTGTGTACCGGCTCCGACGGGGGAGGGTCGATCCGCATCCCCGCCGCGGCCTGCGGGTTCAGCGGCTTCAAGGCCAGCCTGGGCCGGATCCCGGTGGAAGGGACCTACCGGCTGTGGCCCCTCTCAGTCCACGGCCCGATGGCGCTGCGGGTGGCCGACGTCGCCTTCGTGCAAGACCTGGTGATGGGGCCGTCGCCCCGCGATCTCGACTCGCTGCCCCGGCCCCACCAGTCATGGCGTCAGGCGCTGGACGACAACTGGCGGCCCCAGCGAGTGGTGTGGTGCCCGGCCCCCGACGGCAACCCGTCCGACACCGAGGTGGTGGCGGTGTGCGAGGCGGCGGTGGCCCAGCTGGAGGCGGCCGGCGTGGCGGTGGAGGTGCGGGAGGAGGGCCTGTTCAACGACCCGATCTGGGAGTACGTGCTGTTGTCGGCCAACGCGGTGTCGGACGAGCTGGGGGAGCTGACCGCCGAGCAGATGGAGCAGATCACCCCCGGCCTGCGCTACTACTTCGGGCTGTCCACCGAACCCCAGGTGGCCGATTTCAACCGGGCGCTCGACATCTTCTGCGACATGTCCGAGACGCTCAACGGTGTGCTGGCCGGCGCCGATCTGCTTCTCACCCCCACCGTGGCCGGCCACTTTCCCGAGTGCGGGGGCCAGGGGCTGGTCAACGGCGAGCTGGTCGACAACTGGATCCGCCACACCTACCCCTACAACCTGACCCGGCGGCCGGCGGGCAGCGTGAGGGCCGGTTTCGCCGCCGACGGAATGCCGGTGGGTCTCCAATTGGTGGGCCACCAGCTCGGCGATGTGCGGGTGCTCCAGGCCATGGCCTACTGCGAAGAACTGTTCGCGCCCCCGATGTGGCCTGCGCTATCCTGAACGATCCCCGGACCGTTAGCTCAGATGGCCAGAGCGCTCGCCTCACACGCGAGAGGTCACTGGTTCAAGTCCAGTACGGTCCACCAGAATCCGGTGAATGCCCCCGCCGAATCGTGGCGACTGGTCGATTATGGTGTTCTCGATCCCATGATATTATTCTATATTTATTATTAGTGCATAAAATTACCCCTTGATTTTGAAGGAGGACTGCCTGTAAACCAGTAGTGACGACTAGGTGATGACGACTAGGTGATGTTGTTCACATCATTGAAAAGGAGGAGCTAACCCCATATTGAGAAAGGGGTCACGGTAGCGCCCTCCTTGAGCTAGCAGGCCCCGAAGCTTTGGGTACCCAACCAGTTTCACCGCTTTTCGGGGTGCCGCCTTTACACCAAGAACACATTGGAGGACATCTTATGGACGACGCAGACGCCACGGCATCGGGAGGTTCGCGTGTTCGGCGAAACCCTGATGACACCGACGTCGATCTCACGGAGGCCACGCAGGCACTCCATGAATGGGAGGTCGAGGAGGAGCGATTGCGGGAAGAAGCGATACGCAACCGCGCGCCCTTCCAGGGTCTACAGGTAGATCCCGATATCGACTTCTACCCGGAGGTGGCCGACCGCGAGCCGGGTGACAAGAACATCGTGCGATGGGGCTTCGATATCCATCCGCAAGTCACTTTCTGGTCGGCCGGGTTCCTGTTGGTTTTCATCGGCTGGACGCTCATCTTCCAGGACACCGCCAGCGACGTTTTCGGGGAGGTGCTCTCGTTCATCAACGAGAAGCTCGGCTGGCTCTACGTCATCGACTTCAACATATTCCTGTTTGTGGCGCTGTACTTCGCGTTCAGCCGGTACGGGAAAATACGGCTAGGAGGCCCATACGCCCGTCCGGAGTTCTCCACCGGCGCGTGGTACGCCATGCTGATATCGGCGGGCATCGGTATCGGGCTGATGTTCTGGGGCGTGGCCGAGCCTATCTACCACCTGGCGTCGCCGCCCCCGCTGTTCGGTGTAGAGCCGGGCACCGGCGAGGCCGCCAAAGCCGCGGTGGCCACCACGTTCTTGCACTGGGGCGTGCATGCCTGGGCGCTTTATGGGCTGGTGGCGCTGGCGTTGGGCTTCTTCGCCTACAACCGCGGCCTGCCGCTCACTTTCCGCTCGATCTTCTATCCCATCCTGGGGCCGAGGATCTATGGGAACTGGGGCAACGCCATCGACACCCTGACCGTGGTGGCCACCCTGTTCGGCCTGGCCACCTCGCTGGGACTCGGAGCACAACAGGCCGCCGCCGGGCTCAACAAGCTCTATGACCTGCCCTCGGGCACCAGCTTCCAGATTCTGCTGATCGCCGGCATCACCGGCCTGGCCACCATCTCGGTGGTCGCAGGGCTCGACGCCGGCGTCAAACGGCTCAGCCAGCTCAACATCTACCTGGCCGGGGCCTTCCTGCTGTTCGTGGCTCTGGTGGGGCCGACGCTGTTCATACTCTCGCTCTTCACCCAGAGCGTCGGGTACTACGTCCAGATCATCCCCGAGTTCGGCTTCTGGAACGAGGCCTTCACCGGCACCAACTGGCAGGCGGGATGGACCATCTTCTACTGGGGATGGTGGATTTCGTGGTCGCCGTTCGTGGGAATGTTCATCGCCCGCATATCCAAGGGGCGCTCGGTGCGGGAGCTTTTGACCGGCGTCATCTTCTTGCCCTCCGCCCTGTGCTTCTTGTGGTTCTCCGTGTTCGGCGGCGCCGCCATCGACCTGCAACTCAGCGGCGAGCGCGACGTTGCCACCGCAGTCAACGACAACGTGGCCACGGCCCTGTTCGACATGCTGGAGGCGTTCCCGCTGACCAGCATCGTGTCGCTCATCGGGGTCCTGCTGCTGGTGTCGTTCTTCGTGACGTCTTCCGACTCGGGGTCGCTGGTGGTGGACCACCTCACCTCGGGCGGCAAGCTGGACTCGCCCAAGCCCCAGCGTGTGTTCTGGGCGATCATGGAAGGAGCGGTTGCCGTGGTCCTGCTGCTCGGCGGGGGACTGTCGGCCTTGCAGACCGCGGCGGTGTCCACCGGTCTTCCCTTCGCTTTGATCCTCCTCGTCATGCTGTGGAGCCTCAAGAAGGTGTTCAACGAGGAGCTGGACCTGTTGGAGGGCCATTACGACGAGGCGCTTTTCCGCTCTCGACACAGCGGCCTGATCGAGGAGGTGAAGTCCCGGCTTGAGGCAGGGCCCACCGATGGCTCAGACATGAGACAGGAGGCCACATGACTAATCGACATGTAGCAAATCGTCGCATTGGGGGCCGGTTGCCGCTCGTCCTCGTGGCCGTGCTGGCCGCATTGGCGCTGGTGCTCGCGGGTTGCGGAACCGATGAGGACGACGGCACGGTCACGATGGCCCGGGCCAACTGGGAAAGCGGGCACATGCAGGCCGCCATCTACGCGCAGCTCCTCGGCGAGCTCGGTTATGCGGTGAGCGACCCGGCTGAGAACACCCGCGATCCCAACGGCTTCTACCCGGCGCTGGCCAGCGGCCAGTTCGACCTCTGGGTCAACGGTTGGTTCCCCCTCCACGACATCTACCTAGAGGGGGAGCTGGTCACCGGACAGACCGTCGAACATCCCATTGAACCGGTTGGCTACCAGGTGCGCTCCGGTGCCCTTCAGGGGTATATGATCGACAAGGCGACGGCTGATGCGATGGGGATAACCTCCATGAGCCAACTGGCCGACGCATCGGTAGCCCGAGTCTTCGACCAAAACGGCAACGGGCTCGCCGACTTGATCGGCTGCAACGACGGCTGGGGCTGTCAGACGGTCATCGAATCCCACATCTCGGATCTCGATTGGGGCGACAACGTCGAGCAGGTTTCCGACGACTACAACGACCTCGTTGCAGGAGTCAGGGAACGCGTCGCCTCCGGCGAGCCCGTGCTGTTCTACGCGTGGACCCCCAACTGGACCTACGAGGTGCTCACTCCGGGCGAAGATGTCGTATGGCTTGAGTCGCCCGCCCTCGACGATGAGGAAGGCAACACCGAGGTGCGGGGACTGCGAGGCTGCGCCTCTGATCCCTGCAATCTCGGCTGGGCTGTCAGCAGCATCCGCGCCGTGGGCAATGAGGACTTCCTCGACGACAACGACGACATACGCCGCCTGCTGGAGGTGGTGACCATTCCCCTGGAGGACATCGCGGCCCAAAACGCCAAGATGGCCACCGCAGAGCTCGGCTATTCCGAGAACCAGGTCAACGCCGACGCCGCAGACTGGATCGAGGCCAACCGCGACGCCGTCGACCGGTGGCTAGAAACCGCAAGGGGCTGACCCGGCACACTGTGTGAAAGTGCAGCCATCACTCCGCCGAGCGCTGGTTGCCGTATTGGCTCTGGTGCTGGGCGCGCTCGTGCTGCCCCTGGGTGCATCCACGGCCGCGCAGGACGGTTCCGATGACGCGCCCCGGGTTCGCATGGCCCGGGCCACCTGGGACACCGGCTGGTTCCAGGCCGAGGTCTACCGGTTGCTGCTGGAGCGGCTGGGGTATCGGGTCGACGGTCCCACGACAATGGACAATGCCGAGTTCTATGCCGCGGTGGCCGTTGGCGAGGTTGATCTCTGGGCCAACGGCTGGTTTCCGGCCCATGACGTGTTCATTCCCGACGGTGCTCCGATCTCAGTGGTCGGCACAACCGCCGACGACGGGGCGTTGCAGGGCTATTTCGTCGATGCGGCGACCGCTGGCGCCCACGGCATCTCGAATCTGGGCGATTTCTCCGACCCTGCGGTAGCCGAGCTGTTCGACGTTGATGGCGACGGCCGGGCCGACCTGGTGGGATGCAATGTCGGATGGTCCTGCGCCGCAACCATCGACCACCACTTGGAGGTCTACGGCCTGACCGGCGCTGTGGAGCATGTGCAGGGCGACTACTCCCCCCTGATAACTGAGACCATCGAGCGCTACCGGGACGGACGGCCGGTGCTGTATTTCACCTGGACCCCCAACTGGACGGTCGGCGAACTGGTTCCCGGTTCAGATGTCGTGTGGTTGGAAACCCCGTTCCCGTCTCTGCCTCCAGACCAGGCCTCGGCAATCGATCAGACGACGATTTCCGGCATTCCGGGATGCGCCAACAACCCGTGCCAGACCGGCTGGCCTCCAAACGACATCCGAGCGGTGGCCAACGCCGATTTCCTGGAGGCCAACCCCGCGATCCGCCGCCTGCTGGAGCAGGTGGTCATCCCGCTGGTTGACATCTCTAACCAGAACGTCCGCATGGTGACCACTGGCGGAGACCCCGCCGACATACGACGCCACGCCGAGGAGTGGGTGGCGGCCAATCAGTCAATGGTCAATCGCTGGGTCTCAGCCGCCGACCCCGACGCGGTGGGGCTTGCCGCGCCCTCCGTTGACGGGACCGGGCCCGGAGGAACCCTGATGGTGGCAGCCCGGGCGCTGCCACCATTTGTGATCTATGAGAACCGCACTTACAGCGGCTTCGAGGTGGAGTTGGTGCGGCTGGTGGCGGCCAAGCTGGGCATGGGAGTCGAGATCTATGCGGTTGACACCACCGCCAAGCAGATCGACGACATTGACCGGGGCGTTGCCCGGCTCGGGTTGGGAGGGGTAGCCATCACCGAGTCCCGCGAGGAGGTGGTGGACTTCTCCTTGCCCGTGTTGGACTCCGGCCTGGCCATTCTCGTGCTGAACGAGTCGTCCCGCGGCATCGGCGATCGGATCGTTTCCTTCTTCGACGCCATCGCGTCTTCGGACCTGCCGTGGCTGCTGGTCGTGTTCGGGGTGGCAGTTCTGGTTGCCGCTCACCTGGTCTGGTTGTCGGAGCGCCGCCACAACCCCGACTTCGCGGCCCCCTACCGGCGGGGCATCTGGGACTCGTTCTATTGGTCGGTGGTGACCATGAGCACTGTGGGGTACGGCGACAAGGTGGCCCGGGGGACCCGGGGACGCGTGCTGGCGCTGGTGTGGATCGGCCTGGGCACACTGGTCTTCGCCAGCTTCACCGCGGCCATCGCATCGTCGCTGGCGGTGAGCGAGCTGCGATCTGAGATCTCAGGGCCCGCAGATCTGAAGGGCAAGCGGGTGGCCACCGCCACCCACTCGGCCGCGGAGGCGTATCTTCCCTCCATCGGGGTGGGCCCGGTGCTGGTGGGCAATATCGATGACGCCTACCCCCTCCTGCTTGAAGGAGAAGTGGATGCGGTGGTGTTCGACGCCCCAGTGCTTCAGTTCCATGCGGCCCGCGCGGGCGACGGAGAGGTCACGACGGTGGGGTCGGACTTCCAGAGGGTCCAGTACGGCATCATGCTCAGCCCGCACGATGCCGAGCTGCGCGAGCGCATCAACCTGGCGCTATTGGACTTGGTCGAGAACGGAATCTACGAGCGGCTTCACGACACCTGGTTCGGCCCCCAGCGCTGATCCCGCGCGCCTGCTGAGAAAGGGTCAGCCACCCATTGAGGGATTCTCAGACATCGACTCGATGGTGGAGAAGGCCATCACATTGTGGTCGGCGTCGAGAGACTCGAACAGCACGCCGGTGGGGGAGTGGAGGTTGAACAGCACGATGGCGCCCTCGGGCCCGCCCCTCTCCATGTGGACTTCTCCGCCGGGGCTTTGGCTGTAGGTGCCGGCGGGCTTGATCTTGTGGACGGTCTCGCCGTTGGGCTCGATGTCGAACACGTGGTGCTCGCCTTGGAGCACCAGGGTGCGGGTGGCGGCCACGTGGCGGTGGAAGTGGCAGTGCGAGTTGGGGGCGAAGCGCACCAGCATGTCGAGGGTGCCGTTCTCGGGCTGCGAGCCGAGCACGGCCAAGTCGAAATCTACGGGATAGTCGAACTCCGGCCCGCCCTCCATGTGGGTCCAGTCCAAGTCGTTCAGATCGAATCGGGCTTCAAAGGTCATGGGCCGGATCGTATCCTCATCCGCTCGACTGCTTCTCTACCGTGACCGAGATCACATCGGTGCCGTGGTACTGCTGGTGGCGGACCGACGAGGCATAGTGGCGGAGCAGGCGGAATGACACCTCGCGCTCGTCGAGTGCGGGGGGCAGCTCATCGAGGTAGGCAAGCCGGTCCTCGATGTTCCCGCCGCCCACAACCGTGGCGAACTCGATCTCGGCCGCGGAACCGTCGGCCCGAGCAGTTACCGCGAGCCATCGCCCCTGTTCGGTGCCGTCATGTTGCCTCAGAATCTCGAGGGTCTCCTCGCCCGCGGCTTCTAGCCGACCGGTTGACTCCGCATCCCAGCTTTCGTCGGCCGCGAAGACGCCGAGGAACTCCGACAAGCGCTCCAGCGCGTCGCCATCCAGTGGAATTCGCAGGCGGCGGGGTTTCGGAGCGGTCAGTTCGATGAACGACGTCATCAAGACCGCGGTCAGCGTGCCCGCGGCCATGCCGTTGCCGAGCAGGGTCTCGAAGAACCCGTCTTCGATCAGATCAGGAAAGATCCACCCGTTTTGGAATCCAGCCCCGATCCAGAACGACACCCCGACCACTGCCGCGGTGCGATGATTTATGCCGTCTCGGGCCACGAGCCGCATTCCCTGCACGAAGAGCATTCCCACGAGAACGGTTATGTAGGCGGCGGCTACCGCGGGCGGTATGGCTATGAGCGCGGCGGTGAACTTGGGAAAGAAGGCCAGCGCCAGCAGGGCCCCGCCGATTGCTACCCCCACCCTTCGAGCTGCCACGCCGGTTACCTCGGCAACGGAGATGCTCGATGAATACGTTGTGTTCGGCAGCGTGCCAAGCAATCCCGAAAAGAGGTTTCCGACCCCGTCGGCGTTCAGCGCCCCCTGAACAGTGCGGAAGTCGGTGGCTGGCGGCTTGCGCCGCGAGACAGTCTGGATGGCGATGCCGTCGCCGATCGTCTCCACGGCGCCGACGATGGTGACGACCACGAACGCGGGCAGCAGTGCCCAAAAATCGTTGTCGGGGGCCAGGTCGATGCCCGGCCACGACCCCAATGGCACACCGACCCATGTCGCGTCCGCCACTTGGGCGGTGTCGTAGATGCCGAAGGGCGCCGCCACCGCGCAGCCCACCACGATGCCGGTGATGGGCGCCCACAGCCGCCACACCGGGGAGCCGCGCAGCACGATCCCGGCCACGACGGCAATCGTGGTCCCGGCGACGATTGGCGCCGCGGCCTGAGGCGTGCCCTCGGGCACATCCTCGAGGGTCTCGAAGACGATGGGCAAAACGGTCGCCGCTATGAGCATTACCACCGTTCCCGAAACGACGGGGGTGAAGATGCGCCGCAGCAGCGAGAGCCGGGCGGCGAGCATGAATTGGAATAGCGACGAGACGGCGACGAGGCTCGCCATCAGCCGCGGTCCACCCGCCTCCAGCGCGGCCACGCAGACGGCGATGAAAGCTCCTGAAGTGCCCATCATCAGAACATGGCCCGAGCCGAACCGCCCGAGGCGCACCGCTTGGAGGATGGTCGTGGCCCCGCTCACCAGCAGCGCCGCGAAAGCCCCCCAGGTGATGTAGGAGTCGGTCTGCCCCGCGGCTCGGGCCACGATCACCACGGTGATCACCACTGGAGTGACGATGGTTAGGGCCGCCTGCAACCCAGTGCCTAGCGCAAGCGGCAGGGGCGGGCGTTCATCCGGCTCGTAGCGGACGGTGGAGTGTTCAGGCGGGTCGGCCATTGTCAAGTTTCCTGGGATCGGCAGGCAGGTTGGATCCCAGTCCCGGCAACGTACTCGGCACTGGGGGGCATGACAAGAATTTGGAGGGAATGGCGAGGATGATCGGCTGGCTGGCACACCTTCGGGCGAGACAGGTGCGCTTTGAGGTCGTCGGCAGGCGTAAGGCCGTCAGTAAGGTAGTGAACTGTGACCAGTAGCCCCACTTCCACTGCACCTGCCATGGATTTCGATCCCGACGCCCTCCGGGAGAAGTACCGCCAGGAGCGCGACAAGCGCCTGCGGCCCGATGGCAACGACCAGTACATCGCCATGGACGGGGAGTTCTCCCGCTATCTGGACGATCCGGCCCAGGCCGGCATCACCCGGGCGCCGTTGACCGACGAGGTGGACGTGGCCGTCATCGGCACGGGGTTCAGCGGGCTTTTGGCCGGGGCCCGGCTGCGGCAGTTCGGGGTGGAGAGCATCCGGATGGTCGAGACCGGGGCCGAGTTCGGCGGCACTTGGTATTGGAACCAGTACCCCGGCGTGCAGTGCGACATCGAGTCGTACATCTATCTGCCCTTTCTGGAGGAAATGGGGTACATGCCCAAGGAGAAGTACTCCTACGGACCGGAGATCCTGGAGCACTGCCGGGCGCTGGGCCGCCATTTCGATTTGTACCGGGACGTGTGCTTCGGCACCCGGGTGCATGAGATGCACTGGGACGACGCTGATGATCGCTGGGTGCTGCACACCAACCACGACGACCGGATGCGGGCCCGGTTCGTGATCATGGCCATCGGGCCGCTCAGCCGGCCCAAGCTGCCCGGCATCGCCGGCATCGACACCTTCGAGGGCCACTCGTTCCACACCAGCCGGTGGGACTACGACTACACCGGCGGCGACACCAACGGGGGCCTGGCCAAGCTGTCCGACAAGGTGGTCGGGGTGATCGGCACCGGCGCCACCGCGGTGCAGTGCATCCCCCATGTGGGCGAGGCCGCCCAGCACCTGTACGTGTTCCAGCGGACCCCGTCGTCCATCGACGTGCGGGGCAACCGCCCCACCGACCAAGAGTGGGTCGAGTCGCTGGAGCCGGGCTGGCAGCAGCACCGCATCGAGAACTTCGGCAACATCGTGGCCGGCAGCATGCAGGAGGAGGACCTGGTCAGCGACGGCTGGACCGACATCCTCCGCAACCTCACCGCGCTGGGCGAGGGCACCCGACTGGGCACCCCCGAGGAGATCGCCGAGGCCATGGAGATGGCCGACTTCCAGAAGATGGAGCAGATCCGCAGCCGGGTCGACGAGCTCATCGCCGACCCGAACGTGGCCGAGGCGCTGAAGCCCTACTACCGGCAGTTCTGCAAGCGGCCGTGCTTCCACGACGACTATCTGCCCACCTTCAACCGCGACAACGTCACCCTGGTGGACACCGACGGCCAGGGCGTGGAGCGCATCACCCCACGGGGCGTGGTGGCCGGCGGCCAGGAGTACGAGCTGGACTGCCTCATCTTCGCCACCGGGTTCGAGGTGGGCACCGACTACTCCCACCGGGCCAACTGCGAGATCTACGGCCGCGGCGGGGTGACGCTTAGCGAGCGGTGGAAAGACGGCATGTCCACCTTCCACGGGGTGGTCAGCCGGGGGTACCCCAACCTTCTGCACATGGGCGGCATCCAGTCGGGGGTCTCGCCCAACTTCACCGAGCTCTACAACGAGCAGAGCCAGCACGTGGCCTACATCATCAACGAGGGCCTCTCGTCGGGGGCGACGGTGGTCGAGCCCACCGGGCAGGCCGAGTCCGACTGGGTGCGGCTCATCTTCGAGTCCGCCTATCGGCGGGCCGGCTTCCTCGAGTCGTGTACGCCCGGCTACTACAACAACGAGGGAAAACCCGACGACGGCCCCGGCTGGTTCGGCGGCACCTACGGCGGCGGCGCCCAGGAGTTCTTCAAGCTCCTCAAAGCCTGGCGCGACGAGGGATCACTGGAAGGCCTCGAGCTGGGCTGAGCCGATGGCGGTCAAATTCGCCTAAGACGCTCGGCGTGGCCTGAGCACACGGCTTGGGCCAGACTTTGGCCATGCCCACGATCACCACCAACGACCTCAAGAACGGGATGACGCTGAACCTCGACGAAGGGCTCTTCAACGTGGTCGAGTTCCAGCACGTCAAGCCGGGCAAGGGCGGGGCGTTCGTGCGCACCACCCTGAAGAACGCCCGCACCGGTGCCGTGGTCGATCGCACCTTCCGAGCCGGGGAGAAGGTGGAGCGGGCCAACATCGACCGCCGGGAGATGCAGTACCTGTACTCCGACGGCGACGGCTACGTGTTCATGGACAGCGAGACCTACGAGCAGCTCCACGTGGGCGCCGAGGTTCTGGGCGACGCGGTCAACTACCTGGTGGAGAACAACTCGGTGATCCTCGGCATGTTCGGGGCCGAGATCGTGGGCACCGACCTGCCCGCCGCGGTGGAGCTGGACATCGCCCAAACCGAGCCCGGCGTGCAGGGCGACCGGGTGTCGGGGGCCACCAAGCCGGCCACCTGCCAGACCGGCCTGGTGGTGCAGGTGCCCCTGTTTCTGAACCCGGGTGAGCGGATCAAGGTGGACACCCGCTCTGGCGAGTACATCAGCCGGGCGTGAGTGTCCCGCACCCCGCTCTCGGAGTCCGCGGGCTCTGGCCACCGCCAGCGCGGCCATGAGCGCACCCGACCCGCTGGTTACCGGGTCTCAGCGTCATCAGGTGCGGGAGCGGGCCTTGGGCCTGCTCTATGAAGCCGAGGTCAAGGGCGTGGACATGGCCGAACTGGTGGCTGCTCAAGAACTACCCTTGGCGCCCTACGCCCACACCCTGGTCACAGGGACGGCCCAGCACCAAGCCGGCATAGACGCCCGCTTGGAAGCGCTGTCCGAGGGCTGGCCGGTGTCGCGTATGCCCGCTTTGGACCGGGCAATCCTGCGCCTGGCCAGCTTCGAGCTGGCCCACAGCACCGACATCCCCGTCGCCGTTGTCATCAACGAGGCCGTGGAGCTGGCCCACGAGTACTCCACCCCGTCCTCGGCCGGCTTCATCAACGGCCTCCTGTCGCAGGTGGCATCCGCAGTCCGCCCCTCAGAAAGTGGGTAGAAATACCATCACCCAGCTGGGCACCGGCGGGTATATAGTGCCAGGAACAGCCGTGAAGTGGGTCCGGCGAGGCCCATACGGACATGGAGGAAATCGAGATTGGCTGAACGCGAGCGCCGGCGGACGCCCCCGTATGGGGGCGTTTTCGTTGCCCGCACCCAGGTGATGGACGCCGACGATATCGGTCGGGCCATCTGGCGCATGGCCCACGAGATTGTCGAGCGCAACCACGGGCTCGACGGCGTGGCGCTCATCGGGCTTCAGACCGGCGGGGTGTGGCTGGCCGAGCATCTGGCCGGCACCTTGCAGGAGATCGAGGGGGAGCGCCCTCCGCTGGGCACCTTGGACGTGGCCTTCCACCGCGACGACATCGGCCTGCGCCCCCTGCTGCCCGAGGCCCCCACCCACATCCCCGTCAACCTCGACGGCCAGGCGGTGGTGTTGGTGGACGACGTGCTGTTCACCGGGCGCACCATCCGCGCCGCGCTCGACGCTCTCACCACCTATGGCCGCCCCCGGGCGGTACAGCTCGCGGTGATGATCGACCGGGGCCATCGGGAGCTGCCCATTCGCCCCGACTTCGTGGGCAAGAACCTGCCTACTCGCCGCGACGAGATGGTGGATGCCCACCGCGAGGGCGTAGACATCGGGGGGATCGTCAAATGAAGCATCTCTTGTCGATCAACGATTTGGGTGCCGAGGGCATCGACGAGGTGTGCCGGTTGGCCGACCACTTCACCGAGGTGTCGCAGCGGCCTATTCCCAAGGTTCCCGCCCTGCGAGGCAAAACGGTGGCCATGCTGTTTTATGAGGACTCCACCCGGACCCGGCTCTCGTTCGAGGTGGCCGCCCGGCGTCTCTCAGCCGACGTGATGGGATTCAGCGTGTCTGCTTCGTCGGTGAACAAGGGCGAGTCGGTGCGCGACACTGTGGCTACCGTCTCGGCTATGGGGCCCGACGCCATTGTGGTCCGCCACCGCTCTGCCGGGGTGCCCCAGCAGACCGCGGCTTGGACCCATGCCAGCGTGATTAACGCCGGGGACGGCTGGCATGAGCATCCCACCCAGGCGCTGCTCGACTGCTACACCATCCGCGACCGGCTCGGCTCGGTGGCCGGTCGGCGCATCGTGATCCTGGGCGACATCAAGCACTCCCGGGTGGCCCGCTCCTGCGTGATGGCGTTCACCTCGCTGGGAGCGAAGGTCACCCTTGTGGCCCCTCCCACACTGCTGCCCCCCGCGGTGGACTCTTGGCCGGTGGACATCAGCTTCAGCCTCGACGCCGTGCTCAGCGACTGCGACGTGGTGTATGGGCTCCGGGTGCAATCTGAGCGCCAATCCGAGGCCCTGCTGCCGTCGCTTCGGGAGTACACCGCCCAGTGGGGGCTCACCGTGGATCGGGCGAATCGGCTGCCGGCAGGGGCTCTGGTTATGCATCCCGGACCGGTGAATCGGGGGGTGGAGATCGCCCCCGAAGTGTTGGACCAACCCAATGCCACCCTCAATGAGCAGGTGCGCCACGGGGTGGCGGTGCGGATGGCCGTGCTCTACCTTCTGTTGGCCGCCGACCCCGACCTGCGCCCCGAAGGCGAGGCCGCATGAGCATCGCGGTCAAGGGCGGGTTGGTCATCGACCAGACCGGCGAGCGCGTCGCCGATGTGGTGGTGGATGACGGCCGGATTGTCGCCGTCGGCCCCGATCTGTCGGGCGAAGAGGTGCTGGACGCCTCCGGGTACGTGGTGGCCCCCGGCTTCGTCGATCTTCACACCCACCTGCGTCAGCCCGGCGCCGAGGAGTCTGAGACCATTGAGTCTGGGGGCTGGGCTGCGGTTCGGGGCGGGTTCAGCGCAGTGGTGGCCATGCCCAACACCAACCCGCCCATCGACTGCGCGGCGGTGGTGCAAGAAGTGCTGGCCCTGGGAGGCAAAGCGCCCTGCGATGTGTACAGCTCCGGGGCCATCACCGTGGGCCGCAAGGGGGATCAGCTCGCCCCCATAGCCGAGATGGCCGCGCTGGGCGTGCGGCTGTTCACCGACGACGGCAACGGGGTCCAAGAAGCCGGGCTCATGCGCCGGGCCATGGAGTATGCCGCCGGGCTGGGAGTGGTGCTGGCCCAGCACTGCGAGGTCGATTCTTTGGCCGCGGGGGGCCATATGCACGAGGGGGAGTGGTCCAGCCGCCTGGGCATTCCCGGTGTGCCCGCCGAGGCCGAGGAGCTGATGGTTATGCGGGACATCGCCCTCAGCCGCTTCACCGGCGCTCCCGTCCACTTCCAACACCTGTCCACCCGGGGATCCATCGCCATGGTGCGGGCCGCCCGCCAAGCCGGGGTGGAGGTGACCGCCGAGGCAGCCACCCACCACTTCACCCTCACCGACGATTCCTGCGCCTCCTACGACCCGGTGTTCAAGGTCAACCCCCCCTTGCGCCCGGCCGATGATCGCGATGCGGTGCGCGAGGGTTTGGCCGACGGGGCCGTTGACGCCATTGCCACCGACCACGCCCCCCATACGATGGACGCCAAGGAGAGGCCCTTCGACCAGGCGCCTCCGGGGATGCTCGGGCTGGAGACTGCCCTGGCTCTGGCGCTGACCGAGTTGAACCTTCCTGTTGCCGAGGTGGTGGGGCTGTTGAGTTGGCGACCGGCGACCATTGCCGGGCTGAAGGGCGTTCACGGCGGGCCGATCGCGCCCGACGCGCCGGCCAACCTGTGCGTGTTCGATCCTCAAGAGGAGTGGACCATCAACCCCGACGACACGGCCAGCCGCTCCCGCAACAACCCCTACGCCGGACGCACGGTGCGCGGTCGGGTTCGCCACACCATCGTCGGCGGCCAGGCGGTGCTGGTAGACCAGGAGATGCGGCCATGATCCAATGGCCGGGCTTCGCCTCGATTGCGTCGGGGATGAACCCATGATCCGCCCCGCGGCGCTCGTCCTGTCGGACGGCGAAGTGTTCGAGGGCGAGGCCATCGGCGCCGAGCCGGCCGGTGGCATCACCTCCGGCGAGGTGGTGTTCAACACCGTGCTCACCGGCTATCAGGAGGTGATCACCGATCCGTCCTACGCCGGACAGATCATCACCTTCACCTACCCCCACATCGGCAACTACGGCGTTGCTCCCGCCGATCACGAGAGCCGCCGCCCGTTCTGCCGGGGGGTGATCGTGCGGGACATGGCCCGCCGCCGCTCCAACTGGCGGGCCACCGGCGACTTGGAGGCATTCCTGGTCAACCAGGGCATCGCCGGCCTCGCCGGGGTTGACACCCGGCGGCTCACCACCCATATCCGCGACGCCGGGGCCATGCCCGGCGCCTTCGGCACTGCGGCCGAGTCCGAACTGCGGGCCGCGGCACAAGCCGAGCCCGGCACCGACGGGGTCGACCTGGTGGCCACGGTGACCCGCCCCGAGTCCGAGCACTTCTCCTCCTCTCGGGACGACGGACGTCCTCCCCATCGGGTGGTGGCCCTCGACTACGGGCTAAAAGCCACCATCGTCCGCCATCTGCGGGCCATCGCCCACGTTGAGGTGGTGCCGGCAGGCACTTCGGCTGCCGACATCTTGGCCCGCCGCCCCAACGGGGTGTTCCTGTCGAACGGCCCCGGCGACCCCACCGCCGTGGCGGGGGCGGTCGACATCATCTCGGGCCTGTTGGGCGAGGTTCCGATCTTCGGCATCTGCCTGGGCCATCAGCTCCTGGCCTCGGCGTTGGGCGGGGAGACCTTCAAGCTGCCCTTCGGCCACCACGGTGGCAACCACCCGGTGCGAAACCTGGCCACCGGTGCGGTGGAGATCACCAGCCAGAACCACAACTTCTGCGTGGCCGACAGCTCCATTCCCGATGCCGACATCACCCACGTCAACCTCAACGACCACACCGTGGAGGGACTGCGCTGCCGCGGCCTGCCCGCTTTCAGCGTCCAGTACCACCCCGAGGCCGGCCCCGGCCCCCACGACTCCCGCTATCTGTTCCAACTCTTCGACGAGCTGATGGATGGCTCTCATGCCTAAGCGGACCGACATCGAGTCGATCCTGCTCATCGGGTCGGGCCCCATCGTGATCGGCCAGGCCTGCGAGTTCGACTACTCCGGCACCCAGGCCTGCCGGGTGCTGCGCGACGAGGGCTATCGGGTGGTGCTGGCCAACTCCAATCCGGCCACCATCATGACCGACCCCGAGTTCGCCGACGCCACCTACATCGAACCCCTCAGCCTCGAAGTGCTCACCGGCATCATCCAGCGGGAGCGGCCCGACGTGCTGCTGCCCACCCTGGGCGGCCAGACCGCGCTGAACCTGGCCATGGAGCTGATCGAGGCCGGGGTGGTGGACAAGTACGGGGTGGAGGTGATCGGCGCCAACCAAAGCGCCATCTCCACCGCTGAGGATCGGGCCAAGTTCCGCCAGGCCATGATCGACATCGGTTTGCCCGTGCCCCCGTCGGCCACCGCCCACACCCTGGACGAGGCGCTAGGGGTAATGGAGCGCATCGGCTTGCCGGTGATCATCCGGCCTGCATACATCCTGGGCGGCACCGGCACCGGCATCGCCCACACCCCTGAGCAGGGGCGGGAGATGTGCGCCCGCGGCCTGGCCGCCAGCCCCATCAGCGAGATCCTCATCGAGCAGTCGATCGCCGGTTGGAAGGAGTACGAGCTCGAGGTGATGCGCGACCGGGCCGACAACTGCGTGGTGGTGTGTACCATCGAGAACCTCGATCCCATGGGGGTCCACACCGGCGACTCCATCACCGTGGCCCCGGCCCAGACCCTGTCGGATGTGGAGTACCAGGCGCTGCGAGACGCCGCCTTCGCCTGCATCCGCCGGGTGGGGGTGGAAACCGGCGGCTCCAACATCCAGTTCGCGGTGAACCCCGACAACGGCGATTTCGTGATCATCGAGATGAACCCGAGGGTGTCGCGCTCCTCGGCGCTGGCCTCCAAGGCCACCGGTTTCCCCATCGCCAAGATCGCGGCCCGCTTGGCCGTGGGCTACACCCTCGACGATATCCCCAACGACATCACCGAGAAGACGCCGGCCTGCTTCGAGCCGGTCATCGACTACGTGGTCACCAAAGTGCCCCGGTGGGCGTTCGAGAAGTTCCCCGGGGTGTCGGGGGTGCTCAACACCCAGATGCAGTCGGTGGGGGAGGCCATGGCCATCGCCCGCACCTTCACCGAGTCGCTCCAAAAGGGGCTGCGCTCGTTGGAGCTCGGCCGCCACGGTCTCAACGCCGATCCGGGCGAGGCCGCCTACGACACCCTCAGCGACGAGGAGCTGCTGGCCGCGGCCGCGGTGCCCACCCCCGAGCGGATATTCCAGATCGAGGCGCTACTGCGCCGGGGCTTCACCGTGGCCCAGCTCTTTGAGGCCACCAAGGTGGACCCGTGGTTCTGCGACCAAGTCCTCCAGATCACCGAGGAGCGGGCTGCGCTGGAAGAGTGCGGCTTCGACGCCATGACCCCTCGGGCGTGGAAGCGGGCCAAGCAGTTCGGATTCTCCGACGCCCAGCTCGGCTACCTCTGGGGGGTGCCGGCCGCCCAGGTGCGGGCCGCCCGCCTCGCCGCGGGCGTGGAGGCCACCTTCAAGACGGTGGACACCTGCTCGGCCGAGTTCGAGGCCGAGACCCCTTACCACTACTCCACCTACGAGGATGTGGGCGAGGTGGCCCCCTCCGATCAGGCCAAGGTGATCATCCTGGGGTCGGGGCCGAACCGGATCGGCCAGGGCGTGGAGTTCGACTACTGCTGCGTCCATGCCGCCTTCGCTCTGTCGGAGGCGGGCTATGAGACCATCATGGTCAACTGCAACCCCGAGACGGTGTCCACCGACTACGACACCAGCGACCGGCTGTACTTCGAGCCTCTCACCGAGGAGGACGTGCTCAACGTGATCGACGCCGAGGTGCGCTCATCGCAGGCCGCGGGCGGCTCCGGCATCGCCGGGGTGGTGGTGTCGCTCGGCGGGCAGACGCCGCTCAAGCTGGCCGGCGCGCTGCCCGATGGCCTGGTGGTGGGCACCAGCCCCGAGAGCATCGACCTGGCCGAGGACCGGGAGCGCTGGAATGCCCTGTGCGCCCGCCTCGACATCCCCCAGCCCGCCGGGGGTATCGCGGCCACCGTCGAGGATGCCCTGGCCGTGGCCGACCGGATCGGCTACCCGGTGCTGGTGCGCCCCTCATACGTGTTGGGAGGCCGGGCCATGGTCATCGTCTACACCGACGACGACCTGCGAGACGCCATGGGCGAGATGGCCGCCTCGGGGTCTCTGGGCCGCGAGGGCGGGCTCTCCGCCGAGCGGCCGGTGCTGATCGACCGCTTCTTGGAAGACGCCACCGAGGTGGACGTGGACGCCATCCGCGACATGGCCGGCGAGGTGGTCATAGGCGGGGTGATGGAGCATGTGGAGGAGGCTGGGGTCCACTCTGGCGACAGCGCCTGCATGCTGCCGCCGGTTCATCTCTCCGAGGCCACCGTGGCTCTGCTGGAGCGCTACGTGAAGGACATCGCCCATGCGCTCAACGTGGTGGGGCTCATAAATGTGCAGTTCGCGGTCAAGCAGTTCGGCATCGGCGCGGCCGATCAGGTGTTCGTGCTGGAGGCCAACCCTCGGGCGTCGCGCACGGTGCCGTTTGTGGCCAAGGCCACTGGTGTTCCCCTGGTGAAGGTGGCCACCAGGGTCATGATGGGCGCCAGTCTGGACGATTTGCGCCAAGAGGGGCTGCTGGGTCGCCGGTCCAGCGGCGACCATGTCTCGGTGAAGGAGGCGGTGCTGCCGTTCAACAAGTTTCCCGAGGCCGACGCCATCTTGGGCCCGGAGATGAAGTCCACCGGCGAGGTGATGGGCATCGACCTGCGTCCTGGCCTGGCCTTCGCCAAGAGCCAGATCGCCGCGGGGGCGCCGCTGCCCGCCCACGGCACGGTGCTGATGTCGCTGGCCGACCGGGACAAGGCCGACGGGGTGGAGATGGCCCGGGTGTTCACCGGGTTGGGGTTGACCATTGCCGCCACCTCCGGCACCGCCGCCGCTCTGTCCGAGGCTGGTGTCCCGGTGTCGGAGGTGGTGGCCAAAGTGGGCGAGGGAGGCGCCGATGTGGTGGAGCTGATCGACTCCGGCCGGGTGCAGTTGGTGGTCAACACGCCGAGGGGTCGGGGCTCTCGGGCCGATGGCGACCACATCCGCCGGGCGGCCAGCCGCAACCGGGTGACGCTGTTGACCACGGCCTCAGCCGGTTTGGCCGCGGCCGACGGCATGGCCGACTGGTCCCGCCACCCGCTGCGAGTGCGGTCGCTTCAGGAGTATCACCGAGGCGTTACCAGCGACCAACTGGCTTTGGAGCTATGAGCAGGCGCGGTGGTCTGAAAGCAGAGCTGGAAACCGCCATTGGGCCAGTACGGTTGTCCAACCCGGTGATGACCGCTTCGGGGACGGTGGGCCACAGCACCGAACTGGCCCGCTATCTGGACTATTCAAAACTGGGCGCGGTGGTGGTCAAGTCGCTGGCCCCCTACGAATGGCCCGGCAACCCCCCGCCCCGGGTCCACCCGGTGCCCGCGGGAATGATCAACAGCGTGGGCTTGCAGGGCCCGGGCCTGCCCCGATGGCTGGCCGAGGAGCTACCGGTGCTGGCCGCGTCGGGCGCTCGGGTGGTGGTGTCGATCTGGGGGCGCTCCCTGGACGACTTCGCCACTGCGTCTGACCTGCTGGCATCCGCCGACCGCAGTGCAATGGAGGCCGTGGTGGCCGTGGAGGTCAACGTCTCCTGCCCCAATCTGGAGGACCGGGGCCGCATGTTCTCCCACTCCGCGGCCATGACCCAGGCCGCGCTGGCCGCCACCGCGAACTGCGGCCTTCCCCGATGGGCCAAGCTGAGCGCCACCGGCCATCTGGTGGACATCGCCGCCGCCGCAGTGGAGGGCGGGGCCGCGGCCCTGACCCTCATCAACACCCTGCTGGGCATGGTCATCGACACCGAGTCCCGCAAGCCCGTGCTGGGCGCCGGCGGGGGAGGGGTGTCAGGCCGGGCCATGGGCCCGGTGGCGGTGAGATCGGTGTTCGACGTGCATGCGGCCATGCCCGAGGTGCCCATCATCGGGGTGGGCGGGATCGCCTCGGGTGCCGATGCGGTGGAGATGATGATGGCCGGGGCCAGCGCCGTGCAGGTGGGCACCGCCACGTTTGCCGACCCCCGGGCCCCGGCCAACGTGCTGCGAGAACTGGCCCGCTGGTGCGCCTCCCGCGGCGTAGGTCGACTGGACGAGTTGATTGGAGCAGCCCATGAGTGAGGCGACGAGCGACCCCCGCCTGGCTATCGCCCTAGACGTGGACGATCTGAGTCTGGCCTGTTTGATGGCCGATGCCGTCCACCCCTGGATGGGGGTGGCCAAAGTCGGGCTCGAGCTGTTCGCCACCGCTGGCCCCGCCGCGATCCCCGCCATGGCCGATCGGGGCTATGAGGTGTTCGCCGACCTCAAGCTGCACGACATCCCCACCACGGTGGGCCGGGCCGCGGCCAAGTTGGGCCGAACCGGGGTCCGCTGGCTCACCGTCCACACCGTCGGCGGGGCCGACATGCTGCGGGCCGGAGTGGAGGGCCTGGCCGAGGGCAGCGACGGGGCCGCCCAAGTGCTGGGAGTGACCATTTTGACCAGCGATGCCGACCGATCCCGGGCCGTGCTCGAAGCACGGGCAGCGCAGGCCCGTGATGCCGGCTGCGGCGGCGTGATCTGCTCGGCGGCCGATATCGGAGTGGTCAAAGAGGTCGCACCGGAGTTGAAGCGCGTGGTGCCCGGCATCCGGCTCCCCGGCTCGAGTCACGACGATCAGGCCAGTGTGGCCACCCCCGAGGCCGCCATCGCCGCCGGGGCCTCCATCCTGGTGGTGGGCCGGGCCGTGACCGCCGACGTCCAAGGTTTGACGATTCATTCGCAACATCTGGCGAGTTCGCTGGCCGACATGGCCGACAGGGCTCGAATGGTGGCGGCCGGCATCTCTTGACGCCGGGGTCGGCGGCGGGCTTGACCAGCTCGCGGTTTCGGTCGGGGCCGCCCGCCAGAGAGTTATGCCGAGGCTGAGAGCTCACAGGCCCTGGAAGGGGGCTAGCCCAGCTCAGGGCCGAGGACGGAGACGAAGGAGACCATTTCGCCGGGGTAGCCGCCGAGGTTGTGGACGAGGCCGAGGTTGCGGTTGGACAGGTCGATCTGGCGGTCGTCGCCGGCTTGGCCCCGGAGTTGGAGCCAGCACTCGTAGTGCATGCGCAGGCCGGAGGCGCCCACGGGGTGGCCGAACGCTTTGAGGCCGCCGTCGGTGTTGATGGGCATGTCGCCGTTGCGCTCAAAAGTCCCGGCCAGCACCTCTTTCCAGGCCGTGCCCCGCTCGCAGAAACCCAGGTCTTCCATGAGCACCATCTCGGTGGGGGTGAAGCAGTCGTGGACCTCGGCCATGGCCAGCGCCGAGCGGGGGTCGTCGATGCCCGCCTGGCGGTAGGCGTCGGCTCCGGCCATCTCGCACTCCGGGAACGTGGTGTAGTCGTAATCTGGGTCGATGAGCCCGCCGCCGGTGCCCGACACGAACGACAGCGCCTTGATGTACAGCGGATCCTCGCAGTACTTGTGGGCATCGGCCGCCCGCACCACGATGGCGGCGGCCGAACCGTCGGCCACGCCGGAGCAGTCGAACACCGATAACCGCCCGGCCACCGAGGCCATCTCGCAGATCTTCTCGGCCGGCATCTCCCGGCGGAACTGGGCCAGCGGGTTGAGCGCCCCGTTGCGGTGGTTCTTCTCGGCAATCTTGGCCACCACCATGCGCAACTCGTCCTCGTCCACCCCGTAGCGGGCGGCGTACGCAGGCAGCACCAGGCTGTACATGGCCGCGGCGGTGAGGTTCCGCTTGGTGCCGTCGTGGGAGGCGGGGGCGGCGTTCAGCCCCTGGTAGCCGGAGTCCTTGATCTTTTCCACCCCGATGGCCATGGCCATGTCGTAGGCCCCGCTGGCCACCGCGTAGGAGGCTTGGCGCAGCGCCTCTGATCCGGTGGCGCAGAAGTTCTCCACCCGGGTCACCGGCTTGCCCTCCAGTTTCAGGGGCTGGCTCAGCGTCAGCCCGCTCATGCCACTGGAAGCGGTGCCCAGCCAGAAAGCATCCACGTCGTTTTTGGCCACGCCGGCGGAGTCGAACGCCGCGGTGGCAGCGTCAATCAGCAGATCATCGGTGCCTTTGTCCCAGTGCTCACGGAACTGGGTACACCCCATTCCGATAATCGCCACCTGGTCTTTGATGCCATGACTGGCCATCGATCGCCTCCTAGTCCCCCGATGAAGACCGCGTCGGGCGCGCCTTCCAGAAATAGTTGTAGATGCCCTCAGCCTCGTACAGCCGCCGGAAAGTCATCTCCACCCGCTGTCCGATGCGGACCGCATCGGGGTCCACGTCGGTCAGCTCCACTGGGAGTCGCCCGCCCCCGTCGAAGTCCACCACCGCGAACACCACCGGCGGGCTCACCGAATACACCAGCCGGTCGATGGTGAAGGTCACCACGGTGGCTCCGACGTCGGCCATGGGTGCGGGGTCCATGGCGTCGAGCTCGTCCTCGGGGCGGATGGACACCCGGGCCGGCGGCAGGTGCAGCGTCCCGCTCTCTGTCCCCCGGCTGCCCACGAATCCGTACTTCCAGTCTTGGGCTCGGGCCGCGGCCGACGACGACGGACGGGTGGGCTCGGGCCGATTCGGGGGCTGCGCCCGGATCATGTCCCGCCACTGCAAGAAGGTGGCGTAGCTCACCTCTGCGCCCGCAGAGATCTGATCGGCCACAGGAAGGGCCGACGCGTAAGCGGCCAAAGCCTCAGTGGCCCGCAGAATTAGCACCTCCGCCCCGTCGGCCAGCATCACCACCGCGATGGTCTGGCCGGGTTCGGCCTGCTCCAGTTCGTTGGCCAGCACCAATCCCGGATGGGCGGTGCCGGTGTTGCCCACAGCCGCGGCCAAGTCGTCGGCCACCCGAGCCACGCCG
Organism: bacterium; assembly: GCA_028819295.1. Classification (GTDB taxonomy): domain Bacteria; phylum Actinomycetota; class Acidimicrobiia; order Acidimicrobiales; family Bin134; genus Poriferisocius. Next base: position 10,778 of record JAPPMA010000071.1, on the reverse strand, counting down.
AGCCGGCCCGCCACCCGCTTGACCGCTCGGCCGTGAGACCCGGTGACCACCGCCACATCCACATCGTCGGCGCCGATGCCCGCTGCGCTCAGCGCCTCCTTCCAGGCTTGGTCAGCCAACGGGCCGTAGCGGGTCTCGCCGAACCGCTCCTCCCATTGGCCGGTGCTGGGCGAGCCCGGCTGGCGCCAGCGGTCCACGAACTCCTCGGTGGCCGATGCCGACCCCAGCAACTCGGCCACCACCGGTCCGTCGTCCTCGGTGCCGATCAAGAATGCGGCGGCGCCGTCGCCGCCGTTGGCCTCATCAGCGCCGGTGGGCAGACCGCCTCTCATGTCGGCGGTCACCACCAACGTCGGTCCAATCGCACCCAAGGCGGTTCGCAGAGCCCCGATGCCCGAGCGCACCGCGCCCCCGAAGTCCAGCGCACCCGCCGAGGCATCCAACCGCAGGGCGGCGTGGATGGCGGTGGCGTTGGTCTTCTCCAGATAGGCGGGGTCGGCGGTGGCGAACCACAGCGCCCGGGGCTCGCCATCAACCGGGCGCAGCGCCAGTCGGGCCGCTTCCGCCCCCATGGTGGTGGTGTCCTCGTCGTACGACGCCACCGATCGGGTGCCCCGCCCCCCGCCGCGGCCCATGACCGCGGCAATGGCCGAGCGGTCCAAGCGCCGGTACGGCACGTAGCCCCCGAAGCTGATGACGCCTCGCATACCGCCGAAGTGTACGCCCCGCCTCGTCTAGGGCCGGAGTCCTAGTCTGTCCCCCATGAGCTTTGAGCCCAGCGCCGAGGTGCGGCGCATCCGCGATGCCATCGACCACCCGATCATCGACTCCGACGGCCACATCATCGAGTTTCTGCCCGAAGTTCACGACATCATGGCCACCGTGGGCGGTCCCGGGCTGGTGGACAAGTTCAAGGTCGTTGAACACGGAGCCAGGAAGTCCATCGATTTGACCGTGGAGCAGCGCCGGGCCGCGGGTCTGATGCGCTCGGCGTGGTGGGGGCTGCCCGCCCGCAACACCCTCGACCGGGCCACCGCCCTGCTCCCCAAGCTGCTGTACGAGCGGCTGGACGAGATCGGGATCGACCTGGCCGTGCTCTATAACGCCGTCATCGACGCCCTCTCCCACCTCGGCGTCACCCACATCGACATGCCCTGCACCCCCGAACGAGTCTGGCAGGCCATTCGCTTTAGCTCGGGGGATTCCACAACGCGCTGAGGGGCAGCGCCCATACTCGGTCATCGATTTGGAAGGGCACCGAAGCGCTGCTCAGGATGGCGCCGCCGGCAAAATTATCCCCCAGTCGATCTCTCAGCCACAGAAGCGCTCTGGCGTCATCGCGGCTGACGATGCTTGAAGACTTGACTTCGATCCCCACGATTCTGCCGTGGCTCTCCAGTACGATGTCCACCTCCTTGCCGTCGCGGTCTCGTAGGTGAAACATCTGGGTCTCTTCTTGTGCGGTTTCGATGTGAGCCAGCAACTCTGTTGCCGCGAAGGTCTCGAACATCTGTCCAACCAGACTCGGATCTCTACCCAGGGAAGCCGCGTCAACGTTGAGGAGGTGGGCAGCCATCCCGGGATCAGCCAAGAACGCCTTGGGTGTGCGGGTCAGCCGCTGGAGCCGCTTCGTGTGCCATGCCGGGATGCGGCTGATGACGCTGAGGTCTTCAAGCAAGCCGAGATAGCCATCCGCGGTCTTGAAGTCAACGCCAGCATCACGGGCTGTGGCCTGCTTATTGAGTTCCAGGCCCGTTCTCGCGGCGCGCGACTCCAACACCGAGCGCATCTTTCCCGCACGCGGCAGGCGAGCGGAGACTTGCTGCGAATCCCGGTCGATGAGCTGTTCGACATAGGCGCGATACCACCGGCGACGATTCCTCCCGCTCAGTTCCACCGCCACCGGGAACCGCCCACCCACAATTGCCTCGAGGTAGTCGCTGCGACTCCACTCCGATCGCCCAAACTGAACCTGACCGAGATTGAACAGAACGTCGATGGGGTTGTAGCGCTCGATCCGCTCCATCTCCGCTCGGGTCAGACCGTGCATCCGGACTCGGATGAGGCGCCCCGTGCCCGGCCACGTGGCCGCCTGCTGGGCCGCCCGAACGGAGCCGGTGACGATAAACCGCCCCGGACGGCGGGAACGGTCGGAATCCACAGCTCGTTTGACCGCGCCGAGGATTTCGGGGGCTTCCTGCCATTCGTCCACCAACAGCGTGCCGTCTGTTATTGCCAGTGCCCCATCAGGGTCTTCTGTGGCTGCCAGTCGATCTCCAGGTTCGGACAGGTCCAGGGTGGCATCGGCGAACCGGCCCATCGACGTGGACTTGCCGCAGCCCCGAGGGCCAACCACCATGAGCGCGGGAAATGTCGGCAACAGCTCCTCGGCTACCAGCCGTTCCACAGCTCTGGGGTACAGGTCCTCCGCGCTGGCCCTTGAGTCTGCCACAGGTAAATCCTATATCTGCCGACCTAAAAATCCCATAATTGTCGAAAATGTATTCCTATGATTGCCGAGCAGCAGAGGCAGCATCAACTTGAAGTGGCGGGCGAGGTTCCCCCAGCGAGCACCCGCCCCTTCCCTAGCACCAAATGTCCGATCCAAGTTACCACCCGTGTGACGCGCAGAGACCCGTCATCCCACGCCTCTAAACAGTCAATCCGTACAGCTCGGCGCAGTTGTCGCGGAGAACGCGGTCGATCTGGTGGTCGGTCAGGTGGGTGGTCTGCTCGGTGAGCATTTCTTGCGACCACGGCCAGGTGGCGTCGGAGTGGGGGTGGTCGTTGGCCCACATCACCCGGTTAACGTTCATCAGGTCGAGCAGATTGAACGCCACCCAGTCGTCTTGGAAGGTGAGGTACACGTTCTCCCGGAAGTAGTCGCTGGGCTTCTTGGACAGCTCGGCGCTCTCAAGCCAGTTGCGATGCCGGTTGTAGGCGTGGTCGGCCCGGTACATCCAGTGGGGCGCCCAGCCGGCGTCGGCCTCCACGCACACCACCCGCAGGCCGGGATGGCGCTCGAACACGCCGCCGAAGATCATCGTGCCGATGATGTCCTGGTTGCCCCGGATAATCCCCAGAAACGAGTTGATCTTCGGCCCCCGGAAGTGGGCGGCCATGGGGTGGTCGTTGCCCGAGGTGAGGATGTGGAACGACAGCGGCATCCCCATCGACACCGACGCCTCCCAGAAGGCGTCAAAGTCGGGGGCGTCGTAGTCCAGCCCCGAGGCCGCATAGCCGGGGAGCATGACCCCCTTGAGCCCCAAGTCCCGCATGGCCTCCAAGTCGGCGATGGCCTCGTCCACGGAGCGAATCGCGGTCTGGCCCAACCCGATGAGCCGCTCCGGTGAGTGGGAGTTGAACTCGGCGATCCAGCGGTTGTAGGCGTCGAAGCAGGCCTTCTTGTAGTCGCCGTCGGGATGGTTGCAGATGGTCATGCCCACCGACGGGTAGATCACCTCGGCCACCACCCCATCGCGGTCTTGCTCTTCCAGCCGGGCCACCGGGTCGTAGCCGCCGGGGTGCAGCTCCTCCCAGCGGGTGGCGCTGGAGAGGCTGATCTCGTGCCAGCTCTTGCCCGCCGCGGCGATCATGCCGAAGGGCATGCGGTTGCGCCCGTTGTCGATCGACATGAACACGCCCATGTCATCGGCCCAGTCCACCCGCGGCGCCCGATCCCGGAACTTGGGGTCGATGTAGTCGATGTAGGTGTTGTCGGGCTCGGTCACGTGCGAATCGGCCGAGATGCAGGGGCGAACGGGGGTAACGGTGCTCATCTTCTGAACCTCTTCAATCTCGTCTCACTGAGACAACCACCAACGGTAGTGGCTAGCGTCTGCCCCATGAGCAGCCAGCGATCCGCCGCCGACATCCGAGCCGACCTCGGCCATCCCGTCATCGACGCCGATGGGCACGTGTTCGAGCACTATCCGGCCCTGCACCAGTACTGCCTCGAAGAAGGGCTGGAAGGCGGGCTCTACGCCCAGATGGCCAATTGCTCGTTCACCGGCGAGCCCAATTGGAGCGGTCTGTCGCCCGATGATCGGCTGGCCCGGCGCTCTTTCCGGGGACCCTGGTGGGCACTGCCGCTGGCCAACACCCGCGACTTCGCCACCGCAGTGTCACCCGCTATGTTCCACGACCGGATCGAAGAGCTGGGAATGGACTTCGCGGTGTGCTATCCCAGCATCGGCCTCAATTTTCCCGCCTATGAGGACGACGAGGTGCGCAACAAGCTCTGCCGAGCCCTCAACCGCTACCTGGCCGACAGCTACCAGGGCCTTCAAGACCGGTTGACCCCGGTGGCCGCCGTTCCCACCCACACCCCCGAAGAGGCCGTCGAGCAGCTCGACTTCGCGGTCGCCGAACTGGGCTTCAAGGCGGTGATGATCGGGGGATTCGTGCCCCGGCAAGTGCCGGCCGGAGGCGAGATGGCCACCTGGATCGACTCGCTGGGCCTGGACTCGGCCTACGACTACGACCCCTTGTGGCAGCGGCTGGTCGACCTGCAAACCCCGGCCAGCCTCCACTCTGGGTCGATGGGCTGGCACGGCCGCCGTTCCATCTCCAACTTCACCTACAACCACATGGGCAACTTCGGCTCGGCCAGCGAGGCCACGGCGAAGTCTATCTTCTTCGGCGGGGTCACCCACCGCTTCCCCGACCTGCGTCTCGGCTTCCTCGAGGGAGGCGTCACCTGGGGCGCCCAGATGGTGTGCGACCTCCTCAGCCACTGGGAGAAGCGCGGCCCCGAGGGCCTCAAGGCCTACGATCCGGCCTTATTCGAACCCGAGTACTTCGATTCCCTGCTGGCCGAGGCCAGCGACCCCATCGACCTGTCCGACGGTTTCGGGAGAATGATGCAGAAGGGCGCCAGCACCGACGAGGTTGTCAACGACTTCGAGGCCGCCGGCATCACATGCCCCGAGGACATTATCGAGCAGATCGACCGGTCCTACTGGTTCGGCTGCGAGGCCGACGACCCCCTCGTGCGGCTGGCCTTCGACGGCGCCCTTCCCGAAAGGGCCACCCTCAACGCCATCTTCTCCTCCGACGTGGGCCACTGGGACGTGCCCGACATGTCGGAGGTGCTGCCCGAAGTGTGGGAGCAGGTGGAGCACGGCTGGCTGAACGAAGACCAGTTCCGGGCCTTCACCTTCGACAACGCCCACCGCTTCTTCTCCGAGGCCCGCCCCCACTTCTTCAAGGGCACGGTGCTAGAGGGCGTCACCGTCTAAAGCCAGAACGCCTTGGGAAACAGGGCGCCGTGAACGCACCTGATTCATCGTGGGGCTTCCCGACATCCACCGGCCCCTGGCTTCAGAGATCTGGGCAAGGGCGACCGCCTGATGGCCACGGTGATGCTGAGGGTCCGCCCGGCCCGCTGAGGGGCCGCACCCGCCAACCGGGCTAGTTTGGCGGGATGAACCGTCAGCGGATCTACGCCACTAGGCCCGCATGAGCGAATCTTCCAGCGGGGAGCGGGAGCTGATGCTCACCGGGATCGGCGGCCAGGGGGTGCAGCTGGCCGCCCAGGTCATTGCCCAGGGAGCGACCGCCGACGGCAAAGAGGTGCTGGTGTTCGGCAGCTACGGCGGCGTGATGCGGGGCGGCAACACCGACAGCACGGTGGTGGTCAGCGACCAGCCCATTGAGGCGCCCCCGGTGCTCTCGACCACCTGGTCGGCCATCTTGATGCACCACCAGTACTGGACGCCGCTGAGGGAGCGCATCCGCGACAACGGTTTGGTGCTGGTCAACACCTCGGTGTTCGAGGACGAGCTGGACGCCAACCGCTACCAGGTTGTGGAGGTTCCCGCCACCGGCGTGGCCACCGATCTGGGCAACCCGCTGCTGGCGGCCATGGTGATGTCCGGGGTGTACGGGCGGATGTCCGGGCTGGTGAGCTTGCCCGGCTTGGTTGAGGGCATGCGCCGATCGGTGCCGCCCTACCGCAGCCAGCTCATCGAGGCCAACGAGGGCGCGCTGGCCGCCGGCTGGGAGATGGCGGCGTGAGTCCGAGCACCCAGGGAGGCACAGTGACCGTCCGGGGCACGGTGGTGATCGACGTCGAGGCCTGCAAGGGCTGCGATCTGTGCATCGACGCCTGCCCGCCCCGGGTGCTGGAGATGACCGTCCACGAAGTCAACACCAAGGGCTACCGGTACCCCCGGCTGCTGGCGGGCTGCACGGGCTGCCAAGCGTGTGCCCAGATCTGTCCCGACTTCGTGTTCCAGGTGTACAAGTACGACACCCCCCTTGAGCTGCCCACTGGCGAGGCGGCCCGGCAATGAGCGACCGGGCGCTGCTAGAGGGCTCAGAGGCTGTGGCCCGGGCCGCGCTGGCCGCCGGCTGCCGGTTCTTCGCGGGGTACCCCATGACCCCGTTCACCGAGCTGCTGGAGCACATGGCCGCCCTGCTGCCCGAGGTGGACGGCGTGTGCATGAACGCCGAGAGCGAGTTGGAGGCGGTGGGCATGGCCTGGGGGGCGGCCACCACCGGCCACTTGGCCGCCACCGGATCCACCGGCCAGGGACTGTCGCTTATGCAGGAGTCGCTGTCGGAGATCACCAACGCCCGCCTTCCCCTGGTGGTGTTCAACATGGCCCGAGGCCAGGGCGACTACTTCCAAGCCACCCGCGGCGGCGGCCACGGCGATTACCGCCACATCGTGTTGGCGCCCATGGATGTTCCCGAGGCGGTGGAGCTGACCCGGCTGGCGTTCGAATTGGCCAATCAGTGGCGGACGCCGGTGATGGTGCTGGGCGACTACTACTTGGCCCACACCTACCAGGCGGTGTCGGCGCCCTCCATCAGCGGACCTGCCCCAGAGGTGCCCGACTGGGCCCTGAACGGGTCTTCGGGGGGCTCGGGGTCGGCCAAGGTCATCTCCCCGTTGGGCAGCGGCGTTGAAGGAGAGGAGGGGTTCGACATGGGGGCCCACTACGCGGCGTGCGCGGCCCACATCCAAGAGATGTCTGCCGGAGTCGAGCCGCTGGTTGATATCGGCTTCTGCGATGACGCCGATCTGGTGGTGGCCGCCTACGGCTCGGTGGGCAAGTTCGTGCGCTACGCCTGTCTGCGGCTGCGAGATGCCGGACACCGGGTGGGCTACGTCCGTCCGATCACGCTGTGGCCGTTTCCATCCGAGAAGGTGCAAGAAGCGGTGTCCGGTTCGGCCAGGGTGGCCGTGTACGAGCAGAACATGGGACAGATGGTCGACGATGTGCGCCTGGCTACGCTGGGAGCGGTGCCGGTGGAGTTCATCGGGGGCCCGAGTTGGGATCACTCCGGTTTCGGGATCGGCCCCGACATCACCGTGCCCGACATCTCCAAGCGGATATTGAAAGCAATGCCATGAGCGCCGACCAGATCTACATCTCCACCGACAAGCCGCCTGCCGAGCCCGCCGCGTTGGTGGACGACTTCGCCCCCTCGCTCATCACCCAGGCCAACCACCACCTCTGCCCCGGCTGTGGTGAGCCCATCGCCATCCGGGCCGCGGTGGAGGCCATTGAGGAGTTGGCGCTGGCCGATCGCGCTATCGCGGTGTTCGGCATCGGCTGCTACACCGCCTTCGCCCCCAACCTCGATGTGGAGGTGGTGCAAGCCCTTCACGGACGGGCCCCGTCGGTGGCCACCGGCATCAAGCGGATGCTGCCCGACGGATTCGTGATGACTGTCCAAGGCGACGGCGACATGGTCAACGAGGGCCTCCAAGAGGTGCTGCACGCCGCGGCCCGGGGCGAGAACATCACCTGCCTGCTGCTGAACAACGGCGTGTTCGGCGAGACCGGGGGCCAGATGACCACAACCACCACCCTGGGCCAGCGCACCAAAACCTCAATCGAGGGGCGCGACCCCCATCAGCACGGCCACCCCATTCTGCTGTCCGATTTGATCGCCACCCTGGACGGCGCGGCCTATGTCGCCCGGTGCGCGGTGAACAACGCCGGCAACGTGGCCCGCACCAAGCGCTACATCACCCGGGCCTACGAGTCCCAGATGGCCGGTGGGGGATTCAGCCTGGTGGAGATCCTCACCATGTGCCCCACCGGCTGGTTCGTGGACACTCTTGAAGGCCCCGACTACCTCCAGGACACCCTCGCCCCCGTCCACAACATCGGCGAACTCAAAACCCCCTAGTCCAGCAGCAGCCCCCGCAGGGCCTGACGATGCCCGGCGTCTAGGCCCAAGCCGTCGGTCCAGTACTGGTCGAAGCTGCCCCAAGTGTCGGCCAGCACGCGCATCTGCTCGGCAAAGTAGTCCTCGTGTACGGTGGCGATGGGCATCATCAAGTCGCCATAGCGGCTGGCAGCCGCATGTTGGTTGGTCTCCAGGTAGTGGTCCACCACCTGCTGCTCCGGCACGCCCAAGGCCAGCAGCAACAAGCTGGCGGCCCAGCCGGTGCGGTCTTTGCCCGCGCTGCAATTGAACAGTGCGGGGACCGTTCCCGGCGCCAGCAGTCCCCGGACGAACTCGCCGAATTGCACCGATCGCCGCGGATCGCTCACCGACCTGCCCGACGCCTCCTTCATCCATTGGAAGGCCTTGCCGTTGCCGAATCGCTCTTGGAGCTCCTCCGCGCTCAGCTTCGAGAAGTCGGTCCGGACCCCCGACGGGTTTGCCGGATCCACCATCGGCAGAGACACCAATTCCACACCCGCGGGCAGGCGGTTGGGGCCCTCCGCGGCAAGATCGCCTTGGTTGCGGAAGTCGAAGACGGTGCGAATGCCCAGATCAACCAGGGTGTCCAAGTCGGCATCGGAGGCTTCGGCCAAGTGAGCCGACCGGTACACCAGGCCCGAGCGCACCCGCCGGCCGTAAACGGCAGTCTGCCCTCCCAGCGGGCGGAAATTACGAATTGACTCCACCTCAGGCACCCTATCGGGAAGGCCTCAGGGTCGCCGTGCTGAAGATGTGGCAGCGAATAGATGACACGAGCGCCGCAACGGGCTAGAGTCTGCCAGCAATTATCCGAGTAGGGGCCGGCCGACCATTTGGCGTGGTCCAAGGAGACACAACTATGACCAAGACCAAGTTGATTTTCATTGGGCTGGCAGTGGCGCTGGTCGGTTTCTTGTTTGCCGGGTCCGCCTCGGCTCAGGGCCCCTCGCTTTCTGCCGACCCATCCAGTGTCGCTGAGGCTGGCGAGCACACGTTCACCGTGACAGGCTCAGGCTGGAATTCCGCCAGCATCAGCGTCTTGGCCTGCAATGTGGCCGAAGGCGACAATGCCGCCGAAGTAGACGCTGCCTCAAACTGCACCATGACTACCGGCAATCTGGACTTCGGGAGCATGACACCCGCCACAGTGACCGATGGAAGCATTGAAGTAAGCCTTACCTTGGACGTTCCCGAGCAAGGCATACTCGTCGTCGCTGGCGATAATGCACAAACTGAGTCGGCTGCCCTGGCGATTACCGTCGGCATGATGGACGACATGCAAGAGATGCCGGCAACCGGCGTGAACACGTCGCTGCTGGTGATCATCGGTGCGGGCATCGCCCTCGCTGGTGTGATGGTGTTCGGCCTCAGCCGCCGGATGCGCACTCTGTAGTACCAATCACCTGAACTAAACACTCGGTGCCCCGGGCCTTCGGGCCCGGGGCACCGGTCGTTTTCGCTCTAGGTTTGGCTCACTACTGGGGCCGAGGAATTTAGAGAGTGGCAAGACCCAAGTTGATGCTCATCGCAATTGCAGCAGCAATTGCCAGCTTGCTTCCAACTACGTTCTCCTCTGCCCAAGACGGCCCGACTCTCATCGTTGACCCGCCCTATGTCGAGTCCCCAGGCGAGTACACCTTCATAGTGACTGGTGAGGGCTGGACTGCGACCCCACCATATGGCGTGCTGGCATGCCCTGACTTGGTCGATCAAACCACCTGCCATCGAGAGAGCGGAGTAACGGTGACCGAACTAGGGGATGGTGCGTTCACCGCTGAGATCATCGTCCAAGTGCCTCCTGAGGGCATTTACATCGGAGCTGGCGACTTTGCCGAGACCCAGGCAGCGGCAGTCAAGGTAACCGTCGGCATGATGGAAGAGATGCCGGCAACCGGTGTGAACTCGTCGGTGCTCGTGATCATCGGTGCGGGCATCGCCCTCGCCGGTCTAATGGTGTTCGGCCTCAGCCGCAGGCTGTGTGCCCGGTAACACCACAGGTTCATGACACGAGCGCAATGTTGCGCTAAGGTTCCGACGCCTATAAGAGTAGCGGCCGGTTGCTCCTAGACACGGCCCAAGGAGCTATGTCATGACTAAGACTAAGTTGGTGTTTATCGCGATGGCGGTGGCGTTCGTTGCCTGGGTAGGCGCGAGCGCCGCCACAGCACAAGATGGGCCGTCCATTTCATTGAGCCCCTCAAGCGTTGCTGAGCCCGGAGAAGCGGAAGTCACGGTGACTGGTACAGGCTGGAGCGTGTCATCCGCCAACGTTCTCACTTGCAATATTGCTGAGGATGCGGACGCGGCAGAACTTGACGTCAGTGAGAACTGCGCCCTGGCTTCCGGCAATTTGAATCTTGCGGCCATGACATCCACCACAGTCACCGGCGGTGGCTTTGAAGTCACCATCACCGTGGATGTCCCCGCCCAGGGCATCTTCGTCGTCGCTGGCGACATCGCCCAGACTGAACAGGCCGGTGCATTGCTCTCCGTAAGCATGGCTGACGGCATGGGCGATGACATGGGCGATGACATGGCTGATGACATGGCAGACGACATGGGCGACGGCATGGCTGATGACATGGGCGACGGCATGGCTGATGACATGG